>JBCCXT010000012.1:0-79257 GCA_039191215.1 Pseudomonadota bacterium
CCGTGCCACGGGCAGCCCGATCGACAGCCTCATCGCGGTTGGTGGCGGGTCAAATTCCGACTATTGGCTCAGCGCGCTGTCGACAGCGCTGAACATGCCCATCGCGCGCGCCGCAGAGGGCGATTACGGCGCTGCATTGGGGGCGGCCCGGCTGGGCATGATGGCCGCAACCGGTGCACAGGATGTTGCAACCGCACCGCCCATCGCCCGGACCTTAGAGCCCGATCAAAACCTCACCGCCGCATTCGACGAGGGCCATGCCCGATACGCCGCTGCGGCTTCTGCAATCGCTAGGCTGACCTAAATGACGTCCTATTTCGCCGATATCGCGCCCGCGCGTTTCGAAGGTGCCGACAGCACCAATCCACTCGCCTTCCGCCACTATGACGCCAGCGAAACGCTCGGCGGTAAGTCCATGTCCGAACATCTGCGCTTTGCGGTTGCCTATTGGCATTCATTCGCCTGGGAAGGCGGCGACCCGTTTGGTGGGCGCACCTTTGATCGCCCCTGGTTCGGCGACAGCATGGATCATGCAAAAGCCAAAGCCGATGCCGCCTTTGACCTCTTTGCCATCCTGGGCCAGCCCTTTTTCTGCTTTCACGATGCCGATGTTCGGCCCGAAGGGACAGATTTCGCCGAAAGCACGCGCAACCTAGAGGCCATGATCGATTACTTCGGCCAGAAGATGGGGGATGGCGGGCCGAAGCTTTTATGGGGCACGGCAAATCTGTTCAGCCATCGCCGTTACATGTCGGGGGCCGCAACCAATCCTGACCCAGATGTCTTTGCCTATGCCGGTGCCACGCTGAAGACCTGCATCGACGCCACCCACCGTCTGGGCGGCGAAAACTACGTGCTTTGGGGCGGGCGCGAAGGATATGAAACGCTGCTCAACACCGACCTTGCGCGCGAGCGTCAGCAAGCCGGGCGCATGCTGGCCATGGTGGTCGATTATGCCCGTAAAATCGGGTTTGACGGCACGATCCTGATCGAGCCAAAACCGCAGGAGCCGACCAAGCACCAATACGATTACGATGTCGCAACGGTCTACGGGTTCTTGAAGGATTTTGGGCTGGAGCAGGAGGTGAAGGTCAATATCGAACAGGGCCATGCCATCCTGGCGGGCCATTCCTTCGAGCATGAGATAGCACTTGCCGCGTCTCTTGGCATTTTTGGTTCCATCGATATGAACCGCAACGATTACCAATCTGGCTGGGACACGGACCAATTCCCCAACAACGTGCCCGAAGTTGCGCTGGCCTATTACGAGATCCTGCGCGCTGGCGGCTTTAAGACCGGTGGCACAAATTTCGACGCCAAGCTGCGGCGCCAATCGCTTGACCCCGAAGACCTGGTTGCCGCCCATATCGGCGGCATGGATGTCTGTGCGGCCGCGTTCAAGCGCGCCTGGGCGATGCACGAGGATGGCAGCCTGGAGGCCGCCCGTGCCGAGCGGTATGCCGGTTGGGATGCTGCTGAGGCTGCGGCCATGCTGGGGGATGCAACGTTGGAGACGCTCGAGCAGCGCGTCACGTCACATGCGATCAATCCCTCGCCCAAATCTGGGCGGCAGGAGCGGCTCGAAAACCTGGTCAATCGGTTTTTAGAGTGATCGCCGCGCCAAAGACGGCGCAAGGAAATGGCACTCTTTGATGCAGTCGTTGCATGCGCAGTCGGTTCGCTTCAGGCGTTATTCGCTTAAGGCCAGGGACAGGACATCGGCCTCGCTCATATCCGGCTCCTCCGCATAGGCCGTGACGTCATCGTTAAAGCGCAACAGGTAGCGCAGCACCTGGTCGCGCGATCCGGCCAATAGTTCCCCCCGGACCAGTTGGAACGCGCGATCGCGGTCTTCCTCGTCAAATTCCTCTACCATGGTTTCAAGCGCGTTGCGGTAGGTCAAGAGCAAACCACTCTGCGCCCGCCTAAGCTCCTGAATCTGAGCCACAAAAATGCCAATCTGGGCATTGTAGCGCGTCCGGTCAGCCTCCGTTGATACGCGCGCAATATCGGTCAGATTGCCGATGTTGAATTCCAGGCGCCTAATTTCGGCTGCATCTTCTTCTAGGCTCACAACGAAGATGGCCCCGCTCAGTAAGGTCGACCGGCCGGCCTCCAAAAGGGCTGCCTCGGCCACCTCTTGGGCGCGCAAGAAATCCAGCCGCAAGGCATCAAGCGCGTTGCGGCGGCGCAAATCCACCTCGTCTTCAATAAGCTGTGCCAGGCGCGCATTGGGATCATCGATGGTCGACACATCCGCTTGTGCCGCACTTTGCCAAGCCTGGTTCAGTTCTTCGAGGAAGGGGTCCGATTGTGTCACAGGTGCCGATAGAACAAAGCGCACGCCGAATGTCGGCAACGCCAGCGGCTCGGCCGTCTGCTCCGAGAATAGCGGAAACTCAAAGCGCCGGGCAGAGCTGACCTGATCGGGTGTTGAGACGTAAGAGCCGCCGCGCACAACCAGCCCGCCCGCTTGGCCATGAAACCGCCCCACAGCGTTGAGGCGAAATGGCTCCAGCATTAATTCGGCCGCATTGCCGTAGACATCATAAAGCCCAAGCGGATTAGGACGGCGTAGCCCGATCGGGCCCATGCGCCCCCGGGTTGAACCCTGAAGGGCCGCATAATCTTGCAAATCCTCCTCACCGCTGAAGACCCTGGAGGGAAACTCCGAGGCATCGATACGCGCACCCCCGCGCGTGGCATATTCCCATTCCGCCTCTGTCGGCAGCCGGACAAAGCCAATTGCGCCGTCGTTTTGTGGTATCCGCTCGCGCGCATTGGTCCACAGCCATTCGGTGTAGACCCGACCAAGCTCGACGGCATCAAACCACGAAACCTCCCCTTCGGCGCGCCGGTCGGGGGGTGTGATTTCCGCGCAATCGCCCCGCAGCGCGCGCGCCTGGCCGACGGTCAATTCGTAGCGCGCGATGTAGTAATAAGACGTGCCATCGCGCCAATCGCCAAACGGGCCACGCAGAAATTCGGGGCGGAGATAGTCCGACTCCGCCGTCTCTTCGGTGGCCTGGCCCAAACGCAGCGCCCGGTCGCTCAAGGGATTTTCGGCCTCGACAGGGACATCGACGCGCTGGAAGGCCATCGCACCACCGCACGGCATCGGCAGAATTAAGTCGGCAGGTGCAGCCGGGTCCGACGCCCCGGCCGGATCATAAAAGACCACCGGCCAGTCCGATTGCACGCTGCTGCCAGCCTCGGTCTGGGCCAAGCCAGCAATCGATGTCGTGGCAATACCCGCGGATGCCCATAAAACAACCGCAGCGTTGCGTGCCCATTTCATGGCTTAACTCTCCTCTCGTAGGATAATCGCCGGATCGGTCTTCATCGCTTGCCAAACCGCCAAGGCGCTGCTGGCCATGACAATGACAAGCGTCGCCAGCGCGATGAGCACTCCCTCAGCCAGCGACACCGAGACCAGCCCGCCGGGCTGATCGCCAAGCTCAAATAGCCGATCAACAATGCCGGAACAGACCCGCAGCAGCAGAAAAGACAAAACAAGCGCCACGCTGGCGGTCACGCCAGCCTGGATGACCGGGTAAACCGCGATCTGCCGCGCGGGCAGTCCAAGCAGACCAAGGATGGCCACCATCCGGCGTTTGCGCGCAATCTCCGCCCAAAAGCTGAAGATCAGCGTCGCCAAAAGCCCCATCGTTGCAATTGTCACCGTCAGCATAAGCGCGAGGTTCAGATTGCGTCCCAGCCCCATGACACTTTGCACCTCACGCGTGCGGGCCTGGGTAGAGATGGCAAACGTATCCTCGATGCGCGATTGCAGTGGTGCGAGACTTTCCAACCGGTCGGCAAAGATGCGCATCCCCTCAAAGGCCGGCACGCGGTCGGAAATTGGGCGGCCCTCTGTTATGCCGTGATCGGGAATGGCGTAGCCGTCATAAAACGCCTCGACAAGATCAAGGAGCGCGATATCGGCCAGAACGACCCGCCCCGGCACCTGTTCTGGAAGGGCTATGCCGCTGATCGTCGCCTCCAGCGCCAATTGCCGCGGGCGATTTTCGCCCTGGGTGATGAGCAAGACACCGTCGCCGATGGATAGCTCAGCTTGCTCGGACAGGCGCTGACTGATCACAACCCTGTCGAGGGCAATCTCAGCCGCATCAGGCAGCCGCGGATCGCCGGGCCCGCTGGCCTCCAGCACTGCCTCTTGGCGGGCGCCACCGGTCTGGGGACGCACGGTCACAAAATCAAAAAGGCTGCGGGTTTTGAGCGTCGCAAATTGCGTCTCTGGCCAGGAGCGGACCTGGCTCAGATCGTCGGTCGTGAAGCTCTCATTGCCCGCCGTGTCGATCTGCAAAGTGGCTGGGTTGGACAATAACCTATGCAAAAGAACGTCATAGACGCCGTTCTTCACGCCAAAGAGGACCAAGAGCGGCAACACGATCCCAACAATCACCGCGACGTTGCAAATCAGATGGGCGCGGTCGCGCAACAGATCGCGCAACGCAAGCTCGGCCAGCAGTTTCATGCGACCACCGCTGGCTGGCGTGCACTTAGGCGGCTGACGACATGGCCCGGCGCGCCCTCGCCTGGCGCCAGCGCCAAGCTATAGCCGCGCGTTGTATGCTGGGCCAGCAAAGGCAGATCATGCGATGAGATCAACACAGCCGAACCGGTAAGTGCCGCTGCATCCGCGATCAGCGCCATCGCCCTTTGGGCCGTGGCGGGATCAAGCGATGCTGTCGGTTCATCGGCCACAATTAGGCTGGGGCGATGGGCCAAAGCGCGCGCAATCGCGCCGCGCTGGCGTTGCCCAATCGAGAGCTTCTCTGGCCGCAAGTCGAGCACCCCTTCAATGTCCAGAACCTTGGCGATCTGGGCGATTTGGGCCGCGTCAGCGCGGTCCGCGATGCGTTGGCTGAGCGCGATGTTCTCTCGCAAGCTGAGAAACGGCAAAAGGCCCCCTGATTGCGGGATGAAACCTAAGGCGCGGCCGCGCAGCGCACTGATCTCTGCCATCCGGCGGCCCTGCCAGAGAGCGCCGATATCGACGCTGTCACCATCGTGATCCAACAAGGTAAAGTGGCCGTCGCGGCTGGGCTGGCGCAAGAGCCCGACGATTTCCAATATCAGCGTCTTGCCTGTCCCGCTTGGCCCGCTCAGGCCAACAGCTTCACCTGGTGCCACCTCAAGTTCGGGCACATCCAGCGTGAAGGTCCGGTCCTGATCAAGCAGCGTCGCCGAAAGATCGCCTATGCGTAATGCGGCGGGCATCGCGCGTCAGGGCAGCACATCAAACGGCATGGCAAAGACATATTCACCGTCCGGCGCGCCTTCAAAAAGCGGCGTCCAGGCATCGGGGTCACGCAGCCAGCGGCCATATTGCGCGAGCTTCTGGCGCAGACTGTCGAGGATCACCCGGCGCTGCATGCCGCTTTGGCGAAACTCTTCGGCTGTGATGTTCATGATCTGGCTGCGATAGGGCAGATCGCTGAGAAATTCCAACCCGCCGCCAAGGGTTTGGGCATCGGGGTTGATCAGCATATCGGGGTTCTGCGCCATCTGCGCCATCGCCGTTTGCAGCTGGCCGAAAAAAGCGTCGACATCCTCGTCGCTGCGGATCTGTTCGCCCAGCACGACGATCCGTTCGACAACCTCGGCCATGGTCGACATCTCATTCTTGGTCACCAAAAGGCGCGGCTCGAACGCTACTTCACTTGGCGCCTCAACCGCGCGTTCCGAGACCCAACCGCGGATGACATCGGGGGCTTGTGTACCCTCGCGGGTACCGAGATAGGCCAGGCGCATGGCAAGGCCCAGTTCAAGCAGATCGGCGCCCGCCTCATCGTCCGTCAGCACGGTATCTTCGCCGCGCGCCGTACGGACATGATCGGTGAGCGCTGTAACCAACAAGGTGACCGTTTCTTCGAACGCAGCCTCCGATCCTTCGGCAATGGGATAATAAAAGACGCTATCGCCAAAGCGTGACAGGGCACGGTAGCGGGCCGAGGCGTAGCCGTGATTGGCCTCACCCTCTGGCGTTTGCAGATGCAGCGTCATGATCACAATGCCCTGGTCTTCGGCGTCAGCCTGAAGCTCCGCCGGACCGATATCGGAGCGGGCATTTGGATCGCGCGCGTCTTTCGGACCGGCATCGGTGACCAAAATGATATAGCGGCCGTCAAAAACATCTCCGCCTGCCTGCCAATCGGTCAGATCGATGGCGTCCTCAATCCCGGCAAGGCTGTCCTCATTAAAGCCTGGCGAATTGACCCCGGTCACCTCGATTTCGTCCATCGTCGCCAAGATGTCCTCGGGCGGACGGTCCATCTCCAGCGCTTGGCGCAGATTTGTACGGTATTCCAGGTCGGCCGCTTCGGGATTGTCCCGAAACGTCACAATGCCGAAGTTCACCTGCGTGCCGATATCATTTTCCCGAATGTCGTTGACGATCTGGGCCAGGGCGCGCCGCGTACTTTCGATATAGGGCTCCATCGACTGGGTTGTGTCGATGACAAAGACAATGCCCGCGTCAAACGCATTAGACCCGTCGCTTTCTGCCGGAAAGGCCGCCGCCGTTGTGCCGCCCTCGCGCAGCGGCACGGAGGCAAGCTCCATCAGCAATGTGTCGTCGTAATTGACCGGGTGGAAATGCTCATCGGTCCAATCAAGGATCGGCATAAGGTAGAGCTCATCGCGGATATTGACGAACTCTTCGGGCTCAACGGCCACGACATTGTCTTCTGGGGTCAGGCTGCCATTGTCTGCGGCCTCGACAAGGCCCGCCTGTAGGGCGCGCACAAGTTCCTGGCCCATCAGATCCAACACGGCCTCTTGCGTGGTGAACATCATCTGGCGCGACCGCCCAGCCGGGTTGGTGAATGCCGCAACGATATTTTGCCGCCACTCGATAACCTGATCTGCGGCCATCCAACCCACGACGTCGCGCGTCGTCGGGCCAACTTCGACCCAGCCGTCCTCTTCGCCGAAGACGTAGAGCGGCTGAAATGGCGGCAAAACCTGCAATGCGGCACCGTCGGGCGCGTCATACAAAACGCCTTCGGGGCGGGTCAGCACGCGCTGAAATACCGAACTGGTCTCGTCCATGATCAGCGGCCGTCTGTCTTGCGCCACACCGGGCTGCATCGACACCACCAGCATGGCCATGCTCAGAACCCACAAGCCAAGCCATAAAGGGATATGCGCAGGTAATCGGAACTGAGAAATACGGGTCACGGGCAATTTTCCTCTCTCGCAGCGGTGTCAATTTGGCTGGTGGCACCTTCAAGCCGGGCGCAGACGGCGTCCAGAAGCGGCGCCACATCCGGTGCCCCGGCCGAAAGCGCGCGCCGGTAATACTCCACAGCCAATGCATCTGAATCGCTGAGCACCACGCCAATATCGGTTTCAAATACGGCGTCGACAGTCTCGCTGTCATACGCTTTGGCTAAAATGACAAGCGCATCCGCCTGCCCGCTAAAGGCCGCCTGTTCGAGAACCCGGAAAGCAAGTTCGGGATCGATTTCACCGGCGCATTGCGCCAATGTGGCACTTGCAGACGCAAAACTGTCCGCGACCAATTCGTCGAGCAGGATTTCGTCGCACGGGTTGGGCTCGTTCGGCTCCGGCAGATCGACCACCTCTTCAAGCGGTTCGTCGGCCACCACGGGCGGGTCGTCCTCGGCAATCTCAGCCTCCGGGTTCATCACAAAGTACCAATAGGCCGCACCCGCAGCCAACAGGAGCATTAGCAAGACCGAAAACAGCAGCGGCGCCCGGTTTGGCGGCGCGGGGGCCGGGACAGGATCGGGCTTGGGAAAATCGAAACTGGCCGGGATGGTCTCATCATCCTGCTCGGGCGGTTCTTCGTCGTCGGTGCTATCCTCGGGCATAAGCCCGACCAGCCCGTCATCCTCACCGCCTGCCTGCATCGGGCCGCCGGTATAGATGCCGCCGATCCGTGCTGCGCCAATTGCAGGCACCACATCCTCGGGCCAGGCGACCGTATCCTGGACGGAACCCATCTCAATTCTGACCGTCGCGACATCTTCGAGGAAATTCACGATCTCAGGCCCGACGATGACCGACGCCTCACCACCGCTGCGCGTGACCGAATAGGGCCCAAAGGCGACCCGTTCGCCTTGAAATCCGTCCACACCCAAAAAGCGCTCCGAGAAGACATCGAACACGACAACCGACACAGCCTCATCGGCCAGCGCATTGGCCGGGACTGCAAGGCGGGCGAAGCCGCCAAGCGGTCGCGCGGGGTCTGGCGTGATCGAGATCGTGCTCATATCAGCTTAAGCCTCGCCTCGTAAGCTGTTGATAATCCTTCCAAGCCTTAGGTTTTGCTCTATATTGAGCTCACCCACGGAGACATCCTTCGCATTATCCAGAAACATCGCATCCAGCGCATGGACCCAGTCCGTCCAGGTCTCTTCCGCTGTGGGCGCCGGTTCGTTTGGCAGATCATCGACCTGGTCGGTTTGCGCGCGCAATGTGAAAACCGGTCGCCGCCCGCTTTCCATCTCCACAAACGGGCGTTCGGCCTCTGGCATTTGGTCGGTACCCAGATAGGCAACAAAGGCATTGATCTCTTCGGCGCAGACAATTGAGGCCGGATGCGCCTGCCGGTCCAGCGTATGGCCAAAAGAAACCGATTGAATCTGCGCCTTCATTCGGTCGATGACCCCGGTTCGCCGCAGGCCGTGGATCATCTCATGCACAAGATCATTGGCCACACTCTCGGTGAAGCCAAATCGCTGCAACCGGTCGGAGGCATCGACAAACTGCTTTAGCACATCGATCCAGACCTCAATCGCGGTATCCGTCTGGAAGGTCTCTGGCGTCATCGTGCGGATGCGGCGCATCGCGTCCAGCGTGCCCTCTTCGGACCCGGCGGCCGGGGCAATGTCCTCGGCCGCAGGCGGCGGCGGTGCGGCGGGGCGCATCCCACCGCCTGGGCGGATGCGGCGGCTTGTCGGACGCGTCGCGGTCGCAGCCGACGCCGCCGGCTGGCTGGGCGGCGGCGCAACCGCACTTGACAGCCGCACATAACTCGGCACATGCAAAATCCGATCCATGATCGCGTCTTGATCGACGCATAGGGCCGACATCACCGCCCCGAACCGATGGCTGTCGAGCGCATATTCAAGCGCGTCGATCACCTGCTGCGCCGATTGCCGCTTTTCTTCGATCCGCGCCTCGATATCGTCTGAGACGTGGTGCGGCTCCAGCGCGCGAAGCAAATCCTGGCTTAGTTTATCAAGCTGGCCGGTGATTTGGGCGATTTTGCTTTCCGGCTTACAGACCTCGGTGAGCTTGCCGATCAGATAGCTCACCCCGCCATCATTAAGCGCAAGGGCCGCGTCCCAGGCAGCCTCAGGATCGGCGAAATGGCGTTGTACAAGCTCGGCCGACAGGCAGCCTTCGCGTAGTTCTGCCACGCGCGCGGTCTTTTCGGCGCGGATCTGCACCTCGCGCTCGGCCGCGTCATAATCGATCAGCCCTTCGACAAAGAAGTTCGGATTGCGCAGCCAAAAACAGTTCTGAAACGGCGCGGTTGGCGTCCATTTATCGACCCAAGGGTCGCGCGCTTTGCCAAATTTCTCGAGCGAGGCCTCCATCCGCCGCTGGAACCGCGTTTGCGCCCCGCCGCTTGCGGCACTCTCGCCCAGATGTTTGTCGAACTTGGTCAGCACAAAGAACAAAATGCAATCCGCCGTCGCACGTTGTTTCGGTGTGTCGCCATGGGTCAGCGCGATCCAGGTCTCAATCAGCCCCGGCAGATCGAGCGTCTCCATATTGCTGTCGGGCACGCAAAGCAGCATCGACGTGATCTCTTGATTTTCTACATATCGATCAAAGAGATAGCTCACCTTGCCACGCAGTAGGAGCTGCGAGACCGCCGCCTCGGGGTCTTTCAAGGTCTCCGATAGCGGGCGTTCAAACCGGTTCCGGGCGCCCGGGAAATCCAACAGATCCGTCCGGCCGAAAATGTCGGATGGCTGCTCCTTCATCGGCATGACCAGCTCAGCCGCCAAGGCACAAAGTGCCGACCGCCCGATATCAAAGGTCTGGCCCTGCGGTGTCATCACATTCAGCGTGTCATCAGTCGGCGCCATAAGGTTGTGCAGCGTTTTCACATCGATGATCGAGGTCTCTCGCGGGACCAGTGCTGCCAACGGCACATTGACCTCGTCGGCGAAGCCCACAGTTGCCAGGGCACTGGCCAACTTGGCGAAAAGTTCGGTCAGCGCATCGTAGCGCCCCCACAGGATCGACAAAAACGCCGCCTGATCAGCGGGCGCCAGGCGCGGCGCAATCTCGGCGGCATCTTCCCAAAAGCTGCGCAGTGCCGCCGAATAGGCCGAACGTTTGAACGTGCCGTTCACGTAATCGGCGATCTCGAGGACGTCTTCGAAGGCCAGGCCCGGCCGTTCAGCGGCCATTTTTTCGCGATAGGTGGCGATATGGGCGGAGATCTCGGACGGCTCGGGCGGTGTTTCCGACTGATCGCCGTCATTGAAAAAGCTATTGATGATCGTGCGCGCAATGTCAGAGACCGACAGCAAAACAAGCTTGATCGGGTAGCCCTCAGGTGCTGCGTCTTTCGACATGGTGAAGCGGGTGACAAGACCGGTCGACTCGCCCTCACCCTCCGGGTTGACCTCGGAAATGTAGTCGAGATTGCCGCCAGGACCGGGAAAGTCAGCCGTCAAGCGCCCCTCAGCCGGGCGCGCCAGGACCGAGACCAGAAACGATTTGCCCGCTTGGCTGGGGCCAAAGACGCTGACGCTCATTTTGCGCCCGGCTGCCTTGCCAAGCTTGTCGGCCCGGCGGGCGGCGCGGCGCAATTTGTGGATCAGCGACTTTTGGTCCGGGCCGACGGTTTCGAGGTTTTCCTCATCAACAACCCAAGCCAGCGCTTCGCGCGCGGCTGTTGCGGTCGCCTGGCATCGCTGCACCAGTTCCTCTTGCATCCCCATCCCCATCACAATGTGAACACGCCGGTATCAAGCCAATACTCGTCGGCAAAGCCCAATGTTTGCAATCGCAACGTGATGTCGCTTGGCTTCATTGCATCACCACGGCCATCGACAACTTCGGTCACTTCAAACGCCTCGCGCAGCGCTTCGCGGCGCAGCACGCTTTCGGAGCTTTCCTCCTCGTCATCAAGATCAGAGGCATCATCGAATTCGACCCGTTCAAGCGTGACCTGCACCGGCAGGGACCGCCCCGCCGCACTGGCATTTTTGAAATCAAGCTGAAAAAGCGGCATCGTTGCCCACCGCTCCAGCGCCAATTGCCGCGCCCCGATCAGCATGGGCGCATACATGGCCACGGTCGACAGCGTGCCCCCGGCCGATTTCTGGTCGAGATCGATATCGGAGAAGATGACCCGGTCGCTGGTAATCTGGCCGGAGCTGTCCATCTCCCCGATGAACCGCGCTGTTGATCGCATCCGGAAGGCAGACGACGAAACTTTGAAATTCGGCAGCCGGGTTTCGGCCAACAGGATCAGCATACCGCCGACAGCCACCGTGCTTTTCGGATCACCTATGCGCTGCGTGATCGGATCGCGGAACGGATACCACCGCCCCGTTTTGTAGTTGTGCATGGCAATCAGCCGATGGGGCGGCACAACGGCCAGTTCTTCAAGGATCGAGCGGACCGCCGGCAAGCGCGACGGACGGCCCGTCAGAAGCAAAATATCGACATCGAGATGGTGGATCAGCTCGCCCATATTGCCCAGCACCTGCTGGAACGTCTCGCGCGAGATTGCGTCGATATCTTCGCGCGACACGGTGATCATCAAATCGGCCAGTCGCCAATTCTGTGCACCCAAATCTTCGGCCGCGCGCTCGATATAGTCGATCAGCGTGCTGGGCAGGCCGCTTTCGGCCTCAGGCTCTGCCGAGGCGGCGCTGTCATCATCGGGTTGGGCGGTTTGCAACAGGCCCAGCACGTCGTTGGCATGAAGGGTGAAGTTCTCAAACTCGTCGGCCAATTCGCAATGGCCCAATAATTCAATCGCAAGCGGGGCCAGCACGCGCAGCACAAACTGGCGCCGCTTTTGGACGGCGCGCTGATCCTGCCCGCCGATATCGCCGCCAAACAGCTCGGTCAGCTTTTCGCCGACAAATTGGCCGCCCGCCTCTCGGATCGATTGTTCGAGCTTTGGCATCACCACGGCCGCAACGACGCGCTGGATCATATCGTCACCGGCCACGCGAAAGCCTTCACGGAAGGTTTGGTAGGGCAACAGACGGCGGTTGGCCTCACCCCAATAGGTCGTGACCATCAGATCGGTCGTGCCGCCCCCGATATCGATGCAGGCCAGCCGCAGCGACGGCTCCGGCGCAGTGGTGCCCTCTCGGACACGCGGCTTGCCCTTGAGTTCAAAGAAGCGGTCGATGCGGCCATCAAACTTTTGCGCCAGCTCGCTATAGAGATAGACCAATTGAGTGCAGCTTGCCTCATCCCATTCCACAATCAGCTCTGGCCTGCGCGAAATGGCGCTGTCGCTATCGCTGATGCCTTGCATCGCCCAAACCAGCCGCAACGCCCCTTCCGCGCGCGACCGAATGATCGCCTGTTCCTGGGCTGAGGTGGCCGTCGGGAATGTCAGGATGATGCGGTTGAGCCGACGCGGCAGGTCCGATTGGCGCCGCCTTGACCGGGCCGCGGGATCGTTGATCTGCACCAAGGCATGCGCGATCAGTTCCACCAGCATAAACCCAAATAGTGCGGAGCGGGCAAAGCGCGGCCGGATTGCAGGCGCCGTCGTCGCCGCACTGCGCGCACGAAGCCGGTGTTTGACCTCGTATTTCACCTGCTCAAGCACATCGCCGCTTTCGTTGAGATGGCGCATCGCGGAGCGGATGCTTTTAGGCAGGCTGTTTGGGTCGTGATGGCCGTGAAAGCGCCAGTCCTGCTGGGTCGGGACGTCATCCCATAAATAGCGTTTCGGCGATGACAGGCCCGAGGTCGTCTCCGTGCCCTCTTCCAGCGAGACCAGCCGCAGCGCTTCGGGCCCGATGCGCACGAAACCGGGCCAGTTGAACGCGTTGCGGCGGCCGGAGCGGCTGGCAAATCGATCCTCGCCAAATCGCAGCTCGGCAAATTCCACGCGGCTTTCGATCAGACCGGAATACGCGGATTCGGGATGGGACAAATCGCGGATCTCCAGCGGGAAGGAACGCGCGAGATCCACGCGCGCCTCATCGGGCAGCCGTTCGATCAGAATGCCGCAGGTCCGGCTATTGCCCACGTCTAAGACCAGATCAACCTCGACCGGCACCACCGATTCCAAATCCGATACCGTGTCGATCATCCGTAGCTTGGGAATTTGAACCGCCGTTTGCAGCACCTTGAGATAGGCCAGATAGCGCGCCCAATGCTCAAAAAGATGCGGCAGGTTCGCCGGATCGAAGGCCCGGCCCGGGCGTTCGGCCTGTTTGAAGCGGTAAAACAACGATTGCAGCCATTCCGACACCCAAAGCTGCAGATCGACCGCTTGGCCCTGATCGTCAGCCTGCAACCGGCGCAGGAACCAATCCATATGCTCGGGCTCAGAGATGAACCGGAACTCTTTTGATTTCGCGGCATCATCGCGCTCTGGTGCGACATACATATCGCCCGGGCTACTCGCGGCCAGGGTTGTGTCGATCGCAAGCTGTACCCTATGGGTATGGCCCGTTTCCAGGTCTGGCTGCGGCAGTTCCACGGTCCGGATGCGGGCCCAATTCGAGGGGCCGGGATCGTAGCGCTCACTGCCGTCGGGGCCGCGTTCGCTGCGCAGGCGCAGGACCGGCACAGGCACCCAATTGGACAAAAAAGGCTCCAACGCGGCGATCGGGCGGACCGAGTATTCATCGTCATCGTCGCGCATGTTCTCGGCGATGTGTTCGTCGCGGTCGGCATCGCCGCTCAGCGGGATGAGTGCGCGTTCGGACCGGCCCTCTGCCTGATTGACGACGCGTTCGACAAAGCGTGCCGATTTTACGTCAACAGCGTCAAGCTGGAAGCCGAAATCGAGGATCTGCACGCCGGAGAACGGCACCAGGGTCACTTCGGGCCGCCAATCGACAAGCGGCCGCAGGTCCTTTTTGTCATCGGCCAGCATCACTGCCCCCCATAGGTATAGTCGGTCCGCCATTCGGTAGACCCGCGCGACACCGTCCCTTGGATCCGTTCGACCCGGTCGCCGTCGCGAATTTGCAGCTCAAACGGCTCCGTCCCGGAACCGCGCGAGGAATAAAGGTGCACCCGGACCGAATATGTGCCGCCATTGGGGCCGTTGAAAAAGATGTTCTCCAACGGCTCATCCGTGGCGCCCCCGGCATTGGCATCAATGTCCAGCCTGCCATTACAGGCGCTGCGATTAAAGTAGGCCACGGTCTGGCCCGAAGGACAGGTCACGTGCATGTCCAGATCGCTTCGGCTATTCCAGGCAAGCGAAAAGGTCAGATCGCCCAATTGCGCGCCATCGCGATCGATGCGGCGGTCAATCT
This sequence comes from Pseudomonadota bacterium, assembly GCA_039191215.1. Taxonomy (GTDB): domain Bacteria; phylum Pseudomonadota; class Alphaproteobacteria; order Rhodobacterales; family Rhodobacteraceae; genus HKCCE3408. The sequence goes on from JBCCXT010000012.1 coordinate 14,487, forward strand.
CACTTTCCTCAGCCAGTTCTGGCGTCGGCTCAGGCGGTGGCACAGGCGCGGGCGGGACAGGCTCGGGCGCAATTGCGGCCTGCGGTGGCGGCGGCTGGCAGGCCCGGTCGGCCACGGCAAGGCGATGCTCAAGCTGGGCAATCTCATCGCGCAACACGGCGGAGCCTGCGACAACGGCAAGCCGTTCTTCGCCCGGCGGCGGGCACGTGTTCGGCACCCCCGGGAGGTTGAGGCCGCAAGCCGGCAACATCAGATACGAGATGGCGGTCAGCAGCGCGGCCAACAGCACCCAGCCTAGCCAATAAAGCCAGGCCCAAAGCGCGCCCGATCCACGAGCCGCTGTGGGCGGCGTGGCGGCGGCCCCTGCCCCCATCGCCGCGACTTGCGCGGCCTCGCGCCGTGGCTGCGCCGATTGCCGAGTATCGGCGCCCACAAGCGTGCCGCGCACCTTAGTCGCTTGATCATCGGTCCAGGCCCAATTGATTAAGACGGGCTGCGGCTCCGCTCCTTCCGCGCCGGGCAAAACATAGATCGCACCCTGCGCGGGATGCTCGATCGCGTTGGCGATCGCCTCGCCCAGACGGCGGTCATCTGAATCAGCAGACGCCGTCAGTTGCGCGCCCAATTCGGCAATCTCACCGCGCAGCCGCTGGAATACCGTCTCTGCGACCGGACGCGCCTCAGGCGACAGCGCGTCGAGCGGTTGCGGCTGTGATGCGGCCTCCACATACCAATCGATGCTGTCGCCAAATTCCGACTGTACCGGTTCGGCAAAAAGTGCCGCATGTTCTGGTGACAGCCTGTCCCGGATCGTATCGGTCACCAGCTCGAACGACCGCTGATAGGCGGTCCCAAGCGGCTTGAGGCCGGAGGTCGACGTGGTGGCGATGCGCTTTGTCTGCATGATCGGTGTCAGTCTGCCCCCGGCGCAATCACTGCGGCGGGCGGAGCGATCGGCCGCAGAACCTCAGGCGCGCACGGATTGGTCACGACATCGGCCCGCGTCCCGGTCTGGCCCAGAAAATCAAGCAGATCAGCGGTTGCAAGTGCGACGTTGAGATTGCGCAGATCACCCTGGCGGACAAATGTGTTTACACCGACGACCCGGCCACACATATCCACCAGCGGTCCACCGGAATTGCCCTGAGAGATCGGCGCGGAATGCACAACTACATTGGCAATCCCGGCCATCTCTTGCTCGGCATTCACGATACCTGAGGTGACCGTTAGCAACGGTGTGGCCGTCGCATCACCCGAGATGAGCGCCCGATAGGCCCCATCGGTTTCCAAAACATCGCCGGGATAGCCCGCGGCCACGACACTTTGCAGCCGCAGCGTCTCCTGCGGGCGGTAGATCTCGTAAAATGGCGCGGCCGCGCCTGGCACGCGCAACAGGGCGTAATCCGAGCCTGTCTGCATGAACGGCCCTTGCGCGGCTACGAGCACACTTGCGCGGGCCTCGCCCAAGGCTTCGTTGGTCACGTAAAGCGATCCTTCCGGCGCGCCCTCGACGACATGCTGGTTGGTCACCAAAAGCTCCGGCGAGATGAAAAAGCCCGATCCGGTGGAGCCGCCCGGAAAGGCGGCCACGACCAGCGCGGTACGACGGTCAATCGCATCGAGAAGCGAGGCATCCTCCGGTGTGGCGCCATCCGGGACGACGCGTTCGACATCAGGCGGCAATGCGGGCGTCGGATTGCCATCGGCCGGCGCGCCCGGCGCATCATCGGCGCTGGCCGGGTCTGGCGGCAGCAACCCTTCCACGGTCAGACCATCGGGCAGCAGAAGCGTCCCATCGGCCCGGCAGCTTGCCCCATCAAGTGCTGCACGAAGCGCGTCGCGGCGCAGGATCAGTTCGGCATTGACCTCCGCCGCGACACGCGCGGCCTCCTCATCCAATTGGGCGTGGCGATCATCGATCTCGGGAAACAGGCGAGAGCCCGGGATCAGCAACCAGATCAGCGTTCCTATGGCCAATAGAAGAAGCACAATCAGCGGGATAAGGCCTGCCGGGCGGCGGCGTACCGAGGCGCCGGGCTCTGCGCCATCACCAGCGGGCGGCGGCGGTGGCGGCGCGTCACCCCCACCGCTTCCTGACGCCCCGGAGCCAGGTTGAGCCGATCGCCCCCCCGCCACCGCACCCGCGGCCAGTCCGCCCGCGCCCGCAGCCGTCGCTGCCAGTGCCGCGCCGCTGCCTGACGCTGGGGCCTCATCTTGCGGCGCCGGGGCGCGGGCGAGGCTTTGCGCCGCCTGCCCCTCGGCGGTCAGTGCAGGGGCAGACGCCAGCGGCAGATACCGCGCCAAAGTGCGCTGGTATTGCGCCTGGCGCGCCGCATCGGAGCTTTCGGCCGGGCTGCTGATCATGCCCCAATTGAGCATCACGGGCTGGCCATCGACAATCCAGATGTCGTCAAGCTTCGGCACATGCAGCGCCGCGCCCAACAACCGCCCACCATCGGGATCATCCAAGAGCGGCCGCAGGCCCGCCAAGCGCTGCGCCAACACCGCATCGACATCCGCCCGGGCGCGATCATCCAAGCGCGAGATCGGACCGCCAGTGCCCTCAAAATCAGTGTACCAAGAGACACTTGGCACGGCATTCTGATTGCCGCGGCTCAGCAACGGCTCGGCAAATAGGCGTCCTGCCTGGGCCCGACCGCGATCGGCCAGAAAGGCCTGCAAGGCGGGGTAGCTTTCCAGCGCAATTTGGTCGTCGAGCCGCAGGCATGCTTCCAAAACCACGCTGGTCTTCGTCAGAAAATGCGCCGCCATTACGGACCTCCTGTGGCGCGCTGCAAGCGCACCTCATCGCGTGTGTCAACTTCAGGTTGAACGACCACACAATTGGCCGCGCCCTGACCATCGAGATTGCAGGTCAAATTGCGCCGGTAAATGAAAGTATCGTCAGAGCATTGCAGATTGCCCGGCTCAGCCACAACCAGGCCGCCACCGGCATTAAAGGAACCCGTCACCGGCCCCGCACAAGTCACGGCACCGTCGCTTGATCGCATCTCCTCGCGGCCGCCCCCGTCTTGGGTAAAACACATCGTCCATTCGTTGAATTCAGTCACGATCCCAGTTTGGTTGTTGCGGATACGGTAGTTGCTGTCGAGCGCCCAACACCCCTCCAAAACCGCGATGTCGCGATCATTCCACGCACGCTCATCGATCTCTGGTTGCGGTGGCGGCAAATCAAAGGTCGGTATCTCTGGCGGCGGGTAGACGGCTGTGCATTGCTGCGTGGCAAGCTCTGCCTCCAATGCAGCAATTTCGCGAATAAGCTGAGCGTTGGACTGCAAGATGGCGGCTTGCGCCTCTTCTGCGGCCAGTGCCGCAGGCGAGCGACAGAAATTCAACCAGCTGACCTGCGCAAATGCGCCCAGACCGCAAGCAACTAAAAGTGCGACGGCGACAGCGCCGGTTGCCACAACTAGTCCGAATGAAAATAACCAAGCCGACAAACGAATAAGCACGCTAACCCCATTGCTGCGAAACCCATAATTTGAACTGAGCTTCCGACGCATAGCTTATGCAGGGAGTGGTTGGAATCGCCAGCCCTTTTCTTGACAATCCGTTTTCTTGTGCAGCGCGATTGTAAGGTCGTCCGCGCAATCGCCAGCGCTGGCGGTGCAATGGGCTGGCTTGGGAAACAATAAATTCTGCGGGCGCCCGCTTGTTTGCTTTGAACCGGCGAGGGAATCGTTCTAATTTTGAAACAAGTTGTTCACTTTTCTGGGGGATTTTCTCGTGTTTCGATCAATTGTCTCAGCCTTTTTTGCGGCGCTTCTTCTGCAGATGCCAGCACAGCGTGCGCAGGCGGACCTGCACCAGTTTGTCATCGGCGGGGGCGCTATTTTGTGCGCCGCTGGCGTGATCTGCAATCCACGCGGCGGCGGTGGTGGGGGCGGCGGCGGCGGCGGCGGCGGTGGCGGCAGTGTCTGCGGAGAACAATGCCAGGCCAACGTCGAAGCACAGCGCGCACTTGATTACTTTGGCTACAATCCAGGCGGCGCGGACGGCGTCTGGGGGCCCAATTCCCGCCGTGCAACCAGCGCGTTTGAAGGTGAGATGGGCTTTTTCCCGGTCGACGGCGCGCTTACCGATGCAGAGCGGGCGTTTTTGGTGTCCAGCTACCAGCGCGCACAATCGGGCTATTACGGGCCGCATCAGAACGCCTATGTGACGGGCGGCACTCGCGGCTTGCTGCGGTCGTTCAACGATGAGCGTTTGGGCCGCTTTAATCCGTCCGGCACGCAACCTCAGGTTCCCGATACCGCCGTCGCGCCGCCGGCCCCCCAGACGACAATCGTTGAGGAAGCGGCCGACGAATCCTTTACCGGTTTTGCGCCTACGACTGCGGGCAACTCGATGCGCAGCTACTGCACCGAGACGCAGCAGATCGCGATTGCCTCTGGCGGCAATATCAGCGCCGTCACCCCACAAAATGCGCAACAGGCCTTAAGTGAACAATTCTGCCTGGCGCGCGATTATTCGACCCGCCAGGGCCAGCAGATCATCTCTGGCTTGTCCGGTGTCACCGCGGCTGATGTGGAGCGCATTTGTTCGGACCTTGCCCGGTCGCTTGAAGCCCCGATCGCCAGTTTGGCGACCGCATCGCGGGCACAAGTGATCCAGGACGTGCTGTCAGCGGCTGCCAATATCAGCGCCGACCGGATGCTTGCGACGGGCCAGATTTGCCTAAGCGCTGGTTATGATCTGGACCGCGGCGATATCGCAACGGCGGGCGCACTTTTGGGAGCTGCGACCGGGCAGGCAAGCTACAGCGAAGTTGTGGCGCACCACCTGCGTTCGGGCTTTGGCGTGGCGGCAAATCCCGCCCAGGCGCAGACCTGGTATGCCGAGACGCTGGCCCAGTTCGATGCGGGCGCTCCGGCCATGATCCTGCCGAACCAATCAGCGCAACGCGTGTCGATCTTGCGCGGCGCGACCTCCATCGGCGTGGCATCTCCGACGACAGACCAGGTTGTAACACCGTCAACAACGCTGCCTACATTCAATCTCGATTGATCGGGGAAGTAGGATGTAAAGGGCGCTCGCTTGGGCGCCCTTTTTTTATGTCTTGAGGCGCACGCACTGGCCTACACACAAACGCTAGACGCCGTGCTCGTGGAAGATGAAAGCTTAAGATGACAGCGGCCTCGCTGAACGGGTCACGCAAAACAAGGTGGCTTATCCACCCAGATAGCGGCGAAATCTGGATGAGCGGCCGACCAGCAACTGTCTGGCGGCATCGAAACGGAAGATGAGAAAACACTTGAAGTCTCACTTCGCGAAAGTTGCGCTGCTTTGTGCAAGTGTCTTTGTCGCTGCGCCAACACCTTTTAGCGCAACGCCAATGGTAACAAATGTGTCTGGAGTTGCTGAGATTGCGTTGGCTGAGATTCCAGGAGAAGCCTGGGAAACCGCGTGCTTTGCGCCCGCCTATCATAGTCTCAATCGATCCAGGTTCGACGTAGGTTCTTCCTCGTGTTGGCGCGGAACCGAGATACCGGATCAATGGACCTATCTGACGTTCTTTTCTCAACACGGGTGATGCGAACGCTACCGCTTCCAAGCTGATTTCCTTGTTCCCAGCGGAGCCGATTACCGCTGTTTTCCAAACGATGAGAGCGAGGACATTCAAATCACGATTTCAGAGGGCGTCTTGCGACTTCGCTAGTATTCGAATTCCATTCACAGCCTTCTCGATCAGCCTTACTTCAGTCAAGAATGCCGCCTTCATCTCTTGGCCCGCATGGCGTTTCTGTCCTGTGATGATTTAGGACACCGGGCTGCTATGCCTTGGTACCGTTGTGCCATGTGGCGAACCGCGCCCGGTGTGATCACTCTTTGACATCGCTGCCCGAAAGAATTGCCGGTAGGAGCGCCTCGGCGAGCGTGGCGACAGCGTCGACACGGGCGATGCGCCTCGACCCAGGTCGGTATGTCAAAAAAACCGAATAGCGTCGCGAGACGTGGCCTTGCAGGCAGCGCGTTAGTCGACCATCAGCCAAGGGTTCTTTGAGCATGAATTCCGGCAGGTATGCAAAGCCGCGACCGGCAACGGCAAGATCGAATAAAACCGCAAAACTACGTGTCGCAAATGGGCCGTCCACGTTGATCTTCGCCGCGCCCTGCGGTGATCGGAAAGTCCAGCTAGACGCGGCCATATCGTTGCGAAACATCAAACAGGGCTGATCGGCGAGGTCTTCCGGTGTGCCAAGCGCGGCCTCTTGTGCCAAGCCTGGAGCGGCCACCAGGAAGCAGCGAAAACTTCCCAATTCTCTCGCCACCAGTCGGTCGTCATCGAAGGTGCCGATGCGAAAGGCCAGATCTGTGCTTGGATCCTGCATGTCTTCGAAATCATAGGCCGCTCGCATCACCAATGTCAGATCGGGATATCGCGCCTGGACCGCGGGAAGAAGAGTGGCCGCAATGACTGATCCGAACTCAGCAGTGGCTGCGAAATTGACCTGGCCCGAAACCTCGCCGCTTTCTTCGCGCGCGATGTCGTCGAGCAGATCGATGTCGGCCAGAATGGATCTAATGCGCTGACTGAGGCGGAGGCCCGCAGGCGTCAGCATGACTGATCGCCCGCTGCGCTCGACCAGTTTCACGCCGAAATGGTCTTCCAAGCGCGAGATGTGCCGGCTGATCCCTGACTTTGCCATGTTAAGATGCTCGGCGGCGGCACTGATCCCGCCGCAGCGTGCCACGGCATGAAAACTGACCAGGGCCGGCATTCCAATTGTTCTAATAAGCGCAACCATCGGTTCAGATCAATATATCTGTTGCCTTAGATTGGCAACGACTAGCTTGCGATCATCGCAACTGACCCGCCGAGGGTCGCAAACTGGAGAAATCGACATGAACATCCTTGTCACAGGAGCCAGCAGCGGATTTGGCAAACTGATCGTGGCCGACCTGATCGCGGCCGGGCATCGCGTCGCAGGGACCGCGCGCGATCCGCAAGGTCGCAACAGCGATGCCGCGCAAACGCTCCGCAAAATGGGGGCTGAGGTCGTCGATATCGACGTGACCGATGAGGCCTCGGTCGCAGCAGGTGTCGCATCCGTCGAGACGTTGCTTGGCGGCATCGATGTGCTGGTAAACAACGCCGGTGCCGGAGCGCTTGGCCTACAGGAGAATTTCTCAGGCGAAGACTTTCAGCGCGTTTTCGACGTCAATGTCTTTGGCGTCCAGCGGATGATCCGCGCCGTTCTGCCGAATATGCGGGCGCGGCGATCCGGGCTGATCTTGAATGTCAGCAGCCTTCTTGGTCGCGTGACCGTTCCTTTCCTTGGCCCCTACAATGCCGCAAAATGGGCCGTCGAGGCGCTGAGCGAGAACTATCGGTGGGAGCTGAGCCAGTTCGGCGTCGACGTCGCCGTGATTGAGCCGGGCGGTTTTGCGACCAATTTCTTCGCCAATCTGATCACTCCGTCGTCGCGCGACCGGGATGCAGGCTATGGCGAATTGGCCGGTGCGCCTGATGCCATGCTTGAGAGCATGGGCGCCTCGCTTGCGGCCAATCCGTTGCAGGTCCCGCAAATCGTTTCGGATGCAGTTTTGAAGGTGATCCACACCGCACCCGGCAACCGCAAGTTCCGCAACGAGGTGGACAAAAGCGGCATGGCCGAACCCATCATCCCGATGAACCTGCAAGCGGAGGAGGCGACAGAGGCCCTCTTCACGGCCTTCGGAATGGAGGGCATGATGACGCTCAACACAGAAGTGGCCGGCGCGGCCTGACATACGCGGCAGGCCCGCCGTCCCGCCCGGGCCTGCCGACGCCATTTGCCCAAGGAAAAGACCGATCCCATGACCCACCCCGCATTAACCGCTCAATCCGTTGCCGTGATCACCGGCGCGGCCTCCGGCATTGGCCTTGCATCCGCAAAGAAATTTGCCGGGCTTGGCATGCATCTGGTCATGCTTGACCGGAACATAGACAGGCTTTCCGCCGAAGCCGAGGCCCTGCGGGCGGCCGGGGCCACTGAGATCATGACGGCCGAAATCGATGTCAGCGATCGGGTGCAGATGGAAACGCTCGAAAAACAGGTGGCCGACCGCTTTGGCGGGGCAGACATTCTGATGAACAATGCGGGCATCGGAGGCAAATCCTCGACGATCGGAGCCGATGAGCCCTGGGAGGCGATGCTTGGCGTCAATCTTTGGGGTCCGATCCATGGCACCCAAGTGTTCGCGCCGCGGATGATCGCGCGCGGCAGGCCGGGTGCGATCATCAATACCGGCTCAAAACAGGGGATCACGACACCGCCAGGAAACCCGGCCTACAACGTATCGAAGGCTGGACTAAAGGCCTTCACCGAGGCGCTTGCGCATGAGCTCCGGACTGGCGAAGGCCACCGGATCACGGCGCATTTGCTGGTGCCGGGTTTTGTCCATACCGCCATGATCGGCGCGCCTGCGAAACCTGCCGCGGCGTGGACTGCCGAGCAAACCGTCGACTTTTTCATCGAGAGCGTGAACCGAGGAGATTTCTACATCTTATGCCCCGATAACGACGTCTCGCGCGATATTGACGAAAAACGCATCGCTTGGAGTGTGGGAGACGTGATCGAAAACCGCCCCGCACTGAGCCGGTGGCATACAGACTACAAGGCGGCCTTCGAGCGCTTCATGGGGGAAAACTAAAGCATCGAGTGAAAGGTGTGTCGTGAGTTGAGACGGGTCGAACAGTGAATTTCAGCGCCGAAGCGGGCCGTTGCCACAACTGCCTCTTTTGCCGGGTTGTAGGCGCGCGGCTGCAGTGTTTTGCATGCATCCGATGAGGTGACGTGCACAGACGCTCCATTGCGCCGTGACGGTCTGACGTCAGACACGCCGCGAGGCGATCCGGTTCACTGTTCAAGGCTCGATGAGGTGCCCCTAGTTTCCTAGACACCTGCCTTTTTCAGTTTGAGCTGTCTGATTTCGAAGTCAACGGGCGACAGCATGCCCTTCTTCGTGTGTTTGAGCATTGGGTTGTAGAACAGCTCGATGACCTCAAAGATATCCAGCCGCGCCTCAGGTCCGCCAGACAGATAAGTGTCTTCGCCATCGCCCGGATTTGAGGACTACCCGCGGGCGTGCGGGCTCAAGTCGCGTTGGATAGCAACCCGTGACGCGCCCAAACCAGATGTAGAATTGAGCTTTTGAACCGGTGGCATGTCGACCATCCATGTAAACGGCACTGAACCATGACGGGGCTATTGCGGCACTCCCCGCGCCGAGCGGACGGGCCTTTCGCATTATAGCTGGTGGGCCGCGTTCGAAGCTCCTTCCGACGACGAGTAACACCGGATATGCGCCGGGATCGTCCTGTGCTGGACGGCACCGTCCGAAGCGGATAGGCCGGAAGTATGACAGACGCGACAGCAATCCATTCCGACCGGCGTGCCACGCGCAATGTCGCGGTACTGATTGCCGCGCAGGCTATCCTTGGTGCGCAAATGCCGATCCTCTTTGTGGTCGGCGGCTTGGCCGGGCTGATGATCGCGCCGACCCCCATTTTGGCGACCGCGCCGATCTCACTGATCGTCTTTGGCTCAATGACCACATCGTGGTGGCTGGCGAGCTTCATGCAGCATTTTGGCCGTCGCGCGGGATTTGTCGTCGGCGCGGCTGGCGGTTTTCTTGGCGCAGCGCTATCGGGCTACGGCTTATACTTGGGCAATTTTACCCTCTTTCTGCTCGGGTCTTATTTCAGCGGGATCTATATGTCGGCCCAGGCTTTCTACCGATTTGCCGCGGCCGACAGCGCGTCGGACGACTTCCGCCCGAAAGCGATCTCTTACGTGCTAGCCGGCGGTCTCATCTCCGCCATCATTGGCCCACAACTGGTCAAACAGACCGGCGATCTGACGGTGATCCCTTATATCGGATCTTATGCGGCTGCGGCTGCGCTCAATCTTGTTGGCGTCTGGCTTTTCGCCTTTCTTGACCTGCCGCCACCAAAACCTGCCGCTACTGGGACGGCCGCTGCGGGGCGCAGCCGGGCTGAGATGCTGCGCGACCCGCGCATCTTTGTGGCCATCATCTGCGCCATGGTCTCCTACGCGCTAATGAACCTGATGATGACCTCAACGCCGCTGGCAGTCGTTGGCTGCGGCTTCACCGACGGCAATGCCGCGGATGTGGTCTCGGCTCATGTTCTGGCGATGTTTGCACCATCGTTTTTCACTGGCCACCTCATTCGCCGTTTTGGCGTGATGTCGATCATCGGCACCGGTCTCCTTTTGCTTGCCCTGGCAGGCATTGTCGCACTTTCAGGCGTAGCGCTTCACCACTTCTTCGGCGCGCTTATCCTTCTGGGTCTGGGCTGGAATTTTGGCTTTATCGGCGCCACTACGCTGCTGGCCTCAAGCCATTCGGAAGCTGAGCGCGGGCGCATCCAAGGCCTCAATGACACGGCCGTATTTGGCTGCGTGACATTGGCATCGCTCGCATCAGGCGTGTTGATGCAGTTGGGCGATGGCGCGGTCGCAGGCTGGACGGCGGTCAATATCGCGATGCTGCCGTTTTTGGTACTTGCGGGCGGTGCGCTGATCTGGCTTGCCATGCAGCCAAAAGAGGTGCTTTCACAGCCGTAACCGGCGCCAGAACAGGCTCAAGTCGCGGCTAATCGGCGCCTCATCAAGCCGCCCCTCAGGCACGGCGGCGTGATCAGCTCTTGCACGTGCCAGCACGCCGCGGGCGCGCCACGCCGCAAGCTCAGCGATGCGCTGCAGGCGGGTGGCCTTGGCGCGTCCCTGGCGCAAGGCGCGCAGCATTTCGTCCAGGAGGTCGTTGAATTCTCGCCCCGTCATCTCCGGCAGGGGATTGATGCCACGGGCGACAAATTCAGGGACCGCCAGCAGGTAGTTCGCCAGGCCCTGCGCGCAACCGATACCGATGCTGCGCGCCCGCGCCACTGCGTCCCCATGCAAGTCGCGGCCACGGCCCTCTTCGCGTGCTAGCGCGCGGGTAACGGCCCATAGCAGCGCCCCAGAGGTATCGCTGAGATAGCCGCGCCACGCATCAACAGAGCCGATGGGCACACGCTGCGCATCGCGGCGGCGGGCCGCGACGTTGCATTGCAAAAGGCTTACGTCATCTGGCAGGAGGACCTTTGCAAGTGGAGACGCGACCTCGTGCCGACGTACCTGCCCCCCGGCAGCGATCTCACCCAACGCATCGGCCCACCATTGCAGGCGGATCTCTGCAATCAACGGCTCGGCAGAGACCCAAGGCGCCCGCGCAACTTCCACATTGAACGCGTAAAACGGCAGCAATACTGGGCGCGCGGCAAGTGGTGCGGCCATGGCGGCGCGGAACCGGTCCGGGTCGCCGCGGGCAACCAATTCCGCACAGGCCTGTAAGCTCACCCGATCAGCGCTCCCGCGTTCGCACAACAGACAACAAATAGCCGAACTGATCGCGGTGGTTGCGCCAGATTTCGGCTTCTTCAGCGCCCTCGTCTAGCACTTTGGTCAATTCGGCATCGGCTTGCGGGCGCAATTCGGCAATGCGCCGCTCCATCGGGCCAAAATAGCCCTCCCATGCCGCGTCACTCAAAGGTCGTGACGCGACGGTTTCATAGCCCGCCGCGCGGACACGATCAGCCACGCCGCCGCGATCAGTCATCGCCGGATATTGCGCCCAAAAGGCCGCCAATTTCGGCGATGGGCTGTCGGTGAGCCAGACCGCTTCCGAAAACGCAACATGACCCCCAGGTTTTAGCGCTGGGGCCCAGGCCTTTAGACACTCCGTGACACCTTCGAAATAGGCCGCGCCGGCGCACCAAATGAGATCAAAAGGGCCAAGTGCCGAAGGATCGGGCAGGCCGTCATCTCGCGCGATTAGCCGGCCGCGCTGGATGTTGACGCGGCCATCGCCAGCAAATCGCGCAGCGGCATCCGCGACAAAACCTGGATGGAGATCAAAGCCCATCACGTGCCCTTGAGGGGCTGCAAACAGAAGCGCCGGGATATCCGCACCAGGCCCGCAAGCAGCATCACAAATCAATCCGTCGCGCGGCAGAGCGGCCATCTCAGCCGCCCAGGAGACGTCGCCGCGCTCGCCAGGCCCCTCCCGCGGCAGATCGCGATGCAAGATGAAAAACGCTTTATGTGGCCAGTCGTCATGCATCGCCGCCCCTCAGGTCGCGCGCGCCGGGAGCCGCCCTGCGGCGACGTCGGCAACGAGGGCTGCCCAAGAGGCGGCCCGAGGCGCCGACACCGTCGATCCGCTCACGCCGATGCCACATTGTCGCGGACCAATTTCCATGTGATCGCATCGACCAAGGCTTCAAAACTTGCATCCACGATGTTTGGGCTTACACCGACCGTCGCCCATCTCCGCCCGCTTGCATCCTCGCTGTCGATTGTGACCCGGGTCTGTGCTTCGGTCCCACCTTCCGTGATACGCACCTTAAAATCCACCAGCCGGATATCATTGATGGCGGCCTGATAGGGCCCCAGATCCTTTGCCAAAGCCTTCGACAGTGCATTGACCGGGCCACGATCTGTGCCGACCTCGTCAAAGCTCTCCGAAACCGACAGCATCTTTTGATCACCGATCTGGACGACAATCACCGCCTCAGAAAGATTGACCATCTGGTCGCGCTTGTTTTTGCGGCGTTCGACCGTGACCTTGTAGCGTTTGACCTCAAAGTAGTGCGGCAGCTCTCCAAGCGCGCGGCGGGCCAAAAGCTCAAAGCTCGCCTGCGCGGTGTCGAAGCTGTATCCGATCGCCTCACGCGCCTTCACCTCATCGAGGATGGCCGGTAGCGCTGGATGATCCCGTGGCACGTCCAAACCGGCCTCCGCAAGTCGTTTGCGCAAATTCGACTGACCCGCCTGATTGGACATCGGCACGATGCGCGCATTGCCGACCACGCCCGGATCGACATGTTCGTAGGTCGCCGGATCCTTCAAAATTGCGCTGGCATGCAGCCCTGCCTTATGCGCAAAAGCGGAACTTCCGACATACGGCGCCTGGCGCTGCGGCACGCGGTTTAGGATATCGTCCAGCATGCGGCTGGTGCGGGTCAGACTTTCAAGTGCTGCTTGGCTCACGCCGATCTCAAAGCGGCTGGCAAACGGCTCCTTCAACAAAAGCGTCGGCAACAGCGAGGTCAGGTTGGCATTGCCGCAACGCTCGCCCAATCCGTTCAGCGTGCCTTGGATTTGATGCGCACCGCCCTCAACAGCGGCGAGGCTACCGGCAACGGCCGTTTCGGTATCATTATGGGTGTGAATGCCCAGTTTCTCACCGGGAATGCCCGCGGCAATGACCGCGTCAACGGTTTCCGCGATCCGCGCAGGCAAGGTGCCGCCATTGGTATCGCACAGCACCAGCCAGCGGCAGCCAGCCTCAAGGGCCGCCTGCAGGCAGGCCACTGCATAAGTTGGGTCGGCCGCGTAGCCGTCGAAAAAATGCTCCGCGTCATAAAGCGCCTCGCGACCCTGCGCCGTCACATGGGCAAAGGAGTTCGAGATGTTGTCGAGATTTTCGTCAAGGCTGACGCCCAAAGCCGTTTTTACATGAAAAACATGCGATTTCCCAACCAGGCAAATCGCGGGCGTTCCGGCATTTAAAACCGCGGCCAACACATCGTCATTTTCGGCCGACCGCCCGGAGCGCTTGGTCATGCCAAACGCCGTCATGGTTGCGCGGGTTTGTGGAACGTGGTCAAAAAACGCGCTGTCAGTCGGGTTAGCACCCGGCCACCCGCCTTCGATATAGTCGAGCCCCAAATCGTTAAGCGCCTCAGTTATGCGTATCTTTTCAGATGTGGAAAACTGCACGCCTTGTGTCTGTTGGCCATCACGCAGCGTGGTATCAAACAGTGAAAGTCGTGTCTTAGTCATCGACCTGTCTCGCGGCACAAAAGCCGGAGCGCCTCCTCGGCTCCCCGCAAGGGGGAGGCCTCGTCAGCGCTGTCGCCGTACCGGCTCCGGCACTCAGTTTCTAATCTCCGGCTCGGAATGCAGATGCGCAATTATTGATCCTCCAGTTTCGCTGGATTGAACCCGTCAGATGGCAGGAGCTCTAATGCGTCTTTGGCCATTCGAACCTCCACACCGGCATCCTTAAGCACAGTTCTTAGTCGGTCAACTTCTGCATAATCCTTTGATATCTTGGCCGTTTCCCGCGCCCGACTTAGTGCTTCACGCCATTTCGAAAGATCGACACCCGCGGTCCAGTCATCTGCATCTGCGCGCAGCAATCCCAGTAGCCGGGCCGAGCTCAGCAACCGGGCGGCGTCTCCATCTGTCGCCAGCTTGTGCAATTGCGCGATTGCGCCGGGCGTGTTGAGGTCATCACAAAGCGCGCCGGTGACCGCAGGCGCGGCGCTTGCGGAGGGTTCGATGCCCTCCGTAAGCGCTCGCCATTTGCGCAGCGTGGCCTCAGCAGCCTTTTGTTTCGTTTCCGTCCAATCCATGGGCTTTCTGTAATGTGTGCCCAAAAACACAAGGCGGATCACCTCCCCCGGAATGCCGCGATCGAGAAGATCGCGTACGGTGAAGAAGTTGCCCAAGCTTTTGGACATCTTCTTGCCTTCGACCTGCAGCATCTCGTTGTGCAGCCATATCCTGGCAAAGCCGTGGCCAAGCGCACAGCTTTGCGCGATTTCATTTTCATGGTGCGGAAAGGCCAGATCACTGCCACCACCATGGATGTCGAAGCTGTCACCCAAAAGCTCCCGCGCCATAGCGGAGCACTCGATATGCCAGCCCGGCCGCCCGCGGCCCCAGGGGCTGTCCCAACCCGGCAAATCTGCGTCGGACGGCTTCCATAAGACGAAATCCACCGGGTTGCGCTTATAGGGCGCAACTTCCACCCGTGCGCCCGCGATCATATCTTCAATCGACCGGCCTGAGAGCGCGCCATAGGCGGCATAACTTTCCACAGCAAAAAGGACATGGCCTTCAGCCTCATAGGCATGGCCCGCCGAAATTAAAGAGGTGATCATGGCGATCATCTGGCCAACAAAGTCGGTCGCCCTCGGACCGTGCGTCGGCTCCAATACCCCTAAGGCGGCCATATCATCGAGATACCAGCCAAGGGTCTCGCGCGTAATATCTGAGATGGAGCGGCCGGTCTCGGCCGCACGGCCATTAATCTTGTCGTCAATGTCGGTGATATTGCGCACATACGTCACCGCGTCCGCGCCGTAGACATGGCGCAGCAGCCGAAACAGCACATCAAAGACAACAGCCGAACGGGCATTTCCGATATGCGCGCGATCGTAAACAGTCGGCCCGCAGACATACATGGTGGGTCGGCCGGGAATGGCAGGTACAAAGCTTTCGACAGCTTTGCTGCGCACGTTGCGCAATTGGATCTCGACCATCACTTTGGCCCTTTCTTACCCGTCATGAAACGCTGCGCGCGGGCGGGCCTATCAGCTTCGTGGGGGAGAGAAAACAGACGAAAAAGACGGACCCGCTGCAATGTCAGCAGGGAATGCAAATCCGGAAAACGGTTTTCGTTTTTGTCGTCATGGAAGGCCTAATAACCTGAGCATGCGTCGTATTCAAGGGCGCGGTTGGGTAACACGCGATAGCTGTGCTTCCCAACGCTGCGCAATCGGCGCAAAGCCCGGGGGATGTTTGCGCAGTTCTTTTGACAAGAATTGCCACTCCTTGCCCGGCGCGGAACCGCTACACGGGTGTGGACCCGAAACCGGGGATTGCACAATCTGGGGATAGATGATTGCCTTTCTTACCCTCGTGGTGGCGGCGTGTCTTGGTTTCGAAAAAATGTGTGCATCGCCGATCCCAAACACCTTTCCAAGGCGACGCCATATCCGCCTGCATCAGGCTGGGCTATGGTCCGATGGTCCTCTCTCGACACCCTATGAGTCGCCCTAACGCCTTATCGTCTGCCGCGATCACATTCCCAGCAATCTACACCACGATTTCGGCCGACATGCGCAACCTTTAGCTGCGGCTCAGTATGCGCCAGATCTGGCCTTGCCGTCGCTCAACGGCCATGCTTGTGTCCTCCGCATGCAGGCATCTCAGCGGATCAGCACCCTAAACACCGATGGCGACGATGGGTGGGGCCTCTACCAAAAGGCGCGCGGTCTAATTGGCCGCGGCATCCGTGTCGCTGAATTGACCATCGGCGAACACGATATCGGCACCGACCCGCGGATCCTGTCGGCCATGGCCGATGCCGCCGCGCGCGGCAATACCGGCTACGCCCCAGTGCCCGGCATGACCAGCCTGCGCGATGCAATTGCAGCGCGCATAGCCGAGCGGACCGGTCAACCGACAACGCGGGATCATGTCGCGGTCACACCCGGCGGCCAGGCCGGGCTGTTTGCGGCCCATATAGCCGCCTGTGATCCGGGCGACGGGGCGATGATGATCGATCCCTACTACGCCACCTATCCCGGCACGATCCGGGCGGCCGGGGCCAAGCCCATTATTGTGCCCGCCCGCCCAGAGGACGGATTTCAACCCCATCCCCGCGCGCTTGACCGCGCGGCCCGATCTCAGGCGCGGAGCCTTTTGATCAACACGCCGAATAACCCAACGGGCGCGGTCTATACACACGAGACGCTCGAGGCGGTCGCCAATATCGTGACGGCATGGAATATGTGGCTGATCAGCGATGAGGTCTATGACAGCCAGGTCTGGCGCGGCAGCCATCTGAGCCCGCGGGCGATGCCAGGTATGGTCGACCGAACGCTGGTTGTCGGCTCCCTTTCAAAGAGCCATGCGATGACCGGATCTCGCTTGGGTTGGGTGGTCGGCCCGGAAGACGCGATTGCCCGGATCCACGACCTTTCGACCGCCACAACCTATGGCGTTGCTGGTTTCGTCCAGGAGGCCGGCCTTTTCGCCTTGTCCATGGGGTCCGAATTCGAAGCTGAGATCGCCGCCCCGTTCCGGCGGCGCCGTGATTTTCTGCTGCGGCGGTTGGAGGGCCAGCGTGTATTGAGCGCCGTGCCACCTGATGGCGCAATGTATGTGATGGTGGATGTGCGCGCGACGGGCGTTTCAGGCGCGGAGTTTGCTGAAGGGTTGCTGGATGTCGAACGCATCGCCGTAATGCCAGGGGCAAGTTTTGGCCGCGCGGCGGCAGGACATGTCCGGGTCGCCCTCACGCTGCCCGACGACGTCTTTGCCGACGCGATTGACCGCTTGATTGCCTTTGCATCGCGGCTTGCGGCGGCACATCGGGGCGCCTAAGGCTGGGCGACCAAAATCAATAGCGGCTGCGGAGCTTCTCAGGCGCCGACCCTGATTGCCGCCGCCTCACTAGCCAAACTTTCAATGCGGGGCCAATCGCCGTTTGTCACCGCCCCTTGCGGTGCGACCCAAGAGCCACCTGCACAAACCACATTCGCCAGGCTCAGATAGTCTTTGGCATTTTCCTGGCTGACGCCACCGGTCGGGCAGAACCGCATCTGCGGGATCGGCGCGCCGATGGCTTTGAGCGCAGGCGCCCCGCCCGATGCCTCGGCCGGAAAGAACTTCGCCAGCGAGAACCCAGCCTCCAAAAGTGCCATCACCTCAGATGCCGTGGCCGCGCCAGGAAGCAAGGGCAGGTCTGCCTCTGCGCAGGCCGCGATCAATTGCGGTGTTGCGCCGGGCGAGACGCCAAAGCGCGCCCCAGCCGCGACGGCTGCTGCAACATCCGCCGGCCCCAGCAACGTGCCCGCGCCGACGACGCCGCCGGGCACATTGGCCATTGCCCTGATCGCCTCAAGCGCGGCGGGCGTCCGCAAGGTTACTTCCAGCATCGGCAGGCCGCCCGCAACCAGCGCTTGCGCCAAGGGCGCCGCCTGGGCGGCATCCTCGACCACCAAGACCGGCACAATCGGCGCGAGCTTGCAGTATTCAAGCGCTGCTTCGGACATCTCAGACGGGTTCATAACTCGACCTCTTCACGCTTACACAACAACACCGGCGCCCGCCGTTGCCGGGCCCGCCGCGTTGCGAAAGATTTCAAACATTTCGCGCCCGATCCCGTGATTGTTGGCAGTCAGGTCCGGCGACGCGGGCGCGCGGGCCTCAACGCCGGGTGCCCGCACTTCTAACCGCCCGGATGCGGCATCGACCAGGATCATATCGCCGTCGCGCAGTTTAGCGATGAGCCCACCGTCCAGCGCTTCGGGCGCGACATGAATGGCAGACGGCACTTTGCCCGACGCACCCGACATGCGGCCGTCGGTGACCAGAGCCACCCGGTGACCGCGCCCCTGCAACACCGACAGGACCGGCGTGAGGCCATGTAATTCCGGCATCCCGTTGGCTTTGGGCCCCTGAAACCGGACGACGACAACAACGTCGCGGTCGAGCGCCCCGGCCTTAAAGGCGGATTTGACGCTTTCTTGGTCTTCAAAGACGGCGGCGGGCGCCTCAATGACATGGCGACTGGCATCAACAGCGGACACTTTCATGATGCCCAGCCCCAGATTGCCCTTCAATTCAGCCAGCCCGCCTGTGGCTTGGAATGCGGTCTCGGCTGGCCGTAGGATTTTCTCGTTCAAGCTTTCGCCCGGGCCGTCTTCATAGGTGATCTGCCCATGCTTCAATTTCGGCTCCTGCGCATAAAGGCGCAGCCCCTGGCCTGCGACCGTTCTGACATCTTCGTGCATCAGCCCGGCATCAAGTAGCTCCGCGATCATGTATTGCAGACCGCCGGCGGCGTGAAAATGGTTCACATCAGCCAGACCATTTGGATAGACGCGGGCCATAAGCGGCGTGGCTGCGGAAAGATCGGCAAAATCGGCGCAAGTCAGCTCCACACCCGCCGCGCGCGCCATGGCGATCAGGTGGATCACCAGATTGGTCGATCCGCCCGTCGCCATCAGCCCGACGATCCCGTTCACAAATGCGCGCTCATCAAGGATTTGGGCGACAGGCGTGTAATCATTTCCAAGCCCGGTGATCTGGCAGGCCCGCACGGTCGCGGCATCCGTCAGCGCATCGCGCAGCGGCGTGCCGGGATTGACAAAGCTGGCGCCCGGCAGGTGCAGCCCCATGAACTCCATCAGCATTTGGTTGGAATTGGCCGTGCCGTAGAATGTGCACGTACCGGGGCCGTGATAGGAAGCCATCTCGGCCTCCATCAACTTGTCGCGCCCGACTTCTCCGGCGGCAAATTGCTGGCGTATCTTGGCCTTTTCATCGTTAGGCAGCCCCGACACCATAGGACCGGCAGGGACAAACAAACCGGGCAGGTAGCCAAACGTGGCCGCCGCGATAACCAGACCGGGCACAATCTTGTCGCAGACGCCAAGATAAAGTGCCGCATCAAAGGTATTGTGGCTAAGCGCCACGCCTGTGGCCAAGGCGATCACGTCGCGCGAAAATAGGCTCAGCTCCATGCCAACCTGGCCTTGTGTGACGCCATCACACATCGCCGGCACCCCGCCGGCGACCTGGGCCGTCGCCCCGGCCTTGCGGGCCGCCTCCTTGATCCGATCGGGATAGTCTTTGAACGGCTGATGGGCGCTCAGCATATCATTATACGCCGTGACGATGCCGATGTTTGGCTGACGCTCCGCGACTAGCTGATCTTTGTCGCCGCCCATGGCGGCATAGGCATGGGCCTGGTTCGAACAGCTTAGATGGGCGCGCCGCGGACCGGCCTCGGCCAGCTGCGCCATGCGGTCAAGATAGCGGCTGCGGCGGTCTTTCGAGCGTTCCTTGATCCGCTCGGTCACGGAATAGACGGTATTGTCGAGTGGCATAGGCAACATCCTTCGGCTGCTCTCGATCTGGCACATAGCTCGTTAGCGCTAACAGTGCTAGGGGTAATTTTGCAGCTCGCGCCTTTTCGGCCTGAAAAACTTCGGCTCCAAACCAGATAGGCGGCCGACAATAAAACCGCACCTGCAAGTCAATCTGACCGTCGGTGGCGCGTGGCTGCAAGGCGTATGGGGCGGTATTTCGCTCAAAATTGAGCGTTCCAACTCTGGCCATCTTCTGGCCCGGATTACGCCTGCCAAGCCACGAACAAACCCAGACCTGCCCCTTTTTTGAACCGAATGCCGCGTCAGCTTCGATTTAGGGGCATAGCTGCCAATTCATCTGGGGAGAGACACCCATGAACAAAGAAGATCAGACACTTTCGCTTATTGCTGACATGCTCGGCGATGATCCGTACGACGTTGACGCCGATACCGATACCCTGCTCGATGAAGAATGGGATGGCGGCGAGGACGTGTTTGCCGAGCTCGGCTAACGGCTCGCAAGAATAAGCGCCACGCACTCGCGCGCAGCCCGGCTAATGCGGCTGCACGCCGGGCACGAACACGTTGTCGTCGCGGTGGCGCAGGCTGATCCCGTCGCGAAACACATGCACTTTGGCAGGCTCCGCCGTCAGGCGCACATCACTTCCCTTCAGACCGCCATGAATGCCCGGCAGTTTGCCGATCACCGGGTTTGCGTCCGGCGCGTCGCGCTTGAAGTACAATAATGTGACCTCGCCCAAAGCCTCGGTGATCTCAACCGTGCCGTGATAGGCGAAATCCCCCCCGCTTGTTTCCGTCATATCCTCCGGCCGGATGCCGACCTGCACGCGCGCGCCCTGATCGTCCGGTTCGGACGGATAATCCGATTGAATTGTGCCGCCGCCCTGATCGAGCTTCAGCGTGGTCTGCGCCCCTGTTCCGACAATCTCGCCGCCGATCAAGTTCATCGCCGGTGAGCCGATGAACTGCGCCACAAAGGTCGAGTTCGGCCGCTCATAAAGATCGAGCGGCGCGCCAACCTGGGCCACACCGCCGCCCGCCAGCACCACAATTCGAGAGGCTAGCGTCATCGCCTCGACCTGATCATGGGTCACATAGATCATCGTGCTTTCGGGCATCTGCTCTTTCAGTTGCGCGATCTCGATGCGGGTGGCGACCCGCAAGGCCGCATCAAGGTTCGAAAGCGGCTCATCAAAGAGATACACTTTCGGGTCGCGAACGATTGCCCGCCCGATGGCAACGCGTTGCCGTTGCCCGCCGGACAGCGCCTTGGGGAGCCGGTCAAGAAAGTTGGTCAATTGCAGCTTTTCGGCGGCCGCTTCGACGGAGGCGTTGATCTCGGATTTGGATTTGCCCGCAATCTGCAACGCAAAGGCCATGTTATCGCGCACAGTCATATGCGGGTAAAGCGCGTAGGATTGAAACACCATTGCAATGCCGCGCTCGGAGGGGGGGACGTCGTTTACCACATCGCCATCGATTTCAAGCGCGCCGCCCGAGATCTTCTCTAGGCCCGCAATCATCCGCAGCAATGTTGACTTGCCGCAACCCGACGGGCCGACGAACACAATCAACTCACCCTGTTCGATATCCAGATTGACATCGGACAGGACCTTAACCGTGCCGCCATAGACCTTTTCAACATCCGTCAGTTTTAGATTGGCCATGGTCTTAGTCCTCTTTATCGACGCCGAAATACGCCTGGTAGGCCGGCACAGTGACGCTGTCGGTGCCAGGCTCAGCCGCAAAGGGCGTGCCTGCGACTTCTTGCCAATTGCCGCCAGGCAAGCTCAGCACCCGGGTGTCGGGCCCGGTATTAAACGCACATAGCAGACGCGTCCCTTCGTGCTGACGTGTGAATGCCAGCAGATCACCGGCGGCCTCGACAAGCTTGAAATCACCCTTCACAAGCACCGGGTGGGCTTTGCGAAAGGCAATCATCGCGCGGTAAAAGCTCAACGTGCTGCCGCTGTCGGCCTGATTTGCAACCGCGCGCGCCATATGTTCCATCGCCATCGGCAACCAGGGTTTGGCATCCGAAAAACCGCCCTGGCGATTGTCAGCGATCCAAGGCATCGGTGTGCGGCAGCCGTCGCGTCCGCGGAATTTCGGCCAAAACCGGATGCCGTAGGGGTCTTGTAGCTCTTCGTACGCGACATAGGCCTCTGTCAGCCCCAATTCTTCACCCTGATACAGACAGACCGATCCGCGCAAGCACAGCAGGATTGCGGCATACACCCGAAGGGCTGCTTCGCTAAGTGACCAGCGGCTGGCGTGGCGCACGACGTCGTGGTTTGAAAACGCCCAACAGGCCCAGCTTTCTGGCGCCTCATCGACAAACCGGGTCATGACCTGACCGATCCGCTCCGGCGTGGGGTAGTTACCGGACAGAAAATCAAAGCCGTAACACATGTGCAAAAGATGATCGCCCTGGGTGTAGTCGCGCTGGATCTCGAGCCCGCGCTGCGCCTCGCCAACCTCACCCACCGATGCGGTCGCATCAAAGTCATCCATCACCGCGCGTAACGCGCGCAGGAAGTCCAGGTTCTCCGGCCGGTTCTTGTCGTAGAGATGGTTCTGGAAATTGTACGGGTTCACCGCCGGGGCGGTGTCGTCATTGACCTCTTCGGGGGTGAGTGCCGGGTTGTCGCGCAAGTCCTGGTCGTGGACGTAGAAATTCACCGTATCCAGCCGGAACCCATCAACGCCGCGCTCCAACCAGAAGCGCGCCACATCGAGCAACTCCAGCTGCACCTGCGGCTCGTGAAAATTCAAATCGGGCTGGTCGGTCAGAAAGTTATGCAGGTAGTACTGCATCCGCTCGCCGTCCCATTCCCAGGCCGAGCCACCAAAGATCGACAGCCAGTTATTAGGCGGCGTACCGTCGGCTTGCGGATCGGCCCAGACATACCAATTTGCCTTGGCGTTTTCCTGGTTTTTGCGGCTTTCCTGAAACCACGGATGCTCGATCGATGTGTGGCTGAGCACCAGGTCGATCAGTACCCTGAGGCCCAATTCATGCGCGCGGTCGACAAGCGCGTCGAAATCGCCGAGTGAGCCGAACATCGGATCAACATCGCGGTAATCGCTGACATCGTAGCCGAAATCCTTCATTGGCGAGCGGAAGAAGGGCGAGATCCAGATCGCATCCACGCCCAGATCGGCCACATAAGGCAGCCTGTGGATAATGCCGGCTAAATCACCGATACCGTCGCCGTTGCTGTCCTGAAAGCTGCGCGGATAGATCTGATAGATTACCGCGCCGCGCCACCAGTCTTTGTCGGGGGCCAGCACATGTTCGGGGGCTGCTTGCATCAGGTTCATGGTGCAAAACCTATTTGACCGACCCGGCGAGAAGACCCCGCACCAGGTAGCGTTGCATGGTGAAAAAGACGAGAAGCGGGACCGCGATGGACACAAAGGCGGCCGCCGCCAGAATACCCCAATCGCCGCCGCGGCTGCCCAATAGGTCGTCGGCGATGCGCACTGTCATCACCCAGCTTTCATCGTTGGAGGGCAGGAATACTTTTGCCACCAGCAGGTCATTCCAGGTCCACAGGAACTGGAAGATTGCAAAGCTTGCCAATGCCGGGAAGCTGAGTGGCAAGATGATCTTGGTGAAAACCTGAAAATCAGTGGCGCCGTCAACTTTGGCGCTTTCGATGATGTCGCGCGGCAATCCGACCATGTAATTGCGTAACAGATAGATGGCGAGGGGCAGGCCAAAGCCGGTATGGGCCAGCCAGATACCAACAAAGCTCTGGCCGATGCCAACCTGCTGGTGCAATTTCAGAAGCGGCACAAGGGCCAGTTGCAGGGGCACGACAAGCAAGCCCACCACGGCGGCAATCAACAAGCCTCGGCCCGGGAAATCCATCCATGCCAAGGCGTAGGCCGCAAATGCCGCGATCAGGATCGGGATCACCGTGGCGGGAATCGTCACGGTCAGCGTGTTGATAAAGGCGCGCCCCATCCCGGCGCCGCCCAGTACCGTATCGTAGTTTTCGAGATCGAAATCGGGCGGCGTTTCGGCCACGAAATAGATCCGCGGAAAGCCCTCTTCATCCGGGTTTTCACTGGTCGAAAAGGTGAAACTGCCATCGGCGCGCACCACCGTTGTGCCGTCATCGCGGTTTTCGGCCTCCGTCCCGGCAGCAAATCCACCTGGGTCACGACCCGTCAGGCCAAAGGCGGCGATGGTCGGGCGATCCGGCCCGAACTGATCGGCCACTTCGGAGGCGTCAAAAACGTTGCCCTCAATCACCCAAAGATCACCCGATGGCGCAAAGTCGCCTTCAGCGCGCGCGCGAAAGCTTTGCTCGACGGGAAAGAGGCTCTGCCACCAGCCCGAGGCGGTGATCTGATCGCGGTCGCGGAATGAGCTGACGGCCAGGCCAATTGTCGGGATCAGCCAGATCACAACCAACAACACAACTGTGACATTGGTGACCAGGACAAGCGAGGATTTGGTGCCGGCGATATTGTCCATGGCTTAACGCATCTCCTTGCGGGCTTGGGCGATATTCCAGATCATCACCGGCAACACGATCAGCATGATCACAAAGGCCACCGCCGTCGCCCTACCATCGTCGCGGAACATGAAATCCATCATGTAACTGGGCAGGATTTCGGTGTTAAAATTGCCACCCGTCATCGCATAGACGATGTCAAAGACCTTCAGCACCAGGATCGTGATCGTTGTCCAAACCACAACGATGGTGCCCATGATCTGCGGCACCTTGATACGAAAGAAAATCTGCATCGGGCTGGCGCCATCGATGATCGCAGCCTCAACGGTTTCCTCTGGGATGCCGCGCAACGCCGCCGACAAGATCACCATGGCAAAGCCCGTCTGGATCCAGATCAAAATGACCATCAGAAAGAAGTTGTTCCAAAACGGTATCTGCAGCGGGTCGATTGCTTCGGCGCCGAACATGTCGCGCACGGCGTTGATGATGCCGATATCGGGGTCGTTGGCGTAGACGAATTTCCAGATGAGCGAGGCGCCGACAAAGCTGATCGCCATCGGCATGAAGATGATCGACTTGGCGATATTGCCCCAGGCCAGCCGGTCGGTCAGTTGGGCGACAAGTAGGCCCAGAAAGGTCGCCATTGCTGGCACCACAAGCGCCCAGAGGAAATTGTTGAAAAACGCGGTCTGAAAGGCTGGGTCGGCGAACAGGCTGGCATAATTGCCAAATCCGATGAATTCGTTGCCCGCCCGATTGTAGAGCGAGCGTATGAACGAGCCCACAACCGGATAGGCGAGATAAAGGCCCAAGGCAAAAATCGCGGGAAACAGAAACAGCCAGGGGCGAACGGCATTGGCGCGGTTGATGTTGCGCCCGGCCTGCGCGCCCCGCGCCGGAAAGATAACCTGATCGAGGACCAAATTGGCCAGGTAGAAGTACCCGATACAACCGCCCACCCCAACAATGATGGTGACGAGGCCCTGCAAAATTGGGGTCATGTCCGGTTTCTCCGTCGCTCAGGATTTGGCGGATAGATCACCGCGTGGAATTCTGCCGATGGCGCCCCGGCCGATGTGCTTTGGCCGGGGCAATCGCGTGCGGACCAATGCCTACTGGATCGAATCCCACCGCTCCTGGATCATGGTCGCGACCGCACCGGCATCCTCGCCGGTTGTGAAGTCGACCATGCCGGACCAGAAGACACCGGCGCCGATCTCGGCGGGCATCAAGTCTGAGGCATCGAACCGGAAGGTTGTCGCACCCAGCAAGATGTCGTTCATCTGCCGGACCTGCGGGTCGGTGAAGACATCGGCATTGACGCCGGTATGGGGGGTCAAAAAGCCCGACTGAGCCATCCAAACTTCATGCGCAATGGGCGTCTGCAGCCACTCGATAAAGACCCGTGTGGCTTCGCTGTCTTCGGTGATCGAGAACATCGTGCCCGCGCCCAAAACCGGATTGCCCAGATCTTCTGCCGCGAAGGACGGGAAGTAGAAGAAATCCGAATCCGAGCCTTCCGGGAAGAAGGTCGGAATGAACGACGCCTGGCGGTGCATGTAGCATTCCGGCGGGAAGCTGAAGAGACCGGCAGGGCTTTCGCGGAAATCGGTGGTCGCCGCCGCGGCCGAGCCGCCGGAGACGTAATCCTCGTTGCGCACGAAGGTCCCAAAGGTTTCGATCGCATTGACCACGCGCGGGTCATCGAACGGGATCTCGTTGCTTACCCAGCCATCGTAAACGTCAGGGCTTTGGGTGCGCAGCATGATATCTTCGACCCAGTCGGTTGCAGGCCAGCCAGTTGCGGCGCCCGAGCCCAAACCGATGCACCAGGGCGTGCCACCGTCTTCGACAATCAGATCGGACAGTGCCAGCAGATCTTCCATCGTCTCAGGCACGTCATAGCCTGCTTCATCGAAAGCCTCAGGGCTGTACCAGACAAGCGACTTCACATCGACCTTATAGAAGAAGCCGTATAACCCTTCGGACCCATCAGGGCCGGCAGCGCTGGCCAGCGACACCCAGGACGACCCGGCGGCATAGTTTTCTTCCAACCAGGCGGCAGTTTCATCGCCCATAACAGCAAGCTCACCAGCCGCGGCAAGGTCGGTCATAAGACCGGGCTGGGGGAATACGGCGATATTGGGCGGTGTGTCGGCCTGTGTGGCGATCACGATATCCTGCTCAAAACTGTCCGAGCCGGAATACTCGACCGCAGCACCTGTCGCCGCTTCGAAATAGGCGGCCATCGAATCGAACAGCTCGGCATCCAGTCCGGTCCATGGACCGGTAATGGTCACGGTCTGACCGCTCAGGTCATGTGCCGCCGCAAAGGCCTCATAACTCTCCCAGTTAAAGCCGCCATCGCCCGGGGCAAACAGCAAATGGCCATCCGCCTGAGCGGCACCCGCCACGAGTGCCAAGGCTGCCGCGCTCGCAAAAAGCTGCGTCTTCATGATTTCCTCCCGCAAATGTGCTCTGCCGCTCATGTAGCAGATCAAAACCCCCGCCTTCAAAGCGCTTTGGGTATTTTGCAAAGTCTCATCTGCGACCGTGAAAGTCAATTCCCTTCTGGCACCTTCTGACACTAAACAGAAATTTCGCAGCTGCAGCAAACATTTCTGCGGTTGCGTCTTTGACAGATCTGCAATCCCTAGATACGGTCGCCCCGTAATCGAAGCGCTTTGGAAAGCGGAAATGAACCTCAAAGAGCTCGCCGACTCTCTCAATCTGTCTCAGACGACCGTGAGCCGGGCGCTGAACGGCTACCCGGAAGTGCGTGAGGAAACCCGAGACCGGGTACTCAAAGCTGCGCAGGCCGCTAACTATCAGCCAAACAGCCGCGCTCGGCGCCTGGCGACCGGCCGCTCCATGGCCGTCGGCCATGTCATCCCGCTCAGCGATCAGCATCAAATGGTCAATCCAATTTTTGCCGATTTCCTCGCCGGTGCCGGTGAGGTCTGTGCCCGCGTCGGGTATGATTTGGTATTGTCGGTTGTGGCGGAAACCGAGGTGGAGGCTGCCTATCGCAAGATGGCCTCCAACGGGTCGGTTGACGGGCTGATGGTGCATGGGCCACGAACCGAAGACCCGCGCATCGCCCTTTTGCAATCGCTTGGCCTCCCCTTCATCGTGCATGGCCGCAGCGCCGCTCCGGAAAGCTATTCATGGCTTGATATCGAGAACCGCACCGCCTTTCGCCAGGCCACTGACCTGCTCCTTGATCTCGGCCATCGCCGCATTGGTCTGCTAAACGGATTTACCGACTTCGACTTCGCCCACCGCCGCCAACGCGGCTATGAGCAAGCCCTAGACGCGCGCGGCGTCGCCTTTGATGAAGCCCTGGTGCGCACCGACGAGATGACGGAAAGCTTCGGTTACCGCGCTGCAAAGGAGCTTTTGGCCCGCGAAAACCCGGTCACCGCGATGATGACTTCCTCGGTGCTGATCGCGGTCGGCGCGCGCCGCGCCGTGGCCGAACGCGGCTGGCAGCTTGGCCGCGAAGTGTCTTTGGTGACGCATGACGACGTTCTGTCTTACCTTCCCAATGCGGGCGACGGGCCGGCATTCACCGCGACGCGAAGCCCCGTTCGGGCCGCGGGCAGTCGCGCGGCAGAGATGCTGATGGAGCTCATCGACAGCCCCAATACGGGCCCGCGGCAGGAACTATGGCCGGTCGAAATCACTTTGGGCCGCACAACTGGGCCCTGCCTGACATGAACGCGACCATGCCCCAGACGCGCGCCGATTTTCCGGAAGGATTCCTTTTTGGCGTTGCCACCTCCGCCTATCAGATTGAGGGCCACCAACAGGGCGGCGCCGGGCTGACCCACTGGGACAGCTTTGCCGCGACGCCAGGAAATGTTGTCAGGGCAGAGAACGGTGCGCTGGCCTGTGACCATCTCAACCGGCTCGACGAAGACCTGGACCTGATTGCCGGGTTGGGCTCTGATTGTTACCGCTTTTCAACATCTTGGGCGCGTGTTCTGCCGGAGGGCCGGGGCGCGATAAATGGCGAGGGTCTCGATTTCTACGACCGGCTGGTCGACGGCCTTTTGGCGCGGGACATCAAGCCGGCCGCCACGCTTTACCATTGGGAGCTGCCGCAGCCCCTGTCTGATCTGGGCGGTTGGCGCAACCGTGACATTGCAAACTGGTTTGCCGATTTCACCGAAACCATTATGTCTCGTATCGGCGATCGGGTCTGGTCCGCCGCCCCGATCAATGAGCCCTGGTGCGTCGGCTGGCTCAGCCATTTTGATGGCCATCACGCCCCCGGTCTGCGCGACATCCGGGCCACCGCGCGGGCCATGCATCATGTGCTTTTGTCCCATGGCCGTGCCCTGCAGGTGATGCGCGGCTTGGGCATGCAGAACCTGGGCGCGGTTTGCAATATGGAATGGGCCAGCCCGGCCGATGACAGCGCCGAGGCGGCACGCGCGGCCGAAACGTATGACGCGACCTATAACCACTTTTTCCTGTCGGGCCTGTTTCACGGCACCTACCCAGATGCCGCACTCGCCGGGCTCGGCCCGCATCTGCCGGAAAATTGGCAGGACGATTTCGACACGATCCAGGCACCGCTCGATTGGCTCGGCGTGAACTATTATACGCGCAAACTTCTGGCCCATGCGCCCGGCCCTTGGCCGAATTTCCGCGAAGTGCCCGGCCCCTTGCCCAAAACCCAAATGGGATGGGAGGTCTATCCTCAAGGCCTGACCGATTTCCTGACCCGAACCGCGCAACGCTATTCCGGCGGCCTGCCGATTTATGTGACTGAAAACGGGATGGCCTCGACTGCGCCGCAAAATGACGCCGATCGCATCGCCTACTTGGCCGCGCATCTTGAAGCCACACGCGCCGCAATCGCCCAGGGCGCACCGGTAAAAGGCTATTTTGTCTGGTCGCTTTTGGACAATTACGAATGGGCGCTTGGCTACGAAAAGCGCTTTGGCTTGGTACATGTAGATTTCGAAACACTGGTGCGCAGCCCGAAAGCATCCTATGACGCGCTTAGGAAATTTTGGGACGGCGCATAATGTCAGACCTGGTACTCGTCGCTGACATTGGCGGCACGAATACACGCGTGGCACTGGCCCGCGACGGCAGCGTGGAGCCGAGTTCAGTGCGCAGGTTCGCCAATGCCGAGGCGTCCGGCCTTGATGAAGTGCTGACGCGCTACCTTTCAGAAACTGAAACATTGCGGGAGCGGTTGTCGGGCGCATGTGCTGCCGGGGCCGGGCCAGTAACCGATGGCGAGGTGCGCCTGACAAACCTTGATTGGCGGATTGGGCCCGCGCTTTTGCGCGACGTGGCCGGGACCGATCGGGTCGCGGTTCTAAATGACCTGCAGGCGCAGGGACACGGCATCGGGCATGGCGACCAGAACCAGATCCACACCGTCGCGCAGCCCGGCACAGCGCCTGATGCCCGCGGCACCAAACTTGTTGTTGGTGTCGGGACCGGCTTCAACGCGGCCCCGGTTTATGAGACCGGGTCGGGGCGCTTGGTTGTGCCCTCTGAGGCCGGGCACGTGTCTTTACCCGATGCAGGTGGGGCCAGCGGCCGCGTGATCGAACATCTGCAAAACGAGTTCGGGTTCGCCGCCGTCGAAGAGGCGCTGTCGGGCCGCGGCATCGGGCATGTTCATGAGGCCCTGCACGGGGAATCGAAAAGCGCCCAAGAAGTGATGGCCGCCTTGGATGCCGACGATTCCCGCGCCCAGGCAACCGTTCGCACGGTGGTCAGCCTGCTTGGCGCGGTTGTCGGCGATCTGGCACTTTTGACCCTACCGCGCGGCGGTATCTTCCTGGTCGGCGGTGTTTGCCGCAATCTTTGGCCCTGGCTGGAACCCTACGGCTTTGCCCATGCAATGCATGCAAAAGGCCGGTTCAAACCTTTTGTCCAGGATTTCGCCGTACACCTTGTGACCGATGATTTCGCCGCATTGACGGGCTGTGCCGCCTATCTGGCCGAAGCCGGCTAGTGCCAAGGCTCAAAAACCCGTCTCCGTCACCGCTTGCATCGACACATGGGTCGAGGTCTGCACGACATGCGGCAAGCTGGAAATCGCCGTGCCCAGGACCCGTCGGTAGCTGTGAATATCCTCTGTTCGCACCTTCAGCAGATAGTCAAAGGCCCCAGCAATCAGATGGCATTGCTCGATCTCCGGCACCTGCGCGACGGCAGTGTTGAAATCGCTCAACGCCTTTTCGCGGGTGTCGCCAAGTCGGACTTCCACGAAGGCTACATGGTCGCGGGCCAGTTTTGCGGGGTTTAGAACCGCGCGATAGCCAAGAATGAAGGCCTCCGCCTCCAGCCGCCGGACACGGACTTGCGTCGGGCTTTTTGACAGGCCCACACGCCGGGCCAGCTCTGTCAGCGGCAGGCGGCCATCGGCGGCCAGTTCAGCCAATATCCGGCGATCAAATGCGTCGAGATCACCGCCTGATGCAGGAATATTTACTGTCTTACTTTCCATCAACGCGACATCCGCCTTCAGATACCCAAAGTCAAGGGAACATTCCCGCACAGATTGCGGTATGATCCTGCCGTGCAGCCGATCTCATACAAGGCACTCCAGATGCTATCGACCGACCCAACCCGCGCCCAGATCGCCGCTCTCCATCGCATGCCTGAGGACAAGGCCCTGGCAGCGCTCATCGCCCGGGCAGCACCCGATCCGGCCCTTCGCAGACGTGCCGAAACGCATGCCGCTGATCTGATCCGCGCGCTTCGCAGCAGCAGCCAGGCTGGCCTGATGGAGGCTTTCTTGGCCGAATACGGGCTGTCGAGCCGCGAAGGGATCGCGCTTATGTGTCTGGCCGAGGCATTGCTGCGTGTGCCCGATGCCGCAACGATCGACGCGCTCATCGAAGACAAAATCGCGCCGTCTTCCTGGGGCGCGCATCTCGGCGGCTCGTCATCGGTGCTGGTCAATGCCTCAACCTGGGCGTTGATGCTGACCGGCAAGGTCCTGCAGGAGCCCGATGACGGGCTGGCCGGCACGCTGAGATCGGCCGTCAAACGGCTGGGGGAGCCTGTGGTACGCGCCGCGGTCGGTCGTGCGATGCGCGAAATGGGCAGCCAATTTGTCCTTGGTGAGACGATCCAAGCCGCAACCGAGCGCGCCGCCATGTTAGCAGCCAAAGGCTATAGCTATTCCTACGACATGTTGGGTGAGGCCGCTTTGACCGCGGCGGATGCTGACGCGTTCTACGCTGCATATCTCGATGCCATCGCCGCCCTTGCCCCGCTTTGCCGCGCGGACGACATCCGCGACAATCCCGGCATTTCGATCAAGCTTTCGGCGCTCCACCCCCGCTATGAGGAGCTTCAGCGGCACCAATTGCCGGCGCTTATCGAGCGCGTCAGCGCGTTGGCGTTAGCCGCAGCCGCTGCCGGAATGGGCCTCAACATCGATGCCGAAGAGGCCGAGCGGCTTGAAGTGTCGCTCGATGTGATAAAGGCCGTGCTGGCCGATCCGCGCCTGGCGCGCTGGGTCGGTTTCGGCGTCGTCGTGCAGGCCTATGGTAAACGCGCGCCCAGGCTGATCGACTGGCTGCACGGGCTGGCCCAGCACCATGACCGGCGTATCATGGTGCGCCTGGTCAAAGGCGCCTATTGGGATCGTGAGATCAAGCGCGCCCAGGTCGAAGGGCTGGCTGAGTTTCCCGTCTATACCCGCAAATCCGCAACCGATGCCGCCTATCTCTGCTGCGCGCGGCTGTTGCTTGACCGCGCCGACCGGATCTATCCGCAATTTGCCACCCATAACGCCCATTCGGTCGCCACGATCCTTGAAATGGCCAATGGAGAAGCCTTTGAGTTTCAGCGTTTGCACGGCATGGGCGAGGCGCTGCATGAAATCGTCCGCGCCGCCGAAGCGACGCGCTGCCGCATCTACGCACCGGTCGGCGCGCATCGCGACCTGCTGGCCTATTTGGTCCGCAGATTGTTGGAGAACGGCGCAAATTCGTCCTTCGTGCATCAAGTGCTGGACCCAGCCGTTGCACCCGAGATCATCGCGGCCTGCCCGTTTGATGCGCTCGACGCGGCGGGCCCAAACGCCGCTGTCTCGACGCCTTCGGCGCTTTTTGCGCCGCGTGTGAATTCACGCGGTTGGGATCTGTGGGATCGGGCCGATCTTGCCGATGTCGAAGGTGCCCGGGATGTCCATCGCCGCGCGCGTTGGATGGCAGGCGAAGGTTTTTCCGGCGCCACCCATACCATTGTAAACCCGGCCGATCCCGGCGATATCGTCGGTCAGGTAACCGAAGCCGGGCCCGCCGATCTGACGCGTGCGCTTGATGCAGCGCGACCGTGGCAAGCTGAGCCGGCCGTTCTGCGCCGCGCGGCAGATCTCTACGAAGCCCGTCACGGAGAGCTCTTTTCGCTTCTGACGCGCGAGGCGGGCAAAACCCTCACCGATGCCGTGGCCGAACTGCGCGAAGCTGTCGATTTTTTGCGCTACTATGCCGATGAGGCGGCACGCCTTACCCATCCGACGCTTGGCCTTGTCACCTGCATCAGCCCGTGGAACTTCCCGTTAGCGATATTCACCGGCCAAATCGCTGCGGCCCTTGCGGCAGGCAATGGCGTGCTGGCCAAACCTGCGGAGGCAACCCCCCTTATCGCGGCCCGAGCCGTGGCCCTTTTGCATGAGGCGGGCGTGCCGCAAAGCGCCTTGCAGCTTTTGCCCGGCCAGGGTTTGGAAGTCGGACAAGTGCTCACAAGTGATCCGCGCATTGCCGGCGTGGCATTCACCGGATCGACCGCAACCGCCCAGGCGATCCATCGCACAATGGCCGACCACCTCGATCCCAGCACGCCCTTAATCGCTGAGACGGGCGGGCTGAATGCGATGATTGTCGACAGCACAGCCCTGCCCGAACAAGCGGTGCGCGACATCATCACATCCGCCTTTCGATCGGCTGGGCAGCGCTGCTCAGCGCTCCGCATACTCTATTTGCAAGACGACATCGCCAAGACCTTCCTGACCATGCTCGAAGGCGCGATGGCAGAGCTTATTGTCGCCCCGCCGCACAGGCGCGCAAGCGACCTCGGGCCTGTCATATCACAGGACGCGCGTGCGGAAATCGATGCCTATATCGCGGCGGCAAAGGCCGAGGGCAGGCTATTGAAACAGCTACCAACGCCACAACAGGGCCATTTCGTCGGTCCTGCCCTGATCGATCTGCCCGGCGGGATCAGCGCCCTCGAACATGAGGTATTCGGCCCGGTCCTGCATGTCACAACCTTCAAAGCGCATGAACTGGGCGCCGTTGTCGACGACATCAACGCGCGCGGCTTTGGGCTGACATTCGGCATCCACAGTCGTATCGATGATCGCGTGCAGACGGTGTCTGATGCCATTCGGGCGGGCAATGTCTACGTCAACCGCAACCAGATCGGCGCCATTGTCGGCAGCCAGCCTTTTGGCGGCGAGGGCCTATCTGGCACCGGCCCGAAAGCCGGTGGGCCGGAATACGTGGCGCGCTTTACCCGAAGCCCGAAGGGCGAGGCGTCACATGTGCGAAACCCGCAGGGTGAGCCGTCGGGCGCGCGAAGCCCACAGGGCGAGCCCGCCGCCGGCGCAGCCAGCACAGATAGGAAAAATCTGAGCGTGGCACTTTCAGCGCTGCCAACGCCGTCTGATGCAGCACTGACCGCTATCGACTTGCCCGGCCCGACAGGCGAGGCAAACCGGCTGACAACACATCCGCGCGGCAAGGTCCTGTGCGCGGGGCCAGGTGATGCGGCCCACGAACAGGCGCGTCTGGCAAGGGATGCCGGATGCACGGCCCTGGCCCATGGCGCGCCTTTTGAACCGGAAATCCTGGCCAGTCTCACACCGCTTGATGCGGTAATCTGGTGGGGCGACGCTGCGACAGCGCGCGCAATGCGCCAGGCGCTCAGCCAAAGAACCGGTGCGCTTATCCCGCTGATCACCGAGGCCGATCCGGCACCGCGCCTGATCCTAGAGCGCCATTTATGCATCGACACGACGGCCGCTGGCGGCAATGCGAAACTGCTGGCAGAGGCCGGATGACCGACCTGCGCGCGCAGCTGCTGCGGCTCTTGGGCGATCAGCATTGTGAGATTACCGAAGCCAAAAGCCACGGCAGCACGCCATGCGGCGCGTTTGACTGCCACGACCTGGCTCTCAGTTTTGACGATGGTCAAGAAAGCCGCGCTTGGTTCATCGCTCCGCCAAAGCCGCACATAGCGCCCGTGCCAGCGGTGCTTTACTGCCATGCCCATGGCAACAATTACGCCATTGGCCGTGACGAATTGCTGGGTGGTCGGCCCGCGCTAATCGCGCCCTACGGTCCCGCCCTGGCGGAGGCTGGGATTGCCTCTCTCGCGCTCGATTTGCCGTGTTTTGGCAGCCGATCAGACTTGGCCGAACCCGCAATGGCCCGCCAGGCGCTCTGGCACGGAAAACCACTTTTCGGACGCATGCTTGCCGAACTGGCCGCCGCGGCGCGCTGGCTTGGTGATAGGCCTGAGATCGCGCAAATCGCCACATTGGGCCTGTCGATGGGGGCAACGCACGCGTTTT
This sequence comes from Pseudomonadota bacterium, assembly GCA_039191215.1. Classification (GTDB taxonomy): domain Bacteria; phylum Pseudomonadota; class Alphaproteobacteria; order Rhodobacterales; family Rhodobacteraceae; genus HKCCE3408. Next base: position 49,225 of record JBCCXT010000012.1, read on the forward strand.
GGCTGGCCGCCTTGCTGCCAGAGATTGCCGGTGCCGCGCATTTGGCCTGCTTTGCCGATCTTGGCACGCTGGTGGCTACGGGCCGCGACAACCAGCACGGGCCATACATGATGGTCCCGGGCCTTCTGCCCCTTGCCCGGACTGGCGAGATTGCCGGGCTGGTTGCGCCGCGCCCGCAACTTGTCTGCATCGGCCAGGCCGATCCGCTGACCCCGCGCGCGGCGCTTCAAACCGGCCTGCGCGATCTGCGCACGGCCTACGCGGATACGCCGGATCGCCTGCACGTTCTGCTCGAGCCCGATTTGGGCCATGCTGAAAGCCCCGAAATGCGGCGCGAGGTACTGAAATTTCTCCGCAACACCTTGCACTAGCCGTTCGGGCCTGCACCTATCGGCGGCAGAGGACACGATATGGCCCGAACCGCAGCGCTGATCGGCACTGGCATGGTCGCGCGCACACATCTTTTGGCATTGCGCGACGCGCCAGGGGTCACTCTGGGTGCGATCAGTTCCCGCAGGCCCGAAACCGCGCAGAACTTTGCGCAGATGGCGGAGGCTGAAACCGGCGCTCAGCCGCGCATTCTGGCCGATGCAGAAGCCGTGGCGGCTGATCCGACAATCGACCTTGCCATATTAGTGACGCCGCCCAATGCCCGGCTGGACCTGCTTCGCCCGCTCTTTGTCGCCCAAAAGCCCGTGCTCTTAGAGAAACCCATCGCGCGCAACACCGCCGAGGCGGCAGAGATTGTGGCGCTGAGCGAGGCGCATGGCGCGCCGCTGGCTATCGTGATGCAGCACCGTGCGCGCGCGGCCTCTCGCAAAGCGGCAGAGCTTGTTGTTTCAGGCAATCTGGGTGCCCTGGGTCTGGCTGAAATTGCGGTGCCTTGGTGGCGCGACCAAAGCTATTACGACGAACCCGGGCGTGGCAGCTATGCCCGCGACGGCGGCGGCGTCTTGATCAGCCAAGCAATCCACACAATCGACCTTGCCCTATCGCTCACCGGCCCGGTCAACTCCGTCACCGCAATTGCCGCCACAACCCGGTTCCACCAGATGGAGGCCGAAGACGTCGCCGCCGCGGGCCTGACCTTTGCCAATGGCGCAACCGGTTGGCTGACGGCGTCGACCGCAAGCTTTCCCGGCGCGGCGGAGACGATCACGCTGCACTATGACAAGGCCAGCCTGCATCTGGGCGAAGGCGTGCTGAAGGTGTTTTGGCGCGATGGACGAACCGAAAGCTTTGGCGCCAGTGCAAGCACCGGCGGCGGCGCCGATCCGATGGCGTTCACGCATGACTGGCACCAATCCGTGCTGGAGGATTTCCTGGATGCACTCGACGCTGGTAGACCGCCGCTTGCCCCACCGCGCGAGGTACTGCACAGCCATGCTATGATCGATGCGATTACTGGCTCAGCGCGCGCCGGGCGCACAATTTCCGTGGAGACGCCATGACAATCCGTTTCGCAGCCCTTGGCCTTGACCACCGCCACATCTACGGCATGGCAGAAAATCTGGCCGCCGCCGGGGCACAATTTGCCGCCTGGTGGACAGATGGGGAACCGAGCACGTTGCCGGGCTTTCGCAAGCGCTTCCCAAATGTCTCGCAAAGATCGAAAGAGGCCATCCTGGATGATCCAACGATCGATGTGATCCTCATCGCCGCCATCCCGAAAGACCGCGCCGCACTCGCCATCGCGGCGATGGAGGCCAACAAGCATGTCATGGTCGACAAGCCTGGCTGCATCTCCCGCGACCAGATCGATCAAATCCGTCTGGTGCAGACGCGCATGCGGCGAATCTGGGCCGTGAATTTCTCGGAGCGCTTCGAGGTGCCCGCAGCAACCGCCGCCTCGCAACTGGTTGCCGATGGTGCCATTGGCCGCGTTGTCCAGACCATCGGGCTGGGGCCGCATCGGCTTAACATCGACACGCGGCCCGACTGGTTTTTCGACCGCGCGGCTTATGGCGGGATCCTCACCGATATCGCCAGCCACCAGATCGACCAATTTTTGCATTTCACTGGTGCCACAAGCGCCGAGATCACGATGGCCGCGGTCGGCAATTACGCCAATCCGCGCGATCCCGGCCTGCAGGATTTCGGCGAGCTGGCCCTGCGCGCGCCCGAAGGCCACGGCTATATCAGGGTTGATTGGTACACGCCCGATGCGCTGCCGACATGGGGCGACGGGCGACTGACCATTTTGGGTACCGAAGGCTATATCGAGCTGCGCAAATATGTCGATGTCGGCGGCGCGCCGGGCACGGATCATCTGATCTTGGTCAATGGCACGCGCTGCGAAAAGATCGATGCTTCGGGCGTTGGCCTGCCCTGGTTTCGCGACTTTCTCGATGATCTGGCCGAAGGCATCGCCAGCCTACCGCCGCAAGACCATTACTACACCGTCACCGAATTGGCGATTGAGGCCCAGGAATGGGCGGAGGCCGCAGCCCGATGATCAATGTCGCCATTCTTGGCGCAGGGATCGGGCGTGAGCATTTGATGGGCTACCGCGCGCTGCCGGGGCAGTTTCAGGTCAAATGGGTCATCGATCTCGACACCGCGCGGGCCTATACGATCCTGGGCGGTGACGCGGGCCCGCGCGTGGGCGATGAAGCCGCCGAAGCGCTAAGCGATCCGGACGTTGACCTGATCGATATCTGCCTGCCGCCCAAGCTGCATGTGCCGATGGCAATCGCGGCGCTTGAGGCTGGCAAACACGCAATCGTCGAAAAACCGGTTGCAGCATCGCTGGCGGAATGCGACCGGCTGGCGCGCGCACAGGCGCACGGCACCGCCCGCATCTTTCCGGTTTTTCAGTATCGTTATGGCCCGGCGACCGCAGCGCTTGATGCGCTCATCACTGAGGGATTGGTCGGCGCGCCGCAAGTGGCCGCGATCGAGACGCATTGGGATCGGGGGCTCGACTATTATGCCGTGCCGTGGCGCGGCACATGGGCCGGAGAACTTGGCGGCGCCGTCCTTGGTCATGCCATCCATAACCATGATTTCCTGACCCGCTATTTTGGCGCGCCCGCGCAGGTCCAGGCGATGCTGGCAACCCGCGTCAACCCGATCGAGACAGAAGATTGCGCGGCCATTTCGCTGGTCTTTGAGGGCGGCGCTTTGGCGACATCGTCCGTCACCCTGGGTGCGGCGGGCAATGCCAGCCGGATCAACATGGTCTTTGAGCAACTGACCGCAACCAGCGGCTCGGCGCCCTATGCGCCGGCCACCGGGAACTGGCGCTTTTCTGCCCGCAACCCCAAGGATCAGGGCGCGGTTGATGCGATTGTTGCCCGTCACAGCCGCGCCCCGGCGGGCTTTGTCGGTTATCTGGCTGCCGTTGCCGATGCGATTGCCGGCGATGTAACCCGCGCCGTGACGCTTGAGGATGGCCGCCGGTCGGTTGAGCTTGTCACCGCGATTTATGCAGCGGCCGCACATGGTGCAGCAATCTCTTTACCGCTTGGTCCGAACGGTGCACTCTATAGCGGTTGGCAACCGGGTTGAGGCAGCAAGCGAAGGCCTTGGGTTTGCGCGAAAAAAGCAGGCAGACCGGCAAAGTGATACACAAGTGCTTTACCTGGGCCTGGGAACACGCCACCATGGAGGCGTCCAACGGCCCGTGCCTTCGGGCCAAATGCATAAAGCCTTGTAAAGGCATGAAAAGTTTTGGGAGGAACTTCAAAGTGATGCAGAAAAGATTCGCGTCGACGGCTCTCGTTACGACACTGATCGCCGCCGCCGCCGCACCTGCCCTGGCGCAGGAAATTCGCTTCATGTGCTACTCGGACGGCAATGAATGCGAGGTCTATGAAGACGTCATCAGCCGCTTTGAAGCGGCCAATGAGGGCGTCGATGTTGTCATCGATGTGGTGCCCTATCAGGCCATCGTCGAAAACCTACCCGTACAGCTGGCCGCAGGCACGGGGCCGGACCTGGCCAAGGTCACCGATCTGGGCGGCCTGAACGAATACTATCTCGATCTGACCGATTACATCGACACGGCCTATTGGGATGCAAGCTTCGGTGAGACGCTGAACTGGTACCGCGCGGGCGACCGCCAGGGCTATTACGGCATGCACAGCCAGTTGACGATCACCGGGCCTTTCGTCAATGCCACGCTTTTTGAGCAGGCAGGTGTTGAGATGCCGGGCGAAGGTGCGACCTGGGATGACTGGGCCGCCGCGGCAAGCGCTGTGGTTGAGGCGACCGATGCCACCTTCCCGATGGCGATCGACCGCTCCGGCCACCGCGTGGCGGGTCCTGCGGTGTCGTATGGTGCGGCGCTGAATGGCCCCGACGGCCCGACCCTATCTGACGATGGATTTGCAGCATTTGTCGCACAGTTTGTCGCCTGGCACGAAGACGGCACCATCGCGCGTGACGTATGGGCAGGCCAGGGCGGCTCGACCTATCAGGACGCAGCCCAAGAGTTCATCAACGGAGAGCTCGTCTTTTACTATTCGGGCTCTTGGCAGGTCGGCCGCATGGACGAACAGGTCGGTGACTTCTTCGACTGGCAAGTTGTCGGCAGCCCGTGCGGCCCGGCAGGCCCTTGTTCGGGCATGCCAGGCGGCGCCGGGATCGTCGGATTTGAGCAGACCGAGAACCCCGAGATCGTTGCGGCCTTGATCGACTTCCTGGCCCAAGAAGATGTCTATGGCGAAGTCGCGGGCCGGACCCGTAACCTGCCCGCGCATCTGGGCGTGGCCGCCGCCGGTGTCGAGTTTCAAGACGCCTCTGAGGCCGCACAGGCCGCACTGAACGGCTTTGCTGGGGCGCTTCCGGCGGTCGACCCGGCTGCCTTCTGGTACCAGGGCTACCCCGGCAACCGCGCGATGTTTGGCATCACGGTCGAACGGGTGAGCCAGGCTATCGTGGGTGAGCTTTCGGTCGAAGAAGCCGTCGCGCGGATGGAGGAAGACCTCGCCGCGGCGATGTCAGAGACCCAGTAAGCAAACGCCCCCGGGCGGGCGTTGATCCGCCCGGGGGAGACGACGCCATGCTTGCGGTCCTGACCCCCATCATGCGGGTGGTGGAGTTGATCTTCACCCCGATTCAGCGGGCCTTTGGGCTCAAGGGCATGGCTTGGGCTTTCTTGGCACCCAACCTGGTGCTTTTTGGCCTTTTTGCGTTTCTGCCGGTGATCTTGAATGTCTCTTACGCGCTGACCGGTGGGGACAATGTATTGCTGGCCGACCGGCCTGATGTCGGCTTGCGCAACTTCGCCACGCTGACCGATTGCGAAAGCTACCTCGACCCCAATAGCTGCCGCGAAGATAAATTCTGGCGCGCGGTCTGGAACACAATCTGGTTTGTGACCCTTCAGGTGGGCATCATGGTCGGCTTTGCCCTGCTGACCGCGCTTATCCTGAACCGCGACATCCGGGCGCGCGGCTTTTTCCGGTCGGTCTTTTTCTTCCCCGTCTTGCTAAGCCCGGTCGTGGTCGCGCTGATCTGGAAATGGATCCTGCAGCGCGAAGGTGTGCTCAACGCCTTTCTCGATGGCGCCGGGATCGGGGGGATCAATTGGTTGGTCGATGCCGAATGGGCGTTTGCCTGGTCGGTCTTCATCTCCGTCTGGGCGCATATGGGGTTCTACACGCTGATCCTGCTGGCAGGGCTGCAAGCCATCCCGCGCGATGTCTATGAGGCCGCGATCATGGACCGGGCCTCGGCCTGGCGGGTTTTTCGCCGCATCACAATGCCGCTTTTGTCGCCGACGATGCTGGTAGTGCTGGTTTTGGCGCTGATCAAAGGCGTGCAGACCTTTGACGAGGTTTATGCCTTCACCGGCGGCGGCCCGGGCACGGCGACAACCTTCATCATCCAATACATCTACGAAGAGGGTTTTGCCGGCGCGCCGCGGCTCTTTGGCCTTGCAGCGGCGGCCTCGCTGATGGTGGCCTTTGTGCTGGTCATCCTGACGCTGGTGCAATTGTGGGTGAACCGGAGCAACGTCGATGGCTGATAGGTGCAAGAGCGGCAATACGGGCGGCAGACGCATGGCGCATGGAAACACCCAGCCCGTGTTCGACGTTCGTGCAAAGCGTTCAGGAGGCCCCCATGGCTGATCTATCCTCCTCAGGACCGCGCTCGATCTGGTCGTTTCTGACCGCCACACGCGGCCGCGGGCGGCTCGATTGGACCGATTGGGTCAGCTACGGCTACCTGACATTCGGCATTTTGCTGATGTTCGGCCCCGTTGTTTGGCTGGTCCTGTCCAGCTTCAAGACGCAAAACGAGCTTGACCGGTTCCCGCCACGGTTCTTGCCCTATGCACAAGACATGGTCTCGTTGGAGGGTTTCGACGACCCGCTTTTGCTCTTCACCGTGGATGCGACCAGCGACAGCGAGGTCGCCGGTGAGACGGTGGCGCAAACACGGCGCGCGGCCGGCCGGGCAGAGGTTGTGCGTCTAAGCGAGCCTGGAACCCGCATCCGCTTGCCCGCCGATGACCTCGCACCGATCGAAGGCATCGCCTTTGCCACGGAAAACTATACCGAGCTTTTCGAGCGGTTTAACTTTCTGCGGTTTTTCTGGAATTCCACCTTCATCACGGTGATGGCGACGGCTTTGATGCTTTTGGTTAATTCCATGGCCGCTTTTGCGCTGTCCAAATACCAGTTCCGCGGCCGCACAACAGTTCTGCTTATGGTCATCGGGACATTGATGATCCCACAAACCGTGGTGCTGGTCCCGCTGTTTCTGATCGTGACAGAGCTTGGCATGTTCAATTCGCTTTGGGGGGTGATCATCCCCGGCGCGGCCACACCCACGGGCGTTTTCCTGCTGCGGCAATACATGATCACCATCCCCGATGAGATCCTGGATGCCGCGCGTATGGATAAAGCCAGCGAGTGGAAGATTTTCTGGCGCATCATCGTGCCGCTTTCGGCCCCGGCCATCGCAGTGCTGGCAATCCTTGCAATCATGTGGCGTTGGAATGACTTCCTCTGGCCGCTGATCGTGCTGACACGGACAGAAAACTTCACCCTGCAATTGGCGCTGAACTCGTTTCAGGGAGAGTTGCAGACCGACTGGACCTCACTTCTGGCGATGACGGTTCTGACCCTTCTGCCCATCGCGCTGGTTTTCATGTTCTTGCAGAAATACATCGCAACCGGCATCGCATCCACGGGGGGCAAATAATGGCCTCGATTGAGCTCAAAGACGTCCGCAAATCTTACGGTGCTGCCGATGTGATCAAAGGCATTGACCTGGAGATCGAGCATGGCGAGTTTTGCGTATTCGTGGGCCCGTCGGGCTGCGGGAAGTCGACGCTGTTGCGGATGATATCGGGGCTGGAGCCGATCAGCGGCGGCGCCATTGAGATCGGCGGTGAGGTGGTCAACGACATCCCTGCGGCCGATCGGGGCCTGGCCATGGTGTTTCAATCCTACGCGCTCTACCCGCATATGACGGTGCGCCAGAACCTGTCGTTTGGGCTGGAGAACATCAATACCGCGCGCGCCGAGATCGACAGCAAAGTTGGCCAAGTCGCCAAGATGCTGCAGATCGACATGCTGCTGGATCGCCGACCGAAGGACCTGTCGGGCGGGCAGCGTCAGCGCGTGGCCATTGGCCGCGCCATTGTGCGCGAGCCGCGGGTTTATCTGTTTGATGAGCCGCTGTCGAACCTAGATGCGGAGCTGCGCGTGGACATGCGCGGCGAGATCTCGGGCCTGCACCAGCGCCTCGGCAATACGATGATTTACGTCACCCATGATCAGGTCGAGGCGATGACGATGGCCGACAAGATCGCGGTCCTGCGCCTGGGTGAGCTTGAGCAGTTCGGCGCGCCGCTTGATCTCTTTAACGCGCCGCAAAACATCTTTGTTGCGGGCTTTATCGGCAGCCCGAAGATGAATTTCCTGGCCGGTATTGTCGGCGAAGATCGGTCCGAAATGACATTGGGCAATGGCGACCGCGTGACGCTGCCGATGGACGGGTTTGCCCATCGGACGGGCCAAAGCGTGACCCTCGGCATCCGGCCAAACGACCTGCAACCGGCAGAAACCGGTCCTATCCACATGGATATCGTCAGTGTCGAACAGCTTGGCGCGGACAGCTACCTTTACGGCAATCTTGGCGATGGGACACGCGTGACGGTGCATAATCCGGGCCAGACTCATGTCCGCGGCGGGGACCGGATCGCACTTGGATACTTGGCGCCAGCGGTGCATCTTTTTGATACCGAAAGTGGGTTGACCTTGCGCACCGACCCATGAGGGAGACCTGGCGCTGGTTCGGCCCGGCGGACCGAATTAGCTTGCCCGAGATTAGGCAAACTGGCGCAGCGGGCATTGTCACGGCACTTCACCATGTGCCCGTCGGCAATGTCTGGCAGGTCGACGACATCTTGGCCCGAAAGGCGCAGATCGAGGCTGCTTGCCTTAGCTGGGATGTGATTGAAAGCCTGCCGGTTTCTGAAGCGATCAAGACCCAAACTGGTGATTGGCGTGCCCATATCGAGGCCTGGCGCCAAAGCCTTGTGAATAACTCCAAAGCAGGCGGGCCGGAGGTTGTGTGTTACAATTTCATGCCGATCCTGGATTGGACGCGGACAAGCTTGCGCGCACCGCTGCCCCATGGCGGCACGGCTATGGCCTTCGATCTGATCGATTTTGCCGTCTTTGACATCCATCTGCTGGCCCGGCCCGGCGCGGCAGAGGATTTCCCCGAAACGGTCCAAGAGGCAGCGGCCGAGCGCTTGGCCGGGATGAGCGATGCGAGCCGAGACGCGTTGAGCACCAATATTGTCGCCGGTCTGCCCGGCGCTGATGCCAGTTGGAGCCTTGGCGATGTGCGCGAGCTTTTGGCAGGGTACGACGCGATCACGCCTGAGCGTTTGGCGCAGCATTTGCAGGATTTCCTTGCCGAAGTTGTCCCGGTTGCCGAAAGCCTGGGGCTGCGGTTATGCGCCCATCCCGACGACCCGCCTTTTCCGCTGTTGGGCCTGCCGCGGATCCTATCGCAAAAGGCCGATTATCAGCGCCTGGTTGATGCTGTGCCGAGCCCAGCCAACGGGATCACGTTTTGCACCGGCTCACTTGGCGTGCGCGCCGATTTTGATCCGGTCGATTTCGTCGAATCCCTCGGCCCGCACATCCATTTTGTCCATCTACGCAACACAATTCGTCGCGGCACAGGGCTGCGCATGAGTTTTTTGGAATCCGATCATCTGGCTGGCGACACCGACATGGTCGCCACAATCGGCGCACTTTTGGCAGAAGAACGCGCCCGCCAGAGCACGGGCCGATCGGATGGCACGCTGCCGTTTCGCCCCGATCACGGGCATGATCTTTTGAGCGATCTGGAGACCCTGGCCCAGCCCGGCTATCCGTTGATCGGCAGGCTTAAAGGCCTAGCCGAGCTGCGCGGCGTGATGGCAGCCTTGGGCTAATGCACGCAAGGCGGGGTGCGCCTGCGTCCTGGACCCTAAAGGGCCCCTCCTTGGCGCATGTGTCCGTGCCCGGACGGGGCTTGAGGGGGTAACACCCCCCTCAAACTCCCCCAATGCTGGGCTCGCTTATCGGAACCTGCCGGGCCATGCCTGGGTCATCGATCAGGCAACTTCGCGGCCAAGCGCGGCGGTGTAGACCTCAAACCAGTCTTCGCGCGACAGCTCGATCCGCAGGGCGTGATCGATCTGCCCGATCCGGGCCAAATTGTTGGTACCCAGAACCGGCACAATGCGAGCGGGGTGCGCCAGAAGCCAAGCCACGGCAACCGCTTCCAGAGCCACACCCTGAGCGGTCGCGATCCGGTCCAGCACGGTGCGAACAGCGGTGGCCCCAAAGACGGCACCGCCCGCTAAGGGCGACCACGCCATCGGCGCTAACCCATGTTCCTGCAGATAGGCCAGATCGCCGTTCACAAAGGGCTCATGCGACAGAACGCTGAGCTCGATCTGGTTGGTCACAATCGGTGTTTTCATCGCCGATTGCAGCAGCTCGATGTCCCAGGGACGGAAATTCGACACCCCCACCGCGCGCACCTTTCCTTCGGCCACCAAGCCGTCAAGGCAAGCGCCGGTTTCATGATGGTCCATCAGCGGATCGGGGCGGTGGATCAGCAACAGATCGATGACGTCGATCTGCATATTTTTCAGCGACGCAGCGACACTTGCGTGAATATGGGCCGGACGTGTGTCATAATACTTCACCCGTGCATCGGAATGTTTCCCAATGGGCGCGATGATGTCGCATTTGGTCACGATCTCCAGCTTATCCCGCAATCCAGGGCTGGCTTTGATGGTGGCCCCGAAAAGCGCCTCAGCACCGTAATCGCCGTAGATATCGGCCTGATCCATTGTGGTGATGCCTTGGGCCAAGCAGGCATCGATTTTGGCGTGAATATGGGCCGGAGAGGTATCGGCATCGTCGCCCAGACGCCACATGCCATAGACCAAACGGCTGACGCTGATCGGGCCTAGATTTACGCGCTCCATTATTTTCTCACTCCCATCCCCAAAGGTGTGGCCGGCAGGCTTGGCGGCACACGTCCGTATTCGTGCGGCAGGCTGCAGGTCTTCAAGTACGGCATCACAAGCCGCCCGAAATTGCGGCATTCGTCAAGATGCGGATAGCCGGAGAAGATGAAGGCCCGGATGCCCATCTTGCGATACTCCTCGATCTGGCTCAGCACCTGATCGGCGGAACCCACAAGGGCCGCACCGCAGCCTGATCGCGCCCTGCCGATACCGGTCCATAGATGCGGCTCAACATAGCCGAACTGGTCGGCCAATTCACGCGCACGCGCTTGGTGGCTGACCCCCAAAGAGCCGCTATCATGGGCCCGTTCGCGCACCAGCTTGCCGTATTCGTCATCAAGCTTTGACACCAGGTGGTCGGCGTAATCGCGCGCCTCGGCCTCGGTGTCGCGCACGATCATATGCACGCGCAAGCCGTAATCGAGCCTGCGTCCGTAGCGCTCGGCGACCGCATGGACCGCGCGCATCCGACCGGCCAGCTGGTCTTTGGGCTCCGGCCACATCAGATACACATCACAATGCTGACCGCACAGCTCCAACGCGGCCGGAGAATAGCCGCCGAAATACATCAGCGGCCCGCCGTTTTGCTGGTAGGGCTTGGCTGGATCCGTCCAAACCCCCTCGAATTGGTAGATATCACCCTGATAGGAGATCTCGTCTTGGGCCCAGGCCATGCGCAGAATTTCAACAACCTCGCGCGAGCGTTGGTAGCGCAGCGCGCTGTCAGCTTTCTCACCGGGAAAGTCGCTGGAAATGATATTGATCGTGAGCCGCCCCTCAAGCATGTGATCGAGCGTAGCGATGGTGCGCGCGAGCATGATGGGCTGCATCTCGCCACAGCGAACGGCAGCCAACATATTGATTTTCGATGTGATTGGCGCGCAACCGGCCACAAAGCTCAGCGTGTCCTGGCCGACCTGATAGCTTGACGGACACAAGATGTTGCGAAAGCCCTGTGCCTCGGCCTCTTGCAAGATCGAGGAACAATGCGCCCAGGAGGATCGCAAAGCGCCATCGGGTTGGCCAAGCAGGGCGTAATCATCTGAGCACAAAGCCGCAAACCACGAAACCTCCGACCCGTACAGATCAGGCGACGTGATGGGAACGACGGTCATTTCTCCTCCCCCCTGCGGGCGCTTTTTTACTTGCGTAGCGCGGCTGAACCCGTAGATCAATGCTGGATCAATATGGCTAATCAGAGAGGAGGATCCATGGCCGACAGCACCGGGCCGGAACCTTTACCGGCCTATATACGCATCACCGAGATGCTGACGCGCGACATTGCGGATGGCCGTTTGCCCGATGGCGCCCGCCTGCCGCCGGAACGAGATTTGGCCCCGCAGCTTGGTGTGTCCATCGGCACCCTGCGCAAAGCGCTTGCCGCACTTGATATGCGCGGGCTTTTGACCCGCCGCCATGGCTCGGGCAATTATGTGCGCTTCGACGGCCGGGCAGCCGCGGGCTATACAATGTTTCGGTTGGAGCTTTTGTCCGGCGGCGGCCAGCCAAGCGCCAAGCTCATCGACGTGGCGCGGGTTGCAAAGCCCGCGTCCTTCGCGGCACTCGGCCCGGCGCCTGAGGCGTTTCGCATTCGCCGCATCCGCGTGCTGTCGGGCAGCCCCGTGGCGCTGGAGGATATCTGGCTGGACGGCCGGTTCGGCCACGAAATCGACGCCGACGCTTTGGGTCAATCTCTGTATCGCTACTACCAGCAGGCTTTTGGGCTGTGGATTCTGCGCGCCGAAGACCGCATCCATGCGGGCCAAACCCCGGATTGGGCGCCACATGATCAGCCCCTAATGCCCGGCGCGCCCGCGTCGCGCATCGATCGCACGGCCTGGGACCAGCACGGTGAGGTGGCAGAGATGTCAGTCACTCATTTCGACCCTTCCCGCGCGGCCTACCGCGCGCGCATCCCCTGAAAGGCGACCGCGTTTATGCGATACGGTATTATTGGTTGCGGCATGATGGGCCAGGAGCATCTGCAAAACATCGCACTTCTGCCCGGAGCAGAGGTAGCTGCGATCTATGAGCCGGACGATGAAATGGCCGGACGCGCGACCGCTATCGCGCCGGGTGCCGTGCGATGTGACAGCTTGGCAGCACTGCTTGCCCATCCCGCTCTTGATGTGCTGTTGATCGCATCGCCGAATGACTGCCATGCCGACCAGCTTGCCGCGATCGCCGCGGCGCGCCCGCTGCCAGTGCTGGTCGAAAAGCCGCTCTTCACCGATCCGGGTGATCTTTCCCGGCTTGAGGCTTTGGGCCGTGACTATCCGGCGATGATCTGGGTTGCGATGGAATACCGCTATATGCCGCCGATCGCGCGATTGCTGGAAATAGCCGAGGCCGAGACGGGCGGTATCTCGATGCTGACCATCCGCGAGCATCGATTTCCCTTCCTACACAAGGTGGATGCCTGGAACCGTTTCAATGCGCGCACCGGCGGTACTTTGGTCGAGAAATGCTGCCACTTTTTCGATCTGATGCGCCTGGCGCTTGGATCGGAGCCGGTGCGCGTGTTGGCCAGCGCGGGCCAGGCAGTTAATCACAAGGCGGAGCGTTATGATGGGGCCACACCCGATATCTGGGACCACGGCTATGTGATCGTGGAATTCGCCTCCGGCGCCCGGGCCATGCTGGAATTGTGTATGTTTGCGGAAGGCGCGCGCTATCAAGAGGAGATCAGCGCCGTTGGGCCGCTTGGCAAGATCGAGGCAATGGTGCCAGGGCCGCAGCGCTTCTGGCCAGAGGAATTGGGCACGGCGCCCGTGCCGAAAGTAGTGGTCAGCCCAAGAGCGCCAAAAGGCCCGCGCGTGCTTGATTTGCCGATTGATCCGGCCTTGCAGGCAGCCGGGGATCACAATGGCTCTACCTTTCACCAACACCAGAAATTTCTAGCCGCCCTGCAAACGCAAAGGGCGCCTGAGGTCAGCTTGGCCGATGGCATTGCCGCTGTCCGAATGGGCCATGCCGCCCAAGAGGCGGCACGCGAAAACGCCATCGTCACGCTCTAGGAGCAATCTTGGGCCGCGCTGCCTCAAGCCCGCCTAAAGGCGAGCCGTCGTCAGCGCGGGTCGCGCTCTCGCGCTCCGGCGCAGGACCGACGAATTGCAAGTCGCACCAATCACAGCGCTTGAGGCGTCCCGATTTCCGCCGCCAGACCGCACCTCACCTCCTGTTCCGCGGCAGCCGCGCCGAGGAGGGGGCCCAAATGGGTCCACGACGAGGCGCGTTCCCTCTGGCCGAGGCCCATAGAAGCGCTTACGCTTCTGCCCATGTCGAGCATTCTGGCAATTGACGGCGGCGGCTCCGGCAGCCGCGCGCTTCTTCGGCGTCCGCGCCTGCCGGACCTCTGCATCGAAGACGGCCCCGCGAATGCCTATACCGACCCGGAGGGCGCAGCGGATCGGATTACCAAAATCGCCGAAAGTCTCTGGCGACAGGCGGGAATTGAACCTGGCGCCGTCGTCGCAGGCATTGCCGGCTGCCGCTTGCCCGAAATCGCCGAAGGCCTTACGCGCCGCCTGCCCTTCCCGGCCTATATCACCGATGACAGCGTGACCACGGCGCTCGGCGCCTTGGGCGGCGACGGCACGGTCATCAGTCTGGGCACTGGCGCCTTTGCACTGCGCATCGATCAGGGGCACGTCCGCCATATCAGCGGCTGGGGGTTCACGCTTGGCGATACCGCTTCAGGCGCTTGGTTTGGCCGCAACGCGCTTAGCGCAGCGCTGCGCGCGGCTGACGGATTGACCCCGCATGACGGGCTGACCGAGGCGCTTATGTCCGCCGGCCACCCGCTTTTGCAGTACCAGAACGCCATTCCTTCGGATTTCGCTGCCCTTGCCCCCCAGGTTTTCGAACACGCCAGTACGCCAACTGCGCAGCGCCTGATCGCGGCAGCTGTGGCGGAGATCGAGCTGCAAATCACAACCCTGCGTGCGCCGACATCGGCCCGGCTGGTGCTCATGGGTGGGCTGGCACCGCGGCTCATCGCGCACCTTCCGCCTGCGCTGCAAGGCCGCTTGTCGGAGCCACGCGGCAGCGCGCTCGACGGCGCTATTGCCCTTGCAACCCGTGCCCAATGATCCTTGAAAGCATCGATATCCTGGACGGCGCAGGTCTCTGTAGGGCGCAAACGGTCACGATCGACGGCGGCCGCATCAGCGCCATCGAGCCCAGTGCGACAGAGGGGCCCTTGCGCGCGATCATCGCACCCAGCTTGGTCGATCTCCAAGTAAATGGCGGCGGCGGCGTGATGCTAAACGAGGCCCAAAACACATCTGATATCAACCAGATAAGAGCGGCGCATGCGCGCCTTGGCTCCGGCCATATCCTGCCCAAACTGATCTCGGACAGCCGCGAGACCACCGCCCGCGTGATCGAGCTGATCGCTCAAACAGAAGGGCTTGGCCTGCATCTTGAAGGCCCACACCTGGCTATCCCCGGCGCGCATGATCCAACCCATCTGCGGCCGCTTGAAAGCTGTGATATCGCGTTCTACGCCGAAGCTGCCGAAACGCTGCCGCACCTGATGATCACACTTGCGCCTGAACAGACGCGGCCGGGCCAAATTGCGGCGCTGGCCGAAGCAGGCATACTGGTCTCACTCGGCCATACTGATTGCAGCGCCGGTCAGGCGCGCGAAGCCTTCGACGAAGGCGCGCGCATGGTCACGCATCTATTTAATGCGATGTCGGGCTTGCACCACCGTGCCCCGGGTCTTGTCGGTGCCACGCTTGACCCCGATTGTGAAACGCCCTTTGGCCTTATCGCCGATGGCCACCATGTCGCCGACGCGGCACTGCGCATCACCCTTGCCGCTGGCCGCGAGCGCCTGGTCGTTGTCTCTGACGCAATGGCGCTGACGGGCTCCGAGGCGGACCAGTTCCTATTTCAAGGGCGCCAAATTCAATCTGACGGCACACGGCTTAGCCTGCCGGACGGGACGCTGGCCGGCGCGCGAGCCAGCTTGTTGGACGGGCTTCGCCACCTCGCGAGGATCGCCAATATGCCGCTTGCAGACCTGCTGCCCACCGGCTTTGATCATCCCTGGCGGCTTTTGGGCCGCGGCACGCGCCGAATAGAGGTCGGCGCGCCGACCGATCTTCTGCGCCTCAATCCCGACAACTCCGTCGATACATTGATCGACGGCCAGTGGCGAAGCTGCTAGGGTCGCAGGCCTTGCAACGCGTGCAGAATGCCTAAGCCGGCAGGCAAATTTTGCCGGGGTTCATGATGTTGTTAGGATCAATTGCGGCCTTTATCGCGGCCATGGCGCCAAGCGCAGGGTCGCCCAATTCGGCCTGCAAATAGCCCGCCTTGCCCTGGCCGATCCCATGCTCGCCGGTGCAGGTCCCCTCCATCGCTATTGCCATCTCGCTGAGGAAGGCCGTCAATTTTTCAACGGCCGCCACCTGGGCCGGGTCCTTGGCATCAAAAAGCGGCAGCATATGGAAATTCCCGTCGCCGACATGGCCTGCAACCGGGGCGATCAGGCCCAACCCAGCTGCCCGTTCCTGGCCGCGTGTGACCGCTTCGGCCAGGCGCGACACCGGCACGCAGACATCGGTCGACAGGGCATCGGTGCCAGGCCGCAGCGCCATACAGGCGAAGTAGGCATTGTGGCGCGCTGACCAGAGCTTGGCCCGGTCCTCCTCGCGGGTCGCTTTGGCAATGACCACACCACCAAACTCCGCCGCGATGTCACCAAAAACCTCCGTCTGCTCAACAACAGCACTTTCAGAGCCAACAAATTCCAGCAGCAAAAGCGGCGCTTCGGGCAGTTCCGTCTTCGAATAGGCGTTGATCGCCTGGACCGAGAGCGCATCAAGGAATTCGATCCGCGCCACGGGCAGGCCATACTGTATCGCCATGATGACCGCGTTGCACGCCGCCTCAGCCGTCTCGAACGTACAGACCGCCGCCGATAATGCCTCAGGTACACCCGACAATTTCAAGGTCAGTTCGGTGATCAGCCCCAACGTGCCTTCGGAGCCGACAAAAAGCCGGGTCATGTC
This sequence comes from Pseudomonadota bacterium, assembly GCA_039191215.1. Classification (GTDB taxonomy): domain Bacteria; phylum Pseudomonadota; class Alphaproteobacteria; order Rhodobacterales; family Rhodobacteraceae; genus HKCCE3408. Next base: position 65,746 of record JBCCXT010000012.1, read on the forward strand.
ATAGCCCGCGGAACTTTTTCGCGCCCGCCCGCCCGTTCTCAGCACCTCGCCTGAGGGCAGCACCGCCTTCAGCGCCAATACATTGTCGCGCATCGTGCCGTAGCGAACCGCATTGGTGCCCGAGGCGCGCGTGGCCACCATCCCACCCAAAGATGCATCGGCTCCCGGATCGACCGGGAAAAACAGCCCCGTATCCCGCAGATAGGCGTTCAGCGCTTTGCGCGTAATACCCGGTTGGATGACGACATCCATATCCTGAGCATGCACTTCAAGGACCTTGTCCATGCGCGAGAAATCAACCGAAACGCCGCCCGCGGGCGCATTCACATGCCCCTCCAGCGAAGAGCCGGTGCCAAAGGGCACAATGGGCACGCGATGGGCCGCACAGACGCGCACGACCTCCTGCACCTCACCAGTATCTTCTACAAAAATAACCACATCTGGCGGTTGGTTGCGCAGATACGTTGTCGTGTGGCCATGCTGCTGGCGCAACGCAAGCGATCGGTCGAGCCGCGGGCCAAAGCGTTGCGCCAGAATGTCGACAGCCGTGGCGATACCGGCCTCATTTCGGGTCAAATCAACAATCTCAGCCATTAATGACTCCTCCCCGCTGACCGCCTATAGTCTCCGGCCCCGATTAGGCTAGGCCGCACGGCCCGGCATTTCATGGAACCGAATATTGCAACTGGCAGACGCACTTATCGTGTGCGGCCCGCACGGGTCGCTCCTTTTGGTAGCAGCTGGGCCCGCTTCACTCTGCGGCTTCGGCGGATTGAGTGGCTGCATCAATCTCTGCGGCCCTGGCCTCAACCTGATCGACGATATGATCGATCATCGCCTCATTGGACATTTTATGGCTCTGCTTGCCCGCCAGATAGACCATGCCCGATCCGGCGCCTCCACCTGTGAAGCCGACATCTGTCATCAGCGCCTCGCCGGGGCCGTTGACGACGCAGCCGATGATCGACAACGACATCGGCGTCTTGATATGTTCCAGCCGCTTTTCCAGCGCCTCGACAGTCTTGATCACGTCAAAGCCTTGGCGCGCGCAGGATGGGCACGAAATGATATTGACGCCGCGATGGCGCAGGCCCAGGGATTTGAGGATCTCAAAACCGATCTTCACCTCCTCGACCGGATCGGCCGACAGGCTGACGCGCATCGTATCGCCCAAGCCCATCCATAAAAGGTTGCCCAGCCCGATGGCTGATTTCACCGTCCCGCCGACAAAACCGCCGGCTTCGGTAATACCAAGATGCAGCGGCGCTTCGGTCTGCTCGGACAATTGCTGATAGGCCGCCATCGTCATGAATACGTCCGAGGCTTTCATCGATATCTTGAAGTCAAAAAAGTCATTGTCTTCGAGGATTTTGATGTGGTCGAGCCCGCTTTCGACCAATGCGTCGGGGCACGGCTCGCCGTATTTCTCCAGCAGATGCTTCTCCAGGCTGCCGGCATTCACCCCGATCCGCATCGAGCAGCCGTGATCGCGGGCGGCTTTGATGACCTCCTGCACCCTTTGATGGTTGCCGATATTGCCGGGATTGATACGCAGGCACGACGCACCCGCCTCAGCCGCTTCAATCCCGCGTTTGTAGTGAAAATGGATATCTGCAACTATCGGAACGGGGCTTTCGGCGACAATCTCTTTTAGCGCAGTCGAGCTTGCCTGATCAGGCACCGAGATGCGCACGATATCGGCGCCCGCCTCGGCGCAGGCCTGAACCTGCGCGACCGTGGCTGCGACATCGGTCGTCAGCGTGTTTGTCATTGTCTGGACACTGATCGGCGCATCGCCCCCAACCGGTACCGGCCCGACCATGATCTGGCGGCTCTTGCGGCGCTCGATATTGCGCCAGGGACGGATCGGGTTATGCGACACGGCGGGACGCCCTTAGATGCAGCCTCGCCACAGGTCTACGCCCAACCGGGCCAAGCGGCAACAGGGGCGGATGGTCGCTTCGCCAAACATTCGACCCTGCAGCCGCAAAAGCAGTCATCGCCGGCGCGGTCTATTGGCAGCTTCCGGGCATGACATCGGGGGTCACCCCGGCCAGAACAAGCTGCACGTATTCAACTTCCTCAGGTGCGGCATCAAGATCGGCCACTGGAAAGCTGTCGGCCAGCGCCACGCTTGAAAGTGCTATATTGTCGGTGATCTCACCGCGATTGCCCGCCGGGCCAACCAATTCTCCGTCGACCAGGAAATAGATGCCACCGGCGTTACCGGTGCGCAGGCTGGCCGCATCTGTGGTCTGCGGCAAAGGATATTGCTGACCGGCATCCAACGTGCCCTCGTAAAGCACCGCGCCCGTGGCCGAGGTCAGGCGCACCCAGGCCGGGCAAACGGCAACCAGCACAACCGTCTCTTCAACGCGCGCGGTCACCTGCACGTCGGGCGTCTCGACTGCGGCGGCAAGTTCCGGCTCCTCCGGCTCGACGATCTCAGGTACAGCCAGCGTGCCGACCTGGTCGGGATCAAGGGTCGAAAGCGGCTCATCGCGAGGCGTCAGGACAGGCACGTCAAGCGCCTGCGGTCGGTAGAGCCGGTCAACGCGGTCATCAGCCGGACGAACCGCGCCGGAGGCTTCTATATCGGGCGCGGCAAATCTGTCCGCATCCGTGGCAGGATCGAGCTCCGCCAACGTGCTCGGCGCCTCATCGACGGGTGCAAATTGCAGCCGCTGGATGTCATACAAAATGGCCCAGGCGCCGTAGCCGATGCCCAAAACGATCGCCACCAGTACCAGGATCGATCCCAAGGCGCCCGGCTCAATCCGGTCAAACAGCCGCTCCTTTTCAGGCGCAAAACTCACCCGCGCGGCAGAGATCACATCATTTGGGTCGACCCGCCCCGGCGCCTCGGCAAAGCGACGCTTGGCAGCTTCGGCCTGTTTCGCGGATATTCCATGCGTGCCGCGAAACCCGCTTTCGCGGGAGAAACGCTCATAGGTCCATTCCGGATCAAGCCCGAGATAGCGTGCATAAGATCGCACATAACCGGCGATGAACCCGCGGCTGGCAAAGGCGTCGAGATCAGCATTTTCAATGGCAGCGATATAGGTCGCTTTGATCTTCAGATCGCGCTCGACGTCAAGCAGGGATTTGCCCAGGGTCGCACGTTCCCCCCGCAGGAGGTCACCCAATGGCACATCGAGCGTTTCATATTCCGCGTAGGGAATTTCACGCCCGCCTGACTGACCTTGTCCTCGGCCCATGGGCCACCATGCCTCGACATCTTCTGGCGCAGAAATAGCCGTGCCCTTGGCCCAGCATCCCCCTGCGACATCCCCTTGCGCTGATTCTCCGTACCAGCACTAAAGGTTTGTTAGCACAGGCACCCTGGCCCTGACACCGGGCAATGGCGTGCTAACCGGCCAATTCGGCGCGATTCAGCGCACAATGGCTCCAAAGTGTGTCCATTGCATGGACCAGGGCGTCGACCATTTCAGGTCCGTGGACGGGTGAGGGCGTGAACCGCAGCCGTTCTGTGCCCCGTGGGACGGTCGGATAGTTGATCGGCTGCACATAAATGCTGTGATTCTCCAGCAGCATGTCAGAGATCCCCTTGGTATGCACCGGATCACCGACCATAACCGGGACGATGTGGCTGCCATGATCGATGATCGGCAGGCCGAGGCCCTTCAGCCGGTATTTCAGCACCTTCGCGCGCTCTTGGTGCAGGTCGCGCAAGGCCTGATCAGTTTTCAGATGCGCCACGCTGGCAGCCGCGCCCGCCGCGACAACCGGCGGCAGCGAGGTTGTGAAGATAAATCCCGGGGCATACGAGCGGATCGCGTCACACATCCGCACGCTGGCCGCGATATAGCCGCCATGCACGCCAAACGCTTTGCCCAAGGTCCCGTTGATGATGTCAATGCGGTGGCCGAGCCGGTCGCGTTCGGCCACACCGCCGCCACGGGGCCCATACATGCCGACCGCATGCACTTCGTCAAGATAGGTCAGCGCGCCGAATTCCTCCGCCAGATCGCAGATCGCTTCGATCGGCCCGAAATCGCCATCCATTGAATAGATCGATTCGAACGCAATGAGCTTTGGTGCGGCCGGATCATCGCCGGCAAGCTTGGCGCGCAGATCGTCTACGTCATTGTGCTTGAAGACCCGCTTTGAGCCGCCATTGCGCCGAATGCCCTCAATCATCGAGGCGTGGTTGAGCGAATCCGAATAAATGATCAAGCCGGGAAAAAGCTTCGGCAACGTGCTCAGTGTCGCGTCATTGGCGATGTAGGCCGAGGTGAACAAAAGAGCGGCCTCTTTGCCGTGCAGATCGCTGAGTTCCGCCTCCAACCGCTTGTGATAGACCGTCGTGCCAGAGATGTTGCGCGTCCCGCCCGACCCTGCACCGGTCGCTTCCAGCGCCTCGTGCATGGCGGCAAGCACAGCTGGGTGCTGGCCCATGCCAAGATAGTCGTTGCCGCACCAAACGGTGATCTGTTGCTCCGTCCTGTCCGGGCGGATCCAGACCGCATGGGGAAACTGGCCGCGACGGCGCTCGATCTCGATGAACGTTCGGTAACGCCCCTCCTGATGCAGCTGGTCGATGGCAGTCTCAAGCGCGGTATCGTAGTCCACTGGCGTCTCCGTTTCGGGCCACATGCCCAAGAGATAGTGCTCGCTTAGCGCGGGTTTGCGCTTCGTCCAGGCACATGTAGCGGTCTAAACCGCAAGAACAAAGTAGCATAATGCCGCGCTTAGGCTTTGATCTGCATCAAAACCTAACGGTCAGCGACGACCGCCTGACAATCGGCCTGTCCGCAGGCCGCTTGCGCCGTCTCGGCACTGGGCCCGATCCCGAACCTGCCTGTCGCATAAGAAATTGCGAAATAGCGCGGCTGATCGGCCTGCCTGAACTCGGTCTGAAGCGCTGCCGCCGCGCCGGAGCTCATTTGCAACGCTGCCCCCGGCGCCCAGCCTGCCGGGCGCACGACCAACACGATGACACACGGCGTTGCGTCGGCCGCACGTGCCGCATCGCAGCGCGCCAAGGCGTCGGCAGAGGCGCTGGCCTCGTCGTGGAAATTGCCGACCGCAACAGTGGTCTGTGGATCGGCCAGCCCGTTATCAGGCGCAATGGCCAGGGCGCCGTAAAAGACCATCTGCGGCATCAACCCTTCGCTGATGGCCGTAGATAACAGCGCTACCTGACCTTCGCTCAACGATGGATGCGGCGTGACGACACTCTCAACATCCGCATCAGCAGGATAGATCAGCCGAAGCGCGTCGCGCCTACCCGGCAGTTCTTGAGCGAGGGCCGGCATTACGCCGGCGACCATGCCCGCAAACGCCAGGAGTAATCCCGCCCAGATACTTTGCACGTTGCGCCCGCCTGTCATCCTGCCCGACCTCAATTTTTCCGCGCTCTTGACCTAGCCCAAGGCGACGCAGGCTGACAACCGAAAGCCGCAGCCGGGCCGCGTTCCATGGCAATGCGGGTCGACGAACGCTGCGCCGTCAGGCGTGGCCCGAGGAGGCGCGCCCGTCGCCGGCCGGTGCAATACCGCCCGCGCGCGCCGCGCGGCGCATCCGCGCCAGCCGCGCCAGCCGCGCCCAAAACCGCGGCAGCATAAGGGCAGCCGCCGCAACCAATCCAACCACCAGGCCAAGCCAAATGCCGGGCCCATCAAGGCCTGCCACAAACCCCAAAAAATAGCTGGCCGGCAGGCCCACAGCCCAATAACTAACCGCCGCAAAAACCATCGGCATCCGGGTATCCTGCAAGCCCCTTAACAGGCCGATCGCGATAACCTGTGCGGCATCTGCAAGCTGAAAGAGCGCGCCCACCGCCAGCAGCGCCACGCCGATCGCAATGATTGCGCCGCGTTCAGGCTCAGCTGGGTCAAGAAACAGGCCAATAAGCAACTCCGGCACACCCAGAAACAGCGCCACAGTCAAACCGACCATCGCACCCGATAGAATCAATGCCGCCAGCGCGCCGTCCCGCAACCCATCGAAATCCTGGCGCCCGAAGGCGCGCCCGGCCCGTACCGTGGCCGCGGAACTCAACCCCAGATGCACCATAAACGTGACCGAGGCGATCTGTAGCGCGACCCCATGGGCCGCAAGCTCAACCGTGCCGAGCCAGCCCATCATCAGCGAGGCGGCTGAAAAAAGACCGACCTCGGCCAATTGTGTCAACCCAATGGGCCATCCCAACGTAAAAACCGCGGCAAAACCCGGCCAATCAAGCCGCCAGAGCCGGGCAAAGAGCGCGTAGACACGCAACGCTCTGGCACGCGCAGCGTAAACGCCCAAAACCAGACAGATCAACAAATTGGTGCCCAGAGAGGCAACAGCCGCACCTGCGATGCCAAGCTCTGGCGCGCCCATATTGCCAAAGATCAACAACCAGTTCAGCAGCGCGTTCAAGCCCGCCCCTGCCAGCGTCGCCGAAAGCACTGGCCCGGTTCGCTCCAACGCCGACAAAAAGCTCTTCAGGACCATAAGGATCAGCGAGAAAGCCATCGCGGCACCAGCGATGCGCAAATAGACCCGCGCGCCGGCAGCGACTTCCTCGGTCTGACCCAAGGCCAGCAGAATGGGCTCGGCAAACCAAAAGAGCGGGTAAATCGCCACGCCGGTCAAAGCGGCAAGCCATAGCCCCATCCGGGTCACACGCCGCACTTGCGCCTCATTGCCCTCTGCCGCCGCGCGGGCCACCATGGGCATCACCGCCAGCGCCGAGCCGGAGCCCAAAACAAAGGCGACAAAATAAAGCGTCGCGCCCAGCGTCACCGCGGCCAGCGCCTCGACCGAATACCAGCCCAACATCACCGTGTCGGTGATCGAGATGGCCTGTTGCGCGAGGTGGCTGCCGATCAGCGGCAAGGCGAGCACGGTCAGCGCGCGGATATGCGGGCGAAGCCGGGTCATGCGCCGCGCCTTACCCCGCGCGGGTCCCTACGACAAGGCAGCAGCACGCTTATTGTTCGCTGGCGCTAAATCGATTGTCGCCGCGTTACGCGTTTATCCGCCACAATTATGCCCTAAACTGCACGGCATTATGGCAGCGCTTGTAGAAGGACTTGGTGCGCAATGGATTGGTCGGCAAAAAGCTTCTGGACTGAAGACGACGGCGCAATCACGGTTGATTGGGTCGTTTTATCGGCTGGGGCCGTGTCGATGGCAATCGCGGCGACAGCGGTCATTGGTGACGGCTTGCAGGGCCTGACATCGAACCTCGAAGCGCAACTGCGTTCGCAACAAATCTCCGATGCGTTTGTGCAATTTGTGCCGATCCATTTTGACACGCTCTATGACTTAGGGATCCTGACGCCCGAAGAAGCGGAAACTGCATTTGGTGAAGCCAACGCGCTGACCAATCTTGCCATCGTCGAGCAGCTTGATGCCTATATTCAAAAGGTCACAAATGGCGAGCAAATCAGCGATACCGAAATCGCCGATGCCTACGCGCTGGCTTCGGTCGCGTATCAGCGCAACATCGTCGATGACGAACTGATCGAGTATTATTTCTCCGGCGAGAGCGGCGACCAAAACTACGTTTCGACCAACTAAGGCCGCTTCACGCCGTTCAACTCTTGCGAAATACCGCGCCCTTTGGGCATTCTCGGCCACACCAAAGTAAACGGAGTGTGCCAATGCCATTGCGCCGCCTAGCCGTCTTTTCGTTAATCCTACTCTTTGCGATCAGTGGCTGCATCCCGATTGTGGACGTAATCGAGCGCCCCTTCCCGACATCGACAACTGACCCGAATGCGCCAGTTCTGCCTCCCGTATCAGCCCTGCCGCCCGCGGATTTCGTTTCCGTTCGCCTGGTTGATGGCAGCCCTGGCTTGGCCCTTTGGTGCGATGTTCGCGGCGATTGTATCGAGGCGGCGCGCATCCTGTGCGACAACCGCCAATCGATCCGCAGCGAGTTTGATATCGACCGCGCAAGTCCGGGTGCGGCACAGTATTTCAATCAATCTGGTAATGCCGCCCACCAGCTGACGGTGAGCTGCCCGGTTTGACAAAAATGCGTGCCCGGCCTCTCAAAGCCGAGGGGCCGTCATCGATCGGTAATGCTAACCGAATGGCGCTGTGACGGCTCAGCCGCCGACGAGTCGTACGACCATCGCCCATCGACACCTAGCGATTAGAGGTCGCAATCCAGCGCGGGCCTGCGCCAGGCTGAGACCTACTGCTGGGAACGGATTGGATGTCGACCGTCCCTTCAGTCCCGCTATGGCCGCGCGTCTGCCGTGGTGGAGCGCGGCTGCAGTCAAGCCGCTTTACTGCTTTGCTCCAGCGCCAATGTGAATTGATCCAGCGCCGAGCGCAATTCAGTAGCCTCACTGGCAAGCTGCTGGCATGTATCGATATTTTGGTTGACCATCGCGGCGTTTGACTGTGTCACGCCGTCGATTTCAGTGAGCGCAGTGTCGATTTCGTTCAACCGGCCAGCCTGTTCGGTCACGCCGACGGCGATATCAGCGATCCCTTCGGACACTTTACCGACGCGGTCGAGGATTTGGGTCAATTCATCACCCGTGCGCCGGACAAGTTGCACGCCTTCAGCAACCTGTTCAGAGCTTCCCTCAATCAGCGCCTTGATCTCGCGCGCAGATTCTGCGGCACGCTGCGCCAAGCCACGAACTTCCTGGGCAACAACGGCAAAGCCGCGGCCAGCCTCGCCCGCGCGCGCTGCCTCAACGCCCGCATTCAATGCCAAGAGGCTGGTCTGGAACGAGATATCGTCGATCACGGAGACGATCTTGGCGATCTCGGCTGAGTTCTTTTCCAGCCGGTCCATCGCATCAATTGCACTCACCACAACTTCGCGGCTTGTCCGCGTCGCCTCCAACGTACGAGAGGTATCGCCTTCCATACCGCGCACCTGCTCAGCCCGCTCACGCGCATCGTCGGTCAGTCCGCGCACCGCCGCAGCGGTCTCTTCTACCGCAGCGGCTTGCGTCTCCGTTCTGTTCGACAGGTCCATTGAGGCGGATTCGAGCGTTTGCGCCGCCGACGAAACCGACGCACTGACCTGGCCGGAACGGGCCAGCGTCTCATCAAGCTTGGTCACGGCCTCATTATAGAGCCGCGCAAGTTCGGCACTGGCCTCTGACGCGGTTTCCACGCGATAGGACATATCGCCATTCTTCAGTTGCGTCAGGCCGTGTTTGATCGCGTTGACGACACGTTCAGCCTCCACGTGGTCCGTGACATCCACCGCAACCTTGGAGACACGCGAAATTTCGCCATCGGGGTTTCTCGACGGCGCATAAGTGGCCTTGATCCAAATCTCGCTGCCGTCTTTGCGCAACCGCTTAAAACGATCGCTGAACGCCTCACCAGAAGCCAAGCGCTGCCAAAATTCCTTGTATTCGTCGCTCTTGATCAGCTCAGGGTCGCAGAACATGGAATGGTGGCGATCTTTGACCTCCTCCAGCGTATACCCCATCGCGTCCAGGAAATTGTCATTGGCGAACAGAATTGTACCGTCGGGCTGGAAGTGGATCACTGCTTGGAAGGTGTTGACCAGATTTGCCAAGGCATCCTCAGCCCGGCGATGACCGCGTCTGCGTTCACCCGTGTGCTTCTTTGCAAACAACTTCATCTCGACCTCGTGCATGTTCCACTTCGTCGCAGCGCTAGCCCCAAGGGTTGAAGATTCCATAAACACTGCGCCGCGACATCGCATGGCACCGCCCTTTCCCCAAACCCCAAAACCTGCGAACATACGCGCTGCAAACCACAATATCGAGCATGACATGGCCGACGATCTGCTTTCCGGGACAAATCAGCCGCAAACCTACGATGCCGCTTCGATCGAAGTGCTCGAAGGGCTTGAGCCCGTTAGAAAAAGGCCTGGAATGTACATTGGCGGCACGGATGAGCGTGCTTTGCACCATCTCGTGGCAGAAGTTCTCGACAATTCGATGGATGAGGCCGTGGCGGGCCATGCAACGCGGATCGAGGTGGAGTTGCACGCCGACCATAGCGTCACAATCCGCGACAACGGGCGCGGCATCCCGGTCGAGCCGCATCCGAAATTCCCTGATAAATCAGCGCTCGAAGTGATCCTGTGCACACTTCATGCCGGCGGGAAGTTTTCCGGCAAGGCTTACCAGACCTCCGGCGGATTGCACGGGGTCGGCGTTTCGGTCGTGAATGCGCTGAGCGACACGCTGACCGTCGAGGTTGCCCGCAACCGAGAGCTTTTCGCCCAAAGCTTTTCCCGCGGCGCGCCGCAGGGCCCGGTTGAGAAGATCGGCGCGGCACCCAATAAACGCGGCACTTCCGTAACCTTCCATGCCGACGGCCAAATCTTCGGTCAGCACCGCTTCAAACCGGCCCGGCTGATGAAGATGGTCCGATCCAAGGCCTATCTCTTTTCCGGCGTTGAGATCCGCTGGAAAACCGCCATCAATGATGGTGAGACACCGGCTGAGGCGACCTTCCATTTCCCCGGCGGGCTCAGCGACTATCTGGCTGAAACACTCGGTGCGGCGGCGACCTATGCCGATCAGCCCTTTGCCGGCAAAGTCGACTTCCAAGAACGGTTCGGCCAGCCCGGATCGGTCGAATGGGCGATCAATTGGACGCCTGCGCGCGATGGCTTCATCCAATCCTATTGCAATACCGTGCCCACGCCCGAGGGCGGCACACATGAGGCAGGCTTCTGGGCCGCGATCCTGAAGGGCTTGAAAGCCTATGGCGATCTGGCAGGCTTGAAAAAAGCTGCCAATATCACCCGCGATGATCTGACTTCGGGGGGCTGTGCCCTGGTTAGTTGTTTCATCCGGGAGCCAGAATTTGTCGGCCAAACCAAAGACCGACTGGCCACCACAGAGGCTGCCAAGCTCGTTGAAGCAGCCGTCCGAGACCGTTTTGACAGCTGGCTCGGCAATGACACCAAATCGGCAGGCGCGATCCTTGATTTTCTCATCCTGCGCGCCGAGGAGCGCTTGCGGCGACGCGCCGAGAAGGAAACCGCACGCAAATCGGCGACCAAGAAGCTGCGCCTGCCCGGCAAGCTGGTCGATTGCAGCCAGCAGGCGCGCGACGGGACAGAGCTATTCATCGTTGAGGGGGACTCGGCTGGTGGATCGGCCAAAATGGCGCGGGATCGTCGGACCCAGGCACTTCTGCCGCTGCGGGGCAAAATCCTCAACGTCTTGGGTGCGGCAAGCTCAAAGCTGGGCCAAAACGCGGAGATCTCCGACCTGTGCCAAGCGCTTGGCGTGCAGATGGGCACCGGTTTCAACATCGAGGACCTGCGCTACGACAAGGTGATCATCATGACCGATGCCGATGTCGACGGCGCCCATATCGCGTCGCTCTTGATGACCTTCTTCTTCAGCCAAATGCGTCCCCTGATCGACCAAGGGCACCTGTATCTGGCCTGCCCGCCGCTCTATCGCCTAACCCAAGGCGCCACCCGCGTCTATTGCCTGGACGAGGCCGAACGCGACACCTGGCTCGACAAAGGCCTGGGCGGAAAGGGCAAAATCGATGTGAGCCGGTTCAAAGGCCTGGGCGAGATGGACGCCAAGGACCTCAAAGACACCACGATGAACCCTGAATCGCGGAAATTGATCCGGGTGAGCATCGACGAAGACGAGCCGGGCGAGACCGGGGATTTGGTGGAGAGGTTGATGGGCAAAAAACCCGAATTGCGGTTCCAGTATATCCAAGAGAACGCCCGGTTTGTGGAGGAGTTGGATGTTTGAGTGATCCAAAGCGGCACCACCATACGCCAGAGGCCTACCTAAAGCACTTTGTGGAAGATGATGGATGTGTCTCTTGCGTAAACTTGAACGGGCTCAAACGTTTCCAAACCGCTCCCAAAAACGTAGGAGTTATTGGGCACTTCAATACCGTCAAATTCGAGGACGGTTCGGTAGATCAAACGACACTTGAGCAGTTTTACAGCACGTTCGAAACTCAATATAACGATTGGCTTGAAGAAGCCAAAACGCCACCAGTGAGCCAAAGGGCTGTGGAGTTTTTCATCCAGTTTGCATCGATCCAGCGAATGCGAAGCCCAGGTGCAAGAAAAATCTTGGGTCCGTTGACCCTGCTGCTTCTCAAGGATCCCAAGTATCGTGAGTTGCAATCCGAGCTCACCGAAGAAGAAGCGGCTCTAGTATCTCGCGCTCAATGCAACGACAGTGAAGCCATTGATCAAATTGGCATGCGGCTTTCTGGGCAACTGGGAATTGCAACTGCCTCGCAACTTGACGAAATGGAATTTGTTTTCCTAGTCACATCAGGAACAAAGCAACTGATAACGTGCGACAACCCCGTCTTCATTTGTGGGCTGCAAGTCTCAGGGAAGAAAGCAAGTATAACTCTTCCCGTTCCTAACCAAAGGAAAATCCTTCTATTCCCTTTATCTAAATCCGTTTTGCTTTACGGTGACACCGCGACCAAATCGGAAATCGGTTTTCACACCTACAACAAGCGTGCCACCTGCACCTCGGGTATTTCCAAAAGGGTGAACCAAATCTTGTCAGCTCAGGCCACCGATCAAATCTATGCTGATTTAGAACGGCATTCGTATTTGCACCTCAACGCAAAAGGACTTCGTCCGGCAAACCTGCAACAATTTGAAAATGGTCTGCTTTCCAAATGGGTAAATGAGGCATTCAGGCTTATCCAACATCAACTCTACGCGGCTCACTAGCCGCGCCTTCGACGGGCCGCGGTGCGGCGATCCGACGGTCGTTCTAAGCACTTAATCCCGGCAACCCCGCACGCAGAATGAACGAAGCGCCTAGATCAACCAAATCGCCGTGCCGGGGGGCGGCCGCCATTGGATGCGCCATTGGTCCGAGCGACAATGGCGACTCGATGGCGCGGCACCATTGGCTTGACTTCGCGCTCGTTGCCTTGCTCCGCCTTTGTCCAAGTGGCGAGCGCCTACCCGTGGGATGGCCCACTCGACCTGGTAATCGCGCGCCTCAATCACTCAATCCCGCCGGACTTCGCCTCCGGACATCCAACCAGTCTTTGCACGGATAGCTCCGCGCGACGGGCCTCTCATTGCCCGATCCGCGCTCATAAGTTAACGTTAGGTCAAGGGAGGCATCGACCACTCAGCGCCCGAGCCAGGCATCTCAGGCCAAAGACCCCGCGCAGGATTTGCAGCGAGGGAGAGAGATATGCCCACATTCATCATCACAGCGAATTACACCAGCGACGCCATCAAGGGCCTCATGGGCGGGGCCAAGAACCGGCGCGGGGTCATCGCCGGGCTTGTCGAGGCCGCTGGCGGGACGCTCAAAGACATGTACATCACCACGGGCGCCAGCGACGTCATGGCCATCGTGGATTTGCCCGACGGAGCGGACGCGCTGGCCGTGAACATGGCGATTGGCGCCTCTGGTGCTGCGGCGAATTTCCACACGATGCGCTCCTGGTCGCCAGAGGAGTTAGAAGATGTGGCCCAAAAGGCCGCCGGGATTGCTGCCGCCTACAAACACCCGGCCGACTGACTGGGCTCGTGCAGCGTGGCCACAGTTGCGCTGCATTCCTTGCAAATAGCGC
>JBCCXT010000013.1:0-69825 GCA_039191215.1 Pseudomonadota bacterium
AGGCCCGATTGTGGTTTTGGAGCCGTGCCCAAAGGATCGATGACGTTTTTGGGAGCCGGGCCTAAAGGCCCGGCGGGCGCGCGCGGTCGGGCTTCGCCCGCGGCCGCGCGCCCGCGCACCGGGTCGAGCGGCTCGCCAAGATGCGCGTCAGCCCTGGGAATGTTTGCCATCGGGAGATCATCAGCATCATCGTTGCGCGCAGTAACACCGCTGCACAGCGCCATCGCCGAAGGGCCTTTATTCAGCGGCCTCGTTCACCTTCATCTGAAAGCCTGCTTGCACGCGATCAGCGGGTGTTACGGGATAATCGCCGGAAAAACAGGCATCGCAATATTGCGGCGCGGTGTTCAGGCGGCCCTTTTCTTCGCCCACAGCCCTGTAGAGCCCATCAAGTGTGATGAATTTCAGCGATGTGACACCCAGATGCGACTGAATTTCTTCCTCTGACATCGATGAGGCCAGGAGCTTTTCACGATCCGGCGTATCAACGCCGTAAAAACAAGGCCAGGCGGTGGGCGGACTGGCAATCCGGAAATGCACTTCTGCCGCGCCGGCATCAAGCACCATCTCTTTGATCTTGCGGCTTGTAGTACCGCGCACGACGCTGTCATCGACGAGAACAACGCGTTTGTCTTTGATCAGCGCGCGGTTCACGTTGAGCTTTAGGCGAACGCCCATATTGCGGATCTGTTCGGTGGGCTCGATGAAGGTCCGGCCGACATATTGGTTGCGGATGATACCCATGCCGAAGGGGATGCCCGATTGCGCCGCAAAACCGATTGCGGCAGGCGTGCCACTATCGGGGACGGGGCATACCAGATCGGCCTCGACGGGTGCCTCCCGAGCCAGCTCAACGCCGATCTGGCGTCGCGTCTCGTAGACTGATCGCCCGCCCAGGATGCTGTCGGGACGCGAGAAATAAACATGCTCGAAGATGCAAAACCGTGGCCGCTTGGGCTCAAACGGTTTGAAGCTCTCCGGGCCATGGCCGTTGATCACCACCATCTCGCCCGGCTCAATCTCGCGCACAAAATCCGCGCCGATGATGTCGAGCGCGCAGGTTTCCGAGGCCAGAACCCAGCCGTCACCCAGACGCCCCATGACCAGCGGGCGCACGCCCAGCGGGTCGCGGACGCCGATCAGCTTCGTGCGCGTCATCGCGACAACCGAAAACGCGCCCTCGACCCGGCGCAGCGCGTCTTTCATCCGCTCGGGGATGGTTTTTTGATAGCTGCGCGCCATCAGGTGGATGATGCATTCGCTGTCAGAGGAAGACTGAAAGATCGAGCCGCGACCAATCAGCTCGCGTCGTAACTCATCGGCATTCACGATATTGCCGTTATGCGCGATGGCCGCGCCACCCATGGCAAATTCACCAAAGAACGGCTGCACGTCACGGATCGCGGTATGGCCCTTTGATCCGGCGGTGGAATAGCGCACATGGCCGATCCCGATCGCACCGGGAAGGGTTTCCATCACATTGGCGCTGGTGAAGGTGTCACGGACATAGCCAAAGCGCCTGGCGGAGTTGAACCCGTGATCTTCGTGATGGGTGACGATGCCGCCAGCTTCTTGTCCGCGATGCTGCAACGCATGCAGACCAAGTGCGACGAACTGCGCTGCATCGCTTACGCCAACGACGCCGAATACGCCGCATTCCTCACGTAGTTTATCATCGTCGAAGGGGTCTGCTCGGAAGGCCTTCGGTTCAGACATCTAGCGCCCCTGTCGCGCGTGGAAGCTGGACCCGCGAATCCCTGCACGCGTCCTTGGTCACGGACATAGGGCAGGAGGGCCCAAGTGTCACCTCATCTGTCACGCAAATGTCATCGAAAACTGGGGATCAGCGCGGATGAGATGGATTTAGAGGCAAACGGGCGGTGCTTAGGCGTTTGGTGGCGGATCAGGCCTCGCACGACGTGCTGAGGGTCGCAGGAAGCGTGCCTGCGCCCGTTCTGCTAAAGGGTCGGCCGCTCAGCCTTCCTCGGCGGGCGCCGGCACAGCCTCCGGCGTCGTTCCCGGTGCGTCGCATTGCGCGGTCAATTCCTCAAAGCGCAACTGGAACCAGCCCGGCACATCATCTGGGATGGCGGATTCAACATTGCCCTGAAGCTCTGCCAGGATCGCAACCGTCCGGCTTTGATCGACAATCTCCACCCGCTCATCACCGGCCAGCCGCTCATAGGCGATCAGCGCTACAACCACGAGCAGCACACCGCGCGCGACCCCAAAAAGAAAGCCCAGACCGGCATCCGCCCCGCCAACCGCAGAGCGCTGGATGATGCCGGAAAACATCGGTGTGAACAGCGAGATGACGACAAGACCCAGGACAAAAACGGCGGCAAATGCGCCGATGATGCCAAGCTCACAACTATCGCCGATGAATTCGCCCAAATAGGGCACTTCGTTGATCAGCGGCTGTGCTTGTGGGGCAAAGATGAAGGCCAAGATCGCGGCCACGACCCAGCCACCGATGGCAAGCGCTTCGCGCACGAAGCCGCGGCTATAGGCCAGCATCGCCGAGATGATGATCACGCCCGCGACGATTCCGTCGATAATGGTGAAATCCATGCTCTGCCCTCTTTCCTTACCTTCCGCGCGCGAAGCCCGGCGCTTTTACGGCTCAGTCCGCCCCAAAGACCGTGCCGACAAATTGCGCAAGGTCCGGCATTTCAGTCAGGCTCAGGCCCGCGCCGTCGCCGGTTTTGCATCCTCGCGCCACGATGGCTGCGGAAAAACCAAGTTTTTGGGCCTCTTTCAACCTGTTTTCCGCCTGCGCCACGGGACGCAAGGCACCAGAAAGCGATAATTCTCCGAAAAGCACAGAATTGGGCGGGATTGCGGCATCTTCGCGGGCCGAAAGAAGCGCGGCTGCAACAGCCAAATCGGCTGCCGGTTCGGAAATGCGCATGCCGCCGGCGACATTAAGGTAGACGTCGAGGCCCTGAAACGAGATCCCAACCCGGGCATCAAGAACCGCAAGGATCATGCTTAAGCGCGCGCTATCCCAGCCGACCACCGCCCGGCGCGGCTGGCTCAGCGCGGAGGGCGCAACCAGCGCCTGGATCTCGACCAAAACCGGTCGCGTCCCCTCGATCCCGGCAAAAACTACAGACCCCGGCGCGTCCTTTTCCCGGTCTGTCAAAAACAGTGCCGACGGGTTTGGAACTTGCGCCAAGCCCGTGCCTGTCATCTCAAAAACGCCGATCTCATCGGCCGGGCCAAAGCGGTTCTTGACCGAGCGCAGCAGGCGAAATTGATGGCCCCGCTCGCCCTCAAAATAAAGCACCGTGTCAACCATGTGCTCGACCACGCGGGGCCCGGCGATCTGGCCGTCCTTGGTCACATGGCCGACCAGCATCACCGCCACGCCGCGGCGTTTGGCGAATGTGACAAGCTCATGGGCAGCGGCGCGTACCTGGGCGACCGAGCCCGGCGCGCTGTCGACGGTGTCGAGCCACATGGTTTGCACCGAATCGACGATTGCCAGATCGGGCCGTTCGGCATCAAGCGTTGTCAGGATGTCGCGTAGGTTGGTCTCACAAGCAAGCTGTAGCGGCGCCTCAGCCAGGCCCAAACGCCCGGCCCGCAAGCGGACCTGCGCTGTTGCCTCTTCGCCGGAGATGTAAATGACCTTGGCGCCTTGAGAGGCGAAACTGGCCGCGGCCTGCAACAGCAGCGTCGATTTCCCGATCCCCGGATCGCCGCCGACCAACGTTGCCGAAGCGGTGACCAGCCCGCCGCCCAGCACCCGATCCAGCTCAGCAAGGCCAGAGCCTGCCCGCGGCGGTTCCTCTTCGGCGCTGGCAAGGTCGGTTAACCGAATGCCCTTGCCTTTCGCGCGGCCAAGCGCGGCCTTGCCCGGCCCGGCGGATAAAGGCGCCTCTTCATGGATTGTGTTCCAAGCGCCGCAAGCCTCACATTGGCCGGCCCATTTTTTATGCGCGGCACCGCAATTGCTGCAAGTATAAGCGGTGGAAACTTTGGCCATAGCCTGCGTCTTAGCTTGTCGTGTTCTGATCGGAAAGCGCGCGCGGCGTCAGGATCGCAATGGCGTATGAGACCAGAACCGCCGCCGTAAATAGCCACAGGCCCCAAGCGGTCTCAAGCCGCCCGACGGCAAGCCCTTTGGCAAGGGCCACATAGACCGCCACCAGGAAGATGTCCGCCATGGCAAGTTTGCCCAAGATGCCAATCATCGGCAGCGCGCGGGTCGAAAGCTGGCGCAGATGCACCGCAGCCAACGCGAAGGTTTTTGCAATCGGTGCCACCAGCGCCAAGAGTGCCACCAGGATGGCGAGCGCTGCATCGTCTTCCCAGAGGGAGGCGATGCCGGACAGAATCGAGATCTCATCAAGTCCAAAGAGCGGCAAGAGGCCCGCGCGCATCAGCGGCGCGAACCAGGACAGCGGGAAGACGACCAAAAGGGCGAGGTTGAGCAATGTGAGAATTCTAAGCATGGCTAGGCAAGTGGGGGTTTGGGACGATGGCGCAAGGGGGAATGTGCGTGCACATATCGGCGCACAGCCATGAAACGGCTGGTTTTTCCGGCAAAAGCCGCGCTGTCATGGCGGCTACGGGCTGCGATAGCTGCGGTCGTATCGTGCTCCCAGAGATGTGAGGATTTCATAGCCAATGGTGCCTGTGATTTGGGCCAGTTGATCAATGCTTTGGTAGGCAGATAGAATATCAAGATGGTCGGGCATATCGGTAAGATGTGTGACATCAACGCTCATCAAATCCATCGATACGCGGCCGGCCAGCGGACAGGCGACATCTCCCGCCCATAGCTTGCCCTTTGGCCCCATCGCGCGGATGAGACCATCCGCGTATCCACTTGAAACCGTTGCGATACGGCGCGGTGCGTCAGCGACAAACGTCGCGCCATAGCCGACCGTCTCACCCGGTTCAATCCAGCGCGTCTGGATGACCGGCAAGGACAAGGACACGACAGCCTCCGCGGCCTCAAAAGGAAAGCCGCCATAGGTGCCGATCCCGGGCCTAACGCTATCAAAGTGATAGTTACCTCCCAGAAGCGTACCGCCAGTGGCAGCCAGGGATCGAGGCGCTGTCACCCCTTGCGTCATGGCCTGGAAGGCGGACAGCTGGGCTGCGTTTTGCGGATGTGACGGTTCATCGGCGCAGGCCAGATGGCTCATCACTAGGACCGGATCGAGGTCACCGCGCAGCGCGGCCCAATCTTTCGCCTCCATCCCCAAACGATTCATGCCGGTATCAAGTTGCACGCCGTAGCTTGCTTGCGGCAGCGCCGATTGGTGGCGCGCGACCTGTTCGGGTGAGTTCAAAAGAGCGATCAGATCGGCATCCGCAAGATGCGGCGCATCACCGGCCATGTGTCCGCCAAAGACAAAAATCTGTGGTCCAGCCCCCAAAATGGCCCGCAGCTTTACGCCTTCTTCGGGCTGGGCCACATAGAAGTGCCGCGCGCCGGCTTGCGCCAGCACGGGCGCCGCGCGGTCCATGCCCAGGCCATAGGCATCTGCTTTGACCACTGCCGCGGTCTCGGACCCTTCGGCGAGCCGCGCAAGCGCTGCCCAATTGCGGGCGATCGCCCCAAGATCAATCGTCAGTTTGGCCTGAGCCATCGCCGCTCAGCGCCCGTCATCGCGCCAGCGCTGCTCCAAATTGGCAAATTTGGTAAACCGGCCGTCGAAGCTCAGCTCGATATTGCCGACCGGCCCATGGCGCTGTTTGCCGACGATGATTTCTGCCTTGCCATGCAGCCGATCCATATCTTCCTGCCACTTGCTCATCGCTTCGAGATTCTCTTCGCCCGGTTTCTCGCGCTCTTTGTAGTATTCGCCGCGATAGACGAACATAACTGTGTCGGCGTCCTGCTCGATAGAGCCCGATTCGCGCAGATCTGACAATTGCGGGCGCTTATCTTCGCGGCTTTCGACCTGGCGGCTAAGCTGGCTGAGCGCGATGACCGGGATGTTCAATTCTTTGGCGATCGCTTTAAGCCCTTGGGTTATCTCGGAGATCTCGTTCACGCGGTTGTCTTTGTTGGTGTTGGCGCGCAAGAGCTGCAGATAGTCGACGATCAGCAGATGCAGCCCCTGTGGCGAGCGTTTGAGCCGGCGCGCCCGGGCCGCAACTTGCGCGATCTGCAGCGCGGGCGTGTCGTCGATGTAAAGCGGGCAGGTTTCAAGCTCTTGGGCGGCTTTGAGGTAGCGCTTGAACTCGTCCTGATTCAAATCGCCACGACGAATGAGCTCTGACGGCACTTCCGCCGCCTCCGATAAAACGCGCTGCGCCAGCTGGGCCGCGGACATCTCAAGGCTGAAAAAACCTACCACGCCGCCATCGGCGGCCTGGCCGTTCTCAGCCCCGCGCCGATAGGCTTTTGCGACTGCAAAGCCGATATTAGTTGCGAGCGAGGTTTTACCCATCGAGGGGCGGCCAGCGAGGATTAAGAGATCAGAATTATGCAGACCACCCAGTATCTTATCTAGGTCGATGAGGCCCGTGGACATGCCCGCCAACTGGCCCGATCGGTTGTAAGCCGCCTCGGCCGTTTCCACAGCATCGGTCAGGGCCGCCAGAAAGGGTTGAAAGCCGCGATTGGCCGTACCGCTTTCGGCAAGCTGAAAAAGCTCGGATTCGGCGGTGACGATCTGGTCGTCGGGCCGCAATTCCTCGCGCTGGCTTTGCGCACGGTCAGAAACACGGCGGCCCAGATCGATCAATTCGCGCCGCAGGGCCAAGTCATGGATAAGACGGGCATATTCCTTCGCCGCTGTTGTCGCGACGGCAGAAAGCTGCATCCGCAGTAGGTATTCTGCGCCGCCAAGTGCTTTCAGCCCATCATGATCGGCCAGCGCGGATTTCAACGTCGTGGCATCGGTCGGCTGGCCGCCCGAGATGCGCGCCACACATTTCGCGTAAATGTCGCCATGGACCGGGTCGTAGAAATGCGCCGGTTTCAATTGCACGTCATCGATGCGGTCCATGACCTGATTGGTCGACAGGATCGCGCCAAGAAGCTGTTGTTCCGCCTCAATATTATGCGGCAATACAAATGTATCCCCGGCCTCAGCCGGGAGGTTTGACGGCGCCATGGTATTCATGACCGCTCCCCTCGTTCTTGTTCTTTGCCCCTATGGGTGCGCATGTCCTATGGCATGGTAGTTGTTAGGGTCAATGAGGATATCCTGTGGGTAACGAAGGATATTTTTCTTCTGCCAAAATACTATATCACGTGGTTGAGCTTGGCGCGATACCTAAATGTCGTGGTGCTCGCCTAGGCCTAGGGCGCGACCCATTCATCCGGTGCTGCGAGATAGCGCGCCACTTCGTCGAGCGTTTGGTCATCAAAATCGCCACCGACGCGGGCTTGCGCCAAAACATCCGACCACGTGCACAAATAGTGAAGCTCAACACCCGCCTCAGCCAGCATTGGCCCGGTCCGCGGATAGATGTCATAGAAAAAGATCACCGCCGTATGCCCGCAACTTGCCCCGGTCTTGCGGATCGCATCAACAAACGAAAGCTTTGAGCCGCCATCGGTTGCCAGGTCTTCGACCAACAACACCCGGTCGCCTTCGCCCATCGCGCCCTCGATCTGCGCATTGCGGCCATGGCCTTTCGGCTTTTTGCGCACATAGGTCATCGGCAGGGCCATCCGCTCGGCAATCATCGCGGCAAAGGGGATGCCCGCGGTCTCACCGCCCGCGACATTGTCAAACGCCTCAAGCCCCGCCTTGCGCAGAACCGTGCAAGTCATAAAATCCATCAAGGTCGCCCGGATGCGCGGATAAGAGATCGGCTTGCGGCAATCGATATAGGTCGGCGCCTGTTTTCCGGATGTGTGGGTATAGGGCTGGACTGCGTTGAAATGCACCGCCTTGATGTCGAGCAGCATGCGCGCCGTCATCTCCGCCATGGTTGCGGCATCGGGATAGCTGGTTGGGATCATTCTACCGCCCAATCTGTGGTGAAGCCGGGATCAAATATGGTGATGGGCCCATCTTCTGTGGCCAGGGAGGCTGCAAACGTCACCGGCTGGTCGCGCATCAATGTGACGTTTGTTGGATTGACCGGCAGGCCGTAATGCGCCGCACCTTTGGTGGACACGAAGGCTGCCAGCGCGTCGAGCTTGCCGCATGTCTCAAACAGCTGGGCGAGGTAGGGCAGGGCCACCGGGGCGGTGTAACACCCTGCGCAGCCGCAAGGCGCCAGCTTGCCGCCATCGAGATGGGGCGCGCTGTCGGTGCCGAGGAAAAACCGCGACGACGCATCGGTTGCGACGGCCAAAAGCGCGCGCCGGTCGCGTTCACGCTTCAGGATCGGCAGGCAATAGTAATGGGGCCGGATTCCCCCGGCGAGAAGGTCGTTGCGCGTGAGCATCAGGTGGTGTGCTGTGATCGTGCCGGCAATGGGCCCCGGCGCGTCTTCGACAAAGGCCACGCCCTCGGCGGTGGTCACATGCTCGAGCGTCACACGCAGCTCGGGCAGCCGGTCTTTGAGCGGGCGCAAGATGCGGTCGATGAACACCTTCTCACGATCGAAAATGTCGGTATGGGCGTCTGCCACCTCCCCATGAATGCAAAGAGGGACGCCAGATTTCGCCATCGCTTCAAGGGTATGCCCGACATTGTTAATGTCGCGTACGCCGCGCGCCGAATTGGTTGTAGCCCCGGCCGGATAAAGCTTCACCGCGGCGATGACCCCGTCGGCATGGGCGGCCACGACGTCATCCGGGTCGGTCTCTTCGGTCAGATAAAGCGTCATCAGCGGCGTGAAATCCGCGCCATCAGGCAGTGCCGCCAGAATGCGGTCACGGTAGTGCGCTGCATCCTTTCCGGTCACCACCGGCGGGTCGAGATTGGGCATCACCAGCGCTCGGCCAAAATGGCGCGACGTGTCGGGCAAAACTGCGCGCATCACGGCGCCGTC
Source organism: Pseudomonadota bacterium (assembly GCA_039191215.1). Taxonomy (GTDB): domain Bacteria; phylum Pseudomonadota; class Alphaproteobacteria; order Rhodobacterales; family Rhodobacteraceae; genus HKCCE3408. Next base: position 8,920 of record JBCCXT010000013.1, read on the forward strand.
GCGCAGGTGCAGGTGCCAGTCATCAGGACGCGGGATTTCGATGCGTGTCATTGGCTTCGAGCTACACTGGCCGCCTTGTGGCGGCAAGGCCGCAGCTGCCTGATTTTTGGGCGCATGACCGGCTCTGGAAGAGCCTGCGCGCGCAAAGGCTTGCCACTGCCCGGTGCGGCTGCCTAGTCTCGCCCCATGTACGACGGACGACCAGATGCGCAACACTTGCAGCGGAGCGAGGGACGCGCGGAGGTGATGCTAGGACCCAAAGGGCTCGAACGGCTCTATCAACGCGGCGCGGCCAAGGCGATGCTGCCGCGCATTGGCCATTCGGCGCCGGAAGTGGTTTTTCTCAATACTGCCGGTGGCTTGACCGGCGGCGACCGGTTCAGCTCAGCGCTGAAGCTGCGAAGCGGCGCGGCCACAGGCACGACGCAAACCGCGGAGCGGGCCTATCGCAGTCCGGTTGGGCGCGCGGACGTCACTGTGCGCCTGGATGTTGGGCCGGGCGCGTCCCTGGCCTGGTTGCCGCAAGAGACCATTCTCTATGATGGTGCCGCGATGACGCGCGATACCGAGGCCGTTTTAGGTGACGGCGCACGCCTGGTCTTGTGCGACATGATCGTACTGGGCCGGATCGCTATGGGCGAGGACGTGCGCAGGCTTGATCTCATCGACCGCCGCCAGGTGACGCGCCGCGGGAGACCGGTCTTGATCGAAGCGCTGCGGCTGGGCGCGGGCGATCTGGCCCGGCGTGGCGCAGCCGGGCTGCGCGGCGCCCGCGCAATTGCGGCCCTGCATCTGATTGCCGATGATGCGCCGGACCGGCTGGCGCCGCTGCGCAATCTGTTGCCCGAGGACATGGCCGTCGCGGCCTCGGCCTGGGACGGACGGCTATCGCTGCGTGCCATGGACGCCGACCCGGCGCGACTGCGCGATCTTCTGACACGGCTCATCCCCTGTCTGACAGGCCGCCCGCTGCCGCGGGTCTGGCCGACATAAACGACCCGCTGCTTTGGAGACGACATGAACCTCACCCCCCGAGAAAAGGACAAACTTCTGGTCTCAATGGCGGCCATGGTTGCGCGCAACCGGCTGTTGCGTGGTGTCAAGCTGAACCACCCGGAAGCCATTGCCCTGATTACCGATTTTGTTGTCGAAGGCGCGCGCGACGGGCGCGCGGTTGCCGATCTGATGCAGGCAGGTGGCGAGGTCGTCACGGCCGAGCAATGCATGCCTGGCATCGCCGAGATGATCCATGAGGTGCAAGTTGAAGCCACCTTTCCCGACGGCACCAAGCTTGTGACCGTCCACCATCCGATCCGATAAAGAAGGGACGCCATGAAACCTGGAGAGATACTGCCTGCCCCGGGTGAGATCACGCTGAACGAAGGTGCCGCAGCGCTCACGATGCGCGTTGCCAATACCGGCGACCGGCCGGTCCAGGTTGGCAGCCATTACCATTTCGCCGAAGCCAACAGCGCGCTGGATTTTGACCGCAATGTCGCGCGCGGCCATCGGCTTGATATCGCCGCCGGGACGGCCGTTCGATTTGAGCCCGGCCAGAGCCGCGATGTGACGCTGGTGCCGTTTGGCGGCGACCGGCGCGTCTTTGGATTTAACCAGTCGGTTATGGGAGCTCTTGATCCATGATACCCGATACAGCCTTTCGAATGTGGAAAGCGGGATTTGATGTGGCCCGTCTTGGCCTTGAGGCCAATGCCGTGATGTGGATGCGCGTGTTAGGCATGGGCGGGGCCTGGAACACGCCGTTTGATGAAAGCTGGCGGATGTGGCGTGAAAAGCCGCAGGCCTTTGTTGAGGCCACGGGCCGGGCGTCCGAGGCGCTGATGCGCGGCAAGACTCCGGATTTGGCGCTGAGCGCGGCCGTCATCCCGCTTGCGCGCATAGCGCGCGGCAATCGCCAACGTCTGGCCCGCAGGGGCCCACGCGCGCGATGACCTAAACGTTTCTAGCTGCTAGAGAAAAGGGGAAAGAAAATGTGTGACGCATATGTGATCAATTCGGTGAAGGAGCGGATGATTTCGCGCCGCAACTTCTTTAAAGGCACGGCGGCAGCGACGGCGGGCGCGGCTCTGGCCAGCATGGTGTCACCCAGTGCGGCCTTGGCCGATGGCCATAGCCAGGTCATTGATCTGACCCACACGCTGACACCAGATTTTCCGACCTATTTCGGCACCCCCCAATTTGCCACCGAGTCGGTTTTTAACTTTGGCGACAACGGGTTCAACTTGTTGAACCTTACGATCAATGAGCATACGGGCACTCATATCGATGCGCCGCTGCACTTTTCCGAGGATGGGCAATCCGTCGATGAATTGGCGATCTCAAGCTTGGTCGCACCACTTTGCGTGATCGACATTGCAGCGCGCGCGGCCGAGGATCCCGACACGCGTGTCACGCCCGAAGATGTGCAGGCTTGGATCGATGCCAATGGCGAAATACCCGATGGCGCCTGTGTGGCGATGAATTCGGGCTGGGATGCAAAGGTCACAACCGACGCCTTCCGCGGCTTTGACGGGGAGGTGCTGCATTTCCCAGGCTTCCACGCTGAGGCCGCCGAAATGCTGCTCGAAACCGGTGCGGGCTCCATCGGTGTCGACACCCTGTCGCTCGACTATGGGCTTTCGGGCGATTTTATCACCCATTACACATGGTTGCCCGCGGGCCGCATCGGCATAGAGAACATAAAGAACCTCTCAGAGGTGCCAGCGGCAGGTGCCACGATCATCATCGGCGCGCCAAAATTAGCCGGTGGGACGGGCGGTCCATCGCGCATCTTTGCGCTTGTTTGATGGCCAGCCTGCCGCTTTTGGATGACGATGCGCTCTCGCCCGAGGCGGCAGCCATCTTTGCCGATATCCGTGCCACGCGTGGCACAGACGATGTCAACAATATGTGGCGCGCTTTGGCCCATGACCCTGAAAACATGGGCGTAATCTGGAACCGTCTAAAAGAGGTCATGGGCCCCGGCGCGCTCGACCCGCTGGTCAAAGAGATGATTTATGTCGCCGTCTCGACCGCCAATGGCTGCAGCTATTGCATCCATTCCCACACAGCCAGTGCGAAGGCCAAAGGCATGACGCCGCAGATGCATGCCGAATTGCTGGCGGTGATCGGCATGGCCAGCCAGACCAACGCGCTTGCGACAGCGCTTCAGGTGGAGACGGACGATGTCTTCAAGATGTGAAAGCTGATGGCCGAGTTACCGCCGCGCAGCGTCGAAGATGAGATCATGCACCAGGTTGAGGTGATCCACCGTGACCTGGAACGGACATTCGATGAACGTCTGAGCGAGCAGAAAAAGCTCATGTCCGAGGAAGTGTCATCCTACAGGCGCACGCTTTTGTGGTTCACCTCCGGGATCGGTGCGCTGGTCCTTGGGCTGGTTGTGACTTGGGCCAATAACCGCATCGACACCACGGTGGCGACCGAGATCTCGAACCTGGAAGAAAGGTTAGGCGGGCGCCTGGCCGAGCTGTTTGATGGTCAGCGCGCGCTTATGGAAGAGCAGATCGAAGCCCGTCTGGAAGAGGAGCTTGCCGTCTCGACGCTGTTGCCGCTTCTGGTGGCTGAGGCGCTGGCCATGTCACCGGATGAATCGCTGTCTTATACAGGCCCTGCAGCCGATGAAGTCCTGTCCGGATTGTCCGATGTGCGCGATGAAATCATGGCTTTGGAAGGTGTTCCGCGCAACATCGCGCTTCGCCGAATTGCCGCGGTTATGCGGGCGTTCTGGGCCGCGGGCGACTATAGCCGGGTGATCGAGACCTACACGATCTTTGGACCTGCATTGCTGGAGCATGTCGATGCTGCGGCGACGCTTTTGGAATCCGGTGTGAGCATTTTGGTGGTCGAAGGCCACGGCCCCCAAAATGAAGATTTCATTGAGGATTTGCTTGGTCACCGGACCGAGGACCCGTTCGGCGCGATGTTAAGCGAGTTGCTCACTGTCATGGTCGACCACCCGCCGCCTTGGGATTCCGATCAATTGCGCGACGCCGTGATGTCGGTCGAATCCGGCATGCAGGGTTTTGCCGAAGAATCGGCCCAGGTCATCTTTCTGCTAGAGCATGAAACCAGACCCGGTGAGTACAACCACTCGATCGCCGGGCGCGCGCGTTACAATCAGATCCTCGAGACCCTGTCCGAGGTCGCGGCCGGGGGACAAAATTGATGCCGGTCGGGCGCGATTGGATACGCCGCAACGTGCCCGCAAAACCCCGCTACTCGCCGAACCGCGTGACGCGCTTGCTCGCCCCCAATAAGGACTAAGATAGATGCCCAGCCAAATCGCCCGTACCACCTATGCCGATATGTATGGCCCGACCACCGGGGACAGGGTCCGGCTGGCCGATACCGATCTGATCATCGAAGTGGAGCGGGACCTGACCACCTACGGCGAAGAGGTCAAATTCGGCGGCGGCAAGGTGATCCGGGATGGTATGGGGCAATCCCAGGTCACCCGCGCAGATGGCGCCGTCGACACGGTCATCACCAACGCGCTGATTGTCGATCATACGGGCATCTACAAAGCGGATGTCGGCCTCAAGGACGGGCGCATCCACAAGATCGGCAAAGCGGGAAATCCCGACACGCAATCGGGTGTTGATATCATCATCGGGCCGGGCACGGAGGCTTTGGCGGGTGAGGGGCGTATCCTGACAGCGGGCGGCTTTGATGCCCATATCCATTTCATCTGCCCGCAACAGATCGATGATGCGCTGCATTCCGGTGTCACGACCATGCTCGGCGGTGGCACGGGGCCGGCGCATGGCACGCTGGCCACCACCTGCACACCCGGGCCCTGGCATATCGGGCGCATGCTGCAGGCCGTTGACGCAGTGCCCGTGAATATAGGCCTGTCCAGCAAAGGAAACGCGTCAAAACGCGACGCCTTGATCGAGATGGTCAATGCCGGCGCCTGTGCGATGAAGCTGCACGAGGATTGGGGCACCACGCCCGGGGCGATCGATTGCTGCCTCAGCGTTGCCGATGCGATGGATGTGCAGGTCATGATCCATACCGACACCCTCAATGAGAGCGGTTTTGTGGAAAATACGCTCAACGCAATCGGCGGGCGCACGATCCACGCCTTCCACACCGAAGGCGCGGGCGGCGGGCACGCGCCAGATATCATGAAGGTGGTGGGCTATGGCCACATCCTGCCCTCCTCGACGAACCCGACCATGCCCTACACCGTCAACACGCTCGAAGAGCATCTCGATATGCTGATGGTCTGCCACCATCTCGACAAAGCGATCCCTGAGGATGTGGCCTTCGCCGAAAGCCGCATTCGGCGCGAGACGATTGCGGCCGAAGACATTTTGCACGATATGGGCGCGTTTTCGGTGATGGCATCGGATAGCCAAGCCATGGGCCGGGTCGGAGAGGTCATCATCCGCACCTGGCAAACCGCCGACAAGATGAAGAAGCAGCGCGGAAAACTGGCCGAAGAACAGGGCGATAACGACAATCTTCGCGTCCGCCGCTACATCGCGAAATACACAATCAATCCGGCCATCGTACACGGGATGAGCGCTGAGATCGGCAGCATCGAAGAGGGCAAGCGCGCCGATCTGTGCCTGTGGAGCCCGGCCTTTTTTGGCGTGAAGCCCGAAATGGTGCTGATCGGCGGCACGATCACCATGGCGCAAATGGGCGATCCGAATGCCTCAATCCCGACGCCGCAGCCGGTGCATTCGCGGCCGATGTTCGGCTCATTCGGCCGGTCGTTGGAGCAATCCTCGGTCACCTTTGTGTCGGCCGCCGCGCAAGAGGCCGGGATCGGCGATGCGCTCGGTTTGCGGAAATCGACCGTGGCGGTGCGCAATACGCGCGATATCTCCAAGGCTGATATGGTGCTGAACGCGGCCACGCCGGACGTGCATGTTGATCCGGAGACATATGAGGTGCGCGCCGATGGCGAGATCATAACCTGTGAGCCGGCCAGCGAATTGCCTATGGCGCAGCGCTATTTCCTGTTCTGAGCCTATCAGCCCTTGCCCCGGCAGGGCACGGAGGCCATGAAAGGATGGGGTGTTTTACGGAGGAGACCCAACGATGAAACGCGTGATCGGAGCGGCAATTCTGACCGCACTTGCCGGGGCGGCCAGCGCGCAATGCCCGACCACATTCGCGGATGCCTCACACGGGGTTTTTGTGCAGTTTGACGACTATGTCGTGCGCTATGACCGGCGCCCGGACGGCGTTGTCGAAGAGCTCGAATTTGATACCGAAAATGAGACCGGCTACCGCTATCTCAGCCAGCACGGCATCTTGGTTTTGGAAAGCTGGGAGATGCAGTTCGGCGCGGCGAATTTGTCGACCTATGAGGTCATCAGTTATGACCAGCCGCTGCCCACGCAAATCACCGCGGGCATGGTCTATTCCACCGGCACGCTTGTGCAATATGGCAGCGAGGCGCCTTATCGCGAGCCGCTGACCATCACCGTCGGTCCGCAAAGCACGCAACAGATCGGCGCCTGTGCGATGCAGGTCATGCAGGTCGAAATGCGCACCGGGCCGGCGGGCGACGAATACATCAGCAGCTTCACGTTCTTTCCCGCGCTTGGTTTTGGCGTCTTCATTGGTGGCGGGCCGCTTGGCGGGCAGCAGGACATGTATCCGCCGACCTATATCGGGACCCAACCGCCGATGCTGGCCGCCGCGCCGCCTTTGAACACACCGCCGCCACCGACGCCCCCATCCGCGCCGCCGGCCAGTTCGACGGGCAAATGACGCTTCACGCACAAGGCATTGCGCGGGCGGGCGACTGGGCTGGGCCTGCCATCGCCCGCCTCGTGCTCGACTATGAGGGCCGGTTCTTGCGTCGCAAACGCCTGGTATCCGAGGAGGGCCAGGCCGTGATGGTTGATCTGGCCGAGACGGTCTCTCTCGGCGCCGGTGATGCGCTGATGGCAAGCGAAGGCGCCGTTGAGGTTGTTGCAGCACCTGAAGCGCTCATCCGGGTGGCAGGTGATTTGCCGCGCCTTGCTTGGCATATCGGAAACCGCCATACGCCCTGTCAAATCGCCGGTGATCACCTGCTGATCCGCGCAGATCACGTGCTTGAGGCGATGCTAATGGGGCTTGGTGCCACCCTTTCTCCGGTGACGGCGGCCTTCACGCCCGAAGGTGGCGCCTACGGCTATGGTCGGACCCATGGCCATGCGCACGGCCCCGCAGATCACCATCGCGCAGATCACCATCACGCACACCACCATGACGTCTGATGCCGCAGGGCTTTTGACCCTGTCGCAATGGCTGTCGCCTGCCTTTCCGGTCTCGGCATTCGCTTATAGCGGCGGATTGGAGGCCGCGGTCGCCAGCGGCGCTGTCAGTGATGAGGCCGCTGTGAGCGATTGGATCGGGGCTGTCGTCGTGGCAGGTGCGGCGCGCAATGATGCGATCCTGCTCTGTCTGGCATTGCGCGGTGAGATGGCCCATCCGGCGCTTGCCGATCTAGCCTGCGCCCTGGCCGGATCGGCGGAGCGTTGGCGCGAGACATACGAGCAGGGCGCGGCCTTCGCGCGCACCTTGGCCGAGATGGGCCGGACACTGCCCGCCGCCCCGTATCCGGTTGCCTTGGGGATCGCTGCGCGGGATTTGGGCCTTCCCGATACGCTTGTGGCGCAGCTGTTTTTGCAAGCCCAGGTTGCCAATCTGGTCTCTGCGGCCATCCGGCTGGTGCCCTTGGGCCAAGCGGCGGGTCAGCGCATCATCGCAGGGTTGGGCGAGCAGATCGCCCGTGTCGCGGCAGAGGCGGTCGTCGCCGGACCCGACGATCTTGGATCCGCGACCCTGGGCGCGGAGCTGGCCGCGCTAGAGCACGAGACCCTGCCTGTGCGTTTGTTTCGGAGCTGACGGGATGATCAACACCAAACACGGGCCCCTGCGGGTTGGCATCGGCGGGCCGGTCGGCGCCGGTAAGACCACATTGACCGAAAAACTGTGTCGGGCGATGGCGGCGGAATACTCGGTCGCCGTCATAACCAATGATATCTACACATCCGAGGATGCCGACTATCTGCTGCGTGTCCAGGCGCTGCCGGCAGAGCGTATTCGCGGCGTTGAAACAGGGGGCTGTCCGCATACTGCAATCCGCGAGGATGCCAGCGTGAACCTGGCCGCTTTGGCCGAATTTCGCGACACGCTGCCCGATCTCGACCTGGTCTTTATTGAATCGGGTGGCGACAATCTGGCCGCGACGTTCTCTCCCGAACTGGCCGATCTGACGCTTTACGTCATCGACACAGCGGCTGGGCAGGATATTCCGCGAAAAAAAGGGCCAGGCGTGACCCGGTCCGACCTGCTGATTGTCAATAAAACCGACCTGGCCCCGCATGTCGGCGTTGACCCTGGGCTTTTGGAAAGCGACACACGCGCGGCCCGTGGCGCGCGGCCTTTCGTATTGGCCGCGTTGCGCCAAGACCGCGGCGTCGGCGAAGTTGTCGCGTTTTTGAAAGAGGCGGGCGGTCTTTAGGCGCTACTCAAGGCTGGCCATGCGCACGCACCGATCGCCGGGGTTAGCCGCCCATGCGCCGCTGTGGTTCGGCTGAGCCGCCAAGGCGCCCACGAAAAAGCTGCACCGCGTCGTCGAAGCGGCCGTCTTTTACCAGGCGCTGGCCGTATTCGGCTGCCGCCAAGGCCAGGCGCGGATGGCCGGTCTGATCTGCATTGGCGATCAGCTTGCCGAGATAGGGTGCAAAAAGTCTGCGGGCCGGGCGGCTGGCGCGGGCAAAATCGAGCGTTGTCACGGGCCCGTCGGCGGCGCGTCGGACCAGATCCCACAATGTGCCGCCCGCTGCCAGCATCGCGCCAATGGCCATCCCGCCATGGCGAAGCTTGTGGCGCGTCGTGTTCGCGCCATCAAAAAGTGCCGCGTGGGAGGCCGACATGACATCAGCCGGGTCGTAGACGAGCGTGATGGCTTCGGCCGCCTCTGCCATTGCTGGCGCATAGCCGTATCGGTCGGTGAAATCCATCGACCAGGCATTGCGAAAGCGCCGCTCAAACGGGGCGGCGCCGCGGTCAAGCGTGGCCGCCGGGCTGATCGCCAATACCCGCGCAAATGGGGCCGCAACCGAATAGGTCAGCGCGCCGTAGCCGCACATCGGGCCGAGCCCAAGAAACAAAATGCGATCGAACTGATCAAAAAAGCCCGCATCGATCAACTCGTCAAAGAACGCGAACAGCTTCTCGTCGCGGAACCAGGTCTGCCGCGCGCCTAGGATATTCAGCAGCGAGACTTGGTCGCGCTCGACCGCCCGGAAACCCAAGGGCAGGCCGTCTTTGGTTCGCCCGATCACACGCTCGGCTGCGTCAAATGTCACAAGAAGCGTGTCGCCCTCTTCGACGTAAAGCGCGGAATGGGTCGATGACAGGCGACGGAAAAACCCATGCGCACGCCCTATTTCGGACAGACGGCTCAGGCGCGTGGCTTTGCTCAGCCGACTGAGCTCCTCAGCCGCTGCTAGGTCCGAATTGCTCATTTTTTCGGCCTCACTCGTCAAACCCCCGAACCATCCGAACACGCAATCTCAACGCCAGATTATCAGATTTACACATTATTAACACAAGTCCCAATTGTGCGTTTGAGACATCGCTAATGGGGCATCACGCGGCTATTCTGCGCGCAAATTGCGGTCTGCCCAATTACGCATCCAGAACGAGACTGCACAGCCTGATTCAGGTCAGTTCCAGCAGCTCACCAAAACGGTGATATCCGCGCCAAGCCGGGCCAGCGCCTGCGCGCCGAGGGCGGGGGGTGCAATGGTCTGCACAACCTCTTCGCTGGCGATCAGGCCAGCCTCAACCAAGCCCGCGCGCACAACCGACGAGTTGAGCGCAAAGGCAACGCCCGGCGGCAGGGTGCGCCCGCTTGTTGGCTGCGGCAAGAGCATGCCCGTGACCCGGCCAGTTCCATCAAGAACTGGGCCCCCGGCTTCTCCGGCGATTGTATCCAAGGCCAAACGGACGCGATCGGTGTTGCCGTCAAGATCGGCCGCCTCTTCGAACGTGCCGATATTTAATGACGCCGCGCCAAGCGCACCTTCATAGGGGAACCCCGCCACCGAAATCGCGCTGCCACGGCGCGGCTGGTTGAGCGAAAGATCGGCAACACCAACCGGCGCCAAGGGTTGTATCGGCACCAGGACTGCCAGGCCGTTTGCATCGTCGCGATATGCCAGGGTGGCCTCATAGACGTCGTCGATCAGGATGCGTGTGCATTGGCCGGCAACAACATCCGTCGTCGTCACAACAGCGCCTTGCGCGGTGGCAAAAAATCCGGTGCGCCGCAATTCCGGGGTCCGAACCTCCAGCCCGGCCAAAAGATCAGCGCCATCAAGCGTTTCTGCGCTGACGGCATCGGGGCCCAGCACGCCTGAAACTGCGGCAAAGCTTTCTTGCATCATCGGCAGGACGCGCGCCATCTGGTCATCGCGTTCAGGCGGCCAGATCAGCGTGAAGCCTTTGATTTGGCCGTCGCGCAGATAGGCTTCGGTATGGCTGCGCAACGCGGCTGATCGTCCGGTCAGCAAGAAGCTCTCACCATCGCGTTGCCGCGTGCCTTGGAGGGGAACAATCTCAAGCGTCTGCATGATCTCATAAAGCCCCGCCAGCGTGCGGCTCGTGCCGTCCTGGCTAATTAAGAGGATGCGCACGCCACTGTCATTGATCGCCTCATACTGGGCGAATGGAAACTCGTAGCGGGCAAACTCAACCATCGCCATCGGCATGTTCATCTCTACGCCCGCGCGGAGATCGGTGACAAAGCGCATGCCAAGGGCGGCAAGTTCTGCTTGATAGCTTTCGAGCAGTTCGGCCCGCTGCCGTGTGGTCAAAACGCCGGTCGGCTCGTGGCCGTTGGAGGCCTGCCAATTTTGCATGGCGTTCCGCGTGCCGGGGCCAAAGGCGCCATCGATGCCGCTGGTATAGACGCCGAACCATTGCAGCGCGATCTGCAGCGCCTCGCGCTGCGTCCGGTCAAGCTGCGCCTCCGATTGGCGTGCCTCTGCGGGCGTTTCTTCGGTCAAGACGACAACGACGGGTTCCGGTTCAGCTTCGGGTTGAGGTTCAGGCTCCGGCTCCGGGACGGCGGCCTGGGTTTCAACCAGCGGTTGCGGCTCGGCCGGGGGCTGGCCGCCAGCTGGGAAGACCTGTTCGATATAGATCGGGCGAATTTCGACATAGGCATCGCTCGGGACCAGCCCCTGGTTGGACAGCTCAGCCAAGCGCTGCGCGGCGGCAGCAGGGCTATAGGGGCCGGCAGCGATGCCATACCAGCCAGAGGCCAGGCGGAAGGCGCGCACATCCGGCAATAGCTCGGCATAGGCCACAACCCGACGCTCGGTATTGGCCAGATCCGGATAGGCCTCGATCTGCACGTAAACCTGACCCTGGGCTTGGCCGGCATTGGCCCAAACTCCAAACGTCACAATGAGGACTAGAAATAGGCTGAACAGACCTCGGATCATCACGCTTTCCCGTATTGCTTCGCGTTGCGCCGTTCTGGGCGGCTGCCTCCGCGCCAGGGGTTATGCGAAACTGCGCACCATTGCACCCCGAAATCGCGCATCGTCGCACCGATCGCGTTCAAGTGTTGCAGCGATTGACCAGCCCCAGAGCCGGGGCTAGGTAGGCGCGTCGATTAGGGAGGCTTTGCCATGCCAGCGCCCGATACTCCGCGTTCGTTTCAGGAGATCCTGCTGCGGCTTTCGAGCTATTGGGCGCAGAAGGGCTGCGCAATGCTTCAGCCTTATGATATGGAGGTTGGCGCGGGCACATTTCACCCCGCAACAACGATGCGCGCCTTGGGTCCGGTGCCCTGGGCCGCGGCTTATGTTCAGCCGTCACGTCGGCCAACCGATGGGCGCTACGGCGACAGCCCAAACCGTTGGCAGCATTACTACCAATACCAGGTGATCATCAAACCGAGCCCACCTGACCTGCAAGCGCTATACCTCGGCTCGCTGGAGGCGATCGGCATCGATATGGACCTGCACGACATCCGGTTTGTCGAAGATGACTGGGAAAGCCCGACGCTTGGCGCCTGGGGCTTGGGTTGGGAGGTTTGGTGCGATGGTATGGAGGTCAGCCAGTTCACCTATTTCCAGCAGGTCGGCGGCCATGATTGCCATCCGGTCTCGGGTGAGCTGACCTATGGTCTGGAACGGCTGGCGATGTACATCCTGGGCTACGACGACGGCAATGCGATGCCGTGGAATGACCCACAATCGCAGATCGCGCTCAGCTATGGCGACGTTTTTCGTGAGGCCGAGGCGCAGTATGCGCGCTGGAATTTCGATATCGCCGACACCGAGATGCTGATGCAGCATTTCAAGGATGCGGAGGCGGAGTGCCGCTCGATCCTGACACAGCCGGCCGAAGACCCTCGGACCGGGCGTATGATCGTCATGGCGCTGCCGGCGTATGATCAATGCATCAAGGCCAGCCACCTCTTTAACCTGCTCGATGCGCGTGGCGTAATCTCCGTGACCGAGCGGCAGGCCTATATCGGCCGCGTGCGCGCGCTGGCAAAAGCCTGCGCCGATGCATTCTTGCAGACCGAAGCGGGCGGCGCGTCTTATATGGCCGCGTGATATGAGGAGTGGGCAAATCCTGGTCATAGGGATCGTTGCGGCCACCGCGATGTTTGGCGCGGGCGTCTGGTACACCCAGACCCGGGCCTGGTATGTACAACTGGAAGATGCGCCCATTGTAATGACCCGCCATGACGGCGAGGAAGAAGCGCTGCTCGTCGACAGCTTTGACGGGATCGATGCCGAAACCTCGCCGTTGCGCTATCGCGCGTGCTTTGAACCGACCATGAGCTTGCCGACACTGACCGAAACATTTCAGCCCTACGGGCCGGCCACACCGCTCAACGCACCCGGTTGGTTTTCATGTTTTGACGCCGATGCCATCGGCGAAGCGCTGGAAAGCGGCAGCGCGCTGGCATTTCTGGGTCAACAAAACCAGCCCTATGGCTTTGATATCGTTGTGACCGTGTTCGATACGGGGCAGGGCTATGCCTGGCGCCAGATCAACCATTGCGGCACGGCGGCCTTTGGTGGCGATCCGCTGCCCCCGGGGTGCCCGGAGCCGCCTTAGCGCCGGCAAGCTCCAAATCGACTAGACAAAAATTCGGCCTGCCCGATCGCCTGACCAAAAAACGCGCCGTGCCCGAACCGGAAAAAGACCATGCCCGACCTGCTGCTTGAATTGTTCTCCGAAGAAATACCCGCCGGCATGCAGGCCAAGGCGGGCGGCGATCTGAAACGGCTGGTGACCGACGCTTTGGTCGATGCCGGGTTAACCTATGCCTCAGCCGGCGCGTTTTGGGGGCCGCGACGGCTGACGCTTGCCGTCGAAGGGCTGACCAGCGACAGCCCGACCACGGTTGAGGAACGAAAAGGCCCGCGGGTCGACGCGCCCGAAAAGGCGCTTGAGGGGTTTTTGCGGGCGACCGGACTGTCAAAAGACCAGCTTGAGCTGCGTGACGACAAAAAAGGCCAGGTCTATTTTGCCAAGATCACCCATCCGGGCCGTGGTGCCGCAGAGATCATCGCCGAAGCGATTCCAGCAATTCTGCGCAACTTTCCCTGGCCCAAAAGCATGCGGTGGGGTCCGGGCAGCCTGCGATGGGTGCGACCGCTGCATCGCATCTTGTGCATCTTGTCGGACGAATCCGGTACGGGAATTGTTCAATTTGAGACCGACGGCATAGCCTCGGCCGCCTTGACCGAGGGCCACCGTTTCATGGCGCCAGGAGAATTTTCTGTCGCAAATTTTGAGGATTACACGGCGAAGCTGAAGCGGGCGAAGGTTGTTCTTTCCGCGCAAGAGCGGGAAGACACGATCTGGCATGATGCGACCAACCTCGTCTTTGCGGCCGGGCTGGAACTGGTCGAAGACCGCGCCCTTTTGGCCGAGGTTGCAGGTCTTGTGGAGTGGCCCGTCGTTTTGATGGGCGAGATCGGCGCGGCCTTTCTCGACCTGCCGCCCGAGGTCTTGCAAAGCTCCATGGCGGAGCATCAGAAGTATTTCTCGGTGCGCAATCCCGGCACGGGGCGGATTGAGCGGTTCATTGCTGTCGCCAACCGAGAGACGGCGGATAACGGTGCCACGATCCTCAAAGGCAACCAGCGTGTTTTGGCCGCGCGTCTGGCCGATGCGGTCTTCTTTTGGAACAACGACTTGGCCGTCGCAAAAGCAGGCATGTCAAGCTGGCAGGAAGCGTTGAAAAGCGTGACCTTTCACGCCAAGCTCGGCTCGGTCGCCGACCGGATCGACAGGATCGCGGCGCTGTCGCGCGACATCGCGCCCCTGATCGGCGCCGATGCAGGCCAGGCTGAGCAGGCCGCGCGGTTGGCGAAGGCCGATCTAAATTCTGAAATGGTCTTTGAGTTCCCCGAACTTCAGGGGGTTATGGGCCGGTATTACATCAGCGAAGCAGGCCACGCGCCTGAGATCGCCGCCGTGGCGGAGGAGCATTACAAGCCCTTAGGCGCTAGGGATGATGTGCCGACCGCATCCCTTTCCGTCACGGTGGCCCTGGCCGAAAAACTCGACAGCTTGGCAGGGTTTTGGGCCATCGACGAAAAGCCAACTGGCTCCAAAGACCCGTTCGCGCTACGCCGTGCGGCCCTTGGTGTGATCCGGATTGTGCTAGGCAATGGGCTGCGGGTAAGCCTCGATCGGTTATTCGATGCGCAAATCCTACGCCACCAGGTCAAGCCCGCCCCGGAAGATGCCGCCACGCTGGACGAATTGCTGGGTGTGGCGGTTGCCCATGGCATGCGTAGCGCGCCGTTGCATGCCCGGATCGACGGACTTGATGACGCCCCTGATTGGCTGCCGGCGATCCGCAACCATGACCCTGCGGTCAGCGGGGATTTGCGCGGCTTTTTCCACGATCGCCTGAAGGTCCATCTGCGCGATGAAGGAATCCGTCATGATGTGATCGACGCGGTGATAGAGATGCCGGAAAACAGTGATCTGACGCTGGTGGTGGCCCGGGCTCGGGCGCTGCAGGCCTTCATGGATGGCGCGGATGGCAAAAACCTGGTCCAAGGCTATAAACGTGCGGCCAATATCCTGGCCCAGGCGGAAGCGGCGGATGGGGTCGAATATCGCTTCGGTGCGGATGCCAAATTTGCCGATGACCCGACGGAAAGAGCGCTTTTTGCTGCACTTGCAGAGGCACGGGCCCAGGTCGCCCCGGCACTTGAGAGGGAGGATTTCGCCGACGCGATGGGCGCGATGGCAACACTCCGCCCGGCGATAGATGCCTTCTTTGAGGCGGTTCAGGTCAATACGGATTCCCAGATCCTGCGCCGTAACCGATTGAATCTGTTGTATGAAATTACCCAAATTTGTGACCAGATCGCTGATTTGGGCAAGTTAGAGGGCTAAACCCGCAACGCATTGTCTTCGCACCTGCGACGTGCTGCGCCTAGACAGGGCAACCGCGGATTGTACACTCCGCTGCAACTGCAAAGGAGCCTGCGCGGCGATGCTGACCACGCCTGATTTCACAGAGATCACGACCGACGCGGACATCGCCACCGCGCGACATGGTAATCGCGCGAAATGTCTGCAGCGGCTCATCCGTTTGGGCCTGCCGGTGCCGCCGACCGTGGCACTGCCGTTCGAAACGGTGCGATCGATCGCGGCGGGTCGCGTGCCCGATATGGCAGCGCTTGTCGGCATCTTTGACGCGGGCGTTTTGATGTCGGTGCGTTCGTCGAGCGAGGCGGCCGATTGGGGCGGGCCCGGCACCATTTTGAATATCGGCATGAATGATGCCGTTGCCGAACGCCTGGCCGAGGCCCATGGCCGCGATGCGGCGGAGGCGCTCTATCTTAGTTTCATAAGGTCTTACGCGGTTGATGTGCTGCGGCTTGATGCCGATCTGTTTGACGGCACGTTGACGCCGCGCCTGGCCAAGGCCCATTTCGAAGACGAAATGGAGGAGCCCTTTCCGCAAGATGCCGCGACGCAATTGACTGAAGTGTTGCGCGCGATGGCGCGCGCTTGGGAGGGCACAACCGCCCGGCTGTTGCGCCAGGCCCAGGGCGCGCCGGAAGATGCCGGACTTGGCCTGGTCGTCCAGCGCATGGCGCTTGGCATCGGGCAGGGGCTTTCAGGATCGGGCGTGGTGCAGTTTGTGTCGCCCGATACCGGCATGCCGCAAATCACGGGCCGCTACTTGCCGCAAGGTCAAGGCCGCGCAGCGCTAAGCGAGGACAAGGCCGAATTCATCGCGACCGATGCGCGCGGCCCCGCGCTAGAGGACGGTGCGCCAGAGGTTGTTGCGGAATTGGAAGCCGCGGGACACCTGATGCGGACCAAGCTGCGCGAGGATATGCAGGCCGAATTCACCATTATGAACGGTGAGTTGGCCATTCTTGACGCGGTGCGCTGTCCGCGCTCTGCCGCAGCAGAGGTCCAGATCGCTGTCGCGCTGGCGCAAGACGGCATCATTGCGCGCGATGAGGCGCTGCAGCGGATCGAACCGTTCACGCTTAATCAGATGTTGCACCGCCAGGTTAGCACCGAGGCTGCCCGCGACGTGCTGACCCGCGGGATTGCAGCCGCACCCGGGGCGGCAACGGGCCGGCTTGTCTTCACGGCGGCGGCGGCGCAATCGGCCGCGTCGCAGGGCGAAAGTTCGATCCTTGTGCGACGCGAGACCAGCCCGGAAGATATTCGCGGCATGCATGCAGCCCAAGCAATCTTGACCGAGCGCGGCGGTATGACCAGCCATGCGGCTGTGATCGCCCGCGGCCTCGGCCTGCCTTGCGTGACCGGTGCTACACATCTGCAAATCGACGGGCGGAAAAAGACGCTGACGGTGCCGGGGCGCAAAGTGTTCCACGAAGGGGATATCATCACCGTCGATGGCAGTACCGGTGACGTTCTTGTCGGCGCGCCGGAGCTTATCGAGCCTGCGCTTGGTGGCGCTTTCGCGACGCTTTTGGAATGGGCCGATGCGTTGCGCGATATCGGCGTGCGCTGCAATGCCGATACCAAAGAGGATGTCGACGTTGCCGGGCAATTTGGCGTCGATGGAATAGGTCTGTGCCGCACTGAGCACATGTTTTTCGACCCCGTTCGCCTCACCGTCATGCGCGAGATGATCTTTGCCGAAGACCCCGACGATCGCGACGCGGCATTGCAACGGCTCCTGCCCATGCAGCGCGCGGATTTTGAGGAACTTTTTGGCCTGATGGGCGGCAAGCCTGTCTGTATCCGTCTATTTGACCCGCCGCTGCACGAGTTTTTGCCTGGCAACCGCGACGGTATCCGGGCGCTGGCTGAGGCGCTTGATATGCCGGTAAGCCGGGTCCAGGCCCGCATCGAGTCGCTGCAGGAATTTAACCCAATGCTGGGCATGCGCGGCGTGCGTTTGGGCATCACCGTGCCCGAGATTTACGACATGCAGGCGCGCGCGATCTTTGAAGCCGCCGCCCAATCCGGGGTGGAGCCGGAGATCATGATCCCGCTTGTCTCTGCCATGCGTGAGGTAGAGCTGGTCAAAGCCCGCATCGACGCGATCGCGCAAGCCGTGCGCGCCGAAAAGGGCACCGATGTCGGCTACCGGCTCGGCGTCATGGTCGAGACCCCGCGCGCGGCCTTGCGCGCCGCAGAGATCGCCCAGCATTCCGCCTTTTTGTCGTTCGGAACCAATGATTTGACGCAAATGACCTATGGGCTTAGCCGCGACGATGCCGGCCGTTTCATGTCGTCTTATGTCGCGCAAGACGTGTTCCACGAAGACCCGTTCCAAAGCCTCGATATCGACGGTGTGGGGGAGCTTTTGTTGCTCGGCTCCGCCCGGGCCAGGGGTACAAAAGGCGACATCACGCTTGCCATTTGCGGCGAACATGGCGGCCAGCCCGAAGCGATTGCCTTTTCGCGGTCGGCGGGCTTCGACTATGTGTCGTGCTCACCCTACCGCGTGCCGGTTGCGAAACTAGCCGCGGCGCAGATTGCGGTGGCTGAGGGGCAAAGCGGGCGCCCTGGCGGCGCGTCTTAACCGCAAGCTCGCCCTAGGTCTTGGGGTGGCAATTTGGTCACGCGCGAAATCATCGGCTGATTTGTCCCAAGCCTATGCCAAGGTTATCCACGATACTGCGGTTCTATTTCGAATCGCGCAGTGGGGGCTGCAGGTTTTATGGGTGGAACTGGTTTTCGTTTGCGCGCGCATATGCTTGCGGGCCTAACTTCATTTTGTTTATGCATCGCAGCGATGCCCGGTTTGGCACAGGTCACGGCCAGTTCGACGACCGACCCGACCGGCGGCATCGATTTGCGATTGTCGGGCCTTATGGGGGCGGAGCATTCCGCAACCCAATCGCTGAGCTACGACCAATTGCAACTCTTGGGCAGTGCCTTTGTTCCGACGCGCGGGGCGGAGGTGCCAACACTGCCCCGAGCCGCCGATCTTGATGCGCGCGCGCCCGCAACCGGCGGAGAAGAATGGGCGTGCCTGACACAGGCGCTCTACTTTGAGGCCCGCGGGGAAAGCGTCGCCGGACAGGTCGCCGTGGCTGAGGTGATCCTGAACCGGGTCGATGATCTGCGTTATCCCGCCACGCTTTGTGGTGTGGTCAATGAGGGCACAGGCCGCCGTTATGCCTGCCAGTTCACCTATACCTGCGACGGCCGGGCGGAGATTGTCGACGACAGCCTGTTATGGGATCGGATGGGCCAGATTGCCCGGATGATGATAGACGGCTATCCCAGGTCGCTGACGAATGGTGCCACCCACTACCATGCAAATTGGGTGAACCCGCGCTGGGCGTCGATGTTCCCGCAAACCGCAGAGATCGGTGTGCATTTGTTCTATCGCCGCCCCTAAGGCCACCTGAGGAAATCCGCGCTTGCAGCGCCCTGTTTGCGGCGCTACGGGGCGGTTATGAGCGACGAATTGCACCAGGCTTTTGCCCATCCCGCAGACCGGTCCGTAGCCACGGCCGGATCCGATCCGCTTGACCGCATCATGCTGCGCGATCATTTGCGCGAGGTCGAAATCGGCGCCTTTCAGGCCGAACGCGGGGCAACGCAGCGCGTCAAATTTAATGTGGTGGTCGAGGTGCATGCGGCGGCTGACGCGGTTGTTGACGATGTCGATCGCATCTTGTCGTACGACACGCTGATTGAGGCGATTGATACCGAACTGGCGGCAGAGCGTCTGAACTTGCTTGAAAACGCTTGCCGCACGCATTGCCGAGCGGGTCTTGGCCCATCCGCTTGCCGCGCGGTGTTTCGTGCGCATCGAAAAGCTCGACCGGGGCCCGTTTGCGCTTGGCGTTGAAATTGTCCGCAGCGCGTCTGAACAGGGGCCGGTCCGGGTATTGCCCGAAGCGCCGCCCGATCCGACGATTGTGTTTCTGTCAAACGCGACCATCGCGCGCGACGATTTGTCGGTGCTTTTGGATGGGCTGACCTTGCCCGCGATTTTATGTGTCGGTCCCGGCGATGGCGCCGCGCCACAGGCCGATCACCCCTTGGCGCAACGCCGGATCGACTTGCTGGCAATTGAGCAAAACGCCTGGGTTCTGGCCGCCCGCGATGCACGTTGCGTTGTCGTCGATAGCCGGACGGAGCTTGACTGGGCGCTCCGCCAGGGCGGGATCAGCGTCTGGGCGCCCTCAAAGCTTGTGCTTGACGCCGCGCGCGCGCCGATCTCGGATGAGCCGCTGGCACTGGCCCTTTGGCTAGCAGCGGAATTCGCCGCCGATGATGTTCTGCTTTACGGCGTCGCGGCACCTGAGGGCAGTACGGCACGTGTGATGGATTAAAGCGCGCGGCGCAGCTCTCGCATCGGGCCGCCGGCCATCATGTGAAGGCCTGCATCGCGGAAGCCCGCTTTCTCCAATACGCGTATCGAGGCGATATTGGTCGGCCGCACAAGCCCGTAAACCTCATCGGACCCCAACTCATCCCCGGCAAAGTCGATCGCCGCGCGGACAAATTCGCTGGCCAATCCCTGGCCCCACATCTCAGGCAGAAGGTGGTAGGACAGGTTGAGGCCCGCCAGGCCATCCTTGACCGTAAGCCCGCCGAGGCCGACCGCTTGCCCGGCATGGGATAGGTGCCAGCGGCCAAAGCCCTGGCGTTCCCAATGCGCGATGTCGCGATCCAGCGCCCTTGCGGCAGCCTCAGCGGTGATGGGCGTTTCACTGGGCTTGTGCGCGATGGTTTCTGGCCGACCAAAAAGGTCGGCATAAAAGCCGTCGTCATTGCCGGTAACCGGTCGGCACGTCAGGCGAAGCGTGCTGAAAACGGGAGAGCGGAGGCGGTCAGAAGCACTGATCTGCATGGCGCAAATTGACCATAGGGCAAGCGCGCAACGCAAGACTGCGCGCGCAGCAATTCGTCGCTGCACCGCCGCGACGGGACTTGCGGGTTATCGGTGCGGACTATAGGCCGAAGGGGTGAATACGTATTACCGCCCTCTACCGCTGACCGGCCAAATTTCACCTGATTCTGCGCTGCGGCTGGCTGGTGGCTGGTGCCGGTTCACGCATGTCGAGCTATTGCAGCGGGGGCGGCCCTCGCGAATCATACCCGCAAGTGACGTGCCAAAAGCGCAGTTAAGCCGCCTGTCGACCCTGCGCGCACCGTTTTCCGGATTGAGTTTGGATCGCCCGCGTCTGATGGGCATTTTGAACGTCACGCCAGACAGTTTTTCCGATGGCGGCCTTTATGCCGGTGCCGGTGCCGCTTTGGCGCGTGCCAGCGCTTTGGTCGAAGCGGGTGCCGACATCATCGATATCGGCGGCGAAAGCACCAGGCCCGGCGCAGTGGAAGTGCCCGCCGCAACCGAAACGGCCCGCGTCCTGCCGATCATCACGGCACTGCGTGCGGCCGGGCTAAATACCGCGCTTTCTGTCGATACCCGCAAATCGTCTGTGGCTGAGGCAGCACTTAAAGCGGGCGGGGATATCATCAACGATGTCAGCATGTTTCGGTTTGACGCTAACCTGGCAGATGTGGCGGCGGCGGCCAAAGCGCCGGTGATTTTGATGCATTCCCGCGCTGTGCCAGAGACGATGCAATCGGCGGCTGATTATGACGATGTCTTGCTTGATGTGTATGACGCGCTGGCCGATGCGGTGGCCCAAGCGCAGGCTGCGGGCATCTCGCGTGCGCGCCTGCTCATCGATCCTGGGATCGGCTTTGCCAAGCGCGATGTGCATAACCTCGCACTTCTGAACCGGATCAGCCTTTTTCATGGCCTGGGCTGCGGAATTTTGCTGGGCGTGTCGCGAAAAGGCTTTCTGGGCCGGGTGGCAGGCATAACTGAACCGGCCGACCGGGATCCGGCATCGGCGGCATGCGGCTTATGGGCTTTAAGCCAGGGGGTGCAGTTTCTGCGCGTCCACGATATAGTTATGCACAAGCAGATGATCGCGCTTTGGCAAAGCATCGGCGCGGCACGGATGGCAGACGAGGAGTAGACAATGGCACGGGAGCTGTTTGGTACAGACGGCATCCGGGGTCGCGCCAACGCGCATCCCATCACCGCGGATTTGGCCTTGCGACTGGGCGCCGCCGCCGGGCGTTACTTCCGGCGCGATGGCGGCGCTGGCCACCGCGTCGTGATCGGCAAAGATACGCGCTTGTCGGGGTACATGCTGGAAACGGCTCTGACGGCCGGTTTCACCTCAACGGGGATGAATGTGCTGCTTCTGGGCCCCGTGCCCACACCTGCCGTTGGCATGCTGACCCGGTCGATGCGCGCCGATGTGGGCGTGATGATCTCGGCCAGCCACAACCCGGCCACTGATAATGGCATCAAGCTCTTTGGACCGGATGGGTTCAAATTGTCGGATGAGGCCGAGGCTGAGATCGAGGCCCTGATGCGGTCCCAGATTGAGCCGGCAAGAGCACGCAATATCGGCCGGGCGAAGCGGATCGATGATGGCCGCTTTCGCTATGTCGAACGGGTCAAATCCACCTTCCCTGCGGGCCTGACGCTGGAAGGTCTGAAAGTTGTGGTTGATTGCGCCAATGGCGCGGCCTACCGCGCGGCCCCCGATGTACTTTGGGAATTGGGCGCCGAGGTCATCCCAGTTGGCGTCTCGCCGGATGGCCATAACATCAATTCAGGCGTCGGCTCGACCGCACCCGAAACTGCGGCCCGGCGCATCTTAGAGACGGGCGCCGATGTTGGCATTTGTCTCGACGGCGATGCCGACCGGGTGATTTTGATCGACGAGTCTGGGCTGGTCACCGATGGCGATCAGATCATGGCGCTTTTCGCGGACAGATGGGCCCGGGACGGCAAGCTCAATGAACAGACCATCGCGGCAACCGTGATGTCCAATCTGGGCTTGGAGAGGTACCTCAAAGAGCGCAAGATCCGGCTTCACCGTACGCCGGTGGGCGACCGCTATGTGGTTGAGGCGATGCGCGCCCAAGGGCTCAATCTGGGCGGTGAGCAATCGGGCCACATCGTCATGACCGATTTCGCGACAACCGGTGACGGGCTGATCGCTGGCCTGCAATTCCTGGCTGAAATGGCGCGGACGGGCAAAGCCGCCAGTGAGCTTGGCCAAAACTTCGAACGCGTGCCGCAGCTTTTGAAGAATGTGCGGTTTCAGGGTGGGCCCGACCCGCTGGCGCTGCCCGGTGTTCAGGCCGCGATCCATGCCGGCGAAGAGAAGCTGGGCCATGACGGGCGCCTGCTGATCCGCAAGTCCGGCACCGAACCCCTGATCCGCGTCATGGCCGAAGCCGAAGACGAAGGATTGATGACCTCAATCGTTAACGACATTGTCGGCGCTGTTGAAGCAGGGGCATAGTCCTACCCTTCAGGCCGCCTCATACGAAAAAACTAACACATCGATAACAATCTGTGTTTGCACGCTTTCTCCACATTTCTGCCCCGCTGCGTGGATTTCTGAAGCGGTCCGCACGTATCAAAACCGGAGATTGTCATGAGCGACACGAAAGGTGTTCACCGCAGCAGGCTGCCCAATGGTGCCGAAGTGGCCTTTGTTGATAAGGGCGTGGGCAAACCCTTTGGCATCATGCGGGATCGCTATGAGGAACAGGGCTACCAGCCGCCTTTTGACGAGCTGCCAGAGCGCTGATCTGAATTACGCCCCAATCTTTGGACAGTTTCTCGCGTAACTTACGCTAATTCTGCCCCTGCTGACGTGGTTGCATGTCTTTCTTTTCCGAGCAGTAAACCGCGGCGGGCGGTGTGGCGATATGCGGGCGTTTGTGATTATAGAACGCGACCCACTTGGTGATCCCGGCGCGTGCGTCTGATCCGGTTTCCCAAGCGTGCAGCAAAATGCATTCGTATTTCAGGGATCGCCAGAGCCGTTCCACAAAGACATTGCCCAAGAAGCGTCCCTTGCCATCCATCGACGAGATGCGCATGCCGGATCGGCGCAAGCGGTCTGTCCATGCGGAGGACGTGAACTGCGATCGCTGATCCGCAATCTTGGTCAGCGGCATCCCACATTTGGCCATCGCCTCTTTCAGCACCTCGACACAGAAGGCGGCCGCAAGCGTGTTTGATGTCCGCCAAGCCAGCACTTTGCGTGTGTCCCAGTCGATGATTGCCACCGGATACAGAAACCCGCGCCGCATGGGGATGTACGTGATGTCAGGGCCCAAGGCTTGAGCTTTGGTGACAAAAAATTGTTGGCGACCGTCTCGCCATTGTCTCTCGGACCAATGGCGTTCCAATGGCTCGATCCCCGATCTTGGCATGCAGCTCTTTCATCTGTTCTTCATCGATCGCAGGGGCCTTCTTACCGCCGCGTTCAAACACGCTGGATGCGCCTTCCCGCAGCGCTCGCTTCCAGCCGTGGATCATCGTCAGGTGAACGCCGAACTGGCTGGCCAGCTCCGCCAGCGCTTGTCCCCCCTCAAGGCTTTCAGTGCGACTTTGGCTCTGAACTCTGGGCTGTGGTTTTTGCGTTTCGACATCATTCGACCATTGTCCTCGGACCAATGGCGGACATGGTCTTATTGTCCTTCTCGTCGAAAACCAGCAGACGACAGATCAAATTTTGCGTCAGTCTCCGGTGTTCGGCGGGTACCTCAATCTACCGGCGCGCCCGGTAGCTGCGCGATTGCTAACCGGGCCGCGATCTGACCCTTAGCGCTCTGCTGCCGAGGGGCCCCGATTAGCACCGATCAGCGCGGGGCGCCCGGGTCGAGTTGCCTGGCTCAGACCGCTTCACCGGCGACATAGACTTGGGCAATAGCGCGGTCATCGCCCATCATGATCGTCGGGAAGACTGCTTCCCAGATGTCGTGCGCCGAGGCGGTGGCCTGGGCGATATCGTCGGTTGAGGCGAGGTTGAGAACCACAAGATCGGCCATAGAGCCGGGCGCGAGCGTGCCAACCTCTTCGGCCATGTGCATCACGCGCGCCGATCCTTCGGTTGCCAGCCACAAAAGGGCTGAGGGGTGCAGCGCCTGGCCGCGAAGCTGGGCGATTTCGTAAGCTGCGGCCATCGTGCGAAGCATCGAAAACGATGAGCCGCCGCCGGTATCGGTGGCAAGCCCCACGGGGATGCCGCGCGCGGTCAGCCCAACCAAATCAAACAGGCCCGATCCGATGAAGGTGTTCGATGTCGGGCAATGGGCAATGCTCGCGCCGGTTTCCGCCAGGCGGTCAATTTCGCCATCCTCCAGATGAATGGCATGGCCGAAGATCCCGCCTTTGCCCAAAAGCCCCGCCGCATCGTAGACATCAAGATAGTTGCGGCTGTCGGGGAAAAGGTCCCGCACCCAGGCAATCTCATCAACCTGCTCGCTCAGATGGGTCTGCATCAAACAATTGGGATGGGCCGCCCAAAGCGCGCCTAATTTCTCTAACTGTGGGCGGGTTGAGGTGGGCGCAAAGCGCGGCGTGATCGCATATCGCGCCCGGCCGTTGCCGTGCCAGGCGCCGATCAGCGCCTCAGAGGCCTCATAGGCGGCCTCGGGCGTATCCATAAGCGCTTCGGGCACATTGCGGTCCATCGCAGTGTATCCCGCGGCGATCGCCATCCCTTTGGCCTGGGCGGCCTCAAAAATCGCATCAACCGAGACGCGCTCAGACGTGCAATAGGTCGCAAAACTGGTCGTCCCATGGGCCAACTTCAGATCAATCGTGCGGGCTGCGACCTCGCGGGCATAGGCGGGATCGGAAAATCGCGCCTCTTCGGGGAATGTATAGCTGTTGAGCCAATCGATAAGCCGCTTGCCCCAGGACGCGATCATGCCGGTCTGGGCGTAATGCATGTGGCAATCGACAAATCCCGGCAAAATCAGATGGCGCCCGTGATCGACCCGCTCCGTATCCGCCGCGTCGATCTCTGCGGCGCGGCCCACAGCCGTGATCCGGCCGTTTTCAATACGGATTGCGCCATCGCTCTCATGGCGCATCACCCCGGGGCCATCGAGCAGCGGATTGCCTTCAGCAATGAGGATTTGCCCGCAGACTAGCTTCGCTTTACCTGCCACCACCGGCCCCTTTTCATGCTGCCCCCGCCCTGTCATACCGCGCGAGACGGGCCGCCGAAAGGGAGTGTCGCGATGTCCGAAACTGCCGCCGAGAACCGCGATGAGGACCGCGATGCCTACGCGATTGACGATGCGTTATGGGAAGGCCTTTACGCCGCGATTGAAACGCAAAACGAAACAGCGCTCGACCGGCTGCTAGAGCCGCTGCACCCGGCCGACCTTGCCGACCTTCTCGAACAGCTTTCTAGCACTGCACGCAACCGGCTGTTGGAACTTTGGTCGCGGCGGATCGATGGCGAGGTTCTTTCTGAGCTGGATGACGGATTGCGCGAAGACGTCATCGATGTCCTGCCAAAAGACGTGCTTGCCGGTGCGGTGCGAGAGCTTGACAGCGACGATGTCGTCGACCTGGTCGAAGATCTCGAAGACGAACAACAAGAAGCGATCCTGGCCACGCTTGATCAGGCTGATAGGGCGGCGGTCGAACAAGCGTTGAGCTATCCCGAGTACAGTGCTGGCCGCTTGATGCAGACCGAGATGGTCGCAGCGCCCGATTTTTGGAGCGTCGGCGAGGCGATCGACTATCTGCGCTCCGAACAGCGGCGCCTGCCGGAGCAATTCTATCATATCGTGCTGGTCGATCCACGCATGAAGCCGGTGGGCTACGTAACGCTTGGCAAGCTTTTGGCATCTAAACGCCGCGTCCGGCTGATCGACATCACCGAAGACAGCTTTCGCCCGATCCCCGCGACCCGGGGCCAAGATGAGGTGGCTTATGCGTTCAACCAGTATCATCTGATTTCCGCGCCGGTTGTGAATGAGGATGGCCGCCTTGTCGGCATGATCACAATCGACGACGCGATGGTTGTTCTGGACGAAGAGGCCGAGGAGGACCTCTTGCGCCTGGCCGGTGTGGGCGAGGAATCGAGCCTATCGGATACGGTTCTTGAGACAACCAAACAGCGTTTGCCGTGGCTTGGTGTGAATTTGATCACCTCGATTCTAGCCTCACTTGTGATTGCGCAATTCGATGACGCCATCGCCCAGCTTGTCGCCTTGGCGGTGCTGATGCCGATTGTCGCGTCGATGGGCGGCAATGCGGGCACGCAAAGCCTGACCGTGGCGGTGCGCGCGATTGCGACCAAAGACCTGACGCGGTCGAACCTTGTCCGTGTAGTCTGGCGCGAAGGTGCTGTCGGCCTGATCAACGGGCTTTTCTTTGCCGTTGTGATGGGCATTGTCGGATTGATCTGGTTTGGCTCGCCGGCGTTGGGGCTGGTCATCGCCGCGGCAATGATCATCAATCTTCTGGTGGCCGGGCTAGCAGGGGTCTTGGTGCCTGTGGTGCTTGATCGCGCGGGCATCGATCCGGCGCTGGCATCGGGCGCCTTTGTCACCACCGTCACGGATGTCGTCGGCTTTTTTGCCTTTTTGGGGCTGGCGGTGATCGTCTTGCTTTAGGCGGCTTTGTCGGTGCTCGATTGGTCCGCCCAGGATTAACCCGACGGCGCCTCAAGCGTTATATTGCGCCCATTGCGCACGTATTGCAGCGAATCCGTGCCAATCGCGGCGACCCGGCCGCCGTCGAGCCGGTCGCCCACTGCCACCGTCACAAATCGCCCCGATGCCAGCCGGACCAGTGCCGTTCGGTTATCTGCCGAGCCACGCACGCCGATCAGGTTGATCTCGCGCAGATTGATCGCGTTTTCGACCGTGGCGGACCGGCTGACCGACGCGTTTGACGGGATGTCCGGCTCAACGGCGGGCGGCGCGACCTGCGGCTCGGCGGCAGGCGCCGGTGTGGGTGCCACCGTGGGTGCGGTGAGCGATGCGGTTGACGCGCTTGCCGCCGGGCCGCGCGCGAGCGCCTCGGCGACGGCATCGGCGATGCTATCGGGTCGCGCGGTTGGCACGGGCGAGCTGGTGATCGAGATCGTGCCAGCCGCGCCGTCATCATCGCGCAAAGCCGCAATTTCTTGCAACGAGGCGGGCCGCTCCGAGGGTTGCCGCGTGCCCAGCTCTTCCTGTGTCAGGCCGCCGAAATTCCGCCGCTCGATCTGTTCGGCGAAATCATTGGGACGCGGTGTTGGCGGAAAGGCGGCCAGGATCGCATCTGTTAGCCCGCCCGCCGCTGTCAGTGCAACTGGCCGCTGCGCCTCGGGGTCGGGGTCGGGATCAGCGCCGGGCCGTTGCACGGCCTCAAATGGCGGTGCGCCCAGAACGATAAACGCACCATCAGGCGTAAGCACGCCTTCGGGTGTCGGCGCCACCAACCCGCGCGCGGTAACGGCCGTCCCGAAGGGCAACGGCGCCCGGTCGCCTTGCGGGGTTACGGGCGGGCTGGGCGAAAAGACCGCCAATGCCTCTTGCCCCAGGCTGACACGTTCAATCTCGGCCAAGTCGATATCATCGCGCACTTCGGGGATGAGAAACTCACGTGCCGGTTCTGCCGGCGGGTCGGGCGCCAATTGCCAGATGCTGTATTCGGCATATTCGGCCTCGGCCTCTTCAAGCGAGGGCGGCGGCACGCGCGGCGGCGGGGTGATTACTTGCGGCTCAGGCGGGGACGGCGCTGTGTCTTCCGGCTCGGCCTCCAAGGGCGCAGAGGATTGCGGATCAACCTCAGGCGTCGATAATCCCGGCGTAAGCGCTGCGATCTCAGCCAGCGGGTCATTTGGCGCAGGCGCCGCGTCACCGCCCGCCGACGTGGATGCGGCGCTTGCGGTTTCCGGCGCAGGTTCGGCCACCGGCACTTCTGGCGCGACGCGGCCAAGGATGCGGGCCACGCGGCTGTCGGGCAAGAAAAGGGCAGACCAGACCGCGATCAAGGCCAAAAGCAGAACCAAGACAACCGTCAGTACAAGCGCTGTGCGCAGCGACGGGCGCGCAATTGTGTCGCTGCGCCGGGCGAGCATGCCACCGGTCATCACCGGATCGTCGATCTCGATCCTCTCGCCGACAATGGGTGCCGTCTGCTGCCGCGCAGCAGCGATTTCAGGGTCGCGTTCCGCCGGTCGGTGGGCGACTTTGGGCGCGGGCGGCAGGCCTGCCGGTCGCGGCACGCTGGCACCTTGCGCGCCGCCTGACAGGCCTTCGTTCTCCGCGGCGCGGACGGCTGCCCGGCGCAGCCGCAGCCGTTGCGCCAATCCGGGCGGCAAACCCACGGGCACATCCTTTGTCGCCTCCGCGCGGGCACTGCGGGCCTTGGGGTCTGATGGCGCTGGCGGCGGCATGTCCAATTCGGGATCTGGAAGCGTCGCAGGCTCGGGCGCGCGGCCTGCTCCGGCAAAAAGCGCAGGCGTCTTGGCCACGCGCTTTTTCTTGGCCTTGCTGCCTTTCGCGGACGGGGCGGGCGCGGGTTCGGGCAAAGGCTCCGGCCGCGGGTCGGGTGGCGCGCTATTGTCCCGAGCGGGCTCTGCCGTCGGTATCAGCCCCAGCCGGGACCGGCGCTTTTTGATCACCCGGGCGACGGCCTCGGGTGGGGCATTGAGCCGCCGATGCGTTGAAAAGCGCGGCGTGGTTGGTGCGTCGGCCTCGGGCTCGGGGCGAAACGCAAAGCTTGCCGCACCGGTGTGAGAGCTCTCAATTGCCGGTTCAGGTGCATCGAGGGGCGCAGGTGCGATCTCAGGGGTCGCTGCGACTTCGTCCTCGGCCGAGATGGCAAAAGAGGCCGAAAACTGCGGCTCCGGTTCGGGCGGTTCCGCTTCAGTCTGGGGCGCCGGCTCCGCGCCGTTTTCGGCCGACAGATCCCGGCTCGCCAGGTCGTCGATATGGGTTTCGTCCGCCGCCGATGCGTTGGGCCAGGGCGGATCGATCTCGGGCCAGCGATCCGCGCTGTCGGGCTCCGGCATGTCGGGGTCCGGCAGGTCGTTCGGGGGCTCCTGAGAGGCAGGTACAGTTTCGATATCCGCCAAGGCCAGTTCGGGATGCGCCTGGGCCACTGGCGTGTCAGCAATGGCATCCGCGGCCGTTGCCGCGTCTGGTTCGGCATCCCATGCAGGGGTTGGCTCCGGCGTGTCTGATGGCGCTTGAGTGGTCTCAGGCGCCGATGGAGGCTCGCTGACGGGTTCATCCTCAGCGAGGTCATCGATATCCAACTGGGCCGCGGCCTCGGCGAAATGTTCATCACCTGGTGCGGCTTCAATGCCAGGCCCATCCCCGGCGGTGAGGTCAGATTCCACCGCCGTCTCACTCAAAGCATCCGACGGATCGGGTGTTTCGGCCTCTGCCTCGTCCGTCACAGCAATGGATACGCCGGTATCGGGCAGCGGATCGGGCTCGGCCGTTTCGTCATCCTCGACCAATTGCGCATCGGTCTCTTCTAGAAAGGCCTCAGCTGGGGCAGCTGGTTCGGGCGCGGTTTGCACCGGGGCTGTGGCCTCAGTGACAAAAACCTGGCCGGTTTCTTCGGGCAATTGCGCCGTCGGCAGGCCCCAATTGTCAGGGCCAATGGCCAGGCCAACACCGGGCAGAGCAAGATCACCGATGCCGGATGCAACTTCAAAAACCGGCACGCCCGCGAACTTGCTTTCGGGTGGCGTCGCGGCAAAGCCTGCGCCGTTAAAGCCCGCCGCCCGGGCGAAATCCATGGCCTCTGTCAGCGTTTCTTGCGCCACAGCCGCAACCTGCACGCGGCTTGTCCCACGGGTCCGGAAATCAAAGGCAAGCTCACCCAAAGCATAGGGCGTGCGTCCGTCGAGTGCTTGGCCCACGGCGGCCTTCATGTCTTGGCCTTCGCCGCGCGTGACGGCCAGTTCTGCGTAGAGGATTTGGTCGTCGGGCAGAATCAGCAGCGTCGGGAAATCGAGGCCGCCCCGGGCCTCGCCGGTTTCACGCAACAGCGTGAGCCTGTGACCCAGGTCCGGCACATCCAGGCCGGTTTCACCAATTAACGCCCAATGGCCTTCCGGCTGGCGATGTGCCAGCGCGATGCCTTCCGGCGACAGAAACAGCGCGAAATCGACCGCCATGCCGTCCTTTCCAGGGTCAAAGCCCAGGGCCCACCTTTCCCTACGCGTCCCGCTTTATAGCAGGTTCCGCGCGCAACAAAATGCCGGTTTTCATATGGAAACAAACCTTTGCCTTAGCGGTTTTATCCACAGTTTGGCCGGTGATATCCCCCGCCCAGCTCCGCGCTTAACCAGGCAGAGCTGTGGGGATCGGCCTGCTCGATCTAGCCGGCAGAGGCCGAAAGCGCGCGGTCGAGATCAGAAATCAGATCATCGGCGTCCTCGATCCCGATTGACAGGCGCACGACATTTGGTGCCGCACCGGCCGCAACCTGTTGTTCAGGCGTTAGCTGGCGATGCGTGGTCGAGGCCGAATGGATCACCAAGCTGCGCGCATCGCCCAAATTGGCGACATGGCTGAAGATCTCCAGCGAATTGACGAACTTTACACAAGCCTCATAGCCACCCTTAAGGGCCACGGTGAACAGCGCACCGGCGCCGCGTGGGCAAATCTTTGCGACGCGATCATAGTAAGGCGAGGAGGGCAGGCCCGCATAAGTGACCGCTTCAACCGCCGCATGGCCTTCCAGCCAAGTGGCGATTTTCACGGCGTTTTCGACATGGCGGTCCATCCGCAGGCTCAGCGTCTCCATGCCGACCAGGGTGTAATGCGCGCCCTGTGGGTTCATCGTCATACCGAGATCGCGCAAACCGACCGCAATCCCGTGGAAGGTGAAGGCCAGCGGTCCGAATGTCTCGTGAAACGTGAGGCCGTGATAGGCCGGCTCGGGTGTGCTGAGCGAGGGGAACTTGTCGGAAGCAGACCAATCGAATGTGCCGCAATCGACCACCGCGCCGCCGGTCACCGTGCCGTTGCCGGTCAGGTATTTGGTCGTCGAATGCACAACAAGCGTGGCGCCATGTTCGATGGGTCGGCACAGATAGGGCGTGGCCGAAGTGTTATCGACAATAAGCGGCAGGCCAGCCTCATCGGCGATGGCGGCAATCTCTGGCAGATCGGTGATATAGCCGCCCGGATTGGCAATCGCTTCGCAAAACACGGCTCGGGTATTGTCGTCAATTGCCGCCTTGATCGCGCCCAGATCGTCGAAATCGACAAATGTCGCAGACCAGCCGAAGCGTTTGATCGTCTGCGAAAACTGCGTGACCGAGCCGCCATAGAGCCGGGTCGAGACGACCACGTTTTTACCCGGTCCCATCAGCGGAAAGAGCGCCATGATCTGCGCGGCATGGCCAGACGAGCAGCAGACCGCGCCCGCGCCGCCCTCAAGCGTGGCGATGCGTTCTTGCAAGACGGCGACCGTGGGGTTGGTCAGGCGCGAATAGATGAAGCCGACCTCTTGGAGGTTGAACAGCGCGGCGGCATGTTCGGCATCGCGAAACACAAAGGCGGTCGATTGATAAATCGGCGTCTGACGCGCGCCGGTTGCCGGGTCGGGGCTGCTGCCGGCGTGGATCTGCAGCGTGTCAAAGCCATAGGACGGGCCATCTTGCATGGATCTGGTCTCTCCCTTTGATTGGTTGATCATCGCATACGCCAGCCGCTCAGTAGCTTCAACCAAGGCTGGGCGCGCGCTGTCGGCAAAGGGCGGCTAAGCGCCGCTAGCGACGGGTTTGCGCTGGACCGGCTTTGGGACATGCGGCAAAACCAATATCAAGAGACCCAAAAGGGGCGATGCAGATGTCCGACTTTATCAAGCGGCTGTTCACCTGGTGGCATGGCTCGACCATCGTTACGCAGATTTTCACTGCGCGCCACGGCATACGTGTCGGCGAAGACGATGCGGGCAACGTCTTTTACCGCTCTGAAGATGATGCGCGGCGATGGGTTATGTATAACGGTGAAGCCGAGGCCAGCCGGGTGAGCCCCGATTGGCATGGCTGGCTGCATCACACCTGGGACGCGCCGCCGACCGACCAACCGCTTAGGCATAAATCCTGGGAAGAGCCTCATTTGCCAAACCAAACCGGCACAGACGCTGCTTATGCGCCGCCCGGTTCGATCCGTCGGGCGGAGCCTGCGGACATGAAGGATTATGAGGCCTGGAGCCCGGAATAGATGCGCGTACTCGTTGCCTCCGTTATGTTTTCCCTGCTGCTTCTGGGCGCGGCTTATGCACAATCGGGCGGCTTCACCGTCTCGCCGATTGACCCTGCCGATCCCGCTGATCCGACCGACCCGATTGACCCGCCCGATCCGAGCCAAGGCCAGGACCAAGACGGCAGTCCAGGTGGTGGCTTCGGCATCGCCGTCAACCCTGAGATTGGCCTGCAGCAGACGCCGCTGCCGAACCCCGATAGCGGCTTGATCGCCCGGGGGTCGCGGCAATCGGGTTTTGTGGAAAGTTCTGGCTCGGGCGTTGCTATGGTCGAGACGCGCAATATGCGCGACGCGCAGAACACACAAAGCGTTGCTGCCGAATCCGCACCGGCGGCAACCTTGCGCGCGCTCGACAAAACCGTTGGCACAACCACGGATTTCGACATGGAAGTCGGTGAAACCGTGGTCATCGGACGCCTCGCCATCCGATTGAATGAATGCCGCTATCCGGTTGCAAACCCGGCATCAGACGCATTTGCCCATCTCCAGATTGCCGATCTGGAAGGGCGCGGACTTTTTGATGGTTGGATGGTGGCGTCGAGCCCGGCGCTTATGGCGCTGGAACATCCGCGCTACGATGTCTGGGTGCTCACCTGCAGCACGTCCTGAGGGTCGACAGGCTCCGGCTGGGCGTAAAAATCACCCTCCCGCTGAAGGGCGGCCGATAAAATGGTGTGATAGCGCGTGCGGGGCAATTCGATCCCCCCAAGGCTGGCGAGATGGGGGGTGATGAATTGCGTGTCAAACAGCTTGAACCCGCCAACACGCAAGCGCAGCACCAGATAAGCGAGCGCGATCTTTGATGTGTTGGGCCGGTGCGAAAACATGCTTTCGCCGAAAAACGCTGCACCTAGGGTCACGCCATAAGCCCCGCCGACCAGCGCACGGCCCTGCCAAACTTCGATTGAATGGGCGTGCCCGGCCTGAAACAGCCCGTCATAAAGGCCCGCAATCTCATCGTTGATCCAGGTATCTTCACGATCCGCGCAGCCCGCGACCGTGGCCGAAAAGGCGGTGTCGATCTTAATTTGATACCGTTCCCGCTTGATCTCTCGCGCGAGCGAGCGGGAGATATGGAACCGATCAAGCGGCAGGACGCCGCGATCTGTCGGGTCGACCCAAAAGATCTCCGACGCGTCGCGGCTTTCGGACATCGGGAAAATGCCCGTCGCATAAGCGCGCAGCATAATATCCGGTGTCAGCGTCGGCCGGGTTTTGAATGTGGTGTTTTCGACCATTGTGGAACCAAATCTATCACGCCGGCGCCGGCGCGACGATTATCTTTGATTTCAAGCTCTAAAGTCACGCTCGTTAATGATTCACCCGGTATCGGGGTGGGGCGGTTCGCGCAATACGTGCAGGGCGATAAATTCAGTGGATAAAGTCGTTGGTGGTGCAACGGAATTGGCGTGATTTTGCGCATCGCCGAACTGATTGCAGGCTGCATGCACGCCGTCTAGGGGCGAAAAAAAACATTCAATTTTCCGTTTCCCGGCTCTAATCGGTGACTTCTTGGTCTTTAAGCCATCGCTCAAGCCAATGAATGTCGTAATTGCCACGCTGGATTTCCTCCTGCGCGAGAATCGCGTGAAACAGCGGAACGGTTGTATCGATACCGTCCACAATCAGCTCACCCAAGGCCCTGTTCAGGCGCGCAAGCGCTGACGGCCTGTCTGGGCCATGCACGATCAGTTTGGCGATTAAGCTGTCGTAATAGGGCGGGATGCGGTAGCCGTCGTAAAGCGCGCTATCCATGCGCACACCCAGGCCGCCTGGCGCATGATACTGCGTGATGGTGCCGGGTGAGGGCGAAAAGCTGGGCAGTTTTTCGGCGTTGATGCGGACCTCGATCGCGTGCCCGTTTACCTGCAATGCCTCTTGCGCCAGCGCCATGGGCTGGCCCGCGGCCACGCGGATCTGCTCGGCTACAAGATCGACACCAAAAACCGCTTCTGTGACGGGGTGTTCGACCTGAAGCCGAGTGTTCATCTCGATGAAGTAGAACTCACCGTCTTCGTATAAGAACTCAATCGTGCCCGCGCCCTCATATCCCAGATCTGCAACCGCTTTGGCACATGTGGCGCCGATGCGCGCGCGCGTCTGTGGGTCAATCGACGGGCCCGGCGCTTCTTCGAGCACTTTTTGATGCCGGCGCTGCAACGAACAGTCCCGCTCGCCCAGATGCACCGCGCGGCCCTTGCCGTCGCCAAAGACCTGCACTTCGATATGGCGCGGGCGGCCGAGGAACTTCTCGATATAGACCTCATCATTGCCAAACGCGGCTTTGGCTTCGGCCCGCGCGGTCTGGAACGCGGTTTCGAGATCAGCCTCGGTCTGGGCCAATTTCATGCCGCGCCCGCCGCCACCGGCGGTTGCCTTGACGATCACCGGATAGCCGATCTGTGTCGCGACATCGCGGGCCTGGGCCAGATCGGGCACGCCGCCATCTGATCCCGGCACCACCGGCACGCCAAGCTTTTTCATCGTATCCTTGGCGGTGATCTTGTCGCCCATGACGCGGATATGGGCCGCAGTGGGGCCGATGAATTTGATCCCGTGGTCTTCAACGATCTGCACGAAACTCGCATTCTCGCTGAGAAACCCATAGCCCGGATGGATTGCGTCCGCGCCAGTGATCTCACAAGCCGAGATGATCGAGGGGATATGCAGATAGCTTTGCCCGCCCTGGGGCGGCCCGATACAGATCGACTCGTCAGCCATGCGCACATGCATCGCGTCCACATCGGCCGTCGAATGCACAGCCACGCTGGCCACGCCCATCTCTCGCGCGGCCCGCACCACGCGGAGCGCGATCTCTCCGCGATTGGCGATTAAGATCTTCGAAAACATCTATTCGATGACCATCAAAGGCTCGCCATATTCAACCGGCGCGCCGTCATCGACCAGGATGCGTTTGACCACACCGGCCCGTGGGCTGGGGATCTGGTTCATTGTCTTCATCGCCTCGACGATGAGCAGGGTTTGCCCCTCCGAGACCTGGTCGCCGACCGAGACGAAGGCCGGCGTCCCCGGCTCCGCTTGCAGGTAGATTGTGCCGACCATCGGCGAGGTCACGGCATTGGGATCATCGGACGGGTTCGGTGCAGGCGCCGGCTTAGCAACGGCCGGTCCGGGATCAACAACCGCAGTCGGTGCGGCGGCGGGTGCGGGCGCCGGATTGGCCACAGGCAAGATCGGTTGTTGGACGGGCGGTGCTGCGCGGCTTACACGCACATTTAGGCTGTCAGATTCGCCGTAGTCGCGTTTGACCTGCAGTTCCGTGAGATCGTTTTCGCGCAAAAGCTCTGCCAAGGCGCGGATGAAGGCGACGTCACTGTCCTGCGGCTTTTGCGTCATCTGGCCCTGCTCTCCCTACGCGACCTTTGTAATCTGCGCGCTTATACGCAAGCTGTCTCGGCGTGAAAAGCGCCCATTCCGCGCCGAAACGCAGCTACCATCGCATATTGATTGGGCAGATGGCCATGTGCGCGAAATAATCTGCCTGGTCAAAAATCTCGGTGCCGGCTTGAGCCAAAATGCGCCGACGGAATATCGGCCGTCGAATCACAAGAGTACCCACAAGCCTGCGCGCGACCCCGTGCCGACAAAGTGATATTTGCGAGCGGCAGGAACGCCTTGTCGCCGCAACCGCAGCTGCGGCGGTTGCGATGCGGATGCGGGCATCCATCAGGCGCTGAATTCGTGATAGGCTTGGGCATCTTCCCTTGATCCATTTGAGGACCCAAGCCATGGCAAACGTTGAAGAGGTGGTCGCAGAACATTACACAACTGGTCTGCTCACCGAGCGGGTGAAGGATGCGCTTAGGGCCATCGGCGTTGATCCGGCAACCGCAACAGCAAGCGATCTTAAAGCGGGCGATGAGTTTCATACCGGCGGGTTGCAAGCCTCCGACCATCTGTTCGATCGCCTGACAATCAATGCCGACATGTCGGTCCTCGATGTGGGTTGTGGGATCGGCGGCACATCGCGGCTGATCGCGGACCGGTTTGGCGCTCGTGTCACGGGGATAGATCTGACACCGGAATTTGTTGAAACCGCCGTCGCTCTGACCGAGATGGTGCGACTGGGGCATCTGGCGCAGTTCCGCCAGGGCTCTGCGCTGTCGATGCCGGTGCCAAGCGGGTCCTTTGATCTGGCCGTCTTGATGCATGTGGGCATGAATATCGGTGACAAGGTCGCACTTTTGTCCGAGATCTCACGCTGCCTGAAACCCGGCGCGACATTTGCGCTTTTTGACGTCATGCGTGGCGTCGATCCCGAACCCTTGGCCTTCCCGCTGCCCTGGTCAAGCATGGCGGAGACGTCGTTTGTCGACCCGCCGTCGCTTTACAAGCTCGCCGCCCAAGCCGCCGATCTAGTCCTGACCCACGAAGAAGACCGCAGCGCATTCGCCAAAGAGTTCTTTGCCAAAGCATTGGCGAAAGCCGCCGAGGGGCCGCAGCCTTTGGGCATACACCTGATGATGGGAGAAACTGCGCCGTTGAAGTTTGAAAACTACGTCGCCAATCTCGACGCCGGGCGGATTGCTCCGGTTGAGATGATCTTTCGCAAGGAAGGCTAAGTAATCACCCCATCGGTCTTTGACGCGATCGACCCTAAACGCGTCTGGGCTTCGATACCTGCCCGGTCCATAACTGCGCCAACAAGTAGGCGCTTGCCGCTGAGCGTGGTGGTTTCGTATTTGCCGGGCCAAATGGACCGCAGGTCCAGGTAATCCGACCGCCAAAAAAGCGGCACAGATCAGTCGACTAGCGAGATTGGATCGACAACGAGGATCGCGTCCATGCCGATCTCTCGGCCAAGATGTGACAGGCATCCCGGGCTGACGGCATAAAGTACGTCCGCGCCAAACTCGGCCACGCGCCGCTCAACCAGGGGCAGGGTGGCGATGCGGCCCGTCTCGAACGTGTCGGGATTGTCCGATACGATTCTAGGCCAGCCCATCCCGTCAATGCACAGACCTTCCACCCGATGGATGGCCTGCGCCAGGTCGTAGCCTTCGAGGTGAAAAACCGTCGCCTGCGATCGATCTTGGGCAGTGGCGGGCAGTGCTGCACTGATCAGCAGGAACGGCAGGGTGGCATTGAGTTTCATGGCGTCAGCATCCGGCGAAAGAGCGTTTCAAGATGGTCAGCGGCCTCCTGAAACGGATCACGACCCGGTCCCAAAACGGCGCGCACCTGGATGTCGAAATCAGCATAATGCTGGGTCAGAGACCAGATCGAAAAGATCAGATGGTGCGGATCGACCGGCGCGATCCGGCCAGAAGCGGCCCACCCGGCAATCACCTTCGCCTTTTCATCGACCAGAGCTTTGAGATCACTTGACAAACCATCGCCGATCCGTGGCGCACCATCGAGGATCTCATGGGCGAAAAGCCGGCTCTGACGCGGCATCTCGGCCGACATTTGCAATTTGCGCGCGACATAGCGCAGGATTTCCTCAACGGGATCGCCGCCCTCTGCATCAAGTTCTTGCAAGGGGGCAAGCCAGACCGCAAGCAGAGATCCCATCAGTTTTTCGAACACCGCTTCTTTCGACGGGAAATAATACAGCAGGTTCGGCTTCGACATGCCGGCCTCAGCGGCGATTTTATCGATCGTCGCTGCAGCAAAGCCCTTTTGCGAGAAAACATCCAAAGCGGCTTCGAGAATGGCGTCGTGATTTTTGCGCTGAATGCGAGTGCGCGGCTCTAAAATACTCATGACGTGACCATGGCACCCTTTCCCCTCGGCTCGCAAGGCCATGCCGCTTTTCGCAGCGCCAATGCCCGATTTCGCATCATTTGCCTTGCGCATCAGCGCGCGCTTGAGTTCAATTCGTTGACCGGCCAGCGGCGGCGGCGTAGCCTTATTCTTGACCAGTTGGTCAATGCTAGCCAGCCAAGGGGAGGCATGCAATGGCACTCGACCGATCGACTACGATCCCAAACGACCTCAGCGCGTTTTGGATGCCATTCACGGCCAACCGGCAGTTCAAAAAAGCGCCCCGGATGCTCGTCTCAGCGGACCGGATGCACTACAAAACCGCCGATGGGCGCGAGGTTTTGGACGGGGCGGCGGGTCTTTGGTGCTGCAATGCGGGCCATAACCGGCCCAAGATTGTCGCGGCCATCCAAAACCAGGCCGCAGAGCTTGATTACGCGCCGGCGTTCCAGATGGGCCATCCCAAAGCGTTTGAGCTGGCCAACAAGGTCCGCGACATGGCGCCGGAGCCGTTTGAGCATGTGTTTTTCACCAATTCCGGGTCGGAAGCGGTTGAAAGTGCGCTGAAAATTGCCATCGCCTATCAGCGCGCCATTGGCCAGGGGGCACGCACGCGTCTGATCGGGCGGGAACGCGGCTATCACGGCGTCAATTTCGGCGGCATCTCGGTCGGTGGTATCGTCAATAACCGCAAGGTCTTTGGCACGCTGCTGAATGGGGTCGACCATCTGCCCCATACCCATCAGCCCGATCTGAACGCCTATTCCAAGGGCCAGCCGGAGCACGGCGCCGATCTCGCTGATGAGTTGGAGCGGATCGCGGCACTTCATGGGGCAGAAACGATCGCGGCTTGCATCGTGGAGCCCGTGGCAGGCTCTACCGGCGTTTTGATCCCGCCCAAGGGCTATCTGCAACGGCTGCGCGATATCTGCACCAAACACGGCATTTTGCTGATCTTCGATGAGGTGATCACCGGGTTCGGACGCCTCGGCGCGCCGTTTGCTGCCGATTACTTCGACGTCATGCCGGACCTGATCACCTGTGCAAAAGGCCTAACCAACGGTGCGGTGCCCATGGGCGCGGTTCTGGCCACGAAAGATGTGCATGACGCGTTCATGCAAGGCCCCGAACATCTGATCGAGTTGTTCCATGGCTATACCTATTCCGGCTCTCCGCTGGCATCGGCGGCAGGGCTTGCGACGCTTGAGACCTACCGCGAAGAGGGCCTTTTTGAGCGCTGCGCGGAAATGGCGCCTTATTGGCAGGACGCGCTGCATTCGCTCAAAGATGCGCGCCATGTCATTGATGTTCGCAATCTGGGCCTCATTGGCGGCATTGAGCTGGAACCGATGCCGGGTGAGCCGACCAAGCGCGCCTTCACCGCCTTCCTTGAGGCCTATGAGAAAGGTGTCATGATCCGCACGACGGGTGATATCATCGCCATGTCACCGCCACTGATCATCGAAAAACCCCATATCGATCAGCTTATTGGCACACTGCATGACGTGCTGAAGGGGCTTGATTGATGGCCACTGCCAAGGCGCAAATGCTGGTCGATGATGACCGCGTGCGGGTGACGCGGTTCGATTTCGCGCCGCAGGATGAGACCGGCTGGCACGTGCACGGGATGGATTATCTGATCACCGCACTGACTGATTGCCAAATGCGGCTGGAAGAGCCTGGCGGTGCGTCGCGCGATGTTCTGATCCCCGCGGGCACGGTCTATCGCCGGGATGCCGGCGTGGAACACAATGTCATCAATGGCGGCGCCGCGCCGATGGCGTTCATTGAAACCGAATTGAAGTAGAGACAGCATGGCAGCACCGGGTGAGAACCTCAGGATCGACGGGGAGCGTTTGTGGGATACGCTCATGGAGATGGCCAAGATCGGCCCAGGTGTCGCAGGCGGCAATAACCGCCAGACGCTGACCGATGCGGATGCCGAGGGACGGGCGCTGTTTCAATCCTGGTGCGAAGCAGCCGGGATGAGCATGGGCGTCGATCAAATGGGCACGATGTTTGCCCGGCGCGAAGGAACGGACCCCGACGCGCTGCCGGTTTATGTCGGATCGCATCTCGATACCCAGCCCACGGGTGGGAAATACGATGGCGTGCTGGGCGTCCTTGGCGGATTGGAGATCATCCGTACGCTCAATGATCTGGGCATCAAAACCAAGCACCCGATTGTGGTGACCAACTGGACCAACGAAGAAGGCACGCGCTTTGCACCGGCCATGCTGGCCTCCGGCGTTTTTGCCGGGCGCCATACGCTCGATTGGGCCTATGACCGCGTCGATGCGGAGGGCAAGACCTTCGGCGATGAGATCAAGCGCATCGGTTGGGTCGGCGACGAGGCGGTCGGCGCGCGCAAGATGCACGCCTTTTTTGAGCTGCATATCGAACAGGGCCCCATCCTAGAGGCCGAAGGCCGCGATATCGGCGTGGTCACCCATGGCCAGGGCTTGCGCTGGATCGAATGCACCATCACCGGTAAGGAAAGCCATACCGGCTCCACGCCGATGCATATGCGCAAGAATGCCGGCCGTGGCCTGGCGCTGGTGACCGAGCTTGTGCACGAAATTGCGATGAAAAATCAGCCCAATGCGGTGGGTGCCATCGGTCATGTGGATGTCTATCCGAACTCGCGCAATATCATCCCCGGCAAGGTCGTCTTCACCGTCGATATGCGCACGCATCTGCTCGATAAACTCAACGCGATGTATGCTGAATTGATGGAACGTGCCCCGAAGATTTGCGCTGAAATCGGCGTGACATTCGAGGCTGAGATTGTCGGTCAGTTTGACCCGCCCGCCTTCGATGAGGCCTGCGTTGGCGCCATCCGCGACGCGGCCGAACGGTTGGGCTACAGCCATATGGATATCGTCTCAGGCGCGGGCCATGACGCTTGCTGGATCAATGATGTGGCCCCCACCGCCATGGTCATGTGCCCCTGCGTTGACGGTCTTAGCCACAATGAGGCCGAAGAGATTAGCCCCGAATGGGCCCGTGCCGGTACCGATGTGCTCTTTCATGCGGTCGTCGAAACAGCGGAGATCGTTGAATGAACATCGCTTGGAAAGCCCTTGGAATGGCGGCCGTAATCCCGCTTTCAGCATGTGTTCCAACAACGCCGGAAGGTGAGACAGCCTTGCTGAGCGAGGAAGTTCGCGCGGTCGTGCGTCCGGGGCAAGATATCAGCTCGGTCCGGGTGCAAACGGATGGCTGCTATTGGTGGCTCTATGAGGGTGTGGTCGAGGACACGTACATCCCGCTGGAAACACGCGACGGCCGCATGATCTGCACCCGCGGCGCGGGCATTAACATTTCGGAGTTTGACGGGTGAGGGGAAACTGACATGAGCAAGGTGATCAAAGGCGGCACGGTTGTGACCGCTGACCGGCAATTCAAAGCCGATATCCTGGTCGAAGGTGAGACCATCGCTGAGATCGGTGAGAACCTCTCGGGCGACGAGGTGATCGACGCATCTGAGGCTTATGTCATCCCCGGCGGGATCGACCCGCATACCCATCTGGAAATGCCCTTCATGGGCACCACCGCGGCTGAGACCTTCGAAAGTGGCACCTGGGCGGCAGCTGCCGGTGGCACCACGATGCTGGTCGATTTTTGCCTGCCGGGCGAGGATGGCTCGATCAAGAACGCGATCAATGAATGGCACCGCAAATCGGCGCCGCAGATTACTTCTGACATCGGCTATCACATGGCCATCACCGGCTGGAACGAGGCGATATTCACGGAGATGAAAGACGCCGTTGAGATGGGCGTGAATTCGTTCAAACACTTCATGGCATATAAAGGCGCGCTGATGGTCGAGGATGACGAGATGTTCGCCTCCTTCGCGCGCTGCAAAGAATTGGGCGCCTTGCCGATGGTCCATGCCGAAAACGGCGATGTGGTGGATCTGCTGCAGAAAAAGATGATCGAGATGGGGATCACCGGGCCTGAGGGCCATGCCTTGTCGCGCCCGCCCGAGGTCGAGGGTGAGGCCGCCAACCGCGCCATCATGATCGCCGATGCCGTGGGCACGCCGCTCTACATCGTGCATGTCAGCTGC
The DNA here is from genome assembly GCA_039191215.1 of Pseudomonadota bacterium. Taxonomy (GTDB): domain Bacteria; phylum Pseudomonadota; class Alphaproteobacteria; order Rhodobacterales; family Rhodobacteraceae; genus HKCCE3408. Next base: position 51,293 of record JBCCXT010000013.1, read on the forward strand.
GAGCAGGCTCATGAAGCCATCCGCCGCGCGCGCCAGAAGGGGATGCGGGTCTATGGCGAGCCGCTGGCGCAATTCCTGACGCTGGATGATTCCGAGTATCTCTCAAAGGATTGGCTGCATGCCGCGCAGCGGGTCATGAGCCCGCCATTCCGTTCCAAAGCGCATCAAGACGGGCTGTGGAACGGGCTTGCCGCCGGATCCTTGCAGGTTGTGGCGACCGATCATGCCGCGTTCGATTCTGAACAAAAGAAGATGGGTGTCGAGGATTTTCGTTTCATCCCCAACGGCACGGGCGGGCTGGAAGAACGGCTCGCCGTTATGTGGACTTTTGGGGTCGAGACGGGGCGGCTGACGCCGGAGGAATTTGTCGCCGTTACCTCCACCAATATCGCCAAGATATTGAATATATACCCAAAAAAAGGCGCTCTGGTGCCGGGCGCCGATGCCGATGTGGTCGTCTGGGACCCCAAACAGTCAAAGACGCTAAGTGCGGCGACCCAGAAATCGGTGCTCGATTACAGCGTCTGGGAAGGCATGGAGGTGAGCGCCCAGGCCCGGTTCACGCTGAGCCGAGGCGACGTGATTTGGGCCTGGGGTCAGAACAGCCAGCCGCAACCGGGCCGCGGAAAATTCGTGCCGCGCCCAGCCTTCAGTTCTGCGGCAAAAGCATTCAGCCAATGGAAGGACCTCAACTCGCCGCGCAAGGTCGAACGCGACCCGATGAACATCCCGGCGGGGATATAACATGACGGGCAGCCAGAATCCGAACGACTGGCGCGCCGGACAAACCATCTATGCAGGGGGATACTTCACCCTGTCAAAGTACATCCACGGCGTTTCGGGAGTGGAGCTTGCGCGCAGGTTGGGCTACGAACCCGGTCGCCTGTCGGGCGGTTGGGCACTCGTGTTCTTTTCGAAGTTGCCTACGGTGCATCAGTTCTCCCTACGTGGCTACAGCCACTTTTCCGGAGGCAAGGTGCAGGGCCATCTTTCGGCAAACGCCGGGGCACCACATGTCGAGGACCTACTGCGCGAAGACGGGATTGACGTTGAGGCGATCAAGAAGCGGCAGTTGCGAGAACTCTTTACCCTGACCGGGCCCAACCGGTTGGCCAAGGCGGTGCCGTTACGGATGGGACAGCAGTACCCGCCCGGCTCCGGCGTGCCGCAATGGGAGTTGAAGACCGGCACCCGACTTGTTGCGCAGGTGGCCGGAATCCTCGGCAGCAATCAGGCTTGGACGGGTGGTCATGCCGTTTGAAGCCGTTTCCGCAGCTGTGATCGAGGCTCGCGCCCTCGATCTGACGTTTGAGACCACCGATGGCCCGGTCCATGCGCTCAAAGGCGTGGACCTAGAGATCAAAGCGGGGGAGTTTGTCTCCTTCATCGGCCCGTCGGGCTGCGGCAAGACCACGTTTCTTCGCGTCATCGCGGCGCTCGAACATCCCACCGGCGGCACGATCAGCGTCAATGGGATGAGCCCTGATGCCGCCCGGCAAGCGCGCGCCTATGGCTATGTGTTCCAAGCCGCAGGACTATATCCTTGGCGCACGATTGAGCGCAATATCAAGTTGCCGCTTGAGATCATGGGCATGCCCGTGGCTGAGCAACAAAGGCGTGTGGACGAAGTGCTGCAACTTGTTGATCTGGCAGAATTTGGCAAGAAATTTCCCTGGCAGCTTTCAGGCGGAATGCAGCAGCGGGCGTCGATCGCGCGCGCGCTGGCATTCGACGCCGATATCCTGTTGATGGATGAACCCTTCGGCGCGCTTGATGAGATCGTGCGCGACCACTTGAATGCGGAGCTTCTGAAGCTCTGGGATCAAACCGGAAAGACCATCGGGTTTGTCACACATTCCATCCCGGAAGCCGTTTATCTGAGCACCAAGATCGTTGTGATGAGCCCGCGGCCTGGGCGGATCACCGATGTGATTGAAAGCGACCTGCCGCGCGAAAGGCCACTGGAAATTCGCGACACGCCCGAGTTTCAGGCCATCGCCACGCGGGTGCGTGAGGGGCTGCGCGCGGGGCATGCCTATGACTAAGCGTTGCTGCAAACGCCCTCTTGATACGGCCAAATGCCTGGCGGCCAATCCCGGATCGGCAGGGGGGTCATGATCGATCTGGCCGACCAACAAGAGGTGTCGCTGCGGCGCGGACGAGCGGAAGATGCCGCCGCTTGCGCGGCGATCCTGAACGATCGGATCGATCAGCGCGATTGGATGACGCGCACCTACAGCCCCGAAGATATCGCCGCCTTTTACGCCGATTTTGTTTTTGTCGAACGGCAGGTTTGGGTGTCGGGCAATCCGGTGGCAGGCTTCATGGCCCTGGATGAATCCGGCCAACAGGTGACAGCGCTTTATGTCGCAAAACCCGGCCGCGGGCTCGGCAAACGGTTTCTCGATCTCGCAAAAACCGGGCGCACTGAATTGGCCGTGTGGACCTATCTCGCCAATCGCGGCGCGCGGCGCTTTTATGCCCGTGAAGGCTTTCGCGAAATCCGACAGGTGGTCGATGACGCCGATACAGGACTGACGGAAGTGCTGATGCGGTGGGAGCGGGGCGATGACTGAAGCCACCGCCGCAAATGAGCATCCAGCGCATGAATGCGCGCTGTGCCTGGCGATCCGGCGCGCGGCCTGGGCGATTGGGCCGGTCACGCTTGTGCTGATCGTGATTGTGTTGGTGTGGTATCTGGCCTGCATCCCCTTGAACCAAGCCTGGACAATCGACCGGGCCGGACCTGACGCGGACCTTTCCGCCGCAGAGATTCTCGACGATGTTTGGGTGCAAGAGCGGCCCGTTCTGCCCGCACCGCACCAAGTCGGCGCCGAGCTTTGGGCCACAACGATTGGCGAGGCGCCGATGCGCGAGCGGCGCGGCGAGCTAACGGGCAATCCGCGCAGCCTTGTGTTTCATGCCTGGCAGACCCTGGCACCGACGATGCTGGGCTTTTTGGTCGGCGCCGCGGCAGGTCTGGCGCTGGCCATCGGCATTGTGCATTCGCGCGCGATGGACCTGAGCGTCATGCCCTGGGCCATTGCCAGCCAGATGGTGCCGATCCTGGCCATCGCCCCGATGATTATCGTGGTCTTGAATGCGGTCGGCATTTCAGGCCTGCTGCCCAAGGCGCTGATCTCAAGCTATTTATCCTTCTTTCCGGTGGTCGTGGGCATGGTCAAAGGCCTGCGCAGCCCGGCGCCGGCGGATATGGACCTGATGCGCACCTATTCAGCCTCGGCAGGCCAGGTGCTTTGGAAACTGCGTCTGCCAGCATCGCTGCCGTTTCTGTTCCCGTCCCTAAAAATTGGCATCGCGGCCAGTTTGGTGGGTGCGATTGTGGCTGAGCTACCGACAGGTGCACGCTTTGGCCTTGGCGCGCGGCTGCTGACCGGCAGCTATTACGGCCAGACGATCCAGATATGGTCCGCGCTTTTCATGGCCGCGATTTGTGCGGCCGCGCTGGTGGGCGCTTTGGGCCTTATCGAGCGCGCGATGCAGCGGCGCATGGGGGCTGACCGGTGAGGTTGAGCACACCCTTCCTGCTGCCGGGGCTGGGTGCCATCCTGATCCTGGCAGCACTTTTGCTGGACCCACGGCTGGCACTGGTGCTTGCCGTCTGGTTCGGCGCCTGGTGGCTTAATGCCTGGATCGCAAATCAGTTCGACGGCACGGCGGTGCGGTTTCTGGTGCCCGCGATTTTTGGTGCCACGCTTTTGGGCCTGTGGGAGCTTAGCGTGCAGGCCTTCGATATCTCACCGGTGCTCTTGCCGGCTGTCTCCGACATTGCCGCGCGATTTGCCGCCGATATCCCACTTTTGTGGCTCGATTTCGTGCAGACCGTGGTCAAAGGCGCGATGTCGGGGCTTTTGATCGGTACGATCCTGGCGGTGCTGACCGCGTTGGCCATCGACCGGTCGGCGTTCTTGCAGCAAGGCCTTTTGCCCTTGGGCAATTTTGTCGCCTCGCTGCCGATCGTCGGCACGGCACCGATCTTGGTGATGTGGTTCGGCTTTGGCTGGCAATCAAAGGCGGCGGTGGTTGTCGTGATGGTGTTCTTCCCGATGCTCGTCAACATGGTCCAAGGACTCAAAGCCAGCGACCGGATGCAGCAGGACCTGATGCACACCTATGCCGCCAGTTACACGCAAACGCTGTGGAAACTTCGCCTGCCCATGACGCTGCCGTTTTTCTTCAATGGCCTAAAAGTCTGTTCCACACTTGCCTTGATTGGGGCCATCGTTGCGGAGTTTTTCGGCTCTCCGGTCTATGGGATGGGCTTTCGCATCAAAACTTCTTTCGGCTCGTTCGATCTTGATCTTGTATGGGCGGAGGTCACGGTGGCAGCTTTGGCCGGATCAGCAATTTATGGGGTGATTGCTGTCGCGGAGCGGCGCATGACATTTTGGCACCCGTCGCAGCGGCGGTAGGCCAACAGGGACCAACCAAAACCAATCCAAAAACACGGAGGTGATTGATGAAAAAACTCATTGGACTGGCAGGGATTGCCGTCGGGCTAGCGGGGGCGGCCCAGGCGGATGGACATCTTGATGAGGTCACGCTGCAGCTGCAATGGGTCACCCAGGCACAGTTTGCTGGCTATTATGTGGCCCTGGAGAACGGCTATTACGAAGAGGAAGGTTTGGCGGTTGATATTCAGCCTGGCGGGCCGGACATCGCGCCGCCTCAAGTGCTGGCCGGCGGCGGAGCCGATGTGATGCTGAACTGGATGCCATCGGCACTCGCCGCGCGCGAGGCTGGCGTGCCGGTTGTCAACATCGCGCAGCCTTTCGTGCGCTCCGGCCTGCAGATCAGCTGTTGGGCGGATACCGGCATCGAAGAACCCGCGGACATTGCTGGCCATTCGGTCGGGCATTGGTTTTTCGGCAACGAATACACGTTTCTTGCCTGGATGGATTCGCTTGGCATTCCTGTCGACGGCTCGGAAAACGGCGTGACCCTGGTCCAGGTTGGCTTCAACGTCGATCCACTTTTGCAGCGCCAAGTCGATTGCATCTCCAACATGACGTATAACGAATATTGGCAGATCATCGATGCGGGCATCAGCCCCGATGAGATCGTGACCTTCCGCTATTCAGATTACGACGCCGACACGCTCGAAGACGGGATCTATGCGCTGGAAGACGATCTGGCCGATCCGGAGTTCTTCGACAAGATGGTCCGCTTTGTGCGCGCCTCGATGCGCGGCTGGGTCTGGGCGGCTGAAAATCCCGATGACGCGGCGATGATCGTCTTGGACTATGACGAGACCGGTGCCCAGACGGAGGAGCATCAGCTTCGCATGATGGGTGAGATCGCGCTGTTGGTCGATGAAAACGGCGGGACGCTGAACGAGGAAGCCTATGCGCGCACAGTGGCCACGCTTTTGGCGGGGGGCGATGCGGTGATCACGACCGAGCCCGAAGGCGCCTGGACAAGCACGGTGACCGACGCGGCTTTAGCGGAATAAGCGGGCCGTCCTGAGAATGCGTGCGGCGGCTTTGAAACCAGGGCCGCCGCGCGCCAACCGGGTGCAGGCCCGGAAAAGTCGCGCGGCACGTAAAATCTGCCGTGGGCGCAGCACCTGCTTAGCGGCGAATATCGACGGCACCGGGCGCGGGCGGCTCTGGCACATCCGGGGCGCTGGCACCGGGTGAGGCTGGACCGGTTGCCGCTTTGACGGGCTGCGGCGGGGCCGGTTCGGCCTGTTCCGCGCGATCCTCTTTTGCCTCGGCTCTGTCGGCGGTGTCCGACCTTGCGGCACCGGGCAATTCGACAATCTTGGCGTCTTCGCCGCCGGCCTCGGGGCTCGTCTCGGCCTCCGGCATGCCGGGCAGCGGCAGTGGCTGCGCTTCTGCCCCGATGATCGGTTCGGGGCCGCGCACGGCCGGGCGATCCGGGTCGATCACATCACGATCACCAACTTCACGCGTGTCAAGCGGCGGGAAGCCCTGGATGATCCAGTCTTCCTCCGGGACCTCGCTTTCACTGCGGCCGTTAATGACACGCGCAATCTCTTTTGCCCGGTCACTGGCCAGAGCACTGCTTTCGGCATCTGAATTGGTGGTTTCACCCTGTGATCCGCTGGCGCCAGGTTGGGCCGGCGCTTTGATCGCCAAATCGCCCTGCAGCCGGTCGGCAACCGGCAGGATGGGGGCGACAAGAATGGGGGGGACCGCCTGCATGGCACAACCCTCGCTCACTTAGACCATTAGCCCACACCCACGACGCAATATGGCGCAAAGAACATTGTGCAAACGTTAAGCCCGGCGGGATTGTTCGAACACTTTTAACGGACGTTCGAAGGGTATTTGCACAACCCGTTGATATCCATTGTAATAGCTGTAAATATTTTGCGTCTCACCGGGCTACACAAAATGCAACAACGCACAGACATGCAGGCGCGACAGCGCCAGAACAGCCTGATCGGGCTGCGGTTGCGCGAGCGGCGCCAGCAATTGGGCCTGCGGCAAGGGGCACTGGCCGAGGTGGTAGGGATCAGTCCGAGCTACCTCAACCTGATCGAACACAATAAACGCCGGATCGGTGGAAAGCTCTTGCGCGATTTGGCCCGTGCTTTGGCGCTGGATCCCGGCACGCTGGCCGATGGCGCCGACCCGGCGCTGGAACAGGCGCTGCTGGCGGCTGTTGCGGATTTGCCCGACCATGGTGCCGCGCCGGAGCGTGACCGGATCGATGTCTTGTCGACGCGTTTTCCCGGTTGGGCCGGTGCCATTGCCGGGCAGGCCGCCCGGATCGCCGCATTGGAGGATGAGGCGGAGGCGCTGCGCAACCGCGCCCAGCACGATACGGTCCTGGCCGAGGCTTTGCACGAGGTCCTGTCAAATGCCGCCGCAATCCGGGCCACCGCCGAAATATTGGTAGAGGATGGTGAACTTGATCCGCAATGGCGCGCGCGGTTTCACCGCAACTTGCTGGAAGAAGCTGAACGCCTGTCCGACCGCGGCACCGAGCTTTTGCGGCATTTCGAGGCGGAGACGGAGGCTGCAACCTCGTCCCGCGACCAGTTTTTCATCGCCGCCGGGCACCATTTCCCGCAAATCGAAATGCACGGAGAGGCCGCAATTGACGCGCTCTTGGGCAGCTATGGCGATGCGGTCACCGAGGCCGCTTTGCGCGCCTATGCAGATGACGCGGCGCGGCTGCCGCTTGGCCCGTTCAGCGACGCCGCGCGGGCCGCCGATTTTGAGCCGGAGCGGCTTTTTGGCCTGGCCGGCGGCGATATGGCGCTGGTTCTGCGCCGGTTGGCGCAATTGCCGCCGGGCGAGGATATGCCCGACTTTGGTCTTGCGATCTGCGATGCCCAAGGCGCGCTGATCTATCGCCGCCAGCTTGACGGGGTTGGCATGCCTTGGATCGGCCCGGCCCCGCAATTATGGCCGCTATACCGGGTGCTGGCGCGCCCTTTTGTGCTAGAGGCCGCATTGCTCGACAGCCCCGGCGGCGGTGTCTTTCGCACCTGGTCGGTAAGCCAGCCGCGCAGCGACGGCGCCGAATTGCAGGCAACGATGCTGGTGCGAACCGTGACGCCACCAAGCTTGGCAAATTAGGTGGGCTCGGCTAATGTATTCACATTGAGAAAACTGATTTGTTTGCTGATTTATCAATGAGGTCGCTTTATGGGCCCACATACTGATATCCTGAAACATGCGATCGCCGATCGACTTAAACGCTATGGCCGGGATATGTGGTTTCACGCTTGTTTGGGTGTGCTGTCGGTGGTTGTGGGCGTCGGCGCGTTTTTGTTTTTGTGGTCCCAGTTTGACGGCGATAGCGGGCCGTTTGTGCGTGAGATGGCCGGTGGCGCCACGTCACTTGTCACCTTTGGCGTTGGCTCGATCTTTGCCGGCAAGCTGTTGACCTTGCGCGATGAGATCAAAGAGGGCCGCGAATGGCTGGCGCTGTATGGCCGCGCGCTTGGGCCGCCGCCCGACGGAGTGCTGGGCGATGTCAAAGCAAAAATACTGTCATGGCTGGAGGGACCTTAGGCGATGAGCAAAGAGCTTGAGGATCAGCTTGCCGCGTTGGAAGGCCGCGGCCGACCGCGCCGGGGCTGGATGTCATCGCTTGGCGCGCTGGCCGTGGCGATTGCGGGTGCGGGTCTGGTCTGGGTCCTGACCCAAGAGGCCGAGACGCGCGAAATGGCCGAGATGCAGGTGGAAGAGCTGCAAGATGAGCTCTTGGAAATGGCCGAGATGGAGGGCAGCGCGGCGATGCTGCAAGAACAGCTCGCCTCGCTTGAGGTTGAGCTGACTCAGCAGTCCGAAGAGCTCGACCAGTACCGTTCAATGGTGGACAATGCGGCGGTTGCCGGGTCGCGCGTCGCTGAGCTGGAGCAAGAAGTTGTGCGGCTTGAGGCGCGCTATGAGGCGGCCGAGAGCGAACGGCGCGACATGTTGTCCGCCCTTCGGGAGCAAAATGAGCAACTGCGTGTGCGCTTCAGCGAAACCATTGCGGCACTCGAGGCTGAGAATGCGGATTTGCAGAACATAACGGCGCAATTGCAGGCCGATCCACCCCAGGTCGACACAGAAATGATCGCTGCTTTGCAAGCCGAAAACGCCGCACTGCGTGCCGAAAACCAGACACTGTCAGCGCGCGCAGATGTTACGGTTGCCGCGCTGCAAGATGCCTCGCGAGAGCGTGACGTGTTGATGCGGCAGCTCTCCGCAGTGACCCAGGACAGCCAGGCGTTGCAGGCGCGCCTTGATTTCGCGCTCCAGCGCAGCGACGCTTTGGCCGTTCAGATTGAGGAGCTTCAGCAGCGCGAGAACCAATTCGCGCCGCCTGGAACTGTCGCGGTTCCCGGAACGGGTGTGACACCGATCCAACCCGATCTGCGGGTCGACCCAGGCAGAACATTTGCAACGACGCCTTGATCAGGCGCATTGACCGGTTGTGGAAAACCACGCATCCTAGCCGCCAGAGGAGCTTTGGGAGGTACGGTCTTGGCCATGCGTGTGATGCTGGTCGAGGACGAAGCGAATATCCTCGAGGCGGTTCGCTTCATCCTGTCCCGCGGCGGATGGGAGGTCTTTGGCCACGGAAATGGCGCGACGGCGCTTTCGGAGATTGCGCGCCGGGCACCTGATGTCTTGGTGCTGGATGTCATGTTGCCGGGCCAATCCGGGCTGGACATCCTGGCCGCGTTGCGTGCGCAGCCTGAAACGGCCGATCTGCCGGTCCTGATGCTGACCGCCAAAGGCCTCGACCGCGACCGCGACACTGCCATGGCGCTTGGCGCCAATGCCTATATGACCAAGCCCTTTTCGAACGCCAATCTGGTTACAACGGTTGAGGCGCTCTACCGCGAAGCGGTCGCGCCGGAGGCAGAGGCGTGAGCGACCCGCAGCGCAGGTCTGGCCGGACGACATTTCTGGAGCGAAAAACCTATCGCCGTGCCCGCCTAGAGGATGCCGCCCGGCTGTTGCCCGTTTTGGGGCTGTGTTTGTTTTTTGGCCCCGTCGCCATCCAAAGTACGGCCGTCGGCATGGCGGGCGGCACGGGCCAGTGGCTCGTTTTTTTCCTTTTGGTTTGGCTCTTACTGATCGGGTTGGCGGCGATGATGTCGCGGGCGCTTTTGCGCTCGGGCCGCAAGGACTAGGCCGCGATGCTGTCGTTTCAGGGGCTGGTCGCGGTTTGCGTGATCTATGTGGTCGGCCTGTTCGCGGTCGCATTCCTGGCTGAAAAACGCGCCGCTGATGGCAAAGCGCGCTGGTTGAGTAACGGCTTCACCTACACGTTGAGCCTGTCGATCTACACAACCGCCTGGACGTTTTACGGCGCCGTCGGCAATGCGGCACGCTCTGGCCTGGAGTTTATGACAATCTATCTTGGCCCGACGCTGGTCTTTGTCGGCTGGTACTGGTTGTTGCGCAAGCTGGTCCGGATCGGGCGCGCGCAGCGGATCACCTCCATCGCCGATATGATCTCTAGCCGGTATGGCAAGTCAGGCGGCCTGGCGGCGCTGGTCACGGTGCTGGCAGTGGTTGGCACCACGCCGTATATCGCCCTGCAATTACAATCGCTTGCGCTTGCATTTGGCGTCTTTGCCGAGCGCGGTGCGCTCGGCGCACCTGATCCGGGATCAACCGCGATCTGGATCGCCGGGGGTCTGGCGCTCTTCACGATAATCTTCGGCACGCGCAGTTTGGACGTCAATGAACGCCATCCGGGCCTGGTATCGGCCATCGCGCTCGAGGGGATCGTGAAGCTTTGCGCCGTGCTTGCCTTGGGCGTCTTTGTCGTTTGGGGCGTCGCCAATGGGCCGACCGACATCCTGGCCCGGATTGAGGCCAGCCCTGTTGCATCCTGGACAACCAATGGCGCGCGCTGGCTTGGGCTGACAGTCTTGGCCGGTGCCGCCATTTTGTGCCTGCCGCGGATGTTCCAGGTCCTCGTCGTGGAAAACCAGGACGAAACCCATCTTGCAACCGCGTCCTGGGCGTTCCCGCTTTATCTGTTTTTGATGACCATATTTGTGGTGCCAATTGCCGTTGTCGGCCTCGCAGAGCTGCCATCGGGCAGCAACCCCGATCTATTCATGCTGACTTTGCCTTTGCAGGAAAATCAGGCCGGATTGGCGCTCTTGGCGTTTCTGGGCGGGTTTTCGGCGGCGACCTCGATGGTCATTGTGGCAGCCCTCGCACTGGCGACAATGGTGTCAAACCATATCGTCGTCCCGCTCTGGCTGGCCGCGACCCGTGGCGACAGCCCGATCTCGGGCGATATGGCGCGCGTCGCGTTGATGGCGCGGCGCCTGTCGATCATTGGCGTATTGGGCCTTGGATACCTTTACTTTGAACGCTCCGGCGGGCGAGAGGCGCTGTCGGCGATTGGGCTGATCGCATTTTTGGGCGTGGCTCAGGTCATGCCCGCGCTGCTGGGGGGGATGTTCTGGCGCGGCGCCACACGTGCGGGCGCGGCCATTGGCATAGGATTGGGGTTTCTGGTCTGGGCCTGGCTATTGTTTTTGCCGAACGCCGCGGCGGGGCTTTTCGGCGCCTCGGCCGCGGGCCTGCCGGTATGGCTAAATCCGGTCTCGCCACTGGGTCTGTCAAACACCGATCCGCTGCTGACGGCAATGGTGCTCTCGCTTGGGCTGAACGCCTTCTCGTTTGTGGCGGTCTCGCTGCTGACCTTCCCAACCCCGTTGGAGCGGTTGATGGGCGCGCAATTTGTCCATGTCTACGACCATTCGCCAACCCCTGCATCCTGGCGCGGCAGCCACGGTACGGCAGATGATCTTCTGGTCATGGCAGGGCGTATTCTGGGCGGGCAGCGGGCGGCCGCTCTGTTTGAGGCCGCGGCACAGGATCAGGGAGGACGCACCGGTCTGCCGGAGCCAACGCCGGCCTTTCTCGACCTGTTGGAGCGTGAGCTTGCAGGCTCGGTCGGCGCCGCCACGGCCCATGCCATGGTCAGCCAGATCACCGGCGGCTCAAGCGCCACCGTGTCGGTCCGTGACCTCATCGCGGTGGCCGATGAGACCGCGCAAATGATGGAATATTCCTCCCGATTGGAAGCGCAGCGGCAGGAATTGGCACATACTGCCGCGCGTCTGCGCGATGCGAACCAAAAACTGACCGAATTGTCGGTGCAAAAAGATGCGTTTCTGTCGTCGGTGAGCCACGAATTGCGCACGCCAATGACATCGATCCGATCTTTTGCTGAGATCTTGATGCAGGGCGAGCGATTGGCGCCGGAAAATCGCAGGCGGTTTTCGCAGATCATTCATGATGAGAGCCTTCGGCTCACACGATTGTTGGATGATCTGCTCGATCTTTCGGTGCTCGAAAGCGGCCAAGTGACGCTGAACGAAAGTGTGGTGCGCCTTGTCGATGTGCTTGATCGGGCCGTGCACGCGACCAGCGCCCAGGCCAGTCGCCGTCTGACGATCCGGCGTGATCGTGGCGCCGAAGAGATCGAGCTTTTCACCGATCCTGACCGGCTGGTTCAGGTCTTTGTCAATCTGATCTCCAACGCACAGAAATACTGCGATGCGGCCCATCCGGCCTTGGAGATCACGGTTCGGCGTTTGCCGGGCCGGGTGGAGCTGGAATTTGCCGACAATGGCAGCGGTATTCCGGCCCAACAAGAAAGCATGATTTTCGAGAAATTCGCCCGTCTGCAGCCTGATGGTCAGGTGACCGGCGCGGGGCTGGGCCTTGCTATCAGCCGCGAGATCATGGCCCGGATCGGCGGGGGGTTGAGCTTCGTAGCTAGCCGTGATGGCGCCATTTTTCGGGTTCGGCTGCCGTCAAGGGCGCTGCGGGCTGCCTAATATTGGGCTGCCCGTCGAAGGGCCTTGTTAACGTTGTCTGTGTCAAAAGCATCGCAACGACGCGCGAGCCAAGGTGTACCCATGTCCGAGACGGGTCAGAAATCCGTACTTGCCCGCAAGGCGGATCTGGTCCGTATGCGGGGGCCGCGTAAGGCTGTTCAACTGGATTTTGGCACAGCGCCTGTCAAGGCGCTCAACCGGGCGGTCAAGCGCGCCGGTGTGCCCTATGACGCGTTGGAGATCGAGCCGCGCGATGAGACCGTCGCCTGGGACCAAACGCTGGCTGAAGTGACCGAAAAGCTGCCCGAAGGCGGGCTGTTGATCATCTTGGAGGGCGAAGAACGCGCGCGCGGCCTGCTGCATCTGCACCAGGGCCTGCTGGATGCGCTCATTGAGGTTCAGACCACAGGCTCGGTCGACGCGGTTGAGGGTACAGCACGGCCTGCCACGCAAATCGATGCGGCCCTGTCGCGCGACTTCATTGATCTCATGCTGTCGGCCTTTGAGACTGAGCTGGAGGATATGGGCCTGCCCAATGTGGTCATGCGGCTGCATTTTGGCACGGTGCTGAACGACCGGCGGCAATTGCCGCTTTTGGCGCCGGAGCGTGGTTTTCACGTCTTTGGATGCAATACCGATCTGGCGCGCGGCACGAAGGCGGGCAACATGATCCTCGCGCTGCCCGGCACCCAGACCGCGGCGGCCAGTTGGCCCAAGCGCGGCCCCGATCCCCAATGGCGCAATACCTTTCACCGCACGATCGGGCAGGCGCGGATCAGCCTTGATACCGTTCTGTTCCGGCGCGACATCAGCTTGAAGGCGGCCTTGGCGCTTGGGCCGGGCTCGCTTATTCCGTTTGATCCGGAAATGCTGTCGATGCTGCGGGTGGAGGACCGGCTGGAACGCGCCGTGCTGCGTGGCAAGCTGGGCCAGGCGAACGGCGCGCGCGCTTTGCGGCTGACCGTGGGGGCGTTTGAAGGACCCAACGAGGCCGCTGCCGACCCGACACCGAAATTTGCCGATCCATCGCTCAGCGCCGGGGCGGGCGCTGGTCCGGCCGAGGCGCCCGTCGCACCGCCGATGGGCAGCGTTGATGAATTGCCCCCGCTTGGCGGTGGGCCGATAGAGGCCGGTGACCTACCACCATTGGGCGGCGATGGCGGGCTGCCACCGTTGGGCGGAGAAGGTGGATTGCCCCCACTTGGCGCCGTCGGCGATCTTCCGCCTTTGGGCGACGATGGTGGGCTGCCGCCACTTGGCGGGGATGGTGGGCTGCCACCGCTTGGCGGGGATGGCGGATTGCCGCCCCTGGGGGGCGATGGTGGGCTGCCGCCTTTAGGCGACGACGGTGGGCTGCCGTCCCTTGGTGGCGATGGCCTGCCGCCACTGGGCGAAGGGGGATTGCCTCCGCTTGGCGGTGGATTGCCGGACCTACCTGGATCCGATTGATTGCATCTCGTGCGGCTCTCGGGGCAAGGTTGCTTGCACTGAATTTGGGGGGCGTGGTCGATGCGGTTTGTTCGGTATGGGGAAAGCGGCGCGGAGAAGCCTGGCACTTTTGATGCAGACGGTCGCCTGCGCGATCTTTCAGATCAGATTGCTAATCTGTCTGGCACCGTTCTGGGCGATTTGGCATCGCTGCGCGCCGATGGCCCGCTGGTAGCGGGCGCACCCCGGTTGGGTCCGCCGGTCAGCGGCATCGGCAAGATCGTCTGCATCGGCAAGAACTATGCCGAACATGCGGCTGAGACAGGCTCCGCCCCACCGCCCGAGCCGATGATTTTCATGAAAGCCACCTCTGCGCTGGCCGGGCCAAACGACACAATTGTCATTCCGCGCGGGTCAAAAGCCACCGATTACGAAGTCGAGCTTGCCATCGTTATCGGAAAGCCCGCCCGCCATGTCACGGAAGACGATGCGCTGTCTTACGTCGCCGGATATTCCATCATGAACGACCTGTCGGAGCGCGATTGGCAGTGGCACCGCGCCGGTCAATACACCAAAGGCAAAAGCTGCGACGGGTTTGCCCCGCTCGGCCCGTGGCTGGTCACGCCCGATGAGCTGGGTGAGCCACAGGCGCTTAGGCTGACATTCTCCGTAAATGGCGCGTTGCGGCAAAACGGGCGCACATCGGACATGATTTTTGGCGTGCGCCACCTGATTTCTTATCTCAGCGGGTTCTTCACGCTCCATCCCGGTGACGTCATCGCAACCGGGACACCTGCCGGGGTCGGCGCAGGGCTCGACCCGCCGCAATTTCTCGCACCCGGCGATTGGGTTGAGGCAGCGATCACCGGGCTGGGCCAGCAAAGCATGGATGTCATCGCGGAGCCTTAGATAGTGGTCTAGGCGGCACCAATCCGGCAAATTTCGCCGAATTGGGCCGAATATGTCGCATTTTCGTCGAATTGAGCATGAAAATGGCGATGAAGGCAGCCAAAGGCTCGCCCCGGCCCTGTGGATAAGTTATCCACAGGCACAAAAGACGATAAGAGCAGGAGAGCCTAGCCATGCGTCCCGTTTGCCTTGTGCCGTTGTCGTTAGCATTGATGGCCGTTCTGGCCGGATGCCAAATGAACCCCGAAGCCTCAGCGCGCACCGTATCGTTTGCGCAATCCGCCCCGGGCCGGTTTGAATTTACCGATTGGCAACTTGCTTCTCTGGAAGTGGTTGTGCCGCAGAGCTTGTCAGTTTCGGAGCAAAACACCATCAAACCGCGCGCTGATATCGTCTGGCGTGAGGATCCGTGCTGTGACCGGCACGCTCAGGTTGATGCGCTGATGACCGACGCGTTGCAGGATGCGCTTGCCGATCTAGATGGCAGCCGGCCCGTTCGGGTTGAACTGCAAGTGACCAGGTTTCACGCCCTGACCGAACGGACCCGCTATTCGATCGGCGGCGAGCATGAGATCGAGTTCTTCCTGACAGTCTTTGATACCGCCACCGGCACCATCCTGCGTGGGCCCCGCGCCGTCGATGTGACATTTCCGGCATCCGGCGGCGACCGCGCCTTGGCTGAAGAGGCACGCGGCTATTTTCAACGTGATGCAATCACCGACCGGCTGCACAATTGGGCGCAGGTCGAGTTTGGTATTGCCGAGCTGGCCGAACCCACGGGCTGACTTTCCATCACCCGCGCGGGGCGCTAAAGCAGGTCATGTCCGACAAAGACCGCGCCGTCCTGCGCCTTAAGCCGAAGGCGGATGCCAGGCGCATCCGCCATGGCCATCCCTGGGCGTGGAGCGATGAATTGGTCCTCGACCGCCGGGCGCGGGCCCTTCCCGACGGTGCCGTTGCGATCCTGGAAGATGCCGGACGCACGCCCATGGCCACCGGGATTGCCAGCGTGGCGGGCAAGATCGGGTTTCGGGTTTTGGACGCCGATCCGGCCGCCGCAATCGATGCCGATTGGCTGCGCGCCAAGATCGGCCGCGCGCTAGCGCTGCGCGAGCGGCTGTATGCGGCGCCGTTTTACCGCCTGATCCACGCCGAGGGTGACGGTCTGCCCGGCCTAATCGTTGATCGGTTTGGCGATGTGTTGGTGATGCAGCCCAATCTCGGCTGGCTCGCCGCCCGCGAAGAGCTTTTGGCTGATCTTTTGGTGTCTGTCACCGGCGCGCGCGTTATTGTGCGAAATGCGACCGCGCGGGCGCGCGAGGCCGAAGGGCTGGACGATGGCAACGTGGTTTTGCGGGGCCAAGCACCCGATGTGCCGGTGCCGGTGGAGATGAATGGCGCGCTTTATCTGGCCGATGTGATGGTCGGTCAGAAGACAGGCCTGTTCTACGACCAGCGCGACAATCACGCCTTTGTTGCGCGTGTGGCGCGGGATGCGCGCGTACTTGACGTCTTTTCCCATGTCGGCGGTTTTGGTCTGGCCGCCTTAGGCGCGGGCGCGGCAGTGGTGCTGGCGGTCGATAGCTCGGTCCCGGCGCTTAGATTGGCCGAAAAGAGCGCGTCGCAGATGGGGCAGCGCCAGCGGTTTCGAACCCGAACGGGTGATGCTTTTGATGTGATGGCTGAACTGGACGCAGATCGCGCCCTTTTTGATCTGGTCATTGCCGACCCGCCGGCATTTGCCCCGTCGAAATCGTCGTTGAGCCAGGGATTGCGCGCCTATGAACGCGTCGCACGGCTGGCAGCGCGCCTGGTCGCCTCGGATGGTATTCTGACGCTCTGTTCTTGTTCGCACGCCGCGGATTTGGGCCGGTTCCGCAATGCCTGCCTGCGCGGGATCGGACGTGCCGGGCGGGCGCCAAGACTGATCCGGACGGGGTTTGCAGGCCCAGATCACCCGCAGCACCCCAGCCTGAGTGAGACAGGCTACCTTAAAGCGCTGAGTTTCCGGTTATGATCGCGTGTCTGGACGCTTGCGTGCTTTATCCGACCGTGTTGCGCGAAGTGCTGTTGGGGGTGGCGCGTGTGGGCCTTTTTACGCCGATCTGGTCGGATCGCATCTTGGAGGAATGGGTGCGCGCGGCGGGCAAGAAGGGGCCCGCAGAGGCAGCGCTTGCCCGTGGCGAAGTGGCGATGGTGCGCGCGGAATGGCCAAAAGCCGCTATGCCCGGTGCTGAGGCCGCCGATCTGTGGCTGCCTGATCCGGCAGATATCCATGTGCTGGCAAGCGCGCGCGCGGCCGGTGCTGAGGTGATCGTGACGCTGAATCTGCGCGATTTTCCGGCCCGTGAATTGACCGGCCACGGTATCGCGGCTGAACATCCGGACGCATTTCTTTACGCACTTTGGCTGGCTGATCCTGCAGCGCTTTGGGGTGTTGTGGGTGCGGTCTTGGCGCAAGCCCAGGCGCTTTCTGGCCGCGACATTGAGCTGCGCGGTCTGTTGAAGCGCGCGCGGCTGCCGCGGCTTGCTAAAGCGCTGGCCTGATCGGGGTGCGGTTTGGGGGCGGGGGCCGTGCGCGGGACATCTGCAAGCGTGGCTTATCCGGTCCAGCGGCCTTCGAGCGCTTCGATGGCGGCAATGCGTTCGGGTACTTTGGGGTGGCTCATGAGCCAGGCGGGCATAGCGCCGGACCGCCCGCCGGTCAGCGCTTCAAGCTTCTCGAAAAGGCGCTTTTGCGGGGCCGTCCCGATCCCGGCCTTGACCAGCAAAGCGGCCGCATAGGCATCGGCTTCGTATTCGTCCTGGCGGCTGAGGCGGGCGGCCAAAAGTGATGCGATGAGGCCCGCAATCCAAGGCCCGATGAATGGAATGAAGCGCCCCAGAACGGAAACCAGCACCACGCGCACGGCATTCTGCCCCGAAAAATCGATCATTCGGCGGCGGGAATGGCCCAGTGCGACATGGCCCAATTCATGCGCAATGACCGAGGCCAGTTCCTCGGCGCTGACCTCGCCGGCCTTGAATTTGGTGTAAAAGCCGCGCGTCAAAAAGATGCGGCCGTCGGGCGCTGCCAGGCCATTGACCGGGTCGATCTCATAAAGATGGACCTTGATCTTTGGGATTTCCAGCGCCGCGGCCATCCGATCGGTCAGCTTACGAAGCTCAGGATCAAGCAGCTCAGCCGAGCGCTGGTCGAGTTCCCGCCGGGTGCGCCATGCTGAGAAGTGATACATCGCCAGCCCGTAAAGGACCGCCAGAAGGATCGGGGTGAACTTGATCATGCACAGGATATGGGTCCGCACGACCCCGTCGGCAAGCCACGCGCAGCCGGGTGTGATGTCCACGTTATGCGCGGTCGCACGATCGGGTCATTGAGTGATGCCGGCTCCGCTTTCGTCGTAACTCTGGCAAGTGATCCGCTATTTGCAGCGCCGTTAGAGTGGTTTTGGGTGATGTGCCATCGAGGCCGGGCACTTCGCTTACCCGCGCGCCAGAAGCGCCATGCCGCGGTCGAGGCCTTCGAGCGTCATCGGCACCATTCGGCCGTCGAAGATATCGTGGATCATTTGCGTTGATTGGGTGTAGCGCCAGTAGTGATCAGGCGTCGGGTTCAGCCATAGATTGTCAGGCCATTGCGCCCGAGCGCGCGCCAACCAGACCTGGCCCGCTTCCGCATTATAATGCTCGCTTGCCCCACCGGGATAGGCAATCTCGTAGGGGCTCATCGCTGCGTCGCCCACAAAAATACATTTGTAATCAGACCCGTAGGTGTTGAACACATCCCAGGTTGGCGTCTGATGCGTCCAGCGGCGGCGATTGTCGCGCCAGACACCTTCATACAAGCAATTGTGGAAATAGTAGTATTCGAGGTGCTTGAACTCAGCCG
>JBCCXT010000014.1:0-67676 GCA_039191215.1 Pseudomonadota bacterium
CCATGGCCGTGTCCAGGTTGTGGGCGTCTGCGACGGCCTCCGTGATCCCAGTAGATCGTGGTGGGAGGGCCGAATTCGCCTAGCAGATCAGCCCAGGGGATGCCGGTGCGAAGGACGCGGAAAATGCCGCTGATGACACGCCGATCCTCAACCGTTTTGCGCCACGAGACCTGTTCGGCGGCACCGACTGGCTGATTCCCACGCCAGCGCGCGCATCTCTGACCGCGCCAAAGCCTGCTCCCGCCGGTGGTTTGGTGGAAACTGAATTACCGCCCTAAGAGAATGAACAAGAATGAATGGATGTGCTGGCTAAAACGCAACAGGCGCGCAGACGTGATATTCTGGCCGCAATGCCAAGCCATGGGGAACCAACGAATATGCAGACCGACTTCAAGCGACCGCTCTCACCGCTGGCCGCGCGCCAGCTTGTCGGGGTCATCGGGCTCGCCACACCGGCCTTTTTATGGGCTTACGCCAATCTCGGCGGGCGCGATCTTATGCAGCCTTCGATCAGTGCGTTTTACTACACACCTGTTGGCGATCTTTTTGTCGGCGCGTTGGTTGCTGTGGGCTTTTTTCTGCTGACCTACCGCGGCTATGCTGGACGCCCGCCCGGCCTGCCCTTGGGCGACCGTGCCGCCGCGGTTCTGGCCGGGCTTGGCGCCACTGGCACTGCGCTCATCCCAACAAAAGGTACGCCGTCGGAGGCCATCTGCCGCACAGGCGCCGAGCTTGACCGCTGCGCCGGTGATCTGGCGCTGGACCAGGGGTTGATGACCGGCCTTGTCGCCATCCCCGACAGGTTGCAAACCATCCTTCACTACGGCTCCGCTGTCCTGTTTATCGCCATGATGGCCTATTTCTGCCTCGCACTTTTCCCCATAGGGCCGCGCCGTAGCGGCAACCGTAGGGCCACGCTCAGGCTCTATCAGGGCTGCGGCACAGCGATAATCGCGTGCCTTGTTTTGCTTATCGGCATCGTGGTCGCAGGTGCTGTCGGGCCAGAGGGAATAGCAGCCTGGGCGCAGCGGGTGCATGCCATCTTCTGGCTCGAAGCCATTGCGGTCGCATGCTTTTCAGCGGCCTGGCTGGTCAAGGGCAAAACCCTGCGCCATCCAATGGGCCTGGGCGCCGAGGTGAGCTGACCCGCGCAGTTGGAGCAGCACGCGCCCATCACGTCCGGCACGCATGATCCACAGCAAAGCACCGGCATATGGCTGCAGGATCAGTCGTTGATATCGTGATCGAACGTCTTCACCTGGCCGCGCTGCACACCCATGGCGCGGCGCAAAAACAGCCAAGCCACCAAACTCACCAGCGCAAAGACCAGCACCAGCACATAAATGTTGGCCGCAATTGGCAGCCCGATGGCCAGCAACAGCGCCACCACGCCTGCGCCAATGGCAAAGCCCAACAGCACCCAGGATGGCAGCAATACCTCGCCCACCGCTAAAATCAGCGCAGCTACTCCCCAGACCCACCAATCGCCCAAATTCATGGCTGCCGCCCGCGCAGCATTTGGAACGCTTTGCCAAAAGCATCAACTGCGTCTGCCGGTAGAACGACCGTGTTCGACCCCTCGCCCGCCGCCATCGTAGAGATACTTTCGACCTGTTTGAGCGCGATGTTGTACTGCACCGCCTCAAGCCCGCCTTTGGCAATCGCCTCGGCGACAACTTGCGTGGCATAAGCCTCGGCATCGGCTTCGACCCGGCGCGCTTCTGCAGCTTGTTTGGCAGCGTAAAGCTCCGCATCTGCGGCCAATTCAACCGCGCGGCGCTGGCCTTCGGCCTCAGTGACCGCGGCCCTTCGGGCACGTTCGGCGTTCAACTGCTGCAGCATCGCGTCGCGCGTCGCCTGGTCCAAATTGACGTCCAGAATCTCGGCCCGCGTCACCTCAATACCCCAATCATCAACCGCATCTTCGACCAATGTTTTGATGGTGGAGATCAGGATCGAGCGGTTCGACTGCACCTCGTCCAATTCCATCTTACCGATCTCGGCGCGGACGATCCCGGCCACTGTCGTGGCAATGGCCCCGTCGACATCGCGGATACGATAGACCGTCTTTTCGGGCTCTAGAATGCGATAAAACACACTTGTCTCAACCTGGACCAGCACGTTGTCCTTGGTGATCGCATCCTGGCTGGCATTGGGCAATTGCCGCTCGAGGATCGACACTTTATGGGCCACGCGATCCAGGAATGGGACGATGAAGTTGATCCCCGGCCCCAATACCGAACGCAGACGGCCGAAGCGTTCCACCACGTGTTTTTCCGATTGCGGCACGATCCGGATGCCAAGAAAAATGCAAAGGATGATAAAAAGCGCGAGCAACAGGATAACAAGGTTGCCGCCCAAAAGCCCTTCGATGAGACTTTCAATATCCATATTCGGCTGATCCTCCGGTTTCATGGCCCATATCTAGTCATAAGCGTGGGCCAGGCCAAGCCTTTCGAAAGCCGCTTGGTCAGGGTAATTTATCGACATGCCCTCTCTTTGCCGCGATTGTCTTGAGATTTTTGAAACTGGGCCGCGTTGTCCGGCCTGCGGTCGTCCCCGCGTGCTTAGCCATCCGGAGCTTTATGATCTAACGGTTGCGCATATGGATTGTGATGCGTTCTACGCAAGCGTTGAAAAGCGCGACAATCCCGATCTCCGCGACAAGCCTGTGATCATTGGCGGGGGCAAGCGCGGGGTTGTCTCGACGGCCTGTTACATTGCCCGCATCAACGGCGTGCGCTCGGCGATGCCGATGTTTCAGGCGCTCAAGCTGTGCCCCGATGCGGTCGTGGTACGCGGCCGGATGGAGGTTTATGCCGCCGTCTCGGCCCAGATTCGCGCGATGATGGAAGACCTGACCCCCTCGATCGAGCCTCTATCGCTGGATGAGGCGTTTCTAGATCTCTCTGGCACGGCACGGGTGCATGGTAAGCCACCTGCGGTGCTCTTGGCCGGTCTCGTGCGACGCATGGCCGAGGAGCTTGGCATCACAGGCTCAATTGGCCTTTCACATAACAAATTTCTCGCCAAGATCGCGTCGGATTTGGATAAGCCCGAAGGCTTTGCCGTGATCGGTACGGCGGAGACGGCGGACTTTCTGGCCAATCGGCCGGTGCGTCTGATCTGGGGCATCGGGGAGGCTGGTACGCGCGGTCTAGATGCGGCCGGCATCCGCACATTTGCCGATCTGCGGCGGTGGGACCAGGCCGCCCTGACCGCCCGGTTTGGCACGATGGGCACGCGGCTATGGCATTTGGCGCGGGGTGAGGATCACCGCTCTGTGACCCGCAACCGTGCGGTCAAATCGATCTCTAATGAGACGACATTTGCCGAAGATATCTCCGATATCGACCTGCTTGACGGCCATCTATGGCGTATGGCCGAAAAGGTCGCCGACCGCGCCAAGGCCAAAGAACGCGCGGGCCGGGTTGTAACGCTGAAGCTGAAACGTGGTGATTTCAAAACCGTCACCCGCCGCCATGCGCTGCCTGAGCCGACACAGATGGCGGATCGTATCTATCGCACCGCGCGAGATCTGATGGACACACTTCCCCAAGGCACCGATTACCGCCTGCTTGGCGTGGGGCTATCTGAGATTTCCTCAGCCGAGGCCGCAGACCGCGAGATGAATCTGCTCGATCCAAACGAAGGAACGAGGCTGGAGGCTGAACGCGCTGCCGACCGCATCCGGGCGCGGTTCGGCGATGATGCGATCATGAAAGGCCGCGCCCTGCGCTAATAGCAGCCCTCTCGCCGGCCCCGACAGCAATATCAAATCGTCCGGGGCGACCCGAGTGACCGTGGCGCAGCCAAGGTCGCGAGACATGATCTTGCGCGTCAGCGCTCAACTTTTGAGGCACTCACTCCGCGGCGAGCGGCATTTGCGTGTTTGCGCCGCGGATCATCCGCTCCAATACCGAGGTGATCACGCCGCGAACGGCATCGAAGTTACTGTTTGGACGGATCAAACGCTCGTTCATGTAGAGCGAGCGGTCGATCTCCACCTGAACCGCATGGCGGCCGCGCTGCGGCCGACCATAGGCCTGGGTCACATATGCCCCGGCAAAAGGCGCGTTGCGGCTGACAACCAAGCCCGCGGCGGAAAAGGCGGCGTCGAGCTCCTCGACAAATTCAGGCGCGGCTGCCGCACCGAACCGGTCGCCGAGCACAACTTCTGGCCGCCGACCGCCGGGCCGCGATACGCTGTCGAGCGCCTCATGCGGCATAGAGTGGAAATCGAGCAAAACGGCTTCACCAAAGCGCGCTTCGGCTTGACGGATCAATCCATCAAGACAGGCATGATAGGGCCGCCAGACATTTTCGATCCGGGCCTCCGCCTCATCTTTGGTGATCTTCCCACGATAGATCGCGCGGCCATTGGCCACAACCCGGGGTATCACACCCAGACCGCTGGATATGCGCGGATTTTGCGACGGGTAGCGCACGCCCTCGACCACCGCGGGGTCAAGCTCATCAGCGGAGCGGTTAAGATCGGTATAGGCGCGTGGATACTCGGCCACCAACAAAGGCGCGCCCAATTCAGGTGCCGCATCAACAAGCCTGTCCATAAACGCGTCTTCAGATGTACGCACAGCTCGATCGTCAAGCACCGTGCGGCGCATGAAATTCCACGGATAGTGCCGGCCGGAATGGGGCGACGCGACGATGACAGGGGTGGTAATGTCATCAGGGGTCGTCAATCTGTATGGTGGTCGCGCCATCAATCCCTCATTACGGGTCACAGGGTCCATATAGCCGGTTTTCCGCGCAAGCCAAAAGCCCTTGAACCGACAATCGACTCCTTTTATAGACCCACCTCACTCCAGCCGCCCGGCTGCCGGGTCATTTTCGGCCGTAAAGACCGGGGGGATGGGCACTCGGGCGGTTAGCTCAGCGGTAGAGCACTACGTTGACATCGTAGGGGTCACTGGTTCGATCCCAGTACCGCCCACCAACGCGCGCTGCATTTGCGGGGCCGAAAACGATAGGTCGCGAAGCGCAAAGCCTACGCGACCAAGGCCGCGCGGCCGCTGCGTTTTTCGGCAAAGATGGAGCCGACTGAGTGCCACCTCTATTGTGGCACTTTGGACACGAAAGAACCGCGCCAGACCGGCGCGACAGACAGAAACCCCGGGCGCAGGCACGCGCCGCGACATGATGGAGAGGCCCGATGAAGGTCAGAAACTCGCTCCGCTCGCTCAAACAGCGCCATCGCGATTGCCGCGTCGTGCGCCGCAAGGGTCGGGTCTATGTGATCAACAAGACGCAGCGTAAATTCAAAGCGCGCCAAGGCTGACCATCCAGAAAACCGCCCCCCCCCGGGGCGGTTTCGCTTTTTGGGCTCCCTTACTGAACAATCACGCGAATTCCGTTCGACAGCATGCGTGCAATCGTCGGCTGATCCAGATAGCCGGTCTGCGGCAGCCCCTCATCGCCTTGAAAAGCGGCAATCGCAGCACGGGCCTGGTCGTCAAACACACCATCCGCCCGTCCCGGCTCATACCCGCCATCGTCCAAACGGCGCTCGATCAGCAACCGCGTGATACCTGGCAGATTAAGTGCTGCCTCGCGCGCGGCGAGCTGCGCTTGGGCGTCCTCGTCAACCGGCGCCGGTTCGCCCGACAAGATTGCGATCCGGGTCTGTGCCTCGCGGGCATGGCTGCCATCGGGATGAGCGGCCAAATATCCGCGATAGGCCGGCACGGTGTCTTGGCTGCGGGCAAAATCCCAGGCCGCCTGCTCTTCCGCCGCAGCAGCCGCGTCAGCGGCGGCATCAATGTCGCCCAGCCGCGCATTAGCGATGTCGGCAAACAAACCGTTCGGATAGCGCGTGACATAGGCCCTCAGGCCCGCCTCGGTGCGGCCCTGGCCGGTTGCCGTCCAATAGGCCCGATCCAGCCGGTCGCGTTCCGCCCGTGCAGCGGCCTCTTCGGCCTCGATCTGGGCCCGGCGCAAGGTTGCCTGATCCGCCAGAACCTGCAGCAAACCGCGATCAAGATAGCCCGTGACATCAAGGTCATTTGCACTTTGAAAACCACGGATAGCCGCCCGTGTGCCGCCACCGAAGATTCCGTCGATCCCGTTGGTGTTAAAGCCCAGAACCGTCAGATCGGACTGTATGGCGCGTCGATCGGCGCGGTTCAATGACAGCGCGGCCTCGATCTCCTCGGCACTCGGCGGGGTGTTCTGCAGCGTATCTAGCCGCGCGCGGGCCTCGCGGACAAAGGATCCGGTGGGGTATTGCGTCAGATAGTTGATATAGGCGCCTTCGGTATCAAGCTCCTGCACCGCGTCCCATAGGTTGCGCTCGGCCGTGCTGATAGCGGCCGGAAAGACCGGGATGCCGGGGGCGTCGACCGCGCTTTCCGGCTCGGCCTCAAGAAACGCGACCGAGCGGCTCAAAAAGCCTTGTGTCTCAAGGCCCTGGATGCCCTCGAGCACCTCAGGAAGCGACAGGCCTGGCCGCGTGAGCGCGAAACTTGCAACGCGTGTGATGACCCGCGGCGCACCGGAAATCACCGTCACGCCCTGGGGCGGCTCGGGCACTTGCAAACCTGCTGCCAAGCCAGGCCCGAGATCAATCGCGCGTGGCTCTGTGCCAAGCAAAACCACCGATCTGCCAGGTGCTGTGGATGCCAGCGCGTAGATCGTCGACAGCGCAACGCCGTGACTGCCGATGTCTGCCCGGTTGGGTGCCTCTGCATCAGTGCCCAAAAACCAAACCTCGCCATCCGCACTATGGCTAAAATGACCGGAAAGCGCGATGATCAACCGGCGATCTTCTCCGGCGGTGAGCAATTCGGAAAATGCCGCGCGGATCTCATCGATTGTCAGGTCGGTGCCTTGTGTCACGTCAAAGCCCGCATCGAGCAAGGCCGGGCCTGCGCTGGTGATGGATTGCGCCCCCCGGATGCGTGCTGCGTCGTCGTAATTGGCATTGCCAATCAGCAGCGCAGTATCGGCCTGAGCCAGCGCGGGCACTAGGCTAAGCGCAAGGGCTGCCGCCGCGACATATCGGGCAAGGATCATCGTACACTCCCTCGGAATTTCCCTCTCGGGCCTAACATGGCCCGGGCTGTTAACCGATAACAGGGGAAGATTCCGCGAAAGGCCGCTTTGTGCGGTATCCGCACGGTCTGGACTTTGGCCTCTTAGCTATAATCGCGTCGGTCTTCGATGACCTTGCCGTCATTAGGCAGGCTGCCCGGTGCGACCAACTCAACCTTGCCGCGCAGTTTCAAGGTTTCCAGAACAGATGCCGACACGGCGTCGGTATCGGCGCCGGATGCCTCAACCTGGACATGCATGACGTCTTGCTCACCCGCACGCTCGGCGATGACGCGGGCGCGCGAGATCTCTGGATGGCGCGCGACAAGTTGAGCCACTTGTTCGGGGCGCACGAACATGCCCTTGATCTTGGTGGTCTGATCGGCTCGGCCCATCCAACCTTTGATGCGCATATTGGTCCGCCCGCACGGGCTTTGGCCGGGTAGCACCGCGCTCAGGTCGCCGGTGGCAAAGCGGATCAGCGGGTAGTCGGGGTTGAGCGTGGTGACCAAAACCTCCCCCACTTCGCCCTCTGGCACAGGATCCCCTGTGCCGGGGCGGACAATCTCCACAATCACACCTTCATCGACGATCATCCCCTCTTGTGCGGCGCTTTCATAGGCCACATTGCCCAAATCGGCGGTGGCATAATTCTGCAAACACAGGATCCCGCGATCGGCATATTCCTGGCGTAAGGACGGAAAAAGCGCGCCCCCCCCGACTGCCGCCTTGGTGATGGCAAGTGTCACGCCGATCTCTTGGGCTTTGTCGAGGATCACCTTGAGATAATCCGGCGTCCCGGCATAGGCGGTTGATCCGACATCAGCCGCCGCGCGGACCTGCAATTCAGTCTGGCCAACACCGGCCGGCAGCACAGCGGCGCCGACAGCGCGCGCGCCAGATTCGAAAATCATGCCCGCGGGCGTTAGATGGTAGGCAAAGCAGTTTTGCACGATATCACCCGGGCCCACCCCGAGCGCATGCAGGAACCGGCCGATCCGCCACCAATCATGACTGACCCCGCCCGGCTCATAAATTGGGCCAGGGCTCTGGAAGATGTGGGCGAAATCTGGCGCAGGCTTTGCCGTGAAGCCGCCGAACGGCGCAATATCAGATTGCGCCGCGCCAAGGGCTGCCTTGCGTAGAACCGGAAGCTGCGCGAGATCGGCGGGCGACGATACGGCCTCGGCCGTGACATCGGCGAGCGATCTGGCGTTGCCGGGAAGAGCCTTCGCATTGGCGATCTGGACCGGCAATTCGCGCGCCAAAGCGGCTGCCCTTGCATCGGCGCTTCGGGTTTCCAGCGTGGTGAAATCACCGTCCATGGCTAAGCCCTTTGTCTTCTATGTGCCGCGATTGACCGACGTCACGACAGCCAACGTTTGCGCCGCCGGTATGACCGTACGTCACGGAATGATTTGCGCCCTTCCTCCGACATGCCGAGATAGAATTCCTTCACATCGGGGTTTTCCCGTAGATCGGCCGCGGCGCCATCCATCACCACGCGGCCCGATTCCAGGATGTAGCCGTAATGGGCGAAGCGCAGCGCCACATTGGTGTTCTGCTCGGCCAGCAGGAAGCTCACGCCCTCCTGCTCATTGAGCGATTTCACAATGCCAAATATCTCTTCCACAAGCTGTGGCGCGAGCCCCATTGAGGGCTCATCAAGCAGGATGGTCTCAGGCCGGGACATCAGCGCGCGCCCGATGGCACACATCTGCTGTTCACCGCCGGACGTGTAACCCGCCTGGCTTTTACGGCGTTCTTTGAGGCGCGGAAAATAGCTATAGACCTTTTCCAAATCCGCATCGATTGCACCGCGGTCCTTGCGCGTGTAGCTGCCTGTCAGCAGGTTCTCTTCGACCGTCAGATGCCCAAAGCAATGGCGGCCCTCCATCACCTGGATGACGCCGCGTTCGACCAGATCAGCGGGGTTCAACTCCTGCACCCGCTCACCGCGATACGTGATTGAGCCTTTGGTGACCTCGCCACGCTCGGAATGCAGGAGGTTAGAGATCGCCTTTAGCGTCGTCGTCTTGCCCGCACCGTTTCCGCCCAACAAAGCAGTGATCCCGCCCTTTGGCACACGCAGGCTGACGCCCTTCAAAACGAGGATCACATGGTTGTAGATCACCTCGACATTGTTGACCTCCAGCAGCGTCTCCGCTGACACCGCGCTGTCGGTATTCTGATCGAGCATCCCGGCCCTCGTATCACATCGTAATTCTGCAAAGCCGGCGGCGAGGGTAACCCCGCCGCCGGGATGGTCATCAGCTTTCGTTGCAGTTGCGCGGCTCGACCCCGGCTTCGGCAGCATAGGCGGCCGAATCTTCGTCGATCAGCGGCTGCGTGACGCTGTCGTCGGGCTCAATGAAGCCCGTCAGCGTGATCCAGCTTTGCGCCTCGGCGTCCCATTCCTGGATCCGCCCCAGGCCCGGGCCGCCATGGTTGGCACAGCTCACCGCAAAGGCCGGACCGACACCGGGCATACCAAGCTCTTCCATGAGCGCCTCAGTGATCTCCAACGCTTCCATGCCGTCGCGCATCATCGATGCATCGATCTCGGCCACGCCGTGGATTTCCTGGGCCGTGCGCGCAGCCTCCGCCGCAAGCATCGCCGCATACATGCCGCGGATGTAAAGAACGGTGCCAAGGTTGTTTGATTCACCGGCACCAAGGCCCGCATCAATCACCATCGACTGGATCTCATCAAGGACCGGCAGCTCACCCACGCCGTTCATGTTCAGCGACCGGTAACCATTGGCATCGGCGCCCGCTGGCAGCACGTCAGGCTCAGCCCCGCCCCACCAATTGCCGATGAAATTGTTCATCGGGAAGCGGATATTGGCGGCCTCTTGGATCGCGACCTGGTTCATCACGCCCCAGCCCCACATTAGGACATAGTCGGGACGCTCGCGTCGGATTGTCAGCCATTGGTTACCCTGTTCCTGACCGGGATGGTCAACGGCTAGTTGAACCAGCTCAAAACCCTGCTGTGCGGCCAGCGTCTCCAGCGTGCGGATCGGCTCCCGGCCATAGGCGGAGTTGTGGTAGAGCAGCGCGATCTTCTGACCCTCTAGGCTGCCCTCATTCTCGTCGAGCAGATAGTTGATCATCACCGACGCGGCGTCCCAGTAATTCGCCGGGTAGTTGAACACCCATTCGAACACTTCGCCGTTGGCCGCCGATGTCCGGCCATAGCCCATCGTATGAAGCGGGATACCATCGGCCGAGACACGCGGGATCAGCTGATAGGTGATGCCGGTCGACAGAGGCTGATAGACCAGCGCGCCTTCGCCACGGGTGGATTCGTAGCATTCGACGCCACGCTCGGTGTTATAGGCGGTCTCACATTCCACGACGCGGGTTTCGACCCCGCCGATGCCGCCATCGCGCTGATTGAGAAGCGTCATGTAATCGGCATAGCCATCTGCGAATGGTATGCCGCCGGCGGCATACGGACCCGTCCGGTATGACAGCGATGGGAACACCAGGTCCGCCATCGCAGGTGCAGCGGCCATCACGGCCCCCGTCACCAGGACTGCTAGTTTCTTCATCGGTAGTGTCCTCCCTAGATTATTCCGATGTCGTGGTAACGGCCGCTCAGTGCGGGAACGGCCAAAGTCTCAACTTCTCTTTGACGATGCTCCACAAGCGCGCGAGCCCATGCGGCTCAACGATCAGGAACATCATGATCAGCCCGCCGACGATCACAAACTCCAGATGGCGCGACAGCGCCGTATCCCAGCCAAATCCATCGGTCAGCACGTTGGTCAGCAGAACCGGCAACAGCACCATAAAGGCCGCGCCCGCGAAACTGCCAAAGATTGAGCCAAGGCCGCCGATGATGATCATGAAGAGAACCAGGAACGACTTTTGAATGCCGTAGACCTCACCCACTTCGACGGCACCAAGATAGATGGTGAAGAAAAGCGCGCCCGACACGCCCACGTAAAACGAGCTGACCGCAAAGGCCGACAGCTTTGCTTTGAGCGGGTTTACACCGATGATTTCGGCGGCGATGTCCATATCGCGAATGGCCATCCATTGCCGCCCGATCGAGCCGCGCGTCAGGTTCCGCGCCACCCAGGCCAGCAGAAACACAAACGCGAGACAGAAAAGGTACTTTACCCAGGATTCCGCATTCGGTCCGGTCAGCGCCAGGTCGACCCCATAAAATAGCGGCCGCTCCGGCGCGCTGATCTGGCCAGAGGCGGAATAGTTGAAAAACCACGGCACACGGTTGAAAAGCCACACCAGGAAGAACTGCGCGGCCAGCGTTGCAACCGCCAAATAGAAACCTTTGATGCGCAGACTTGGCAGGCCAAACGCCACCCCGACCAGCGCCGTCATGAACCCCGAAAGCAGTGTGATCGTGAACATGTCGAGCCCGGGAAAGGCCGTCATCAGCTTGTAGGAGGTATAAGCGCCCACCGCCATGAAGCCACCCGTGCCCAATGACACCTGGCCGCAAAACCCCGTCAGAATGTTGAGGCCAATCGCGGCGATCACATAGATCAAAAACGGCAGCAGGATCGCGTTGGCCCAATAATCGGTGATCACAAAGGGCACGACCGCCACGGCCAGTGCCGCAGCGATATAATAGCTGTAGCGGTCGAGGCTGATCGGAAAGGTCTGGTTGTCCTGGGCATAGGACGTTTTGAAGTCACCCGCCTCGCGGTAGAACATGGCTTAAACCCCCGTCCCTGCTGCGTCAGGCCCAATTTCCGTCGCATTGATCTGCCAGAACATCGGCACTGAAACGGGAGAGCCGACATGACGATTGCAGCCCAAATCCGCGAATTGCGTGACCTTGTTGATGCCGGCGATATGACGGAGGCCGAATTCAACATCGCGAAAGATCGGGTGCTCAACACGCCCGTGGCGCCGCCCTCGCAAGATGTCACGATGCGCATGTCGGGCACGTCCTACAGGCTCGCCTTTTTGGTGTTGGCCGCGGCCACGCTTGCGTTCGGCGGCATCGGCATTTTGACGGGCTTCGAGTTTGCACTTGCGCTCGGCCTGCTGAGCCTCATCGCAATGCTGCCGCTCGCCATTTACATGTGGGTCATCGGCGTAACCCAGTAAGGGGCTTTCTCCGCGCATTGCGGGCACTGCCATCTTGTCACACCCGCTCAATGATCTTCTCCCCAAACAATCCCTGCGGTCGGAAGACCAGGAACATCAGCGCCAGCACATAGGCGAACCAATTCTCCGTCGCTGAGAAGGTGAACCCGAACAGGGCGCCGAAAATGTCGCTGGAGCTGACGATGAACTCAAACAGCGCCTCGCCCATGCCAATAATCAGCCCGCCGACGATCGCGCCCGGGATCGAAGTGAAGCCGCCCAACATCAGAACCGGCAGCGCCTTCAGCGCGATGAGCGACAATGAAAACTGAACGCCCGATTTCGATCCCCACATGATGCCCGCAACCAGCGCCACGATACCGGCCAGGCTCCAGACCAAGATCCACACATAATTCAGCGAAATGCCCACGCTCAGCGCGGCTTGGTGATCGTCGGCAACCGCGCGCATCGCCCGGCCCTGCTTGGTGTATTGCGAAAACGCGATCAGGACGGCGACCAGAATGGCCGCGATGATCGCCGCCGCTATGTCGAGATTGTCGATAAAGAACCCGTAGCCGAACGCGTTGAACGTCCCCTCATCGATGGCCAGGTTGATCCCTTGAGGCAGGCCGACATCAAGCTGACGGATCTCTGAGCCCCACATCAAATCGCTGACACCTTCCAGGAAATAGGCTAGCCCGATCGTGGCCATGAACAGGATGATCGGCTCCTGCCCGACTAGGTGTTTGAACACAAATCGCTGCACAAAAAGCGCAAATACCACCATCACAGAGACGGTGATAAGGATCGCCAACAAGGCTGGTACTTCAAAGCCAAGCTCATGGATATGGGTGCCGAAGATCGCGTTGATCAAGTGGCTGAAAGGCACCCGGCCCTCTTGGATGCCAACCAGGGTCATCGCGGCAAACAAGGCCATAACCCCTTGGGCATAGTTGAAAATACCGGACGCCTTGTAGATAAGCACAAAGCCCAGGGCGACCAGCGCATACATGACACCGGCCATCAGCCCGTTTAGTATTACTTCCATAGCAAAGAGAAGTTGCTCAGGCATCTGACCCCCTCATTTCGTATTTCGTTGGCACAGCGATCCGTTGGCGTGGTACGATTGCCGCACAGACAAAAGAGGTGCTGCAACCGGGAGGACATCCATGCACCTGATCAAACGCGGGATGCGCGGTGAGGAAGTTTCTTTGAACCAGGTTCGGCTCAATGTGCGGAACCCGGTATCGGCCGAGATTGCGATGGACGGTATTTTCGGCCCCAGGACCGAGGCGGCGACCAAAACATTTCAGCGCGCGCGCCACCTCTCGCCCGACGGCATCATCGGCCCGCTGACGCGCGCGCAACTTTATACGCCCGTTCTGCGTGAAACCATCCACCAGATTGCCCTGATACCCCAGCCGACCAATACAACCTGCTGGGCGGCCGCGACGGCGATGATGACGCGATCCAACGTGCCCGCCGTGATCGCGCGCACGCCACCCGATATGATTGGCAGCAGCGGCGGGTTGCTCAACAGCTCCGGCTCCGACCAGGCTATCGTCACGGGAACGCGCTACGGCAATGCCCATGGGCTGCGCTGCCATGCGCCCATGTCCTGGCCCGCCGACGCGTTCGCCGGGAAAATTCAACGCAGCCCGCTGATGCTCGACATGCTCTGGCGAACCAATGAGTATGCTGCTGGAAACGCCTCGCCCGGCCATATGGTTGTGGTTGCAGGTGTGATCTCTGCATCCGGCGCAGAAACGACGTTCGTCAAAATCCTCGATCCCTGGCCGCCCAATACCGGCAAGATCAGCTGGAAACGCTACGGGCCGTGGATGCGTGATGTGCCGACCCGTACATATCGAGTTTTTGAACGCTGATTGGCGCCCTCGATCAGTCATGGCTGACCCCTAGATACGCGTCGATTACCTCCTGATTGCCGCGCACGTCATCGGGCGTGCCATCCCCGATTTTCTTGCCGTAATCCATCACGACCACCCGGTCACTCAGATCCATCACCACGCCCATATCGTGTTCAATAAGAACAATCGTGGTGCCAAATTCATCGTTCACATCCAGCACAAAGCGGGACATATCCTCTTTTTCTTCGACATTCATGCCCGCCATCGGCTCGTCCAGCAGCAATATCTTTGGCGCGGCCACCAAGGCACGGGCCAACTCAACGCGCTTTTTCAAACCATAAGGCAGCCGTCCAACCGGCGTCTTCCGGATCGCCTGGATCTCAAGGAAATCAATGATTTCCTCTGCTTTTTCGCGGTTCGCGACCTCTTCACGTTCGGCCCGCCCCCACCAGATCATCTGATCCAAAAACGACGCGCTCATATGGTTCAAGCGGCCCGTCATGATGTTGTCCAGCACGCTCATCCCGTCAAAAAGCGCGATGTTCTGGAACGTTCGCGCGATCCCCTGGCGCGCGATCTGATAGGGCTTCATCGGCCGCCGCTTTTCGCCGTGAAACCAGACTTCGCCTTCTTGCGGATGATAAAAGCCGGAGATCACGTTCAACATCGAGCTCTTGCCCGCACCGTTCGGGCCGATGATCGCCCGGATCTCACCTTCTCGGATATCAAATGAGATGTCCCTTATGGCCACAACACCACCAAACCGCAAAGTGATGTTGCGCATCTCCATGACTACGCCGCCAATTGTGCGGCCATCCGCTGTGACTGTTTGATCAAGCATGACAAACCTCACTTGCGGGATGGCGGGTGGGGCGAGGTGCGCAGCACGAGCGTCCCGTCATTCCGCCGCCTCCTGAACAGCCGGACGAACCGCTGCGACAGCGGCATCGCAAATCTTCAGCGTGGCGCTGATTTTGCCCTTGCGCCCGTCTTCATAGGTAACTTCGGTTTCCGTGAAGACCTCCGCCGAGCCATTATAAAGCGCGGTCACCAAGTCGCCGTACTTCTCCTCAATGATCCGGCGCCGAACCTTGCGTGTCCGGGTCAGCTCTCCGTCATCAGCATCCAATTCCTTGTGCAACACCAAGAAGCGATGGATCTGGCAGCCAGACAGCATGTCATCTTCGGACAGCGACGCGTTGACCTCTTCGACATGGGATTGGATCATTGCGATGACCTGCGGGTGGCCAGCAAGCTCTTGATACGACGAATAGGCGATATTGTTCCGCTCCGCCCAATTGCCGACAGCGGTCAGATCGATATTCAGAAAAGCCGCGCAGGTCTCCCGGTCATTCCCAAAGACAACCGCTTCCAAAATGTTTGGGAAAAATTTCAGTTTGTTTTCAACGTATTTAGGCGCAAAGAGCGCGCCAGACACCATTTTGCCGACATCCTTGGCGCGATCAATGATCCGCAGATGACCGGTCTCGGGTTCGATGAAACCCGCATCACCCGTGGCCACCCAGTTCTCGGCATCCTTCGTCGCGGCCGTGCTGTCCGGGTTTTTGAAGTATTCCACAAAAACGCCGGGGCTTCGGTAATGAACCTCGCCTTGTTCATCGATGCGCAATTCGACGCCTGGCGTCGGCGTGCCAACCGTATCGGCGCGCACCTCATTGTCCTTCTGCTGGGTGATAAACACGCTTGCTTCGGTCTGCCCATAAAGCTGCTTGAGATTGATCCCAAGCGACCGCCAGAACTCAAAAATCTCCGGCCCGATGGCCTCGCCCGCGGTGTAGGCCACGCGGACATTTGTCATGCCGGCCCGGTTGCGTACGGGCCCGTAGATCATCACTTGGCCGATCGCATAGACCAGCCTGTCCCAGCCACCGACCGGTTTGCCGTCGAGCAATCTCGGCCCAACTTTTTTCGCTAGCGCCATGAAGCGGTCAAACAGCGCCTTTTTCAGCCGGCCGGCATCTTCCATCCGGATGAGCAGCGCCGTGATCCGTTCCTCGAAATATCGCGGCGGGGCGAAGAAGTAGCTCGGGCCGATCTCATGCAGGTTCTCATACATCGTCTCGGGCCGTTCCGGGCAGTTCACGCAAAACCCCGTCCAATAGGCTTGGCCGACTGAGAATATGAAATCGCCGACCCAGGCCATCGGCAGATAGGCCAGCACTTCGTCAGAGGCACGCAATTGATCGAACTCCGCCGACGCGCGGGAGGTTTCGATGATATTGCGGTTCGACAGAACCACGCCTTTCGGTTTGCCGGTCGTCCCTGACGTATAAAGCATCACGCAGGTATTGTCGGCGGTCAGCGCGGCGCTCCGGCGCTCAAGCTCCGGTTTAAGTCGCTCGCTTGCCGCGCGCCCCTCGGCTTGGACATCAGCCATCGCATGCAGGCGTTCATGGTCGTATTTCCGCATGCCGCGAGCATCGTAATAAAGGATATGTTCGATTGTCGTGACGCGGTCCTGCACTTCGAGGACTTTGTCGACCTGCTCCTGATCGCCTGCGATCACAAACCGCGCGCCACAATGGTCAAGCACATACGCCATCTCTTCGGCGACGCTATCCTGATAGACCGGCACGGGAACGGCACCGGCCTTTTGGATCGCAACCATCGACCAGTAAAGTGCCGGGCGATTGCGCCCGATGATGGCCACGTGATCTCCCTCAGCCAGGCCAAGCGCGATCAGGCCAAGCGCCATCGCGTCGATTTCTGAAGCGGTTTCTGACCATGTCCAGCTCTGCCAGATGCCAAATTCTTTTTCGCGATAGGCGGGCTTTGAGCCGAAACGCGCGACATTGCGCGCCAACAGAGCTGGAATGGACGCAAGCGCGCCCTCCGTCGATGTCGTCACAAGCATCCTCCCCTGCCGGTTTTGGCCCGGCGCCGATTGCGGCTTGGCGCATTGGGCCCCGAAACTCTTTCAGCACTTTTTCCAGAACCTTACGAATTGTAACAACTTGACCCGCCTCGCCCGCGATGATGCGATACACAGATGCCAAACCGCGATCGCACCACCGAGATGACCCTTGCAGGGCTCAATCTGATCAAACAGGCAATGTCGATTTATGACGCTGACCTGCGGCTCGCAGTCTGTAATCAGCGCTTCCAGCAGATGTTCTTTCTGCCCGAGCATCTCGTGCAACCCGGCGCGGAATTTGGCGCCACAATCCGCTACCTCGTTGCATCGGGAGAATACGGCGATGTGCTTGATCCCGAGGGCTTTGTCGCCGCCCGGGTCGAGCAGGCCCGTGCCTTCGTGCCGCATTACATGGAACGCCAACGCGCCAATGGGCGCACCATTTCGGTCGAAGGATCGCCGCTGCCGGAGGGGGGGTGGGTGACGGTTTACACCGACATCACCGAGATCAAAAGCCAGGAGGCATTGCTACGGACCCGATCAGAGGTTCTGTCGGATCAGTTGCTCAGCCGCGCCGAGCAATTGTCACAAACCAACCGCCAGCTTGCCACGACGATCGGACAGCTTGAACAGACAAGACGCGGTCTGGCCGAGATGGAGGCGCGGCATAGGCTGACCACCGAAATGATGCCCGCCCATATCGCCCATCTCGATCGCGACGGGAATTACACCTACACCAACCGACGGCTTACGGCGATTTTTCCAGGTCGACAGTCGGAGATATTGGGCCAACACTTCGCCGATGTATTGGGCAGCGAGGTCGCCGCCATCTTGGAGCCGCATATCGCGCGGGCGCTTGATGGCGAAGCGAGTGTTCGAGAATACACCGATGCCGTCTCATCACGCCGGATCAGAACCGCCTTTACGCCTGATCCGGGCCCGGCCCATGGCGTGTACATTCTGTCGACCGATGTGACCGAGGAAGTTCAGGCGCGCACCGCCCTGGGCCAAACGCATAAAAGGGAATTGGCCGCCCAGCTGACCAATGGTTTGGCGCATGATTTCTCGAACCTGCTGACCATTATTTTGGGCCTTCAAAGCCGGATCGGCAGGCTTCCTATGCCCGACGGCGCGGCGGAGTTGGTCGAAGCGACCCAGGCCGCGGCGCGACGCGGTGGCGCATTATTGGATAAGATCGCGGCGATGTCTGGCCCGCGAGAAATGCATCCGGCCCCAACCGAACTGACGGCGTTTTTTGCTGAGTTTGAGCCCTTGGCCCGTGCACCATTGCCGGAACGGGTCTCATTTGTCTTGGACATAGAGCCCGTGGGCCGAAGTTTTCTGCTCGATACGGGGGCGTTGCAAGACAGCCTGCTAAATCTTGTGCTCAACGCAAGAGACGCAATTGGAACGGGGGCAGGGCAGATCACTTTGCACGTGCGTGAGGTGCAGGAGACTTGGCTCGATTTTTGCGTCTCCGATACAGGGCCGGGTTTCAGCGATGCGGCGATGGTGGCGGCACTTGATCCGTTTTTCACCACCAAAGGTGCCGCCGGATCGGGGCTTGGACTGACGATGGTCTACGACCAGACCAAGCTTGCCGGGGGACAGGTGCGAATGCGAAACACCGCCAAAGGTGGCGAAGTCCTGCTGCGGCTTCCGCTGCGCCCGGCGCATGCGGAAGATGGCGCGGTGATGGTGTTGATTGTCGATGATGAGGACGAGGTTCGCGCCGCCACGCGCGAGGTGTTGATGGAGCTGGGTCATCAGGTTGTGGAGGCGGGCAGCGCGCAAGAGGCGCGCGCGCTGTCGCAGCTGCCGGAGATCGACTGGGTGCTGTCGGATATCAATCTCGGCGGCGATGAGACCGGTGTCGCGTTATGCGCTGACTTGGCCAGAGACAGGCCGGGGCTCAAGCTTGCGCTGACAACGGCACTTGCAACGGACCACGCATTACATCGCCAGGGCGCGGCGCGCTGGCCGATTCTGCGCAAACCAGTCAGCCCGGGAGATCTTGCCTCCCTTCTTGCACCGGATGCCGCGGCATGATTGCGCCCTTGGTCACGATCCTCGATGACGAGCCGCAGATCCGCACGCTTTTATCGGACGCGTTGGACGAGGCAGGGTTTCGCACGGCAGCTTTTGCGCGGGCGACGGAGTTTGAAGCCGCCTTGCGCCATTCGACCCCGGATGTCTGCCTGGTCGATCTTGGCCTGCCTGATCTTGACGGACTGGCATTGGTGCATCGCCTGGCGTTGGAATCGGGCGCTGCGATCATCATCATCTCCGGCCGCGCGGAAGTGCAAGATCGCGTCACCGGGTTGGAGCTTGGCGCCGATGACTACATCATCAAACCCTTTGATCCGGCTGAAGTGGTCGCCCGCATCCGCGCCCGGTTGCGCGGCCCGAGATCCGAGGCGCAGCGGGCGGAATTTGCTGGTTGGGTGGCAGAATTCGATCGCTACATTCTTGTATCACAATCAGGCGAGGAGATTGCGATTAGCCACGCGGAAGGCCAGGTGCTGCGCATGTTCTTGGCAAGCCCCAAACGATTGATTACGCGCGAACAGATGCAAGAGACACTAGGCGGCACGGCGGGCGAAAGCTTCGATAGGGCGATGGATGTTCGGATCTCGCGGCTGCGGACAAAGCTCAAGGAAGACCCCAAAAATCCGCAGCTGATAAAGACGATCTACGGGGCCGGTTACATTTTTCTGGGTGATGTGGTTTGGCGTTGAACGGGGTTTTCCGGTGGCCCTCCGGCCTACGCCTCCGGTCCCCACGGACCCGGCCGCGCGCTGCGCGCGCGGTGCGCCTTCGGCGCCGAACACGCGCCCAAGGGAATAATCCATGCGCAGCGGACGTATAAGGCCCGAGCAAAGGAGATAGAGAGTTGGACCCGATAACATTGGTTTTTTATGCGGCGGTCTGTGCGTGCCTGTCTTGGGCGGCACCAAAACTCGGCGCGGCATGGCTCCGGTTTGGCGTTGGCGCGGCTGTCGGTGTGGTTGCTGCCACCGTCTTGCCACTGGCGCGTGAGGTCTTGGGACTGGGATACTAGGACACAGCACCGCAGCATTCGTTCTCAATTCGGCGGGATTTGCCTGGGCCGGTTCAAACCGCCAGAATTACGAAATCCTTCGGCGATGACCTCAACTCACAAAACCACATTGCAGTGCTCCCGGCCGGGCAGTCGCAGGCAGAGCTCCGTCAGGCCGGTCTATTCCGCCGCGATCTTGCTCGCAGCCTCAGCCCGGACAGCACAGAATTTAAACTCCGGAATTTTGCCGAACGGATCGAGCACCGGGTTTGTCAGCACGTTCGCTGCCGCCTCGACAAATGCGAAGGGCACAAAGATCATATCAGGTGAGACGTCGCGATCCGATCTTGCCATGAGCTCAATGGTGCCGCGCCGCGTAGTCAGCCGGATCATCCCGCCCGGCTCCACGCCAAGCCTGCGCAAGGTCGAGGGATGGAGCGAGCAATTGGCCTCCGGCTCCAGCGCGTCGAGCGTTTTCGATCGGCGGGTCATAGAGCCGGTATGCCAATGCTCTAGCTGCCGCCCGGTTGTCAGGATCATCGGGTATTCTGCATCGGGCGTTTCGTCAGGCGGCACAACCGTCGCCGGTGTGAATTTCGCGCGCCCCTCCGGCCGCGGGAAGCCTTCCCCGAAGACGATGGCCTGGCCGGGATCCTCGGGGCTGAGCGAGGGGTAGGTGACCGCGTTTTCACCTTCGAGGCGTTCCCAGGTGATGTTGTCGAGCGAGCCCATCACCTTTTTCATTTCAGCAAAGACATCGCTTGGATGCGTGTAGGCCCAATCCAGGCCCAATCGCCGCGCAAGCTCAACCGTGATCCACCAATCCTCGCGCGCCTCACCAGGCGGTGAGAGCGCTGGACGGCCCATCTGGACCTGACGATTGGTGTTGGTCACCGTCCCGGTCTTTTCGGCAAATGCCGATGCGGGCAGGATGACATCGGCGAAGTTGGCCGTTTCGGTTAGAAATATATCTTGCACAACAAGGTGCTCGAGCTTGGCCAGGGCTGCGCGAGCATGGTCGAGATCGGGGTCGGACATGGCGGGGTTTTCGCCCTGAACATACATGCCTTTGATGCGCCCCTCATAGGTGGCGTCGATGATCTCCACGACGGTCAGTCCGGGCTCTGGCGCTGGCGCGTAGCCAACCGTTGCGGCGAACTTTTCGCGCACTTCAGGGCTGGCGACACTTTGATAATCGGGCACCACCATCGGAATGAGCCCTGCGTCAGATGCACCTTGCACATTGTTTTGGCCGCGTAACGGATGCAGCCCAGCGCCCGGCCTGCCCACCTGGCCGCACATTAGTGCAAGGCTGATCAGACAGCGCGAATTGTCGGTGCCGTGCACATGTTGAGATATCCCCATGCCCCAGAAGATCATGGCGGCTTTCGCTCCTGCGAAGGTGCGCGCAACGTCGCGGATCAAGTCCGGCTCAATGCCACAAAGCTCGGACATCGCCTCCGGCGAATAGTCGGCCAGATGGGCTTTCTCTGCCTCCCAGTTTTCGGTGTAGGCATCGATATATTGTTTGTCGAAGAGCCCCTCTTCGACGATCACGTGGGAGATTGCATTCAACAGCGACACGTCCGAGCCGGGGCGGAATTGCAGCATATGGCTGGCGTAGGTCTTGAGCGCCTGACCCCGTGGGTCGATGACAATCAACTTCCCGCCACGTTTGGCAAATTGCTTGAAATAGGTCGCGGCAACCGGATGATTGGCGGTTGGGTTGCAGCCGATGACGATAGCGCAATCGGCGTTTTCGATCTCATTGAAGGTCGCCGTCACAGCGCCTGAGCCGACATTTTCCATCAACGCAGCCACAGAGGAGGCATGGCAGAGCCGCGTGCAGTGATCGACATTATTATGGCCGAAACCCTCTCGGATGAAGCGCTGGAAGAGATACGCCTCCTCATTGGTGCATTTCGCCGATCCGAAGCCCGACACCGCGGCCCCACCATGGGCCTGTCTGAGCTTTGCCAGACCGCCCGCCGCGGCATTCAGCGCCTCATCCCAGCTTGCTTCACGGAAATGAGTCAAAGGATTTGCTGGATCGACGTTCAGCCCTTTGGCCGGAGCATCCGCGCGTCGGATCAGCGGTTTGGACAGCCTGTGCGGGTGGTGGATATAGTCAAAGCCAAACCGCCCTTTCACGCACAGGCGGCCTTCATTTGCCGGGCCATTTATGCCTTCTACGTATTTCACGCGGCCGTCCTTAACCTTCAGGCTGACCTGGCAACCGACGCCGCAAAATGGGCAGACGCTTCGGACTTCCTCGTCGAAATCGGCGCGGTCGCCGACTTGCGCCTCGTCGACAACACTCGACGGCATAAGCGCTCCCGTCGGGCAGGCCTGGACGCATTCGCCGCAAGCCACGCAGGAGCTTTCGCCCATCGGGTCGCCGAAATCGAAGACCGGATAGGCGTCATGGCCGCGCCCGGCCATGCCGATCACATCATTAACCTGCACTTCGCGGCAGGCACGCACGCAAAGCCCACATTGAATGCAGGCATCGAGATTGACGCTCATCGCGACATGGCTGTCGTCCAAAAGCGGAATTCGGCCCTCTTCCAGTTTGGGAAAGCGGCTTTCGGACACGCCGTTGAGTTCGGCCATGTTCCAAAGATGGGCCGATTTGTCATGGGCAACATCGCGCGCCGGTTGGTCGGCGACGAGCATTTCGACAACCATCGCGCGGGCCTTTTCGGCCCGCTCGGATGCCGTTTTCACAACCATGCCCGCGGCGGGTTCGCGGATGCAGGATGCCGCCAGTACACGTTCGCCCTCGATCTCGACCATACAGGCGCGGCAATTGCCGTCCGGGCGATAGCCAGGTGCGGGCTTGTGGCACAAATGCGGGATGACCAGGCCGCGGCCATTGGCCACCTCCCAAATGGTTTCACCCGGCTTGGCCTCAACTTCTTGGCCATCCAAGGTAAAGCGGATCGGTTCCGTCATCGCGCGCGCTCCTGTCGTCGGAAGGCATGCTATCCGGTTTCAGCGCAAGCTGCGAGCCCCAGGCACGACTTGGCGGCCGCAAATTGCGGCATTGCCCCGGCTGGTTCGGGGCGATAGGCAAAGCCCATGGGTGAAATTGTTCTAGTTCGGCACGGGCAGGCGAATTCCGCCGCCGAGGACGAAGCAAGTTATGACCGTTTGAGCGAGTTGGGCCGCCAGCAGGCCCGATGGCTTGGCGATTGGATGAGCGTACATGGCTGGGCGTTTGATCACGTCTTGTCGGGCACGCTCAATCGGCAGCGCGACACCGCGCAGGAGATGGGCCATCTTCCCGATCAGGACGCGCGGTTGAACGAGCTCGATTATTACACATTATCGGCCGCAGCACGGGACAAATTGGGCATCCCGCTGCCCAGCCCGACAGAATTTGCCAATCACATGCCGCGCGTGATTGAGGCCTGGCGGCAGGCCGAGATCCAAGGCGCCGAACCGTTTCAGAACTTCAACAGCCGGGTGCGTGAGATGATGGTTGAGGCGGCGATACCGGGGCGGCGGTTATTATGTGTCACATCGGGCGGTGTGATCGGGATGATCCTGCATCAATTGTTGGAGCTCGATCTGCGCCATATCGGAAATGTTGTCATGCCAATTTTTAATACATCCGTCCATCGGCTGAGCGTGCTGCCTGATCGCACCATCCTTGCAGGCTTTAATGCCACACCACATCTTGAGACCCCTGAAAGGGCCTATGCAAGGACCTATTATTAATCGCTGCGAGGCAGACAGGTCGTGCGGGCCTCCTCAAGCCCCCTTCGGGAGCCCTCGTCGCCCCGCGCTGCCGCGACCAGGCTTCAAGCGAGACCGCGCGTCACGAAACGTCGTCTTTGGCAGCGGTGACATCAACACCCAGAGCTTCAAGCCCAGATTCCAGATGGTCGGCGAAATGCGGCGAGCCCAAGAGGTAGTCGGCCGTTGGTACCGTGGCCTCGGCCCGAGCCGTGGCCGCCGCTTCGGCCAGTTCTTCGGCCTCAAATGCGCCGCGTCCGATCCACATCACGGCGACCAGTTCGGCCGCCTCATCTTCGTTCAGCG
This sequence comes from Pseudomonadota bacterium, assembly GCA_039191215.1. Classification (GTDB taxonomy): domain Bacteria; phylum Pseudomonadota; class Alphaproteobacteria; order Rhodobacterales; family Rhodobacteraceae; genus HKCCE3408. The sequence goes on from JBCCXT010000014.1 coordinate 23,948, forward strand.
CCTTGATGAGACCACGCAATTCGAGCTCTGCACGGGGGAGTTCGTGGCCCATCAGGATGACCTGTGCGACTTTGTGGGTTGAAACAGCAAGCATCGTCGATCCCCTTTGCGGATGCCGCGATACTACCCCAAGAGCCGCCGAAAGAGCCAGACCGGCATGAAAGGTGCCGCCCGGAAGAACCAGGCAAACGGCGCTGGGAAGGCGGCGTGGAACCCACCCGCCGCCATTGCATCGACGAAAGCTGTCGCGGCGTCATCGGGCTCCATGATTTGGGGCATGGTGAAGTCGTTTTTATTGGTCAGCCTAGTGCGGATATAGCCTGGATGGATGATCTGCACCTCAACCCCTGTATCCTTGAGGTCCAAATCGAGCGTATCGGCGAGCGAGGCGGTTGCAGCTTTTGAGGCGCTGTAGCCAACCGCACCAGGCAGCCCGCGATACGCCGAAAGCGAGCCTGTCAGAACGATATGGCCCGCACCACCTTCGGTCATGGCGGGGATGACATGGCCGAGGCATCGGACAGCACCGGTGAAATTCACATCGATCATGGTCAGCGCTTTTTCGGTATCCCATTGCGTCGACTGCATCGGCCAGTAAAGCCCGGCGAGATAGACAAAACCGTCTATATCACCGGCCATTTCAGCGGCATGCGCGACGGAAGCCGCATCGCTCACATCCACGGGCACGACCTGCGCCCGGCCCGGCAGCGAGGCGGCAAGCTCTGCAAGGCGATCCTCAGACCGGGCCGACAGGATCAGGTCCACACCCATCCGGCTGAGCCTTTCAGCCACCGCGCGGCCCAATCCCTCGGACGCACCGACCAGCCAGTAGCGCTTACCGCTCCATTCCCGCATGCCTTTCACCCCGTCTAATCCGCCTCGATCGGCCCGGCCCACAAAAGCGCCAGGGCTGCCAGTTTCAATACGCAAGGTAGCCCGGCGTAAAGAACGGCAAGCAGGCTGAGTGCAGCGGCAGGACTGTCGCCGCCTGCGACGTAGCCGGCGTGTTCCAGCGCGGGCAACAGCAAGATCGCGGCCAAAGCCAGCGACAACTTGGTCACAAATGCCCAAAGGCCAAACCCTGCCGTGCCGGTTGGGGCAATCACCTCCATGCGGCGTGCGAATATCGCAGGGACCAGGGTGAAATCCGCACCGATGGCAAAACCCGAGATCACGCAGATCACAGCGAAGATTCCACCATCCCCGGCGCCCAGAAAGGCCACGGGCGCGAAGGCCGCTATGTTAACCGCCATGGCGATGCTAAGCGCGCGACGCGTGCCGACGGATCTGCTGAGCCTTGGCCAAACAACAGCGCCAAGGGCGGCCGCGAGAAAGAAAATCACCAGAAGTGGGCCGGCCCAATCGGGCGCCGCCAAAACGTCTTGGACGAAGAACAAAAAGAGCGACGATGATACGGCAACCGGTGCTGCATTGGCCAAGCCAATAAGGAGGATGCGGCGCGCATTCGGGTCGCGCAGGATCGTAAAAAAGTCACTCAATTTGGCTGAAGCGCCCTCGTCTGGGGTGCTCCATTCAGGGCGCATGACCAGCCAGGCGAGCAAGCACAGCGCCATGAAACCGAGGGCGAAATTGGTGTAACCTGCGCCGGTTCCGGCCAACAGTGTGGGCGCGACGGCCGCCGCACAGACGCCGACAAGGGCACCGGTTTCGCGCCAGGCCGCCAAGCGCAGATGTCCGCCCGCGCCCAATCCCGACGCCTTGGACACGCCACGGGCATAAAAGGAAATCGTCAGGAAAGAATAGGCCGAAAACAGAACCGTGAGCATGGCGGCAAACCATAAAAGCGGCGCAACCGGCGGCTCGACGGCAAAAAGCCCCAGCATCGACACGGCCAATGCGACAATCGCCAGGCTGACCGAAAGGGTGCGTCGGCGGATCAATCGGCCCGATAGCCAGCCAAAAAACGGGTCCTGGACCACATCCAAGAGCCGCAAGAAGAACAAAACGCCGGATAGTGCCGTCAACCCGATCCCAAATTTGGCGGCATAATAGGCCGGGGCGTGCAGATAAATCGGCAGCCCCGCCGCGGCCAGCATCGCCGCGAAAAGGCCATAGGCGGGCAGCTTCACTGGCTGATTTCGTCGGCCGGTGGTGCTGGCCTGACGCGGTAGCGTGCGCCTTTCCACCAGAGCTTGAGCGCTTGCCAATGAATCAGCCCCAAGACGCGACGGGACCCCATCGGCCGACGCAAACACGCGCCCAAGATGGCTCGGTTGGTCAAGGGCGCGCGCGGGCCAGTGAGCGTTGCAACAAGCCCCCCATTTCCGGCGCTATAGTCGATCCAGATGGCAATTCGGTCGCTGTCGATATCAAACCGAAAGCGGTAGCCTCCCTCAATCGGCTGGAAGGGCGAGACATAAAAGACCTTGGCCGCCGCGATTGTATCGCTCCGGGTGATCGGTCCGTGGTCGGCTCGGTGGCAGAGATAGGAATGACGCTCACCAAAGGTGTTGGTGACCTCCGCGATCACAGCCCGCAGCGCGCCGTTCAGATCATGGGCCAGCCAGAAACTGACTGGGTTGAAGACATGGCCAAGGACGCGCGGCTGGGCCACCAAGGTCAATGTGCCGTTGGTAACCGCGTCCAAGCCATGCGCCGCAAAGACGTCCCGCGCCCAAGGAGCGCCCCGACCTGCACCCGGCGCACCGCCATGGTCGCAATCCCAGAGCGCCGTGAGATTGCGGCGGTTGCGGGAAAACAGCAGCGGGCCCCGGGGCGCCGCTTCGGGGTCGATCGCCAAATAATCGACGCGATAGCGGAATGCGTTCCGCGTCGCACCGCGACGGCCGTGAAACGTCTCGCCCGCGATATGTTCCGGCTGGCTCACGCGGCCGCCGCACGGGCGAGGCTTTGGGCCTCGATCCCGACCACAACATCCATCGCGCTGGCATAGCCATCTTCGTGGAAACCGTTTTTCATCCATGCCCCACAGAACCAGGTCGCGTTGGTGCCGTTCATGTCCGCAATCTCTGACTGCGCCCGCAAAGCGGCCAGGTCATAGACCGGATGGCGGAAGGTGACACGATCATAGACCAGGCGTTCATCAATTTGGACCCGGCTGTTGAGCGTCACGAAATGCGGATCGGATTGCGGGATGGGCTGCAGTGAATTCATCCAATAGGTCAGATCGATTGGGCCGCCCTTATGGCCGATATGCTCGACATAATTCCAGCTTGACCAGGTAATCCGCCGCTTCGGCATGACCGAGCTATCGGCGTGCAGGACGGCATCATTGGGTTGGTACTTTACCGCCCCAAGTGCCTTTTTTTCAGCCTCAGACGGATCGGCCAGCATGCGCAAGCTGTCATCGGCATGTGTCGCAAAGACCACCTCATCGAAGACCATGTTGTCGCCGCCTGCGCGCAACACAACGCCACCCACTCGGGCCACGGCGTCGACCGGTGTGCCCAGACACAAAGTAACCCCGCGATCCACCAGGGCCGCTTGCAAGCGGCGGACATATTCGATTGAGCCGCCCTGAACCGTCCACCACTGATGCTGGCCGTAGATCTGCATCAGATGATGGTTGCGGAAAAACCGGATCAAAGCTTGGGCCGGAAATGCGAGGATTTCCTCTTTCGGGGTTGACCAGATCGCGCCCGAGATTGGCGCCAGGTAGTAGTCGCGAAACCAAGGCCCAACCTGCATTTGATCAAGAAACGCACCCAAACTGATGGCGTCATCATCTGCCAGCGCTGCGGCCTGTGCGTTAAAGCGCATCAAATCACGCACCATGCGGCGAAAGTCAGCGCGCAGCACATTATGCGGCTGCGCAAGCAGGGCGCGTAGGTCCCGCAAGCCGTATTCAATTCGCCCGCCATCGATCGAGGCCGCAAAGCTCATATTCGACTGTGTCACCGGCACGCCAAGCTCATCGAATAGCCCGGTTAGGCCCGGGTAATTGGGGTAGTTGAAGACGATGAAGCCGGTATCGACAGGCTGGTCGCCGTTTTTGCCGGCCATGACCGTTCGGGCGTGACCGCCCAGCCTGTTTTCAGCCTCAAAGAGCGTCACATCGGCTTGTTCTGCAAGGTGGTAGGCCGCCGCCATCCCCGAGATGCCGCCGCCGACAACTGCTATTTTGCGTCGGAGTGCGGGCGTAAACTGTTCGAATGGCAAGGGAAACCTCTCTGTCTGTCTTGGTTGTTTTACGCGGCGGTCGATTGACTGGATTAACAGAAAGTTTTTGATCCGGGGTTCGCGCGCGCTCGTAAGCCCTGTATGCTGTTATCGAACGACCGTGCAGAGAACGCCGGGAGTGCACAGAGCTCGCCCGATATAGGCCAGCGACGTGCGCTCTGCCGGAGGCATGGAGACGAGATGACACTCGCAGATGCGTCGGACGCCCAATGGGTGGCCAAAATGCTGGCTATCGCGGAGCAACAGGACCGTTCCGCCTTTGCCGACGTCTTTAGACACTTCGCCCCAAGGGTGAAGGCGTTCTTGATGCGTGGCGGGGCTGATGAGGCCCTGGCAGAAGAATGCATGCAAGATGTGATGACGACCTTGTGGCGCAAGGCGCGGCTTTATGATCCGGCCCGGGCTTCGGTCTCGACCTGGATTTTCACCGTCGCTCGGAACCGCAAGATCGATCTGCTGCGCAAATATGCCCGACCTGAGCCCGAGGAATTGCCTTGGGGCCCGGAAGAAGAACCCGAACAAATCGAGGTCGTGGCCTTAAAACAGGATGGAAAACGCCTCGCCGAAGCGCTCCGCAGCCTGCCGGAAAAGCAGCGCATGTTGATAGAGAGAGCCTATTTCGGTGAAATGACTCACACAGAAATCGCTGAACAGACCGGGTTGCCCCTTGGCACAATCAAGTCGCGCATTAGGTTGGCGCTCGAGCGGTTACGGCATAGTATGACCTGAAAATGATGACAACGACAACGAAACACAATCTCAGCGACGAGCTTTTAATGGGCTACGCAGCAGGGGCGCTACCGCAGGCGTTTGATCTGGTTGTGGCAAGCCATGTGTCGCTTAGTTCAGATAGCCGGTCCCGCCTTGATGGCTTGGAAGCATTGGGCGGCGCGATCTTGGACGATATCGACACCGTCGATTTGGCCGATGACAGCCTGGATCAGGTGATGAAACAGATCGCCGGGACAGAGCCTGACGCAAAACCGGATGCGGTGTTAGAGACGCAATCCACCTTCCCGGACCCGCTACGCCGGGCTGTCGGCGGCGATTTGGACGCGGTCCAGTGGCGCGCGATTGGGATGGGCGTGAAACAAGCGGTCTTGCATGATGACGAAAACGGCACAGCACGTCTGTTATCGATCCCTGCAGGCGGTGAAATGCCAAAGCATTCACATCGCGGGTTGGAGCTGACTTTGGTGCTGCAGGGCGCCTATCGCGATGAAGACGGTCGCTATGCGCGGGGCGATATAGAAGAGGCTGGTGAAGAGACCAATCACACGCCGGTCGCCGAAGATGGCGAGGCGTGTATCTGCTTGATTGCGACGGATGCCCGGCTGAAGTTTGAGAGCCTTCTGCCGAGGATCGCGCAGCCTTTCATCGGGATCTGAGCAAGGCTTGGCCGTCGAGCCGGGCCCGATTGGGCCTATGCCGCGCCAATTCCAAGTGCGGCAGCATGCAACAACCGCGCCGAGGGCAACCCACGCTGCTCGGCCTGGCTTTTGCCGGTTTCGTGCAAGGCATCCCGACATCATCGCGTCGCGCGATTTGGCACACGAGGATGCGCGCGGCCTCAATCCGATCGGCCGGCTGCTCGATGTTGGCGGCACTCTTCGAACCTGGATCGCGTTTATCTTCTGGAAGCATGGCAATTGCGGTGCGTATACCTGCCAAACCCCGTCCGAGCGCGATCGGGCGCTGGCCTCAACCCGGGTTTCGGCCACCACAGACCAGCGCAAATGATACATGATCAGCGTAACAGACGGGTTTGGCCAGGGATCGAGGAAAGTCAGTGACCGGGCTTGTCTATGACCCGCCGCAGGGCCCGCTTTCGATCCTGCATGATGACCATGAGCTTTTGCTGGTCGACAAACCAGCCAAACTGCTTAGCGTGCCAGGAAAAGGCGCGCATCTGGCCGATTGCCTGCTTGTGCGTGTACAGGCAGTCTTTCCGCAAGCTTTGCTGGTGCACCGCTTGGATATGGACACATCCGGCGTGATGGTCTTCGCGCTGACACCGCACGCACAGCGCCATCTGGGCCGGCAATTTGAGCGCCGCCAGGTGAAAAAGATCTATGTGGCGCTTGTGGCGGGGCGTGTGGCCGAGGATGCTGGCGAGGTCGACTTGCCGCTTTGCGTCGATTGGCCGAACCGGCCATTACAACATGTCGATTTCGAGAACGGCAAACCCGCCCAGACGGCTTGGCGCGTGCTCAAACGGCAGGACGACATAACCCGATTGCGGCTGGAGCCACGCACCGGGCGGTCACATCAATTGCGCGTCCATATGCAAACGCTTGGCCACCCGATCTTAGGCGATCCATTTTACGCAACAGGGCCGGCGCGGCAGTATCCGCGTATGATGTTACATGCCGAAAGCCTCAAGCTACGCCACCCGGATGGCGGCAAGCATCTGCAGTTTCGGGCAAAGGCACCCTTTTGAGCATGTCGCAGATGCTGGCGGCGCTAGCCAGCCTCGTGCCCGCGCAGCACGCGGTCAGAAAAGTTGAGCCGGGCGTCGCGTATCGGCGCAGTGGTTGCGCGCAATTCCGGCTCTCGCTCCAGCATCAGCTCCAGCTCATCAAGCCGGTTCATCGCAATCAGTTCCAGAATATCCGTGCAGACCGCCCCACCGCGACGCGGCAAGGCGGCAACGGGCTGGACAAAAGCCACGATCGGTGCGGCTTTGATGGCCCGCTTGGGCAGGTCGGTTTCTACAAATGCATAAAGCCCAACAGTCCTTCCGGGCAGCGGCACCGGGCTGACCGAGACGTCCCGGATGCGCGCATCCGCCATGAGCGCGTCGCGCACCGCAGGCCCCTCCCGCGTGGCGGCGTGTTCGGTGCCTTCGCCGTCTGACCAGTTAAAGAGCTTGCGGGTCAGAAACATGTAGGCGCGCTTGCCGGTCCGGCGCCAAAGCTGGCTGGGCCCCGATCTGGTCCGCATGATCCGAATCGCGGTCGGCCCCATCGACGCTTTTGCATAGCGCCAGCGCTGTTTTTGCAGATGGCGCAAATCCTCGTAGGCCATGGCCCGAAAGAGCCGCCCGCGCGACCGGTGCACTCGGGTGAGCTGGAAATCGATAACGCCCGCGCCGCCATCGGGACAAAGCAACCAGTTTTGCGGCTTGGCCAGATCGTTATGCGTGACGCCGCGGCGGCGCAAATCGCGCAAAAGACGGCGCGCATCGCGATACCAGACCTCATCTGCCGTGCGCGCGATGTTAAGCGGTGTGCCTTCGGACCACCCGCGCAGGATGCCATCCCGATCGACCCGGATAAGCGTTGGCACGCCTACAATGCCCTGCACCGCCGCCAAGCCGCGCACTTCGCGTCGGGCCAGCCGCCACGCCAACCACCGCGACCAAAAGGGCAGGCCCGACAATTGGCGCAGTACCAGCTTGCGTGCCGGCTCACCTTCGGCGTGGCCGGCGAATGTTTCCGACAAGGCGTCGCGTTTGAGAACCGTGGTGGCGACGAACGTCACCTCATTGGGATCATCGTGGGCGTGCATGCTAGGCCTCTTAGGCAAGCGGCGCCGCCTGGGCAAGCGTTGGACTTAGCCATCCCAATCCGACACAGCCTTGACCTCAAGGAACTCATGCAGCCCCCAGGCGCCACCCTCGCGGCCATTGCCAGATTGCTTCATCCCGCCGAAGGGGGAGCCTTTGCCAAATCCGCGAGAGTTGACCTCAACCATGCCGGAACGGAGCTTGCGGGCCAGTCGCCGCGCCCTGTCCCGGTCGCCGGTCTGGATGTAGTTGGTCAGCCCGTATTCGGTGTCATTGGCGATCTGGGCGGCCTCCGCTTCGCTGTCAAACGGCATCAGCGACATAACGGGGCCGAAGACCTCTTCGCGGTAGATGCGCATCTCGGGCGTGACATCAGCAAAAACCGTGGGCCGCACGAAATAACCACGGTTGAGGCCTTCAGGCCGGCCGGGACCGCCCGCAATCAGGCGCGCGCCTTCGTCGATCCCCGATTGGATGAGGTCCTGGATTTTGTCGTATTGCGTGGCCGAGACAACAGGGCCGATATGGCGCCCCTGGGCGCTGGCCTGCGCCACACCCATCGCATCGGCCGCGGCGCCCGCTTCAGAGATCGCCGTTTCATAGCGCGGCGCCTCGACGACCATGCGCGTGGGCGCGTTGCAGCTTTGACCGGAATTGTTGAAAACCCGAAGCGCACCGCGTTTGACGGCCTTTTCATGGGCATCGGCAAAGATCAGGTTGGCGCCTTTGCCGCCAAGTTCGAGGCTGACGCGTTTGATCGTATCGGCCCCGGATTTGGAGATCAGCCGACCGGCCCGGGTTGAACCGGTGAAGCTGACCATATCCACGTCTGGATGGGCCGAAAGCTGGCTGCCCACGCCCGCGCCATCGCCGTTGACCAGGTTGAAGACCCCGGCGGGCAAATCCGCTGCATCCATAATCTCAGCGAAAAGCAGACCGGAAAGCGGTGCGATCTCTGATGGTTTCAACACCATGGTGCACCCGGCCACAAGCGCCGGTGCGACCTTAAGAACAACCTGGTTCATCGGCCAGTTCCACGGCGTGATCAGCGCGCATACGCCGATGGGCTCGTGCAAAATTCGCTCTCCGGGTGCATGTTCGCCAAGCGGGTGATCCCAGGCAAAGCCGCGCGCGGCCGCCAGGACACCGTCGAAATGCCAGCTTCCGGCGCCGACCTGCTGGTCGCGGGCCATATCAATAGGCGCGCCCATCTCGGTTGAGATCGCCTGCGCCATGTCTTTGGCGCGCGCCTGATAAGCCGCCGCGACGCGCTCCAGTGCGGCGATCCGCTCAGCCGGGTCTGTTGCGGCCCAACCGTCAAACGCTGCCCGGGCAGCAGCAACCGCTGCATCGGTGTCTGCGGCACCGCCAAGGGAAATCGTCGCACACGGTTCTTCGGTTGAAGGATCGATAACGTCACAGGGCTGGCCGTCTTGCGGGTCGACCCATGCCCCGTTGATGTAGAATTGTGTTGTGTCGGGCATTGATCCCTCTCCCCTGGCGGCTGTGCAAACGCCTGTCCGGTTTGAACCGATTGCACCGAACGGGCGACCTTTTTCGCGACATGGACCCGTGCAATTCCGTCGCGCCATGCATATTGTCGCCGGGTTAACTTTTGCGACCGGAAGGAAGGAAGCCATGTCGCTCCGCATAAATGATACAATACCGAACCTGTCTGTTACCACCGACCAAGGCGAATTGACGCTGCATGACTGGGTCGGCGATAATTGGGCGATCGTCTTCAGCCACCCCAAAGACTTCACGCCTGTTTGCACCACCGAGTTTGGCGCTGTTGCCCAACTGGCCGATGAATGGGACGCGCGCGATGTGAAAGTGCTGGGTGTCTCCGTCGACGGGGTCGCCGACCACGTAAAGTGGAAAGCTGATATCGAGCATGTCGGCGGGGCAAAACCCGGATTTCCGATCGTCGCTGATGACGGGCTGGAGTTGTCGAAGGCCTTTGGCATGTTGCCTGCCGAATATAACCTGCCCGAAGGACGCACGCCCGCCGACAGCCAGACGGTACGCTCGGTCTACATCATCGGGCCGGACAAGAAGGTCAAACTGGTCATGACCTATCCGATGACGGTCGGTCGAAACTTTGCCGAGGTCCTGCGCGCGGTGGATGCGCTGCAGACATCGACACGGGAAAACATCGCCACACCGGCAGATTGGGTGCCGGGCCAGGATGTTGTCGTGCCCGTTGCAGTCTCGGACGAGGATGCAATGGCGAAATACGGCTCGATGGACAAAAAGCTGCCGTATCTGCGGATGGTCAAACTGCCGGGTTAACGGGCGAGATTATCCGTAGCTACGGCGCGGCGCATGGAGATGGGCGACCGAGCCCAGCTCCACCGCGTTGTAAAGCTCAATGACATGGGCATTGACCAAGCGCACGCAGCCCGACGAGGCGGATGTGCCGATTGACCAGGGCTGTGGCGTACCGTGGATGCGCAGATAGCTATCGCGGCTGCCGCGATAGAGGTAGAGCGCGCGCGCACCGAGGGGGTTGTCGGGCCCGCCCGGCACACCGTCTGCGAATTGCGCGTAAACATGCGGCTCGCGCGCGATCATATTGGCCGTGGGCGTCCAGGAGGGCCATTCCTCCCGCCGCCGGATCGTGTAAACGCCGGGGCTTTGCAGACCGATCCGGCCCACCGCCACGCCGTACCGCATTGCCGTGCCGTCAGAGCCAATGTGATAGAGGTATTTCGCCACCGGATCGACATGGATGTCACCGGCGCTCAACCCGCCGCGATGTTCCACCTGCGTCGGCAAAAAGCGGTCGTGGATGCCCCAAGGATTGTTGCCCAACCGCTCCGGCTGGGTGACATCCTCGTCGAAGGTAACCGCGTCCTGCGCGCGCGCGATCCCGGTTGAGGAAAACAGCGCACCAAGCGTGACGACGCCCGTGGCGATGAAATGACGGCGGGTCAACATGGGACCGATTCCAGGCAGCAATTCTTGTTGGTAAACCTGTGCACGGGAAAAATGGGTCCTAGCAAGGCATTGATGGCTCACAATTTAGTCAGCGACTTCCGAGCAACAGAATCCGCAGGTCATTTCGCAAATGAATAGCTAAACACTATCAAATAGATAGCGCTTGGCGGTTCTTTCCTTTCAGAGGGCGTGGCGATTTAGGCCGCGTCCGGGTCCAAAAGCCCGGCCCGGAAGACCGCGCCCGCCGCCACAGCGCCCAGAATCGGGGCAACAATGAACAACCAAAGCTGTGCCAGTGCTGTTCCGCCCACAAAGATCGCCGGGCCGATAGAGCGGGCCGGATTGACCGAGACGCCGGTGACCTTGATGCCCACCAAGTGGATCACGACCAGTGCCAGACCGATCGCCAAACCGGCAAAACCGGGGCTGGCAGCAGGGCCGGTTGCACCCAGGATGACAACCAAAAAGAGGAAGGTTGCCACAACCTCAAACAGGAAGGCCGCGCCAAGCGAATACTCGCCCAGATAGCCCGCGCCCCAGCCGTTTTGGCCCAGACCCTGGCTAACGACGTCGTATCCGGCACCCTGGCCAGTGACGATTAGTGTCAGAACTAGCGCAGCCACGATGGCACCGGCAATCTGCGCCAGGATGTAGATGGGGGCCTGCGCGGCGGGCAGACGTCCCGCAACAATCGCCCCAAGAGTGACCGCGGGATTGATGTGGCAGCCGGAGACGGGCCCGATGCCATAGGCCATCCCGATCAGTGCGAGCCCGAAAGCGAAGCTGATCCCAGTTAAACCAATCCCGGTCATACCGTCCGCCCCGGTGATCACGGCTGCCCCGCATCCCAACAAGACCAGCGTGAATGTTCCAATAAACTCCGCCAATGCAATTTTCATAGATTTGTCCTCACCCGTGTAAATTCGACACCCGGCGTAGGGTGAACATGAGACGGGTCCGGCTGAAAAGGGGAAGTCTTTGCCCGCGCTCCCCACATCTGAGAGCTAAAGCCGTGTCAGGCCGCGTCCAACTGATCCTGGCCGCAAACCCGATTGCGACCGTCGTTTTTCGCCTGGTAGAGGCACAGATCGGCTCTGTGCAGCAAATCGCGGCCAACTTCCCCTTTCGAAAGCTCCGCCGCACCGACACTGGCCGTGATCGATAACCGACCCTCGGGCGAGGTCACGGGCATGCTCTCCAAGGCCGCGCGAAATTGCTCGGCAATAAAAACTGCATCGTCAAATTCACAATCGGGCATCAGGACGACAAACTCTTCACCGCCATAGCGGCCCACCAGATCGCCCGAGCGCATGCTCTGGCCTAAAATATTGCCTGTTGCTTGGATGGCCAAATCGCCGATCGCGTGGCCATAGGTGTCGTTGACCGATTTGAAATGGTCGATGTCGGCCATCAAGGCGACGAGCGGGCGCTCGGTCAATTGCGCGCGCGCCACAAGATGATCAAGCGCCTCATCAATCCCGCGCCTGTTGGTCAGCCCGGTCAGCGCGTCGGTCCGGCTTTCCTGTCGAAGCTCATCGGTGTGTAGCAGCGCCGAGACCGTGGACAGGCTGAGATAGGCAAACAGCAGAATGGAGACGCCACCGCCCAGAAACAGGAACCGGCCCATCCAATTGTGAATGGGATTGGGGTATTCCGGCGGCGAAACCAAAAATCCCAGATAAGACAGGATAAGTAAGGCCATCAAAACCATGGTCAGCTTCCACGTGCGGGAATGCACGGTGCCGCGCAGAAGTTGCGCGACGCGGTAGAGCGGGACAACGCCGATCATCGCGAGCAACGTCCCAACCGCAATTGCTATGCCATTGCCAAAAGCCACAGGCCTTACATGGCGTTCGCAAGCCAGGCTGTCAGTTGACCAAACGTATAGTAAGGGGCTTGTTTAGCTAAAAATAATGGAAAAATCCCGCGACCGGCGGCCGCGGGACCCTTTCCTTAGATCGTCTGAGCGGGCTCATTCGGCTGCCGCTTCCTTCTCGATCTCCTTGCCGCTTTCCTGGTCGACCATCTTCATCGCCAGGCGAACCTTGCCGCGATCGTCAAAGCCCAACAGCTTGACCCAAACCTCTTGGCCTTCTTTGAGGACATCGGAGGGGTGATTTAGCCGGCGGTTCTCGATCTGGCTGACATGAACCAAACCATCCCGCTTGCCGAAGAAATTCACGAAGGCGCCGAAATCGACGATCTTCACGACCTTGCCTTTGTAGATCTGGCCTTCCTCGGGCTCAGCGACGATCGAGTGGATCATATCATAGGCTTTCTGGATGGCCTCGCCGTTCGGGCTGGCGATCTTGATGATCCCGTCATCGTTGATGTCGACCTTGGCGCCGGATGTCTCGACGATCTCACGGATGACCTTGCCGCCAGAGCCGATGACCTCGCGGATTTTATCCGTGGGAATCTGCATCGTCTCGATCCGCGGTGCGTGGATCGAAAACTCACCCGCCTCGGTCAGCGCTTTGGCCATCTCACCCAAGATATGCAATCGGCCTTCTTTGGCCTGCGCCAGGGCTTTTTCCATAATTTCCGGCGTGATGCCGGCAACCTTGATGTCCATCTGCAGCGATGTGATGCCGTTTTCGGTACCCGCCACTTTGAAGTCCATATCGCCCAGGTGATCTTCGTCGCCCAGAATATCAGTCAGGATCCCGTAAGAGCCATCGTCTTCGAGGACCAGGCCCATGGCCACACCGGCAACCGGTGCTTTTAGCGGCACGCCGGCATCCATCATCGCCAGCGACGAGCCGCAGACCGTGGCCATCGACGACGACCCGTTCGACTCCGTGATCTCAGAGACCAAACGGATCGTGTAGGGAAAATCTGTCGGCGCCGGCAGAACGGCCTGCAAAGCGCGCCAGGCAAGCTTGCCATGGCCGATCTCACGCCGTCCCGGAGGACCGACACGGCCCGCTTCACCGACCGAATAGGGCGGGAAGTTGTAATGCAGCAGGAAGTTCGAGCGGAAATTGCCGTGTAGCGCGTCAATGATCTGCTCGTCCTCGCCCGTGCCGAGCGTGGTGATCACCAGGCCTTGGGTCTCACCGCGGGTGAACAGGGACGATCCATGCGTTCGCGGCAACACGCCCACTTCACTGACAATCGGGCGCACAACATCAAGCGCACGGCCATCAATCCGGCGGCCGTTTTTGACGACGTCACCGCGCAGAACGGACGATTCGAGCTTTTTGAGCGCGGAGCCCAGATTGGCATCCTCTTGCTCTTCCTCGCTCAAGCCATCGATGATGGCCTGTTTGGCTGCTGCCACAGCACTGGTGCGTTCCTGCTTGTCCAGAATGGCATAGGCATCGCGCATCGCGGTTTCGCCAGCAGCCTGCACCTTCGCGAACAGTTCCGAATAATCCGGCGGTTGGAAATCGAACGGCTCTTTGGCGGCCTCTTCGGCGAGGCTGACGATCAGATCGATGACCGGCTGTATCTGCTCATGCGCAAATGTGACGGCGCCCAGCATCTCGGCCTCGGAAAGCTCATAGGCTTCCGATTCGACCATCATGACCGCATTTTTTGTGCCCGCGACCACAAGGTCGAGCCGCTGATCGGGGTTCGACCGCAATTCATGCATGTCGTCGATCGTCGGGTTGAGAACGTATTCGCCATCCTCAAAGCCGACACGGGCCCCGGCAATCGGCCCCATAAAGGGCGCACCGGAGATTGTCAGCGCCGCTGACGCGGCAATCATCGCGACGATATCGGGATCGTTGACCAGGTCATGGCTCAGCACGGTGCACATCACCAGCACTTCATGTTTGAAGCCGGGCACAAAAAGCGGCCGGATCGGGCGGTCAATCAGGCGCGCGGTCAGCGTTTCTTTTTCGGTCGGCCGTGCCTCACGCTTGAAAAAACCGCCTGGGATCTTCCCGGCGGCGTAATACTTTTCGTTATAGTGAACCGTCAGCGGAAAAAAATCCTGGCCGGGCTTGGGCTGCTTTGCAAATGTCACATTCGCCATTACGCTGGTCTCTCCTAGCGTGGCGATGACCGAGCCATCTGCCTGGCGCGCGACCTTGCCGGTTTCCAGAGTGAGGGTTTCTTCGCCCCACTCCATCGATTTCGTTGTTACATTGAACATCTAGCGTATCCTATGAGGGAGCGCTCCCGGGCGTTCCCGGGTCTCCCATTGCGTTGGCGGCCCCATTGCCGCCGACCCCTGTCTGTATCATCTCATGCGCCGGGGTCTTGGCGTCACGTCTCAGATGCGCGCGGCCTAGCGGAATTTCCGCAGAATGGGAAGGAACATTGTCGTATGGAAAATCCGGCGGCCGAAAAACCAAAACGACGGGCCCTTTTGTGGCTGTTGGCAGCACTTGGAACGGTGTTCTTGCTATTGATGGTGGCGCTGTTGGGTCTGGCGTGGATGATCTTTGGCGCTGATCCCTTCGATGGGGCTGAATTCACGCCGGAGGCCTGGGCCGAGGCCGGACGTCTGAGCCCCGAGGTGCAGTGCGCGCGCGGCCCGTTCGTCCGCTCAATCGAGCGCGATGTCGCCGTGATCGGCCGGCCTGTCGCGGAGGTCCGGGGCGTGTTGGGGGCTCCGGATCACGAACGCAATTGGGATGGCCGCAGCTGCGACGGCTACTATCTGGGATTTTGCGACGCCTTTTTCGGCATCGACCCGGACAGCCTTTTTGTTTGCGTCGATGAGCAAGGTAAGGTGGCAGAGGTTCTTACCTTGCAGCACTAACGCGGCGGCATGTTACACCGATTGTTCCGCCCGCCAAAACGCTGCCATTAACCGCAGCGCTGCTGCGCAATTTGCGCGCCATCTGAGAAAATCCTTTCAATCGAGACGGGTTCGACCCTAAGCTCCGACTACAAAAACGACACATAGGGGCTCTGCCCAGGTCGGAAATCTTCAGTTCCTGGGCACCTCGCACGAACGAGGGAGGTCGTTCATGACAGACGCCAACCAGACAGAAGACATTTCGGGTTCAGACCCGAACTTTATGGAATACCGAACAGATTTCTATCCGGGACAGGACAATATTCGGCCCTTGGGCCTCGATATCCACAACCCGGTTTTCCTCATCTCCAGCGTTATAATCTTCGGCTTCGTGATCCTGGCGCTGGCCAATCAGGCGGCAACGGCAGAGTTCTTCGGCTGGCTTCGGCCCTGGCTGACCAGCACTTTTGACTGGTTCCTGGTCATGTCGGTCAATCTGATCACGCTCTTTTGCCTCGTCCTGATCGTCTTGCCCGTGGGCTCGGTCAGGATCGGCGGCCAAGATGCCAAACCGGATTACTCGTATGCCGGCTGGATTGCGATGATGTTCGCCGCGGGCATCGGCATTGGCCTTTTGTTCTTCGGTGTGTTGGAGCCGGTCTATTACAACTTCTCCGAGGGCGGCAACGCCGCGCCATTGGGCCGCGATGCAACACTTCCGGGCAACGAATATGTCGGCGTCGTCGGCACCATACACCATTGGGGACTTGAAGGCTGGGCGATCTACGCCGCCGTTGGCCTGAGTCTTGCGATCTTTTGCTACAATCTCGGCTTGCCGCTGACCTTGCGCTCGGCCTTCTATCCTTTGTTGGGAGAGCGTGTTTGGGGCTGGTGGGGCCATATCATCGACACACTGGCCGTCTTTGCGACGCTTTTCGGGCTGACCACATCGCTTGGCCTGGGTGCGCAGCAGGTGGCCGCGGGCCTTAACGAGATCTTCGGGATCGAGCCGTCGAACACGGTCACCGTTGTGCTGATCGTCGGCATCACCCTGATCGCTTTGGGCTCGGTCCTCTTGGGCATGGACAAAGGCGTCAAACGGCTTTCAGAGATCAACATGGTCATGGCCGTTTGCCTGTTCCTCTTTGTGATCGGCGTGACCGGTGTGGGCGTGGCAATCTCGCGCTATGCCAATGTCATGGTCGACTACATCGTGTCGCTGCCGGCGCTTTCGAACCCGTTCGGGCGTGAAGACACAAGCTTCTTCCATGGCTGGACGACGTTCTACTGGGCCTGGTGGATTGCATGGTCACCCTTTGTCGGCATGTTCATCGCGCGCATCTCAAAAGGCCGCACAGTGCGGGAGTTTGTGATCTGCGCCTTGCTCGCACCGACTGCCGTCTGCGCCTTGTGGATGTCGACCTTCGGCGGCGCGGCAATCGACATGCTCAATGCCGGTGGCGCCGAAGGTGTCCGTGCAACGGTGATCGACAGCTATGCGCCGGAAGGTGCTCTCTTTGGCTTCCTCAAAGAGCTGCCGCTTTACAACATCGTTGCCCCGATCGCGCTGATCCTGATCGTGATCTTCTTCGTCACCTCGTCTGACAGCGGCAGCCTGGTGATCGACACGATCACCGCAGGCGGTAAGATGGACGCACCCGTCGCACAGCGCATCTTCTGGTGTACGCTGGAAGGGCTGGTCGCCATCGCCCTGTTGCTTGGCGGGGGATTGAGCGCATTGCAGGGCGCGGCGGTGTCGACCGGCATTCCGTTCACCTTCGTGGTGCTCATCATGTGCTACTGTCTGTGGCTGGCACTCCGATCGGAGCGCGCGAAGTTCTGACCAGAAACCCAAAAGGGCCGCGTTCAGCGGCCCTTTTCTTGTCAAACTGGGATCGCGCAAACACGCGTCCCTGATTTCCCCAAGCCCCCGCCGTTGTCATCCGCACCCGCACCAACCCGGGCGCATAGCCCGGTTTTCTGCCGCAACTGCGGGTATCCCTTACTTTACGGAAACACCCTGATCGAGGAAAACTATCCTCAGATCGGCGACATCCGATTGCCAGAAGAAGAAGTCAGGCAGCGTGTTGATAATGAAGTTAAAAATTTTCGCGCTGGTGCTGCCATACACCCGGGGATCGGCCGCAGATGGTTGAGTATCTGGGATATCTTGCTGCCGCTTTGGTGCTGCTACAGACCAGCATGCGGCAGATGCTGGCCTTGCGGGTATTCGCCCTGGCAAGCAACCTCGTTTTCATCACCTACGGCTATCTGGGCGATCTGGAACCGGTCATGTTTCTGCACCTGATGCTCTTGCCGCTCAACACCTGGCAAATCTGGGCTCTGGTGCGGCCAGAGCACGCTGAGACACCGATGGCGGCCAACTTGCCGAGCGCACCAGCGCTGCCGGCCTGCCCGCAACCCGACCTCCGGACCGTCAAAGCGCGGCGTCGCGGCCCCCAACGCATGCGCCGGACCATGTAAAAGCAGCCCTCAGACATCTCTGAAGGCGCAACTTTTCACGCTTCGAGCAAGTGTTAGCGGCGCAAACCCAGCCGTTCGATCAGGGATTGATAGCGGGCCACATCCTTGGCCTTGAGGTAGTCCAGAAGCTTCCTGCGCTGAGCCACAAGTTTCAGCAATCCGCGGCGCGAATGGTTATCCTTCGCGTGGGTCTTGAAATGCTCGGTCAGCGTAGCGATACGCGAGCTGAGGATCGCGACCTGGACCTCCGGTGAGCCGGTATCACCGTCTTTGGTGGCGTATTCCTTCATCAGGCGGGTCTTGTCTTCGGCGGTAATCGACATCGGGGTCTCCTTTCGAAGCTATGGGTTATGGCGCAAGCCGGGATGTCGTCCAGCAAGGCCCGTGGAGAAGTGCGCGGTTTAGGGGAGACGGGCTGAAAAGGGAAGACCCCAAATTCCCGCCACAACAGTTAAACTTTTGGAGATATCGTGCAGCGCGAGCCGCTTGTGTAAACCCTTCGGCAACAGTGCTGGCGACAATATGGTCATACACCGGGTGCTTGCCCAGGTAGTGCCAAAAGGTACGCGACCCCGCCACAATCGGCGTGGGCACGTTGCAACCCGCCCAAATCGTAAATCCACCTATACCGCAGCACGGATGATCCATGGATTGTCTGGCGCCCGGCCCAAGCCTTTGGAGCAGAGGTCATGCCGTACAGCACCGCCGGAAGAGAAGAGCCCGCACCGCAAAGGTTGCCGGTTAGCCAGGACGAGATGATAAACGATTACGGTGTGGTCACCGTAGTCAGTGGTTTTCTGCCCGGCACCGACCGGCTTGTCTTAGATTTTGACGAAGGCGCTGATCTGCCGGAGGTCACGTTCGATTTATCGGTGGAGCAAGGCTCGACCGCCGTTATGGGCAACGGGCTATTGATGGTTGTGCTGCGCGGTGCCGCAGGCGTGTCGATCAGTGACATTGAGATGCGCCATGTACCGGTCACCTCAACCCCCGTGTTTCCTGCGATGGCCGAGGACCTGCGCGGCGTCAGGACAATCGAGAACTACAATCCGGCCGAGGATGTGATTGAGATCGCCTGCGATCCGGCAACGACCGACGAAAGCTCGGTCATGGTCGAAGATTTCCCGGACGGAACAGGGGCCTATATCTTCTTTAACGGCAAACCGGTGCTGGCTGTTCGCGGCGCCCAAGGGTTGCGCCCGGCTGATGTCAATCTTGTCCCGCATGAGGTGATCTAGCCCGCTAGAAAGCCGCCTAACGCATCAAGGACGGCTTCGGGCGCTTCTTCTGGCATGAAATGACCCGTACCTGGGATGGACCGGCCGGTGATCTCTGTGGCCCATGGACGCCAGATCTCAAGCGGATCGCCGGTCCGCGCGGGAAACCCCTTTTCGGCCCATAAAAACAGCAACGGCGCGGCAATACGGCGGCCAGCGGCACGGTCGGCCTCATCCAACTCTCGGTCAAGTGTCGCGCCGGCACGGTAATCGTTGCACATCGCTGCAACGCGCACAGGATCAGCCCCTTGCGCGCGGTAGCCCTCAAGCGCTGCGTCTTGGAACGCAGATAACCCGGGCAGAACCGACCAGGTGTCGAGGCACCAATCAACGAAGCCCGGCCCATCGGCCAGGATCATCCGCTCCGGCAGGGGGCTCGGTTGCGCCAGAAACGTCCAATGATACGCCGCCAGCGCCAGATCGGCATTCCAGGCGGCCCAGAAATCACCGGTCGGCACAATCTCCAGAATCGCATGCCGGGTCACGCGGTCTGGGTGGTCAAGTGCTAGCCGGTAGCTGACACGCGCGCCCCGATCGTGCCCGACAATGGCGGCGGCATCGATCCCAAGCGCGTCCATCAGACCGATGATGTCACGCGCCATATTGCGCTTGGCATAGCCATCCGCGGGCGCATCGCTGTCCCCATAGCCACGCAGATCAGGCACGATCACATCGTGATGGGCTGCCAGTTGAGGCGCAATCTTTGCCCAGCAGGCATGGTTTTGCGGAAAACCATGCAGCAAGATGACCGGCGTGCCAGTCCCTGCCCGATGAATCGACAGCTCTATCCCGTTGGTCGCGATGCGCGACTGGTCATAACCGGGAATGGGCATGGCATGGTCTCCGTTGTGTTACGGCCACAACATCGGCGTCACCTTATAGCCGATATATAGCGGGTGTTTTGGATGCCCCTCTTTCGATAGGCCAAGATGATAAAGCGGCCGATTCGAGGTGCGCAACAGCGCCTCAACGGCCTTTCCCCGGTCCAGATGCGCCCCATGTGTGCCCCAAGCGCAAATGACCTGATCGGCCCAATCCAGGCTGTCAGTGATCGCCTCGTCATTGGCCGGACCCACCGGATCGGTCGCCGCGCGCATTGCTTTGGGGTCAGTGTCGCGCCAGGCAAAGATGTTGAGGACGCGGAACGCGCCAAAGCCCAAGGCGCGCGCGCGCCGCTCGCAACGCTCTACCGTGGGGTCGTTTTGCGCCTCTGTCGCTGTGGATGGGTTGAGCATGATGAAGAGCGCCTTTTGCCCTTCCAGATCCCATACCCGCGTCAGCATGTAGCGGTATCTCTCACAGGCCGAATAGATCGCAACAGACGCCGCATCACCCTTTTGAAAAGACCGCTCGATCATAGGTTGAACACACGATTTGGATACAGCGCGCCCGCGCGGTAGATGCCAACGGCGACTGGCTGCCCGTTGCGCGCAGCCCAGCACTCAGCGCCATAGTCAGCGCCGGTCAGCACCTCGCCCGGATTGCCATTGCGCAGCAGATTGGCACCCAGTTCGGTCGCTTGCAGGCAAGGCAGATCGGCAAGGCCGGTTTCCAGCGGCAGCAGCAGATCATCGATTTCCGGCATGCGGGCCAGCGCCTCGATCCGATCAAGCGTGACGGCGTTGTCGAGATCAAACGGCCCCGACCAAAGCCTACGCAGCCAAGTGACATGGCCCAAGCAGCCAAGTACGGACCCCAGATCGCGTGCAATTGAGCGGACATAGCCCCCCTTGCCGCAGATAAGCTCCAGCTCAGCCGTGTCGGCATCGGCGCGACCGGCAAGGGTCAGGCTTCCGACAAAAAGAGGCCTTGCGGCCAGCTCCAATTCCTCGCCATCGCGGGCGAGCTTATAGGCCCGTTCCCCATCAATCTTCACGGCAGAAAATTGCGGCGGCACCTGGCTGATCTCGCCGACAAACGCTGGCAAGGCTGCGCGCACATCCGCATCCGTAGGGCGCGCCGCGCTGGTTGCGATCACCTCGCCTTCGGCATCGTCGGTGTTGGTTGCCGCGCCAAAACGTATGCCAAAACGGTAGGCCTTCATCGCATCCGTCACATAAGGTACCGTCTTTGTCGCCTCACCCAAAGCCACCGCCAAAAGTCCCGTTGCGGCGGGATCAAGTGTGCCAGCATGGCCCGCCTTCTTGGCCTCAAACGCCCATTTGATTTTGTTGACCAACGCCGTCGACGTCATTCCGGCGGGCTTATCGACCACCAGCCAGCCCGAGATATCGCGGCCCTTTTTCTTGCGTGCCATCGCTTTAGCTGTCGTCCACCACGGTTCCGATGATCGGGCCCACCGGCCAGCCCAGATCGCTGCGACCGATGGCAGGCGCGTGCAGGCGCGAAACCCGACCGTCAAAATAAAGCGCGTTGGGCAGGCCCAGTTGATCGCGAAAGAGCCGCGCGAAGTGGTGAAAATTCACCGGCTGGTCGGAGATGGCAAGCACCACGCGCTGACCCGTTGCATCCACGCCGACACCGTTGCGGATATTGTAGCTGTCTGAGTCAGGCAGAAACCGCGGGTGCAGGTCACCGTCGATGACCAGCATGGGACCCGATTGGCTGGCGTAACGACAGGCAATCCCGGACGCCTCAAATCGTAAGCTCTCAAGAACAAAAGCGCGCGCATCCCCGATGCAGAAGACGCCGTTCGGCAGCAGTCCAAAATTCCCGGGACCGTCAGAGGTGATCAGCCGCATCTCCTGCTGACCGTTCTCGACATAAAGGCCAACCGGCGCGCGGTCCTCGTGGAACATGCCGGCATTCATCGCCAGGCCCAGACGGGACCCCTCCGGCAAGATCGCCTCAACCCGCCCGAACGAGCCCAGAATGTCACCTTCGGAATCGCGCAGAAACAGGCGCAGCTCATCGGTGCGCATATCAACTTCACAGACCGTGAAATCTCCGCCATCAAACCGGACAGTCTCGCAGCTTTGAGCGGCAGCCGGGGCAAGAAGCGCTATCAGAAATGCGGCAAGCCTCATGGCTCACCTTCGACGTCGCGCCGAACGGTCGCGTTTGACAGCATGCGCCGGGTTGCATCCATCTGATCGAAGGTCTCATCGAGAACAAAGCGCAGATCGGGGGCGTATTTCAGCGTCATCTCGCGGGTCACAGCGCGGCGCAGCTCAACCTTGTTGCGATTGAGCGCAGCAAGGGCTTCTTCCTGCCCCGCCCCACCCAATGGCATCACATAGACTGTTGCAACTTTGAGATCGGGCGAGGCGCGCACCTCACCGACGGTGATCGACATCACGCCCAAATCCGGGTCATGCACATCGCCGCGCGCCAACACATCCGCCAAGGTACGCCGGATCAATTCGCCCACCCGCAACTGCCGCTGCGACGGGCCCGGTCCTTCATGCCTGATCCGTCTGGACATCGCGCAATCCAACATTCCGTTTCCCCGATGCATCATCTATGGCAGACCGGCGGGTGCCGCAACCGAAGGGGGCCAAAATGGACAAGCTAGCCGTCGCGGTGATGGGTGTATCGGGCCGCATGGGGCAAATGCTGGCGGGCCTGCTTCTCGACCATGACGCGGCCACCTTGGTCGCGGCGACCGAGGCACCCGGACGTGCCTGGATCGGCCAGGACCTCGGCCTGGCGATGGGCGGGCAAGCGCGCGGGGTGACCGTCACGGATGACCCCGGCCCGGCCATTGCCGCGGCACAAGCAGTGATCGACTTCACCGCACCCGCAGCCACCCTAGCCCACAGCCGGATCGCCGCGGAAACCGGCACAGCACTTGTCGTTGGCACCACCGGGTTGAGCGCAGCCGATATTGCGAGCCTGGGTGATGCAGCGACCAAAACGGCGCTGGTCCGGGCTGGCAATATGAGCCTTGGCGTGAATCTTCCGACGCTTCTGACCCGCCAGGTTGCCCAAGCTTTGGGCGAAAGCTTTGATATCGAGATTGTCGAGAGCCATCACCGCCACAAGGTTGACGCGCCATCGGGTACCGCACTGATGCTAGGGGCGGCGGCGGCGGAGGGACGCGGCGTGGCCCTTGACGATGTCGCTGAGCGCGGCCGCGACGGGATCACCGGCGCCCGGGCGCCGGGCGCGATCGGATTTGCTGCGCTGCGCGGCGGCGATGTGGTCGGCGAGCATGACGTCGTCTTCGCCGGACCGGGGGAGCGGATCGTGCTGCGCCACCTGGCCTCGGACCGGGCCATTTTCGCCCGCGGTGCGATCCGGGCCGCGCTCTGGGCGCAAGGTCAGCCGCCCGGCGCCTATGACATGGTCGATGTCTTGGGGCTGAGGTGACATTTTTGTGAACTTGCCCAAAAACTGATCCGTTTTCCCGCGCTCACACGTACGCAGAGAAACGTAAACGGCAATCTCGGGGATCGACATGAAACGCTCTGGCATCTTCGCCGCCTTGATGGCGCTTTGCACATTGGGCACCAGCCCGGCAATTGCAGAAGAATTCACCGTCGTGTCCGATCGAGAGCAGTTTTTGTCACTGATCACCGGACGAGAGCTGACACGCATGGGCATCCGCCTTGAAGTGAGCCCGGGCGGAGAGATCAGCGGCCGCGCATTCGGCACGCCCGTGACCGGTGCTTGGGACTGGAACGGCAATTACTTCTGCCGCGATCTCTACTATGGCGAAGAGGATCTGGGACCGAATTGCCAGCAAGTGGCGGTCAACGGAAATACCCTGCGCTTCACCTCTGATCGCGGCACCGGTCGCTACGCCGATCTACGCCTGCGCTAGCGGCATATTCCCGAAGGTTTAAAATTGGCGCGCGGATGCCGCGGGCCGAGGATGGCTCCGAAGGGGCCTGACGAGGCGCGCTCCGCCTCTGGGCGCGGCCCGCTCAAAAATCGACCGCAATCCCCTTTTTCTCCCAATCACCGTAACGCACAGGCTCCGGGCCATCGCGGCCGCCAAGCTCGGTCGGCAAATCCAATGCCTTAGCCTTTTGACGCCGCGCTTCGGCCTCCTCCAACGCGCGTCGCGCCGCAGGTGGCAGATCGGGTTTTGAGTTGTCATCGGGCATGGCAGCACCTTGTCATGTATCTTGCCTTGATATACGGCCTGCGCTCTTAAGAACAAGGATAGACGGCCATGGCCAAACCCGGCGTGACGCCCCGCCACGCCGCCTGGCGTGCGTTAAGCGGTGTCTTTGATACCGGCGATATGCTCACATTTGATGCCGATCTGTCCGGTGCAGATGCGGCCCGCGCTGGCCGACTGGCACGCACGACATTGCGCCATCTGGGACGCATAGACAGCCTCTTGGGCCGCTTCATCCAACGCAAACCCATCCCGCTTGTGCATCATCTTCTGCGCCTTGGTGCAGCCGAGCTTCTGGCGGAACAAGCACCGGCCCACGGCGTGGTTGATGCTTATGTCTCGCTCTCCAAATCCAGTCACGACACCCGGCGTGCCGCTGGCATGATCAACGCGGTTTTGCGCAAACTTGCCACCCAGGGTCCGGACATTTGGGCCAACCAAGGCCCACAGAGGCTGCCGAAATGGCTGCGCAACCCGTTGCGCGACGCCTATGGCGCAGACGCCGTGCGGGCCATTGAAGCCGCCCATGAGGCCGGCGCGCCAATTGATCTGACACTGAAGGACGATCTGGCGATCGATGGCGCACAAATCCTGCCGACCGGATCAATCCGTCTGGCCAGAGGTGCCCAAGTTAGCGCCCTGCCGGGCTATGAGACCGGGGCGTTCTGGGTCCAGGATGCCGCCGCCGCACTGCCTGTGCGGCTTTTGGGTAAATTATCCCAGGCAAATGTCCTCGATCTCTGCGCGGCACCGGGGGGGAAAACCATGCAATTGGCTGCCGCCGGGGCACGTGTCACAGCGCTGGACCGATCCCCTGAACGACTGGAGCGGTTGCGCGACAACCTGGACCGAACACAGCTTTCCGCCGAAATTGTCATCGCTGACGCGTGCGATTGGCGTGGTGGGCCGTTTGATGCCATCCTGCTTGATGCGCCTTGTTCGGCTACCGGCACGATCCGGCGCCATCCGGAATTGCCGTTTATCCGGTCTGCGGCCGACGTCGCAGCGCTCACCGAGTTGCAATCAAGCATGATCGATGCCGCACTGGCGCAACTCAAACCCGGTGGGCGGCTTGTCTATTGCACTTGTTCGCTGCTGCCCGAGGAGGGTGAGGCTCAGATCACCGCAGCGCTGACACGCCACCCTGGCCTCAAAGCACTGCCGCTTAACCCCATGGCGTTGGGCGCAGAGCCCGGTTGGGCCTCCCCGGAAGGGGGCTTGCGCCTTCGACCCGATTATTGGGCCGAGACAGGCGGTATGGACGGCTTTTTCATGGCAGCCCTTGAACATCGGTGACACGATGTGGGATCAGGACTATCTTGGCGCATACAACCATAAGGGCCGAGCAGGACCCCAGAGCAGATATGCGAAATTGCAGGCAACGACCCGCCGCCCGGGGCGGCCGATACCGGCCATGAGCCGGATCGGAAATGGCCTGGCCGCTCGGCTGTCCGGGCGCCACGGGGTCACCGGGTTTTCGTCGCAGCCCCAGCCCAAAGCGCTTGGTGAGGCAGTGCGCGGTCGCCAGTATCTGGCGGGCAATTTGATGTTTGCCGGTGAGTTGGTCGAATTACCGCCAAACGTGCAAACGCCTTGGGAAATCGCGCCGCCATCTGCCGATTACAGCGCGGCCTTGCACGGATTTGCCTGGCTTGACGACCTGACCGCCGTTGGCAGCACAAGCGCACTGGAAACCGCACGCCGCTGGACGCATGGCTGGATCGCGCGCTACAGCCGCGGACAAGGGCCCGGCTGGACGCCCTGGCTTGCCGGGCGGCGCCAGATCCGGCTCATCACCCATGCAATCACGCTTATGAACGGTGTCAGTGGCGACGACACGGCCGCTTTGATCGACGTAATGGGCCGACAGGCCCGCTTTCTTGCACAACGCTGGAAAAGCACCAAGCCCGGATTCGCCCGCTTTGAGGCGCTGACCGGCTATGTGCAATCAGCCTCAGCGCTCAGCGGTATGCATGACCGCCTGCCCCATGC
Organism: Pseudomonadota bacterium; assembly: GCA_039191215.1. Classification (GTDB taxonomy): domain Bacteria; phylum Pseudomonadota; class Alphaproteobacteria; order Rhodobacterales; family Rhodobacteraceae; genus HKCCE3408. Next base: position 50,035 of record JBCCXT010000014.1, read on the forward strand.
CTTGAGCGATATGGCAAGCGTTTTGCAGCGCGATATCGATGCATCGGGCGGCATTGCCAGCCGCAACCCCGAAGAGCTTCTGGAGATCTTCGCGCTGCTGACCTGGACAGCGGACGTGCTACGCGACATGGGCCATAAGCCCGATCCTGCACTTGATCGTGCGATCGCCCGAATCGCCCCTACTTTAAGGAGTCTGCGTCACAGCGATGGCGGCCTGGCGCGATTCCATGGCGGTGGGCGCGGGAGGCCAGGTTTACTCGATCTGGCCCTGCGCCAGGCGCGGCTGCGCCCATCAATGGCGCAGGGCAAGGCAATGGGTTTCGGGCGGCTCTCGGGCGGCGCTGTGACGCTGATCGTCGATGCCGAACGGCCCGTCACGGGCCCCGGTTCCGGTCGCGCCCATGCCTCAACACTGGCCTTTCAGATGACCAGCGCGCGTGACCCGGTGATTGTAAGCTGTGGCGCCGGTGTTCGGCTCGGGCCGGATTGGCGCCGGGCCGGGCGCGCCACCCCGTCCCATTCCACACTTGTGCTGGAGGGCTATTCCTCGTCGCGCGTGGCCCGAGGTGGTGCGGCCCTTGTCGAAGGGCCAAAAGACGTCACGGCGCAAGTGCAAAGCGCGGGCGGGGCGTCTTCGATCACGATGAGCCATGACGGCTGGCTGCAAACCCATGGCCTGACCCATGGCCGCAGCCTTACCTTGGCGGCCGATGGCCGCTTGCTGCGCGGCGAAGACACGCTATCGGCTCTAGATGCCGCCGACCGCAAGCTTTTTGACCGGGTCCTGCACTACGCCCCCAATTCCAGCCTAAGCTACAACATCCATTTCCATCTGCATCCTGATATCCACGCCTCGCTTGATATGGGTGGGCAGGCGGTCTCTCTGAGCTTACGCAACGGCGAGGTCTGGATCTTTCGCCGGATGGTGGCCGAAGGCGACGCCTCGGCTACGCTTAAGGTCCACCCGTCGATCTATCTTGATTCCCGCCACCTCAGCGCCCGCGCGACAAAACAAATCGTTCTCTCCGGCCGCGCAGCAAGCTATGGCACGGCCATTCATTGGAGCATTGCTTGCCCAAAGGGCCCGACCCGGCGGCGCAAGCTGGCGCCTGTGATCTTATTAAACGACCCAGAGATATGAGCCCAAAACAGATGGCAGTTGACGACAAGGCCCCCCTTAATCGCGCCCTTTTGTCTGTTTCCGACAAGACCGGCCTGGTGGCGTTTGCCCAAGTTCTTTCAGCGCGCGGCGTGGCGCTGATCTCCACCGGTGGCACAGCGGCGGCCCTGCGGGCCGCAGGCCTCGACGTGGCAGATGTGGCCGAAGTCACGGGCTTTCCGGAGATGATGGATGGGCGCGTGAAAACGCTGCATCCGAAGGTCCATGGCGGGCTTTTGGCGCGCCGCGATGACCAGGCCCATAGGGCTGCCATGCAGAACCACGACATCCCGGCCATCGACCTGCTGGTGGTCAATCTCTACCCGTTTGAGGCGACGGTTGCCGCAGGCGCCGACTATGACACTTGCGTTGAAAACATCGATATCGGCGGGCCCGCGATGATCCGCGCGGCGGCAAAAAACCATGACCATGTGACGGTGCTGACCGATGTGGCGGATTATGACCTGCTTTTGGCCGAACTTGATGCGCATGACGGGCAGACAAGCCGTGCTTTCCGCGCCGGCCGTGCGGCTGCCGCCTATGCTTGTACCGCCGCCTATGACGCTGCTGTATCGACCTGGATGGCCGCCGCGATCGACGAGGCCACGCCCAAGCAGCGCACGATCTCCGGCACGCTGGCGCAAAGCCTGCGCTACGGTGAAAACCCGCACCAGCGCGCGGCGTTCTACGTCGACAGCACTGATCGGCGCGGCGTGGCGACAGCGACCCAGCACCAGGGCAAAGCGCTGAGCTACAACAATATCAACGACACGGATGCCGCTTTCGAGCTGGTGGCCGAATTTGATCCCGCTGACGGGCCTGCCTGCGCGATCATCAAACATGCAAACCCCTGTGGTGCTGCGCGCGGGGACAGCCTGCTTGAGGCCTATCAACGCGCCTATGATTGTGACCGCGTGTCTGCCTTTGGCGGCATCGTTGCGCTCAACCAGCCGCTTGATGCGGCAACAGCCCGCGCCATCACCGATATCCTGACCGAGGTTGTGATCGCGCCCGATGCCGATGACGCCGCGCGGGAGGTTTTTGCCGCCAAAAAGAACCTGCGCCTGTTGACCACCGGCGGCCTGCCCGACCCAGGCGCACCGGGGCGAATGATCACACAAGTTGCGGGCGGCTTTCTGGCGCAAGACCGTGATAACGGGCGCATCACGGCTGCTGATCTGAAGGTCGTGACAAAACGCGCGCCCAGCGAGGCCGAACTGGCCGACCTGCTTTTTGCCTGGAACATCGCCAAGCACGTGAAATCGAACGCCATCGTCTACGCCAAAGGCCTGGCAACGGTGGGTGTCGGCGCCGGGCAGATGAGCCGGGTCGATTCCGCGCGCATCGCAGCCCGCAAGGCCGAAGACATGGCGGCCCTTCTGGCTTTGGCGGAAAGCCCGGCCATTGGGTCAGTTGTAGCATCGGATGCATTCTTTCCCTTTGCCGACGGCCTGATGGCCGCGGCTGAGGCTGGCGCGACAGCCATCATCCAGCCCGGCGGCTCAATGCGCGACGCCGAGGTGACCGAGGCCGCCGACGCGGCCGGTCTGGCGATGGTGCTGACCGGCCAACGGCATTTTCGGCATTAGCAATGCGGCTTATCCTCATCCCCGCGGCTCTGGCCTTTGCCATCGATCAGGCGTCAAAATTCGGCGTCGTGCACGGGCTGCAACTGGATCAACGTCTGGTCATCGACGTCTTACCGCCCTTCTTGGTGTTCCGGATGGGCTGGAACAGCGGCATCAATTTCGGCCTATTCGACAACGGTGCAGACGTTATGCGGTGGGTCCTGGTGACTTTGGCTATCGGGGTGTCCGCCTGGCTGTTGATTTGGGGACGGCGCGGTTTGCTGCGGCCGGTGGCCCGTGTCTCAGCGGGTCTTATCATTGGCGGGGCGCTCGGCAATGCGCTTGACCGTGTGATTTACGGGGCAGTGGCGGATTTTCTCAATATGAGCTGCTGTGGGATCAGCAACCCTTTTGCCTTCAACCTTGCCGATGTGGCGATCTTTGCCGGGGCTATCGGCTTGGTTTTCTTTGCCGACCCGCCGAAAGACAAGGGTGCGAAGACCCCGTGACGTGCGCCGATGAATGGGCTAAACGGGGCCCTGCGAAGGAGTGGGCGCATGACACGCGGCATTATCATCTGTTTGGCGATCCTGGCCTTGGGCGCTTGTTCGAGGGAAAATCCTCGGCTGTTGAACCTGACCCGTGACAGCGGGCCGGGCCCTGACGAGTTCTCCGTTCTGCCGACTGAGCCGCTCGAGATCCCCGACGATCTGACCAGCCTGCCGACACCCAATCCCGGCGGGTCGAGCCGCACTGATCCCGACCCGGAAGCCGACGCGATCATCGCGCTTGGCGGCAATCCTGCCCGTGCCGCAAGCGGATCGGCGGCTTTTGTCGGCCATGCGAGCAGGTTTGGGATAGAGGCCGGCATCCGCGACACGCTGGCCGCCGAAGATCTGGCCTTTCGTCAGACAAATGACGGCCGCATTTTGGAGCGGCTGTTTAACGTCAACACCTATCACCGCGCCTATGAGCCGCTATCGCTTGACCAATATGCCGAGTTAGAGCGCTTGCGCCGTCTTGGCGTGCGCACACCCGCCGCCCCACCACAGGGCGCGGAATAGCCACGCGCCAGGTCGCGTCTCCGCAGCGCCTAAGACCCGGCCCTAAAGGGTCTTTTCCATATCGATCCGGAAATGGCCGTCAGGAAAGCCGAAGCGAGCGAATTCGCGGTAGCCGTGGCGCTTGTAGAACCCCTCTGCCTGCCAGGAATAGGTGTAAAGCAGCGCCTTGCGCGCACCGCGGCTGATGCCCTCACGCTCAATCGCCTGTAAAAGATCGGACCCCAGACCGTTGCTGCGGCGCTCTGTATCGACCCACAGGCTGCGCACTTCCAATACACCGAGATAAACATGCCCGCGCCCTGCAGCGACAATCTCTGCATCCGCGCGCAAAACCATGCTGTAGGTCTGCACATGCCACCCGCTTTGTTGTTGGTTATAGGGGCCAAATCGGGTGGCATAATCGGCATAGACCTCGGTATCCGGCTCAACGCATTCAAACTCGGTCATATCGCTTTCCAATCCAAACTCCGGCCTGCAACGCACAGCGGTAGCGAAAAACATTGGCAATCCGAAGCGTGTTTTGCTGCCGCGCTTTGGGAGCGCCGCAGCAGGTTACCTGCAATCGTTTCACGTAGCTGTCAGTTTGCGTTGGCCTAAAAGCTCCTATCTGTCATCCCATAACCGAGAGCGAACGCCACAGGAGAGACGCGATGCGCATCCGATTGGGCCTGATCATGATCGGGCTGTTGAGCTGGGCCACGACACCCGCCCTTGCGGCCGGAGAGATCACTGAATTTACCCTGGAAAACGGCATGCAGGCTGTCGTCATCGAAGACCATCGCAGCCCGGCGGTTGTGCATATGGTCTGGTACCGCGTCGGTGCGGCCGACGAGCCGCCCGGTCAATCGGGCATTGCGCATTTCCTAGAACATCTGATGTTTAAGGGAACCGACGATCTCGAACCCGGCGAATTCAGCAGCACGGTTGAGGCCAATGGCGGGACCGACAATGCGTTCACCTCGTGGGACTACACGGGCTATATCCAGCGCGTGGCGGCCGACCGCTTAGGCTTATTGATGGAGATGGAGGCCGACCGGATGCGCGATCTGGTCCTTGACCCCGCCATCGTCGCCACCGAGCGCAGCGTTATCTTGGAAGAACGCGCGCAGCGAACCGATAGCTCACCCGGCGCGCTCTTTCAGGAACAGATGCGGGCAAGCTTGTATCTTGCACATCCCTACCGCATTCCGATCATCGGTTGGCGCCACGAGATGGAGACGCTTACCCGAGAGATGGCGCTTGATTTTTACCAACGCTTTTATGCGCCAAATAACGCCGTCCTGATCGTTGCCGGCGATGTCGAGCCTGACGAGGTCCGCGCACTAGCCGAGGAGCATTACGGGCCCATTGAGCCAACGCCGGGCCTAGGCCCGCGGGTGCGCCCCTCTGAGCCGCCGCAGATCGCCGACAGGCGGGTGATTTATGAGGATCCAACCGTCGCTTCGCCATATGTCTCAATCGCCCGGCTTGCCCCGGGCCGCGAGCCGAGCGACCAGGCCGAGGCGGCCGCGCTGACGCTGTTGGCGGAGGTTTTGGGCGGCGGACAAACCTCGCTTCTCAATCGGGTTCTGCAAACCGAGGAACAGACATCGCTTTACACGGCTGCCTTCTATAACGGGCTGAACTATGACGGCGGCTCCTTCACGCTCGTCAACGTGCCGGTCCCGGGCCGGAGCCTGGAGGAAGCCGAAGCCGATCTAGAACGCATGGTGGCGCGCTTCTTGAACGAAGGGATCGATCCGGCACAATTTGAGCGGGTGAAATTCCTTTATGCGGCATCCGAGATTTACGCCGCCGACAACTCATCGGGCCTAGCGCGCCGCTACGGTGTGGCGCTGACCGCGGGGCTTGATGTGGCAGATGTCGCCGACTGGCCCGATGTCATTGCTGCGACCACAATCGACGATGTGATGTCGGCGGCTGAGCGGCTATTTTCAGATAGCCATACCGTCACCGGATATCTCACGACCCCCTCGGAGGAGATCCAATGATCCGCCATTTCTTCGCCGCCCTGGCCTTTGTTGCAACACCGGCATGGGCGCAGGTCCAGATCGAGGAAGTAACCTCACCCGGCGGGATCACGGCTTGGCTGGTCGAGGACCACTCGATCCCCTTTGTCGCCCTCGACATCCGCTTTCAGGGTGGCACGGCTTTGGACGAGGATGGCGCGCGCGGCGCAACCTATCTGATGACGGGGCTATTGGAGGAAGGCGCAGGAGACCTGGACGCGCAAGCCTTTGCGGCGCGCGAAGAGGAGCTCGCCGCGCGATTTTCCTGGGATGCCTACCGCGACTCGGTGGTGATCAATGCCGAGATGCTGACCGAGACACGGGCGGCCTCGGTCGATTTGCTGCGCGCGGCCATTGTGACGCCACGTTTTGATGAAGATGCGGTCGAACGGGTGCGCGGCCAGGTCCTGTCGATCATTGCAGGTGACGCACAGGATCCATCCGAAATCGCGCCTGACCGCTTTGCCGCTCTGGCCTATGGCGACCACCCTTATGCAAGTTCGGGCACGGGCACCGAGCAAAGCGTCGCAGGTTTGACGCGCGACGATATCGTGGCGGCCCATGCGCAGCTTTTCACGCAAGCCCGCGTCTTTGTTGGGGCGGCGGGTGATATCACCGCCGAAGAACTTGGCGTGTTGCTGGATGATTTGTTGGGCGATTTGCCGGAAAGCGGCGGGCAGGAACTGTCGGCAGCACCTTGGGAATTGTCCGGCGGATTGACGGTTGTGGATTTCCCGACCCCGCAGGCTGTGGTGTTTTTTGGCCATCCAGGTATTGAGCGCGACGACCCGGATTTCTTCTCCGCCTTTTTGCTGAACCAGATCCTGGGCGGCGGGAACTTCCGCTCACGCTTGCAGCAAGAAGTGCGCGTTGAGCGTGGATTGACCTACGGCATCGGCACGGTGCTGTCGCTGGCCGATCATCGCCCGATGCTGATGGGGCAGTTTTCGTCGTCGAACAATTTGGTCGCAGAAGCGGTTGAGGTGATCCGTGCCGAATGGGCCGACATTGCCGAGAACGGTGTTAGCGAGGCGGAATTAGAAGCAGCAAAGCTGTTTTTGACGGGCGCCTATCCGCTCCGCTTTGACGGGAATGCAACGATTGCTGGTATCATGGCGGGCATGCAGCAAGATGGCATGCCGATCGACTATATCGCGACGCGGAATGCTAATGTCATGGCGGTCACGGTCGAGGATGTGGCCCGGGTCGCGGCCGAATTGATGCAGCCGGACGACTTGCATTTTGTTGTGGTAGGTCAGCCCGAAGGGCTTTAGCCGGGCGGCTTTGCAGCAGGCGGGCAGGCCTCGTCAAGCCTCTGCGAGGCCATCCTCGGCCTGCGGCATCCGCGCGGCGGCATGACGGTTCGCGCGTCTATTCGAGCGGCATCGCAATTGGTGAGGAATCGGTTCCCCTGACCCATTGGCCATGCTAGGGGTAGTGTCATGCCCACGACAAACCCCAATATAGGCGCAGATCTGCCAATCATCCGGCAGCTTGATGAGGCGGCGATCAATCGGATTGCTGCCGGTGAAGTTATCGAAAGACCGGCATCTGCGGTAAAAGAACTGGTTGAAAACGCGCTTGATGCCGGCGCGTCCAAGATCATGATCGACGTCGCACAGGGCGGCAAGCAGTTGATCCGCGTCAGCGACGATGGCTGCGGCATGTGCGCGGCTGATTTACCCATGGCGCTGAGCCGTCACGCGACCTCAAAGATCGACGGGCGCGATCTTTTGAACATCCATTCCTTTGGGTTCCGCGGTGAGGCGCTGCCGTCGCTTGGCGCGGTTGGCAGGCTTACCCTGACAAGCCGCGCGGCGGGCGAAGAGGCTCATCTCATTGAGCTTGTCGGCGGCAAAATGGGCGCAATTGCTCCGGCCGCGTTGGGCGACGGCACAATCGCTGAGCTGCGCGATCTTTTTTACGCAACACCGGCCAGATTGAAGTTCCTTCGCAGCGACCGGGCTGAAATGCAGGCCGTCAGCGATGTGGTCAAGCGCCTCGCCTTGGCCGAACCGGCGGTTGGATTTACCCTGACCGCCGACGGGCGCGAGACGTTTCGCGTGGGCGCAGAGGCGGGCGATCTTTTCGACACAATCCGGGCGCGCGCCGGGGCCATAATCGGACGTGATTTTGTCGAAAACGCCGTCTCGGTTGAGGCTGAGCGGGAGGGCGTCAGGCTAGGTGGTCTGGCCGCACTCCCGACTTATTCACGTGGATCGGCTGTCGCGCAGTATCTTTTTGTCAATGGCAGGCCCGTTCGGGACAAATTGCTGATCGGCGCGGTCCGGGGCGCCTATGCGGATTTCCTCAGCCGCGATCGCCATCCGGCACTTGCGCTTTTCATCGATCTGCCCGCCACGCAGGTGGATGTGAACGTGCATCCCGCCAAGGCCGAAGTGCGCTTCCGCGAGCCCGGCATCATCCGCGGTCTTGTCGTCGCCGCAATCCGGCATGCGCTGGCCGGTGCGGGTCACCGCGCGTCGTCAACCATCGCGACGGCAACACTTGGCGCCATGCAGCCCGCGCCTACTGCTACGTCCGATCCAGCGCCGCGCATCTACCAGATGGATAGGCATGGCCGAAACCAGGCCACGCCGCTACCAGTCGCGACGCATCCGGCTGGGCTGGCCGAGCAAACCCCGACTTGGGATCCGCATTTTGCCACGTCCGCGCGGGTGGAGCCTGAGCCCATTGAGGTGCCAGATGCGCCTTTGGGCGCGGCGCGGGCGCAATTGCACGAAAACTACATTCTTGCGCAGACAACAGACGGGTTGGTCATTGTCGATGCACATGCGGCGCATGAAAGGCTGGTCTATGAAAAGCTCAAAGAACAGATGGCGCAGTCAGGTGTGGCGCGCCAAGCGTTGCTGATCCCCGAAATTATCACACTTGGAAGCGATGCGGACAGGCTTTTGGCGCATGCCGCAGAGCTCAGCCGTTTCGGCCTGTGCATCGAGGCGTTTGGAGCCGGCTGCGTCGCGGTGCGGGAGACGCCCGCGATCCTGAGTGAGATCTCCGCCGAAGCCCTGATCCGCGATATCATCGACGAGCTGGATGATCTGGGCGAAAGCCGAATGCTGCAGGCCCGTATCGAGGCGATCTTAAGCCGGATCGCCTGCCATGGTTCGGTCCGGACCGGGCGCCGTCTTCGCGCTGAAGAGATGAACGCGCTTTTGCGGGAAATGGAAGCCGTGCCGCATTCCGGCCAGTGCAACCATGGCCGACCGACTTATGTCGAATTGAAGCTTGCCGATATTGAACGGCTCTTTGGGCGGACATGATTGAGTTGGGCGATATCCTGCTGGATCTGAGCGATCCGCTGACCCTCGCGGTTCTTGGCGCTGCGGCTGGATTGATGCTGGTCATTCTACTTGTGGCGCTCGCGTTGCGGGCTTCAAACCGACTGGCTCACGGCGTCAAGCCGCTTGTTTCGGGATTGGGCGCGATGGAGGCGCGGGTCGAAGCGCTCGGCCAGGGGCAAGAGCGGCTATCGGGTGGACTGCAGGCGGTGTCTGATCACCAGGCGCGGGCTCAGGCGCAAATGCTGGAGGTGGTGGAGCGTCGATTGACCGCCGTCAGCCAGGGCCATGCAACCAGCCAGGCCAAGATGGTCGAGGCGATGGAACGGCGGCTGGAGCAGGTGCAAAAGGGGATGTCTGACACGCTTCACGGCACTTCGACGCGGACGGCACGCTCTTTGGGTGAATTGCAAACCAAGCTCGACCAGATCGACAAGGCGCAAGCCAAAATCGAACAGCTTTCCGGAAATGTGCTGAGCCTGCAGGATATCCTTTCGAACAAGCAGCGCCGCGGCATGTTCGGGGAAATCCAGCTCAACGACATTGTGTCCAAGGCGCTGCCGACTGACGCCTATAGCGTGCAGGCCACGCTGTCGAACGGCAAGCGCGCGGACCTGCTGGTGCATCTGCCCAATCCGCCCGGGCCGATTGTGATCGACGCCAAATTCCCGCTTGAGGCGTATGAAGTCCTGACGCAAGCCGACCGCCCGGAGGATGTCAAACGCGCCAGCCGCGAGTTTGGCCAAGCGGTGCGCACCCATATTCGGGCCATCGCAGAGCGCTACATCATCGACGGTGAGACCGCCGACGGCGCGCTGATGTTTTTGCCGTCCGAGGCAGTCTATGCGGAGCTTCATGCGCGCCTTCCCGAAATTGTGCGCGAGGGATTTGAGGCGCGCGTTTGGATCGTGTCGCCGACAACTTGCATGGCGACGCTGAACACGATGCGCGCGGTCTTGAAAGATGCGCGGATGCGCGAACAGGCGGGCGAGATCAGACGCGCCCTGCGCCAGTTGCACCGCGATGTTGAGATCGTCGGAGAACGCGCGGTCAAGCTGGAGACGCATTTGCGCCAAGCGGGTGAGGATGTGGGCGGCATTTTGACCGCCTCGACCCGTGCCGGCAAACGGGCAGAGCGGTTGGACAATTTCGACTTTGAGGAGCTGAGCGCGGAGCCTGAAACCGTCCCCCGATTGGCGGGCGAATAGCTGGCTTTAGCGGCTGACGGCCAGAAGTGCCGGGACATCCAGCGATGCCTCCAAATGATCGGCCAGATCATCCAGCGTCTGCTCGACCGCGGCGTCATAGCTAAAGTCAACCGATGCCACTCCCAACCGCTCCAGCCAGGCTGCCCGAAAGCCATCATCGCTAAACATTCCGTGCAAATAGCTGCCCGAGATCCGGCCATCGGGTGAAATTGCGCCCTCATCGCGGCCATCGATGCGCGAGAAGGGACGACAACAATCTGGCCCGGTCGTTTGGCCCAGATGGATCTCATAGCCGCGAAACGGCACGTCAAGGAGTGCGTGCTGGGCGTGGACTTCTTTCAGCGTTTTGTCCCCGCCGAGAACCGTGTCGACCTGCAACAGGCCCAAACCGTCGCTGGCCCCGCTCCGGCCTTCGATCCCGGTTGGATCGGCGACGCTGCGCCCTAGCATCTGATAGCCGCCGCATATCCCCAGGACGTGCCCGCCGCGCCGGTAATGCGCCAAAATATCGGTGTCCCAGCCCTGGGCACGCAGAAAGGCAAGATCGCCGAGTGTCGATTTTGACCCCGGAATGATGACCAGGTCGGTATCGGCCGGCAGGCTTTGGCCTTCCCGCAGCATCGTCACGCGCAGGCCGGGCATTTGGCTGAGCGGATCGATGTCGTCAAAATTTGCAATGCGCGCCAGTTGCAAGCAGACGATGTGGACATCGCCCTTGCCTAGGCTTGGGGCGATGTCTTGGGCATCTTCAGCGGGCAACCGCCAGGCATCCGCAAACCAGGGCACCACGCCGAAACCCGGCCATCCGGTCCGCGCTATGATGAAATCGTAGCCGTCGTCAAAAAGCCTTGGATCGCCGCGAAACTTGTTGATCAGAAAGCCCTTGATATGGGCGGCGTCATTTGGACCGAGCACCGACTGCGTGCCGACGAGCTGCGCGATAACCCCGCCGCGATCGATATCGCCGCACAGGATCACTGGTACCTGGGCGGCCTCGGCAAAGCCCATATTGGCGATGTCACCAGCACGCAGATTGATCTCTGCCGGGCTGCCGGCGCCCTCAACTATCACCAGATCATGTTCTGCTTTGAGCCGCGCAAAGCTTTCCAGCACAGCGCCCAGCAATTTCGGTTTGAGCTTGGGGTAATCGCGCGCAGCCGTTTCCGCCAGACGCTTGCCCTGAACGACGACCTGAGCGCCCGTCTCTGATTGCGGCTTCAAGAGAACCGGATTCATATCCACGCGCGGCGCCAGGCCGCAGGCGCGGGCTTGCAGCGCTTGCGCACGCCCGATCTCACCGCCCTCTGCCGTGACGGCGGCGTTGTTGGACATGTTTTGCGGCTTGAACGGGGCAACTGACAGCCCACACCGCCGCGCCGCCCGGCAGAGGCCTGCCACCAAAATCGACTTGCCGACATTAGAGCCGGCGCCTTGCAGCATCAGCGCTTTGCCCATCACTTAAAACTCTGCGCCCCTACAGCTCGACGATTTTTCCTGTGCGGCGGCGGTACGCGCGATGGTAAAACCGTGTTTCTTGGCCCGCTCTATCGCCATCTTGTCACGCAAGCCTTCGTTTTGGCGCCCCACACGGAGCAGTGCAAACTGATTTCCTCAATCCTTGCGCCTGACTGCGTCCGTGTTACGAACGTTCCAGCGCGATGGCTGTGCCCTCACCGCCACCGATGCAGATCGCAGCGACACCGCGTTTTAAACCGCGCGTCTCAAGCGCATTGAGAAGCGTCACCATAATCCGGGCGCCGGAAGCCCCGATCGGGTGGCCGAGCGCGCAGGCGCCGCCATTCACATTCACCTTGTCCTGGTCGATCCCAAGCTTGTGCATGAAGGCCATGGGCACCACGGCAAAGGCCTCATTCACTTCCCAAAGATCGACATCGTCGATGCTCCAGCCAATCTGGGTGAGGAGCTTTTCAGCCGCCGGGACAGGCGCTGTCGTGAACCAGCCCGGCTCCTGCGCGTGGCTGGCATGGCCGAGGATCCGGGCGCGGATCGGCCAGCCTTCGGCTTCAGCGACGCTTTCCTGCGCCAGGACCAAGGCCGCGGCGCCGTCGGAAATCGAGGAGCTATTGGCGGGTGTGACGGTGCCGTCCTTACGGAAGGCCGGTTTGAGCTGCGGGATCTTTTCTGGCCGCGCTTGGCCGGGTTGCTCGTCTTCGGTGACCAGGACATCCCCTTTGCGTGTCGGCACGGTCACGCTTGCCACTTCGTTGTTGAACGCGCCGCCTTTCTGCGCGTCCAGCGCACGGCTGAGCGAGGATAAGGCATAAGCATCCTGCGCCTCGCGGGTGAACTGAAACGCTTCCGCGCAATCCTCCGCGAATGTGCCCATCAGGCGGCCCTTGTCATAGGCGTCCTCTAGCCCATCTAGGAACATGTGATCGATGACGTCGCTGTGGCCCAGCCGCGCCCCGCCGCGCATCGCCGGCATGAGGTAAGGCGCGTTTGTCATGCTCTCCATCCCGCCCGCCACGATTACATCGGCCTGACCAAGCGCCAGCGCATCATGCGCCATCATCGCCGCCTTCATGCCTGAGCCGCACATTTTGTTGAGCGTTGTTGCGGGCACGTTTTGGCCCAATCCGGCGGCAAAGCCGGACTGTCGTGCCGGTGCCTGCCCCTGACCTGCCGGCAAGACACAGCCCATCAAAAGCTCATCGACCTTATCGGCGGCCACGCCTGCGCCATCCAAGGCCGCGCGAATCGCCGCCCCGCCAAGTTCTGCGGCCGGCACACCGGAAAAAGCGCCCTGAAAGCCGCCCATCGGCGTCCGAGCCGCACCTGTAATGACGACATTTCCGCCCATTTGAACTCTCCCTTACCCGTCTGCACCCATGGATACGCTTTGATAATCCATTCGGTCTAGCCTGCGCGCGAGGCCGAAGGGAAGAACACGATGAAACTGACTTACAAAACTGATGGACCCGTGGACGTCATCGTCGTCGAAGCAGATCGCATTGATTCAGCATCAGCGGTTGCATTCAAGGATGCGTTTCAGACAGAAACGCAGTCTGGCCAACGTGATGTGGTGCTTGACCTGGGGCAGGTCGCATTCCTTGATTCGAGTGGTCTGGGCGCGGTTGTGGGCGCCCAGAAAATTCTGGGCAAGTCGCGCAACCTGGAATTGGCAAATCTGCATGACGCGGTTGCCAAGGTTATGACGCTGACACGGATGGATACGGTGTTCCGGATCCACAAAGACATCGCTGAAGCCAACGCATCGCACGGATCGTCAGCGGCTTAAGCGGTGGTGGACGCCCCAGTGCCTGAACCCAAATCCAAATCGCAATTCGAACGCACGCTCCGGCCGGACCCTTTAGAAGTTCGCGCCACACTTGTCGCGCTTCGGCAAGAGCTTAGCCCGTCGGTCGATGACGATAGCATCGACACAATCGAGCTGATCTGCGCTGAGATTCTCAACAACGTGGTCGAACACGCCTTTGCCGATCCAATGCCCGATGACGGCACGATCCGTGTGCGCACCGATATGCGCGACGGCGCGTTGACCTTCAACGTTGTCGATAACGGCCACCCGATGCCGGGAGGCGAGCCGCCAAATCCCGATGCGCCTGAGGTCGATAATGTTGCGCAGGAAGCATTGCCGGAAGGTGGCTTTGGCTGGAACCTGATTCACCACCTCTCTGGCGGGTTGAGCTATCACCACGCAGATGGATGCAATCATCTCAGCGTTTGGATCGAAGTCTGAATTGGCAACAGTCCAATCTTTGGCCTGATACTGTTTCAACAACGTTCCAATTGACACAGGAAGGCCCAAATCGCTCCGTAACTTGGCCGCCAACATCCGTCAAAGAGGTGATGTAGCTGCATAGGCTTCCCTCGGCGTCGTGTCGTTAAGCCCCCACCCATTGGCATGGCGCCGAGGTTCTATGCAGCTAATTCCTTGCCCAGCCGACAAAATCCGTTAGAGCTTGCCTCCTGCTTTTGATCGGGACAGGACGTGCCATGCGAGATTTCCATAAACCTGGGCGATCTGCCGTATTCGCTCAATCCGGCATGTGCGCCACCTCCCACCCGCTCGGCGCGCAAGTCGGCGTGCGGCTGCTCGAAGAAGGCGGCAACGCCGTCGATGCGGCGATCGGCGTGGCCGTGCTTATGGGCTTTTGTGAGCCGCAAATGACCGGCCTGGGCGGCGATCTTTTTGTGCTGTTGCATAAACCAGGCACAGGCATGATCGGGCTGAACGCGTCCGGCCGCGCCCCGGCGGGCCTGTCGGCTGATGACTTGCGCGCCGACGGCCATAGCCGCATCACCCCAAATCTGCCCGCCGCGATCACGCTGCCGGGTGCCGTCGACGGCTATTTGCGGCTGCATACTGATTACGGCACGCTGCCGTTGGCCCAGATCCTGGCACCCGCCATCCACTATGCCGAGGCAGGTATTCCGGTCGCACCCCGGGTCGCCTTCGACTGGGGCGGCGCAACCCTTCCCGACAGTGGAATGCGGCATTTTATGTTATCTGGCCAGCCGCTCAGAACCGGTGACATTTTCCGCGCGCCCGGCCAGGCAGAGGTTCTGCGCCGAATTGCGAGCCAGGGGCGCGCAGGCTTTTACGCGGGCGAGGTGGCCGCCGACATGCTGGCTACATTGCGCGCAATTGGCGGTGTGCACACCGAGGCCGACTTTGCCGCGACCGCGTGTGATTACGTGACGCCGATTTCGGCCACATATCGCGGGCATAAATTGACGGAACTACCGCCCAACGGCCAAGGGGCCACGGCGCTGTTGATGGCGCAAATGCTGGAACAGTTTGATATCGCGTCACTTGACCCGCTTGGCGCTGAGCGCGTGCATCTAGAAGCCGAAGTCACAAAGCTTGCCTATGACGCGCGTAACCGGTTTGTGGCCGATCCCGATCATACCCAGCGGCTGGACCACATGCTGGCGCCGCAAACCGCCCGCGCATTGGCGGACCTGATCGATCCGACACGCGCCTTGCCCGATCCGGCAGCGCTGAGCGAAGACGTTCACCGCGACACGGTTGTTGTAACGGTTGTCGACAAGGACCAACTGGCGGTTTCCTTGATCTGCTCGATTTTTGCAAATTTCGGATCAGGCCATGCCAGCGATCGGTTCGGCATCCTGTTTCACAACCGCGGATCGGGCTTCAATCTGACGCCGGGCCATGCAAACGAAGCCGGACCCGGCAAGCGGCCGATGCACACAATTATTCCCGCCATGCTCGAAGAGCCGGATGGCAGCTTGATGCCGTTTGCCGTCATGGGCGGGCAGTACCAAGCCGTTGGTCATGCACGCATAATGTCCGACATCGCCGATTTCGGGGCTGCGCCGCAGGAAGCTATTGATGCGCCCCGCGCCTTTGCTGATGCGGGCCAGCTAAAGCTTGAGCGCGGCTTTAGCGCCCATATCCGTTCAGCTTTGGCCGAATTGGGCCATGACGTCGTCACACCAGATACGCCGATCGGCGGCGCACAAGCGATTCGAATCGATGCAGCCAGTGGTGTCCTGCAAGGCGGCTCCGACCCGCGCAAGGATGGGATCGCGCTTGGGTTGTAGCTTGGTTTGGCCCCCTGATCAGTTCAGGTGGAACTCCAACGGGTAACGGCCATCCTCGAAATCGCCGAACAGATCGTGTAGATCGGGATGCTCCACCGGCTGTCCCGTTTCGTCCGGGATCAGATTTTGTTCAGAAACATAAGCCACATAGTAGCTTTCGTCATTCTCTGCCAAGAGGTGGTAGAACGGCTGTTCCTTGCGCGGTCGGCTATGGACCGGGATCGCTTCGTACCAAGCTTCGCTATTGGCAAATTCCGCATCGATGTCAAACACGACACCCCGGAACGGGTGCTTTCGATGACGGACGACTTGCCCAAGACTGTATTTTGCTTCTCGATTCAGCATCGCACTTTGGCCCCCAGATTGCCTCATCTATGCCGCACTGTTTGGTGTTGTCCATGCGGAGCGTGCGTAAACCTTCGAAACAGATTGTGACCGGCGGCCCGACAGTCGTGCAGAAGGCTTTGCTAAATCGCGGAAATCCGTTATATTTAAGGCCAACGAGAGATAGAAAAAGCTCGGGCAGGTGACAGATGAAACAGGCGCTCTTCGTGCTTGGGTTAATGGTCCTCGCTGGATGTGGCCAGCAATATTCCGCGCCGCGGAATCTCGATAATGCATGTCTTCTGGGCGCTGAAAGGCCCAATTATCTGCGCGCGATGCAGCGGGCAGAGGCCGAATGGGGCGTTCCCGTCCATGTCCAGATGGCGACGATTTACCAGGAAAGCCGGTTCATTGGCGATGCGCGGACACCCTATCGTTACGCGCTTGGCGTGATCCCTATGGGACGTGTCAGTTCCGCCTATGGCTATGCTCAAGCGTTGGATGGGACATGGGATGATTACGTCTCTGACACAGGCAACCGGCGTGGTAATCGCACAGATATTGACGATGCGACAGATTTCATGGGCTGGTATATGGCACTGACGGTTGAGCGTAACGGGATCGCGTTCGAAGATGCGCGCAACCAGTATCTTGCCTATCACGAAGGCCATGCGGGCTATGCCCGCGGCAGCTACAACCGCAAGGCTTGGCTGCTACGCGTGGCCGACGAAGTCGCCGCGCGGGCGGAGCTTTATCAGACGCAGCTTTTAAGTTGCTCGTAGGCGCCGCCTAAAAGCCGCGCGCATCGGCCTCCTGCGGGATCGAGAACAGACGGGCGGGCAAGCGCTCACCGGTCTCAAGCCCGCCCAGGATCACGGTGGTTTCGTTGCCACCCTGATCGGTGATGATCCATTGCCGCAGCTCCACCGGATCGCCGGTGAAGACCAGCGCGATCCGGCCGATCTCTGGCCTGTCTGGATCCTGGGCAACCACGCGCGTTGTGGTGCCGTCGCTGTCATGGGCGACAACCATGTCGGAGCGTCCCAGATCGACCACACGCGCCAGAATGATGCTGAGCGGGGTTTGGCTGAGCGGGTATTGCTCCGGCGGGGCATTGGAGCGGCTGTCGAATATCGCCACCTGCCCGCCACCGGCCATCACAAGTGTGTCGTCGCCTTCATATTCAAACCGAACGCGGCCGGGTCGGTGCATGTAAATCGTGCCGGTTGAAATGGTGCCATCGGCATTAACTTGGGTAAAGGCACCTTCTGCGGTTTGGATGTCATTGAGATAGCCGCTCAGATCGCTCAGCGGGATGAGATCTTGGGCTGCAACGGGTGCGGCAGCAAGGATTGCGAGGGCGGTTAGAACGGATTTCATGTGATGCTCTTTTGCCTGGATGCGAGAGATATAGGCGCAGCAGACAGGGCGGGCCAGTGATAGGCGATAACATTGACA
>JBCCXT010000015.1:0-67394 GCA_039191215.1 Pseudomonadota bacterium
CGGCCCTCGCGCACGGTCTGACGGATGCGGCTGACCTTCGCCTCGGAGGTCAGCGCCTCCCAGGCTGCCGTGGCGGTGCGGTCGAAATAAGCCTCGACCCGGTCGCGCGTTGCGTCATATGTGCGCGTGTCGGCCATCAATCAAAGCCCAGGAGTTCGAAAATGTCGCGATCGGGCAACGGATCGGGTGCCAAGGGTTCCGTGCCGTTCCACAAGGTTTCCGCCAAGCGGACATAACCTTTGCGCGCCTCGACGATGTCATCCTCGTCTGGCATCTCAAACAGCGTTTTCTTCTTCAGCCGCGACCGCCGGATGGCGTCGAAATCGGGCATGTGCACAAGGCGCTTAAAGCCCACCGTATCGCAATAGCGGTCGATCTCATCGGTATCGCGGCTGCGATTGGCCACACAGCCTGCAAGCCGGACATTGTAGTTCTTTGACTTGGCCTGCACGGCGGCAATGATCCGGTTCATCGCGTAGATCGAGTCGAAATCGTTTGCCGTCACGATCACGGCGCGATCGGCATGCTGTAACGGGGCTGCAAACCCACCGCAGACAACGTCACCCAGCACATCGAAGATCACGACATCGGTGTCTTCTAGCATGTGGTGCTGCTTGAGCAATTTGACGGTTTGGCCAACGACATAGCCGCCACAGCCGGTGCCGGCAGGCGGGCCTCCCGCCTCGACACATTGCACACCGTTGAAACCTTGCGTGACAAAGTCTTCGGGGCGCAGCTCCTCGGCATGGAAATCGACCTCTTTGAGGATGTCGATCACGGTTGGCTGAAGATGCCCCGTCAGGGTGAACGTGCTGTCATGTTTCGGGTCGCAGCCGATTTGCAGCACCCGCTTGCCAAGCGTCGAAAACGCCACCGACAGGTTCGACGAGGTTGTCGATTTGCCAATCCCGCCCTTGCCGTAGACCGAAAACACCTTCGCCCCTTCGATCTTCATCGACGCGTCTTGATGCACCTGGACCGATCCGTCCCCATCCTCGCCGCGTTTCAGAACAGGCGTCGGCAGGCCGCGGGCGCGCAAGCCTTCAACCTCGCGGGCATTGGCACGGGCTGCGGGGGGCTGTTTTGCATCTAACATTATGCCCATTCCTCCTATTCCGCCGCCGGGGCGGCCACGCCTTCGAGGCGATCTTCGATTTCGTCCGCACCATCCATCAGGGCGGCGAGTGTGTCTTCGTCCGGTTGCCAATAGGCCCGGTCGGCGGCTTCGATCAGCCGCCCGGCCATCCGTGCAGAGGCTTGCGGGTTCAGCGCGGCAAGGCGCTGGCGCATCTCATCATCAAGCACGAATGTCTCGGACAGGCGCTGATAGACCCAAGGCTCGACCTGTCCGGTTGTCGCTGACCAACCGAGCGTGTTGGTCACTTGCGCCTCGATCTGGCGCACGCCCTCGTGGCCGTGCTTGAGCAAGCTTTCGAACCATTTCGGGTTGAGACTGCGGGAACGGGTTTCGAGTGCTACCTGATCCTGCAAAGTGCGCACTTTGCCCTCACCACGGGTCTGGTCGCCGATGAAAACCGGCGGCTCGGCGCCGCGCACGCGTTTCACGGCACGGCTGATCCCGCCAAGCGTGTCGAAATAATGATCGACCGTGGTCACCCCCAATTCGACGCTTTCGAGGTTTTGGTAGGCCAGGTCCACATCGCCCAGGGCTGCTTTCAGCAATTCGGCATGTTTGGCGGGTTTGCCATCGCGGCCATAGGCAAAACTTTTGCGTGCCTCATAGGCGTCGGCCAGTTCATCCTCCTGCCCCCAGGCGGATTGGTCAACCAGCACGTTGACATTGGCGCCATACGCCCCTTCGGCATTGGAAAAGACCCGCAAAGCAGCGGTTTCCAGGTCGACATTCATACGCTCGGCATAAGCCAGCGCATGGGCTCGGACGAAATTCTGCGCCAAGGGCTCGTCGGCGCTGGCGGCTTTCCAGGCCGCCTCAGCCAACATGCGGGTCTGCAGCGGCAGCAGGTCGCGGAAGATGCCCGAAAGCGTCATCACCACATCGATGCGGGGCCGGCCGAGCTCGGATAGCGGCACCAGATCCGCCCCGGCAAGTCGGCCATAGCTGTCAAAGCGCGGCACCGCGCCCAGCAAGGCAAGCGCCTGGGCCACCGGTCCGCCATCGGATTTGATGTTGTCTGAGCCCCACAGAACCAAAGCCACGCTGCGCGGCATCTCATCGGCGGCGGCAAGCAGGCGTTCGGCCTGTTTGGCGCCGTCCGCGAGCGCGTATGCCGTGGGCATCCGGAACGGGTCAAAGGCATGAATGTTTCGGCCCGTCGGCAGGATCTCAGGGCTGCGGATCAGATCGCCGCCCGGGACGGGTGGGATAAAGCGCGCCCGAAGCGCCCGCAGCAATGCCGGCACTTCGCTGTCTTGGCGCAGATGCTGAGCCACAGCTTCGCGATCTGTGCCATCCGGCAGGGCGGCAAGTTGCTCAACCAGAGCTTTGGGATCCATCGTCTGGCCCACGACATGCAGCCCGTCCGGGATCAGCGCCTCTTCGGTCTCCAGCAGCTTCAACCACAGCGCATCAGGCTCTGTGCCGCCAAGATCGACCGCTTCGGCCTGATCGGCAATGAGGGCTTTCAATTCGTCTCTATCCTGCGCGTTTGGGTCTAAAGAGCGCCACCGCTTCAAGCTGTCTTTCAATTCGATCAGGCCTTTATAGAGACCTGCAGCCGCAAGCGGCGGCGTCAAATGGGTAACCGTCACCGCATTGGCGCGCCGCTTGGCAAGCGTCGCTTCAGAGGGGTTGTTGGCGGCATAAAGGTAGATGTTGGGCAGATCACCGATCAGGCGGTCCGGCCAATCGCGACCGCTGAGGCCCGCCTGCTTGCCCGGCATAAACTCCAGCGCGCCATGCATACCGAAATGCAAAACAGCATCGGCCCGGAAATCTTCGCGGATCCAGCGGTAGAAGGTCGAAAACGCATGTGTCGGCGCAAATCCTGCCTCAAACAGCAGGCGCATCGGATCCCCTTCATAACCGAAGACCGGCTGCACGCCGACAAAGACATTGCCGAATTTCGCACCCAGCACGAAAACACCCGACCCGTCGGTCTGATGACGACCGGGTGCGGGGCCCCAAACAGCCTCGATCTCGGCCAGATGCGGCTCCGTTGCCACAATGTCTTCGGCGCTGACCCGCGCAGCCACATTGGCAGGCTGGCCATAACGCGCCGCACTGCCCGACAGGATCTCATCGCGCAATGCCTCAACACCAGCGGGCAGATCAACATCATACCCATCCTCGCGCATCGCGGCGAGCGTATTCCAAAGCGAGTTGAAAACCGACAGATGCGCCGCTGTCCCGACCGCGCCGGCATTCGGCGGAAAGCCATAGATGACAATGGCCACGCGCTTGTCTGCATTGGCCAGGCGGTAAAGGCGCGCACGCGCGGCAACCCGCCGGGCAAGTGCAGCCACACGTTCCTCACAAGGCGCCATCGAGCGCTCCGCCCCGCCTTTGCGGCCGGCAAAAACGGTGGGGCTGGTGGCGCCATCAATCTCTGGCAGCGCCACCAGCATTGTGGTTTCAACGGGGCTCAGCCCGGTGCCGCTCGCCTCCCATTGCGGCAGCGTTTGAAACTCGATCGGATGGGCTGCGATGTAAGGCACGTCAAGCGATTGCAGGATGCCAACCGCGGCCTCGCTGTCATTATAGGCCGGCCCGCCGATTAAGCTGAAACCGGTCAGCGACAACAGCGCATCGATCTTGGCATCCTTCAGATAGGCCTCAATCGCCGGGCGGGCATCAAGTCCGCCAGCGAATGTCGGGATGACCCGCAGGCCCTGGCCCTCTAGCGCCCGGATCACCGCATCATAATGCGCCGTGTCAGAGGCCAGCACATAGCTGCGCATGAGCAAAAGACCGACCGTACCGGAGGAATGCTCGGGCGCAGGAAGGTCTGCTGCATCGGTGGCGATACAATGCCCGGGAAGATCGGGATGGTAGAGCCCGACATCTGGGTAATCGATCGGCGGTGCGGCATCGGCTTTGGGCAGTCCGGTCGCATAGCGGCCGACGAGAAATCGGACCATCTGTTCGACATTGTCGTCCGACCCGCCAAGCCAGTATTGCATGACCAGGAACCAGGCGCGCAGGTCCTGCGCCTTGCCCGGAATGTAGCGCAGGATCTTGGGCAGGCGACGCAACATGCGCATCTGCTTGGCGCCGGAATTGGCCGAAGGCGCCTTTGATCCGCGCAGTTTTCTGAGCAACCGCATCGCGCCGGATGCGGGCTGTGACATATCGAGATCACCCATCCGGGTGAGCCCGACAATTTCTGGCGCTGAAATGATGCCGATGATCGCGTCACAATCGTCGCGGCGGGCCTTCAGGCTCGGCAAGATCGCGCGGATATGTTCCTCGATGAACAACAGATTGATCAGCACGATATCTGCTGACGCCACCGCCTCGTGCGCCTCCTCAAGCGCCTCGGGTGTCTCAGCCCATTCGGCAGCGGCATGCACGCTGACGCGCAAACCCGGGAATACCGGCGCCAACCGGGCGGCCACGCGAGCGGCGGGCCCGGCGGCGTGGGCATCGAGCGTGACGATCACCACGCTATAGCCGAACTTATGATCGCCGCTATCGCGCATAATGGGCCTTGGCCTCGTAAAGCGTCTCAACCGTGATCTCGGCCACGCCACGCTCGGCTGCATAGATCTCGGTGTTGCGGCGCGCCTTGCCGCGCACGAAGAAGGGGATCTTCTTCAATTCGCGTTCAGCAGCGCCTTCCCAGATCGCGTCGCCAACCGGGGCATTTGCAATCTGAGGGATCGCAGCGCCCGCTTCCGCGGCATGGTGGCTTGGCCCGGCCTGGTCGTTGAATTCAAAGTCATCGCGGAACATCGCCAAAAGATGCTCTTCCAGCCCCATGACCAGCGGGTGCACCAGCGTGTCAAACAGAACGTTCGCGCCTTCCCACCCTGCCACGGGTGCGTAACGCGCGGGAAAATCCTGCACATGGACCGGCGCGGAAATAACCGCGCAGGGGATGCCGAGCCGCTTGCCGATGTGGCGCTCCATCTGGGTGCCGAGGATCAGCTCCGGTGCGGCATCGGCAATCGCGCGCTCGACCTCCAGATAGTCATCGGTGATCAGCGCATCACAGCCATATTCCTTGGCCAAAGCGCGGATCGGTCGGGCGTATTCTCGGTTGTAGCAGCCAAGCCCGACCACCTCGAAGCCGATCTCATCGCGGGCCACGCGGGCCATCGCCGCAACATGGGTCGCGGCGCCAAAAAGAAACACACGTTTGCCGGTCAGATAGGTGCTGTCGACAGAGCGGGACCACCAGGGCAAACGCAGGCGCGTGACGTCCATTTTAGGCTCTACACCGCAGATCTGAGCCAGTTCAGCGACAAATTCCTCAGTCGCACCGACGCCGATGGGCACCTTTGTTGTCCAGGGTTGGTCGAAGGCCTTTTTCAGGTGCCGCGCCGCGGTTTCAGCGTGTTCGGGGTAAAGCAACACATTGGCATGCGCTGCCCCCATCCGGGCGATATCAGCAGGAGACGCACCAAAGGGTGCCACGACATTTACGTCGATCCCCATCTCATGCAGCAGACCTTCGACCTCGGTGATGTCATCGCGGTGGCGAAAGCCAAGTGCCGTGGGGCCCAGGATGTTGACGCTTGGACGCGCGGTGCGGTCGATCGGCCGGGCAAGGTGGCGCACAAGCTGAAAGAACGTCTCGTCGGTGCCGAAGTTTTCCTTGCGCTGGTAGCTCGGCAATTCAAGCGGGATGACCGGGACGGGAAGGCCGAGCGCTTCGGCCAGGCCGCCAGGATCGTCCTGGATCAACTCCGCCGTGCAGGACGCGCCAACAATCAGCGCCTCAGGCTTGAACCGGTCGTAGGCGTCGCGGCAGGCGTCGCGGAAAAGGCTTGCCGTATCAGAGCCCAGATCGCGGTCTTGAAACGTGGTGTAAGTGACGGGCGGACGGTGATCGCGCCGTTCGATCATGGTGAACAGCAGATCAGCGTAGGTATCGCCCTGCGGCGCGTGCAGCACGAAATGCAGACCCTTCATCGCGGTGGCAACGCGCATCGCGCCGACATGGGGCGGGCCTTCATATGTCCAGACGCTCAACTTCATGACCGGGCCGCAAAGTTGAGGCCAGCACGGCGCCGAAGCGGGCGGGCGAATAGGCCGGCCAGATCACCTGCCTGTTCGTAAAAATGCACCGGCGTGAAAACCAGCTCGATGGCCCATTTTGTCGTCAGCCCCTGCGCCTCAAGCGGGTTGGCAAGCCCCAGACCGCAGACAGTCAGGTCGGGCCGGGCGGCGCAGGCGCGGTCAAGCTGGCGGTCGACATCCTGGCCCTCTGATATCGTCGGCCCGGGTGCGATCAGATCCAAATCGGCGCTGGCCAGGCCACTGTGAATGAACGGCGCCCCGATCTCGATTGCCTGCATCCCGCATTCACGGGTCAAAAAGCGCGCCAGGGGAATCTCAAGCTGGCTGTCGGGGAAAAAGAAGATCGACTTGCCCTGCAAGGTCTCCGCCGCGGCGGTGATGGCCTTGCGCGCGCGGGCGCGCGGCGCGGCTGTGACGCGATCCACGATGCAGCGATCAATGCCAAACGCATCAGCGATGGCGGTCAGCCAGGCGGTTGTGCCCTCCTCGCCAAAGGGGAAGGGCGCGGCAATGCGATGGGCGCCGCGCCGGTCAAGCGCGGCGGATGTATCACCCAAAAATGGCTGCAGCAGAGCATACCGGGTGTTTGGCCCCACAGCCGGCACATCATCGGCGCGCCGCGCGGGCAGTACCCGGACCGGGCCTATGCCCAAATCGGCCAGGAGACCAAGCGCCTGGTCTTCAACGACATCGGGCAGGGCGCCGACAAGCAAGAGTTCGGCCGCATCGGTCTGCGGAAGGGTCGGAACCATCGCCGCCAGGCAGGTATCTTCGCCTTGCGTGAAGGTGGTCTCAATCCCGGAACCTGAGTAATTCAACACCCGGACATGCGGTGCATGGGCAGCACTCAGCCGTTCGGCGGCTTTGGCCAGATCAAGCTTGATGACCTCGGACGGGCACGAACCCACAAGGAACAACTGGCGGATATCGGGCCTGCGCTCCAGCAGTCGCGCGACCTCACGGTCAAGCTCGTCATTGGCGTCGGCCAGACCGGCAAGATCGGCCTCTTCCAGGATCGCTGTGCCAAAGCGTGGCTCGGCAAAGATCATCACCCCCGCCGCCGATTGCAGCAGATGCGCACAGGTGCGGGAGCCAACCACCAAAAAGAACGCATCCTGCATCTTACGGTGAAGCCAGATGATCCCCGTCAGCCCGCAAAACACCTCTCTCTGGCCGCGTTCGCGTAAG
Organism: Pseudomonadota bacterium; assembly: GCA_039191215.1. GTDB lineage: Bacteria > Pseudomonadota > Alphaproteobacteria > Rhodobacterales > Rhodobacteraceae > HKCCE3408. The sequence continues at coordinate 7,352 of JBCCXT010000015.1, forward strand.
ATCGGTGCATCATGGCAGGAGACGGCCAGGTCCTTCATGCCGACGCCTCCATACGGGCGCGGCGCAGCTTGAGAAGGAATTGCGCGGCATTGATGACGTAAGCCGTATAAGCGGCCAGCGCGAGGGCCATTTGCGTTCCCGCCGGCTCACCGTTGAGCAGCGCCCAGATATAGGCCAGGTGCAGCGCAATTACAGCAAAACTGAAGACATCTTCCCAGAAAAACGCCGGTGCGAAAAGCCAGCGTCCGAAGACGACTTTTTCCCAGATTGAACCGGTGACCATGATGGTCAGAAGCAGCGTCGTCTTCAAAACGATGGACATGGTCGCCGCGGCGTAGCCCTGCCCGGTTGCCAAAAACCAAAGCACCAAAGCCAGCGAGACAAGGAACACAATAAATTGTAACGGGGCCAGAACCGCCTGAACTTGCGTCCAGATCGTTTCGTCCCTCCTTCGCCGCTCCTCGGGGCTGTAAAGCCCGCTGGACGGTGAGTTTGTCAGGATTTCCGAAGGCATAGGTCTCCGACTCCCAATCGCTCTAGTGAAATAGCTAGCGGCCTGAAGACGAAAGTGTCAATCCAAACTTACACCTTTTTGGAAGCCTGGTTTGACATTTACGGGCCCGTTTAGGCCCTTCTTTGCAACGATGCCTGCTTTTACACGCTGTCAATTATATTTGACAGATTGGGCTGTAAGGGCGACAGTGTTAACCGAAATATCCGGCCTACCGATAGCTTTGGGCCGCGCATCTCGGTGCGTCCCATGATTTTGCCGGTCCAACCAGCAAGTACGTATCATGATCCAGCTTGACGGAAACGACCCAAGAGTTGATGACCCTGTCACCGCGCCAGAGGTCGAAATCCTCGCCGCACGCGCCCTGGCCATTCTGGCCACACGTGGCGCCCAGCAAAGTCCACGACTGGTCGAACGGCTTCGATTTCTGGCCGATGCGTTCATGGCCATGGATACCGATGCCAGCGTTGAGGCGTTGGAACGGGTGTTGGCGGACGGGGTCTCGATAGATGATGTGATCGACCACGTCATTCCGGAAGTTGCGCGGCTTGCGGGCAAACTATGGGCCGAGGATGACGTGAGCTTTGTTGATGTCTCCATCGCATCCGCGCGGTTGCAGGAAAGCGTGCGCCGCCTGCGTCGGCGTGAGCGTGGCAAGATGGATGTCGGCGGCGCAGAGGCTAATGTTTTGCTGATCGTGCCGCCCAGCGAAGAGCACACGCTTGGCATCTTCGTTGCTGCAGACCAGCTGCGGCGCATGGGCACGTCGGTCGAAATATCGATCGCAGAACGGCCGCGCGATATAGCCGGGCGGCTGAAGGCGAAAACCTACAAGCTTGTCGGGATCACCGCGTCGGGTCCCAGGACGCTTGCCTATGTGAAGGAACTTATAAAAACGGTCCGCCGGCACACCAAGGCATTCGTGCCGATTGCGCTTGGCGGCCCCATAATACTGAATGACGGGCTTGGACTGGACCAGCTCGGCGTCGAATTTGTGAGTGAAGATATACGCTTAACCGCACAGCGCTGCGGTCTGGCATTGCGGGAGACAAACGCAACTGATGAAGTGGTTTAAGAGCAGCTGATGAATACCCGTGGAACCGACTTTTGGGATGATGTGACGGCGCCATCGATCGCGCCGGAGCACATTAATGACATCGTCACCACCGCTGCGGATTTGGCCATCGTGCTGGAAACCAACGGCAAGGTCAGATCGGTCATCGTGAACCCGCTGAACCCCGCCCTTGGTCGGCTCGACCACTGGAAAGACCGCGACATTCGGGAGTTTACCGCCGAAGACAGTATGTCGAAGATCGAAAGCCAGCTTGCCGCCTATCGCAATGGTGAGCCGCCTGTCGCCGAAGCGATTGAGCTTAACCATTTCGACAACGCGAATTGGGAATTTCCAATCCGCTACACGCTGCATCGGATCGGCAGTGATGATGTGGTGCTGATGCTGGGGCGTGATCTGCGCCCCATTGCGGAACTTCAGCACCGGCTGGTCAAGGCGCAGCTGGCGCTGGAAAAGGACTACGAAAGCCACCGCGATTTCGAGACGCGCTACCGCGTTGTGATGGAAAGCTGCCGCGAGCCGATTGCGCTGGTGCAGGTCGGATCGGGCCGGATTGTCGATCTCAACGATGCGGCCGCGCGCGTCCTTGGCGCCGATTCTGAATCCATGGTGGGCGGCGCCTTCACGCAGGAATTTGATGGCCGGCGCCGAGGTGAGTTCATCGAAAGCTTGGTTGCGATGGCCGGCAATCAAACCGGTGGTGCCGTGCGCGGCGAGACCAAGCGCTCAGCCCAGCATGTCGCGATTTACCCGACGCTTTTCCGCGCTGCTGGCGAACGGATGTTGCTGTGCCGCATTGAGCCGGAAGGCTCCTCTGAGGGGTTGGCGGCCGAGCTTTCGGCGACCTTAGCGCAGCTTTATCAGGATGGCCCGGATGCGATTGTTTTCACTGACATTCACGGCATCATCCGCTCAGCAAACGACGCCTTTTTGGGGTTCTGCGATGTCGGGCAGCTAAGCGAGGTCAAAGACCGAAATCTGAGCGATTTTCTGAGCCGCGGCAGCGTCGATATGAAAGTGCTGATGGATAATGCCGCGCGGGCCGGACGCATACGCGTGTATTCCACCCGCATGGAAGGTGCCTATGGCGGGCAATTGTCGGTTGAGATCTCGGCGACACGGCTTGGCGGTGCAACGCATGCGGGTTTTGCGTTTATCATCCGCGATACCAGCCGGGTTGAGGTGGTCCGCGAGCCCGCCAATCAAAACGCGGGCATCACCGGCGGCATGCCGATTTCTGACCAGGCGATGCGAAATCTGATGGATCTCGTCGGCTCTTCGCCTCTGAAGGACATCGTCGCCGCAACAACGGATGTGATCGAAAAGATGTGCATCGAGACGGCGGTGGAGCTGACCGACAACAACCGCGTGGCTGCAGCCGAGATGCTCGGCCTGTCGCGGCAATCGCTGTATGTGAAGCTGCGCAAATACGGGCTTCTCAGCAAGCACGGCGACTAGCGTAAGGTTTAGTTTACACTTGCCTGGCGGAAGCTGTCACTTTAGGTTGACAGCATGACTGGAACGACCAATCCCGTCGCAGGAACACGCCCAAGGCCGCTGCCTGAGCCCGCGGCCGTATTGACGCTGGTCAAACCTATCACCTGGTTCCCACCAATATGGGCGTATCTGTGCGGCATCGTCTCTGCCGGGGTGAACCCGTTGGAACGTCCAGGCTTCGTAGCGCTTGGCTTAATCTTGGCCGGTCCGGTTGTCTGCGGCATGAGCCAGGCAGCCAATGATTGGTGCGACCGGCATGTCGATGCGATCAACGAACCGCGGCGCCCGATACCTTCGGGTCGCGTACCCGGCCGATGGGGCCTTTGGATAGCGCTGGTTATGAGCGGCCTGGGCCTGGCCATCGGCGCGCTGCTTGGGCCTTGGGGCTTTGCCGCAACCGCGCTGGCAATCGCCGCGGCCTGGGCCTATTCAGCGGAGCCGGTTCGGCTCAAACGCTCCGGCCTATGGGGCCCGGGCCTTGTCGGGTTAAGCTATGAGACACTGCCCTGGATCACTGGCGCAGCAGTTCTGTCTGCCGGGGCGCCGGATCTCGGCGTGATCGTGGTCGCCCTGCTTTACGGGCTGGGCGCGCATGGCATTATGACGCTGAATGATTTCAAAGCGCTGGAGGGCGACCGGCAGACTGGCGTGAATTCCCTGCCGGTGACATTGGGTCCGGACCGGGCAGCGCGCCTTGCCTGCCTTGTAATGCTCCTGCCGCAGGTCGCCGTGATCGCACTTCTATTCGTTTGGGGCCGCCCGGTTCATGCATGCATCGTGTTGGCCCTTCTGCTGGCGCAGCTCGCCGCGATGCGCGTTTTGCTGAACGACCCCAAGGGCCGGGCGCCCTGGTATAACGGCACCGGTGTCATGGCCTATGTGGCGGGCATGATGGTCAGCGCCGTGGCATTGGGAGGCTAAGACATGGTGTGGCTTCGGATCATTCGCTTGGGCCTGGTGCAGATGAGCCTTGGTGCGCTGGTGGTGCTCACCACCGCAACACTAAACCGGGTGATGGTTGTTGAGCTGGCCCTGCCCGCGCTTCTGCCCGGGCTATTGGTTTCGTTGTATTACGGGCTGCAATTCCTGCGCCCGCGTTTCGGACACGGCGCAGATCAAGGCGGGCGGCGTGTGCCATGGATCCTTGGCGGTGTCGCCGTTTTGGCCGCAGGCGGGCTGATCGCGGCCCATTCCGTTGGGGTTATGGCCCAAAGCGTGCCTTTGGGCATCGCCGTGGCAATCCCCGCCTTTGTGCTGATCGGACTCGGAATCGGTGCGGCCGGCACCAATGTTCTGGCGCTCTTGTCAGCCATCGTGCCGGAGGGTCGCCAAGCTGAGGCGGGATCAACCGTTTGGATCATGATGATCGCGGGCCTTGCCACCACGGGTATTACCGCAGGCATTCTGCTTGATCCGTTTAGCCAGGAGCGCCTGATGGCCGTGGCGAGTGGTGTGGCGGCAATCGCGCTGGTGCTGAGCGTGATCGGCGCGTACGGCCAAGACCGGGGCGTCCCGCGACGGGCGCCCGAGCGTAAGATCGCAACCAAGCAAATCTTGGCTGAGCTTTGGGGCGTCCCGCATATCCGAACTTTCACGATCTTCGTCTTCGCCTCGATGCTGGCCTACAACCTGCAAGACCTGATCTTGGAACCCTTTGGCGGCCATGTCTTCGGCATGAGCGTGGGCGAAAGCACCGCTTTGGGTGGCCAATTACATGCCGGTGCACTGTCGGGCATGATCTTGGTCTTGATTGCAACGCCCCTGCTGCGGGTGCCCGTCCGCGTTTGGATCGTTGGCGGTTGCGTGCTCAGCGGCGCGGCGCTTTTGGCGATGGGGTTCGGCGCCCAAACACCGCATAGCTGGCCCATCGGCGGCAATGTCTTCGTGTTGGGATTGGCCAATGGCGCCTTTGCGGTTGCGGCCGTGGGCGCGATGATGGGCCTGGCAAGGGAAGGCTCAGAGGCGCGCGAAGGTGCCCGGATGGGCCTCTTTGGCGCCGCGCAAGCCATCGCCTTTGGCGCCGGATCCTTTCTTGGAACGGCGGCTGTCGATGTGATGCGCGCGCTGACACCCTCTTTGCCAACCGCCTACGGCACCGTCTTCATCGCCGAGGGAACGGTCTTTTTGTTGGCCGCGTTTTTGGCGCTTAAAATCGGCTCTAACACGCGGAAAAGCCACGATTCTGCGCTTGTACCAGGGGAGTGACACGGATGGTCTATGATGTCGTTGTTGTCGGTGGCGGCCCTGCTGGGGCTACAGCCGCGCTGGACCTTGCGCGGTCCGGCCTATGCGTCGCAATGCTTGACCGTGCCGGGCGGATCAAACCCTGCGGTGGTGCCATTCCGCCGCGGCTGATCGCAGATTTCGACATTCCCGAAGACCAGCTCGTCGCACGCATCCAGACCGCGCGGATGATTTCGCCAACCGGGCGCCGCGTCGACATCCCGATCGAAAACGGTTTTGTCGGCATGGTCGACCGCGAACACTTCGATGAATACCTGCGCGGCCGTGCCGCAGAAGCTGGGGCCGACCGCGTCACCGGGACATTCGTGCGCATCAATCGCGACGGCAACACACCGCAGGTCATCTACCGCGCCAAGGGCGAAACCGACACACGCAGCCTTTCAGCAAAGCTGATCATCGGCGCTGACGGTGCGCGGTCGAATGTCGCCCGCCAAGAGGTCCCGGATGGTGACAAAATCCCATATGTCATTGCCTATCACGAGATCATCGAGGCGCCCGGACCGCGCGGTGACTACCATCCCGACCGCTGCGACGTTGTCTATGACGGGCGCATCAGCCCCGATTTTTACGGCTGGGTCTTTCCGCACGGATCGCAAGCCAGTGTCGGCATGGGTTCGATGGAAAAGGCCGTGGACCTCAAACAGGCCACAGCCGATCTGCGCGAAGCTTCCGGTCTGGCCGATTGTCAGACGATCCGCCGCGAAGGGGCGCCGATCCCGCTCAAGCCGCTTGATCAATGGGACAATGGCCATGATGTGGTTCTGGCCGGGGATGCGGCGGGGGTCGTTGCCCCATCCTCCGGCGAGGGCATCTATTATGCCATGGTCGGTGGGCGCGTCGCCGCAACAGCCGCCGCGGCCTGCCTGGCCTCAGGTCGCGTCAAGGACCTTGGCCTGGCACGCAAGCTGTTCATGCGCGAGCACAAGACCGTATTCCGCGTTCTGGGCGCGATGCAGGACGCCTATTACAAATCCGATGATCGGCGCGAACGCTTTGTCAGCCTGTGCCACGATATCGATGTTCAGCGCCTGACTTTTGAGGCTTACATGAACAAAAAGCTTGTGCGTGCCCGCCCGCTGGCCCATCTCAAGATCGGTTTGAAGAATATCGCCCATCTGACGGGCGTGATACCGGCGACGCGCGCATGACGATCATGATCCCTGCCTGGGTCGATGGGGAATTGGTCCCGGTCGAAAAACTCGAAGCCCATGTCAGGGGTTTGCGGCATCGCGCGATCTCGGTGTTTTTGATGCGCGGTGACCAGGTTTTGCTGCAGCGCAGGGCGCTCAGCAAATATCACACGCCAGGTCTTTGGGCCAATGCCTGCTGCACGCATCCGCATTGGGGCGAAGAAACCGGCCCCTGCGCCGTGCGGCGGCTGGAAGAGGAGCTGGGACTGGCCGGTGTGGCGCTGAACTATCGCGACACCGTCGAATACCGCGCCGATGTCGGTGGTGGGCTGATCGAGCATGAGGTTGTCGACATCTTTGTCGGCCAGCTCGCACCAGGCACGGAGCCGCAGCCAAACCCGGATGAGGTGATGGACACAATCTGGCGCCCGCTTGACACACTGGCCGAAGAGGTCGCAGCCGCGCCAACTGGTTTCACGCCGTGGTTGGCCATCTATTTGCGCGACCATGCCACGACCATTTTTCGCGAGTTAGCTTAAGCTTTGCGACCGGCGCTGATTTGGGCGCAGGTTTTCGACGCGATCTTCATACTGCACGGCAGTTTTCGCGGCATGCGCGTTGCCAGGTCTCGGCTGCGTCCTAGGCGCGCGCTTCGCCAAAATTGGCGGTCTCGATCCCCATTGCCCCAAGGGCGGTGCGCGCGATGTCATCCGCCGTCAGGCCGGCATCGGCGTACATATCCGCAGGGCTGGCCTGGTCGATGAAGCGGTCGGGCAGGGTCATGGTGCGCACAGCAAGACCGCAATCGAGCAATCCGGCGCTTGCCAGGTGATGCAAAACCATGCCGCCGAACCCCAAAACCGCGCCTTGTTCGACGGTCAGCAACACATCGTGATCGGCCGCCAAGCCGTTGATCAGCTCAGTATCGAGCGGTTTGGCGAAACGGGCATCTGCAACGGTCACGCTGATGCCGCGCGCCGTGAGATCTTCGGCCGCACACAGTGCCTCCGCAAGATGCGCGCCAAAAGACAGGATGGCCACCTGGTTGCCCTCACGCAGGACGCGGCCCTTGCCAATTTCCAGTACGTCACCGGTTTCAGGCAGATCGATGCCGACACCCTCCCCGCGCGGGTAGCGCACCGCAATCGGGCCGCTGTCATGGGCGGCCATCGTCGCCATCATATGCACAAGCTCTGCCTCATCGGCGCAGGCCATCACACTCATGTTCGGCAGGGCGGACAGATAGCCAATGTCAAACGCGCCTGCATGGGTCGGCCCGTCAGCGCCGACAAGCCCGGCCCGGTCGAGGCAGAACCGCACGGGCAAATTTTGCAGTGCCACATCATGTACGATTTGATCATAGCCGCGCTGCAGGAAACTCGAATAGATCGCGCAGAACGGCTTTAGGCCGCCCGCCGCCATGCCTGCGGCAAAGGTTACGGCATGCTGTTCGGCGATGCCGACGTCAAAAACGCGTTTCGGATGGGCTTTGGCCAGGGCGGTCAATCCGGTGCCGCCAGGCATCGCGGCGGTAACGCCGACAATCTTTGGATCTGTGTCTGCAAGGCGGGATAGAGCCTTTCCAAAAACGCCAGTATAGCTTGGTGCATTGGGTTTTGACTTTTTCTGCTGGCCGGTGGCGACGTCGAATTTGGCAACGCCATGATAACAATCATCCGCCCCCTCGGCCGGCGCGTACCCTTTGCCTTTGACCGTGACGGCATGGATCAGAATGGGCTTGGTGGCCCGCGTCTTCGCCGCGCGCAACACGGTCAGAAGCTGGCCCATATCGTGCCCATCGATCGGGCCGACATAGTCAAACCCCAGATGGTCAAACAGCGTGCCCTGACCCACGGCGCCGGTGACAAGCTGGCGCGCACGCTCGGCCCCGGCGCGCAGCGGCTCCGGCAGATGTGCGGCCATGTCATCGGCCATGTTCTTGAACGCCATGAACGGTGCATTGGCGTAAAGGCCCGACAGATAGCTGGACATGGCGCCGACGGGCGGGGCGATCGACATCTCATTGTCGTTGAGGATCACAAAAAGCCGTCGGCCCTCCGCACCGGCATTGTTCAGCGCCTCATAGGCCATGCCCGCGCTGATCGAGCCATCGCCGATCACAGCGATTGCGTCCCCGGTTGCCTCACCCAGGTCACGCGCCATGGTGAAGCCAAGCGCGGCCGAGATGCTTGTTGAGGAATGTGCCGCGCCAAACGGGTCGTAGATGCTCTCGGCGCGCTTGGTAAATCCGCTCAGCCCACCCTTTTGCCGAAGCGTCCGGATCCGGTCACGTCGGCCGGTCACAATCTTGTGGGGATAACATTGGTGGCCGACATCCCAAATGAGCTTGTCGTAGGGCGTGTTAAAGGTGGCATGTATCGCCACGGTCAGCTCTACCACTCCAAGCGATGAGCCCAAATGCCCGCCGGTCTCGGACACCGCGGAGATCGTCTCGGCGCGCAATTCATGGGCGAGCTTGGCAAGATCGCGATCCGATAGACGTCGCAGATCGGCAGGGCTATCGACCTGATCGAGGATCGGGGTGCTGGGTTTGGTCAATTTTCCCTCCCTTATTAAGCACTTGCCGAAATTCGGCACCAGGGCCCACAGAATGTGACAGCGGTGCTGACGATCTGCGTCGAACCTGGCCCGCTCATCGCCAATGCGCCGACGAACCGGCCGGCGTCACTCATAAGCGTTGCAATCGTGGTCGCCGCCGATCTTGGCCAGCTATGGTTTGTTGACGACCGCGTTCATCCCTTGCCATCGCTGTTGATAGCCTTGGTGACAAGTTCGGCCGTCGACCAAGGGCACTTCGTGGAAAGCCAGGCCGCAATTTTGGGCAAAATGGCCTTTTCCAGCAAAGGCACGCAGCGGTCAGTGATGTCCTGGACCATGCGAATGCCAGGCCTGGCCGCCACCCAACTTGCAGTGACCCGCGCATGGTCGCAAAACGCCCGGCCTTTGTGACAAATACGCAATTCACACCCAAGGAATTGGCGAGGTATCTCATGAAGCGTTGTCTGTGTCGTTGCCATCGCCGCGGGCGGGCGCGCCGCCCGCAGCAGTTTTAGGGTTTGATCAGAAGCCAGAAGTTGAGGCTGCTTGCTCGAACCAGTTCAGACCCGACGACAGGACCACCAGGTGGATCATTGCCGCGAGGAGGAACAGGAACACGCCCTGGGCCACGAAAACGCGGCGCGGGTCGAAGATGAGCCAGATTTTGTAGAATTTAGACAAAAACATGGCTCACCTCATGCTCCGCCGCCGAACCAAGGCGCCCAGATGTACGTGGCGACATGAGCTACAAGGCATGCACCGGCAAAGAGCCAGAGCCCGCTCAAATACACCGCGTGCAGCTCTTGCGCCTGCTCGTCGGTCAGACCCGTGAAAGACAGGTCACTTTCAGCCATAAACTTTCCTCCGGAACGTTAGACTGATGCCGCGCACCCCGCGGCCGGGCCCCGACAAAGCCTCATTGCCCTGCCGGCAATCCGCCCGCCCAGGGCGAGCCCCAAGCGGATGGAAATCAGTCTCGGTTCCGGTCTGACCGAGGTTTATTTTGGCCATCCACGCGCGAGGTCTGACTTAGGCGCGCAGCGGCAATCTCGGGCCTGTTGCCTTGCGGCGTCAGGCCGAGAAGATCATGGGCGTGATGACACGCGCCTGGCTCCAGGCACGGGCCACGGGGCCCTTATTGGTAACGGGCCCGCCGCGCAGCGCGGCGATGGCCCAAGCGATCAGCGCAAGCGGCAGGGCTGCCGCAAAAATGATCGCGAAGTAAAAGGTGAACTCCGCCCGCGGCGGCTTTGACCGCGACGAAATGGGCGTGTTGGATGTGGCGTCAGCCATCCGTGCCTCCCTTTTTTTGTTGAGATGTCCCTGTTTGAGCCGCGCCCAGATGCGCGACGATGTCTCGCGCGACCCGGTCGGCCCCGTTTTCCAACGCAGCACGCTCGGCCGCATCGCGTAATGTCTTTGCCGCCGAGATACGCGTCAGCACCGGATGCTCAGCGACAATCCGGTCCAGCAGCTGCTGCGCGTCGGCATCCCAGGGAAAGTCCCGCTTCAGCGTCGCAGGCGTTGCTTCGGCGGCATCAAGCTGGGCGCCCAAAGGCAGGATGTGGAACAGCGCATCGAAGAGCCCGTTGCAGATCTCCTGCAAAAGATAGGCGGCACCGGAATAGCCCATGAACGGCGTGCCAATCGCGCGGCGGATGGCGGCGCCCGGAAAGCTTGCCGGTATGAAGGCAGGCTGCGGGCCATGGCCGCCGCCAAGCTCTGCGAGATACATTTTTTCGTTGATCGACCCCAACACAACCAGCGGACGGGTCTGCGCGATCTGATCGCGCACGTCATCATTGTCGGTCTTCTGCCCGGCGATGCGGCCAACGGCGAAGGCACAGGGCAGGCCCAACTCGTCTTCCAAGTAATGGCGGATGCCACGGGTATAGGTTTCATTCGCGACGATGCCAAAGCTGGCCGTGGCAAAGAAATCCTGCGTGACTGAGCGCCAGAGGTCCCATACCGTTTTTAGGGTCGAGTGCTTTTCGCGGGCGATGAAAGGCTCCGGGTCGAGACCGAGCATAGCGCCCAGCTTGCGCAGGAATTTTGTTGTGGAATCAACGCCAATTGGTGCTTGCAGATAGGGTTTGCCCAAGACTTCCGCCAGCCCGCGGCCAAATTCGCGGTACATGACCACATTGGCATCGGCATTGACCAAGTTGCGCATCTCAGCCAGATGCGCGCCCATTGGCATGACCATGTTAAGCTCGGCTCCGATACCCTCAATCAGCCGACGGATCTCATGCAAATCGCTGGCCATGTTAAAGGTGCCATACATCGGCCCGAGGATGTTGACGCGGGGCTTGGCGTCCGGATCGCGTTTCTTCTCCGGCGGCATGCGGCCCTTGGTCTGGCCCCATTCGGTGAAAAGCCAGGTCATCGCCCGGTCGGCGGCCTGCCACTGATCTTCATCGATGGTGCGCGGCAGGAAGCGTTGGATATTCGTGCCCTGGGGCGTGACCCCGCCGCCGATCATCTCCGCGATCGATCCGGTCACCACAACGGCAGGCAGGGCCGGATCGAGCGTCTTCCAGGCGCGCTTCATCGCGCCTTCGGTACCGTCGCGGCCGAGCTCTTCCTCGCCCAACCCTGTGGTCACGATGGGCAGCTCATGCGGTGGCAGCGCGTCGGTGTAATGCAACACACTGGTCACGGGCAGGTTTTCGCAGCCAACCGGGCCATCGATCACAACTTGCAAGCCCTTGACGGCGCAGAAGGCGTAAACCGCCCCCCAATAGCCCCCGGCCCTATCGTGATCCTGGATCAGCATCAGATCATCCGCTCCGCTTCCGCGGCGCGCTTCGCCTTGTCGAGTTTCTTTTGGGTCTGCGCGCGGAAATCAGGCCGCAGATTGGGCTCGCCTTCCCAGACACCGGCCGTGTCGTCTTTGCCGACGCCTTCGAAAAAGTCGCGCATCGTATCCATGCGCTCCTTGTTTGCGATGGCTGCGTTCACAACCTGCGCCAGGCTGCCCGCACCCGCCGGGCCCATAAGCGGGCGGGCCGAGATAAGATTGGTGAAATAGAGGCCCGGAATGCCCAACTCCTTGGCCTTTTGCACCACTGGCGTTGTGCCGATGGCGAGATCGGGTTGCACCGCCTCCATCGCCGCGCAATCGTCTTCTAAAGAGGCTCTAAACTGCACTTTTGTGCCTTTTGAGGTGAGCCAATCGAGATCGGGCTCCGACCATTTCGTGCGCGCGCATGCGGTACCAACATACGGCACCTGCGCGCCGCTTTCGATCAAAAGGCGCGCGACCAAAAGCTCCGATCCCTCATAGCCCGAAAGTGTGATCGTGCCGTCGACCGGCGCACCTTCCAAGGCGCCTTTGATGACTGGCAAAAAGGTGTTCTGGGCATCAGCCACTTTGGGCGCAACGTCAAACGCGTCGCCCACGGCCGCAAGCCAAGCTGCAGTTCCGTCATAGCCCACCGGCCCAGAACCCAGGATCGGGCGTCCGGCCGCCTCAAATTCTCGGATAGCGGCAGTATAGAACGGGTGGATCGCGGCCACCGCGCCACAATCCAGTGCAGAATAGAGCTCGCGCCACTCACGACAGGGAACGACCGGACCTGCCGCCAGACCGAGAGGCGCGAGCATCCCACCGACACCTAGCGGATCAGCAGGAAACATTTCGCCCAACAAAGTCACTGTTGGGCGGTCTGAAACACCCGCAGTCGGAGATTGTACCGGACCGGCCTCCGCCTCCGTGCGGGCATAGTTGAGCATGGCACCGGCCAGGATATCCTTAGCCTCTGCATGCGTTGGGACGCCAAATCCCGGCACATCAATGCCGATGATCCGAACGCCGTTAATCTCATCTGGCAACAGCCGCAGCGGCACCCCGCTGGCCGTGGGCACGCACAAATTGGTCACGACAATTGCGTCATACTGCGCGGGGTCGGCCATATCGTGCACCGCGTCGCGGATATCTTCGAACAGCTTGCCGGTAACCAGGGTTTCGGAATTGAACGGCACGTAGCCCACAGACCGGCGCGCGCCGTAGAAATGGCTGACAAAGGTCAGCCCATAGACGCAGCAGGCCGATCCGGACAAAACTGTGCCAACGCGGCGCATCCGCAGGCCCACGCGCAACGAGCCAAAGGCCGGGCACATGCTTTGCGGCTTGTCATGCGGGCCGGCCGGGTAATCGGCGGCATAACGGTCAAGCAGTTCGGACTGCCCCGCCGAGCGTGCGGCCACATCCATCGCCTCGCCCGAATGGCAGCCGGCTTTTGCTGTATATGTGGCCGCATCTTTCATCGGGTCAGTCTTGATCCTTCTCGGCACTCTGCCGAACGTCTTTTTGCAACTTGCGCCATTGGTCGGGCTTCACGCGCACAAAACCCCGCTCATCACGGCAGGGCACATCATGGTTTTTGCATTCCTCACACATCTCGCCCCGCATTAAAGCATTGGAATTGAGAGAGAAATTCGTCCAGATCCAACCTCCGCGTCTTTGCGATTCGGCGCGCCGCTTCGGCATCACGGCGCAGGCGCTCCGCTTCCTGAGACAAAACGCGTGCCTCCAGGAGGGTGGCTTTTTCCGCCGGATTCATGTCGTCAAACATCGTCGTAGATCACTTCCAGCGAGGGTTTGGGTTTGGCGTTCTTGCCGCGCATATCGGCGTCAGTTGCAGGCGTAAGCACAAAGTCGGCACCGGTCGTTTCGGCATCAAACAGCCCGATCAGATCATCTTGGATCAGCGGCGCCGGCCTAAGCGGCGGCGCCTCGGCAACATTCTCAGCAAGTTCGGCAAACATCGCGCCCCACGGGCCCGCAGCTGTCCCAACGATCTGGTAGTTTGCGGACTTCTTGCGCAGATCGTCATCGGCCGGGATCGACGCCAGAACCGGGATGTCGACGGCTTCGGCAAAAGCCTTTGCCTCGCCCGTGCCGTCGTCTTTGTTGATCACGAGGCCTGCGACGCCAACATTGCCACCAAGCTTACGGAAATATTCGACCGCCGAGCAGACATTGTTGGCCACATAAAGCGATTGCAGATCGTTGGATCCGACCAGGATGACCTTTTGTGCCATGTCACGCGCGATCGGCAGACCAAAGCCGCCGCAGACCACATCACCGAGGAAATCGAGCAGAACGTAGTCAAAATCCCAGTCATGAAAGCCCAGCTTTTCGAGCAGCTCAAAGCCATGGATGATGCCGCGCCCGCCGCAACCGCGGCCAACCTCGGGGCCGCCAAGCTCCATCGCGAACACCCCGCCGCGTTTAAAGCAGACATCGCCGATTTTGACCTCTTCCCCGGCCAGCTTCTTTTTGGTCGAGGTCTCGATGATCGTCGGGCAGGCCTTGCCGCCGAACAGAAGGCTCGTGGTATCGGATTTTGGATCGCAGCCGATCAGAAGCACGCGCTTGCCCTGTTCGGCCATCATGTGGCTCAGATTGGCCAGGGTGAAGCTTTTGCCGATGCCGCCTTTGCCGTAGATCGCGATGATCTGGGTCTTTTTGGTGGGCTCCGATTGGGGAACCTCTAGCGTCGGTTCTTGCGACGCCTCATTGCGCAGGCCGCTATCGTAGTCTTTCAGGTTAGGGACATCGAGCGTCATGTCCGCGCCTCCCAATCGAGGATCATTTTCAGGCAGGCAGGATCGGTGAACGCCTTGCGATAAGCCTCTGCAGCGTCCTCGGCAGGTGCCATATGCGAGATGAGCCCATCGAGGCTCAGCGCGCCCTGATCGGTCAGATCCCGCGTGGCGATCAGATCTTCATGCGTCCATTCGGCGGCAATCCGCAGCCGCGCTTCGCGCATGAAGGCAGGCGCAAAGTTGAACCGCAGCGCATCGGGATAAAAACCCGCCAGGACCAATTCGCCGCCCTTGCCGAGCCGCGCGATGAGCCGGTCCAGGACCTCACTGTCGCCTGTCGCGTCGTAGATGCAACGATAGTCGCGGCGCGTATCATCATCGGGATGCACGACCTGGTAGCCGTCGGCACCGCCCCGGCGTGCGGGATCAGTTTCCCAGACAGTTGGCGCCGCGCCACCGGCCGCAATCGTCAGCCGCGCCAGCAGCCGACCGACAGCACCATGTCCGACGATCAGTTCCGGCAGGGCTTTGTCAATCCCTGCCATCGCGTGCCGAGCCGTTGCCGCCAGCGCCAGAAGCGCCCCGGACGGGCCCATTTTGCTGTCGATCCGAACAACTCTGTTGGCGGCGGTGGTCAGCGTATCTGCCGCCGCACCAAAAAGGCCACGCACCTCGCCATAGCACGTGGCACCCGGCACAAAGACATGGTCTCCGACCGACAGGCCGGTGCCTTTATTGGCGACAACGACTTCTCCCATAGCCTCATAGCCAGGGATCAGCGGGTACCCCATGCCGGGAAAGGGCGGCATCTTACCCGACCAAAAAAGCTTCTCGGTGCCCGTGGAGATCCCGCTATAGCGGATCTGCACGACAACATCATCCGACTTCGGCGAATCGATACGCACGCTGCGGGTGGCAATCTGCTCCGGCGCGTCAATTATGACAGCATTGGAAAACAAGCGACCTCCATTCCGCCTTCGCCGCTGAGGCGTTCCTCCGTGTACGTTCGTCGGTACATCGCATCTGTCAGTTTATTCTGACAGTACGTTATGTCAATTGAAATAGACAGTCTGTGTCAGGCTTTTACGGCCGTCACAACTTGGGTGACAAAGGCTCTGTCCATGCGCGCGATCTCGACCCCACTGAACCCGGCTTCGCGCAGCAGGTCGGAAATCCGGGCAGCGTCACGCACGGTTCCGGTCCCCATCGCCATACAATAAAACGCGAAATAGACATCACCCGACCGGGTCGGGCTGACGCCCCCGGACATCGGCTCAGAAATGATGATCCGTCCACCTGCAGGCAACGCCGTATGGGCCTTGGCCAGCAGGGCGGCCACAACTTCATCGCGGTGATCATAAAGCACCCGGATTAAGCTGATCGCATCCGCGCCCTCGGGCAACGGTTCGGATTGGAAGTCGCACGGCCTGTGGATCATTCGTGGATGGGGCGGGGCTTTGACAGCCGGCAGATCGACCAACACGCCCTGTAGCTTTTCGTGCCGGTCGAGCGCGGCCCGCAGAAATGCGCCCGTTCCGCCACCGACATCCATCAAGACCGAAACGCGCCCCAGGTCGACGGATTTCAACGTCTCCTCCGCGACAAGCGTTTGTGTTTCGGTCATCAGTTGCGAATACCGCGCCGCCTGCTCGGGGTCGGCTGCCGCGCCAGCGCCAAAGACATACGGCCAGAAACCGGCAAGCTCCGGTTCTGTCTCACCGCGTAGAAATGCTTCGGGGCGCGCCAGATCACGATAGAGGATATCGTGGTGCAAAATCATATCCTGCAGGCCCGGGACACCGCGTAACGCGGCACCAAGTCGGGCGAGACGAAAGCGCCCATCCCGACCGCGCGACAACAGGCCCAAAGCACTCGCCGCCTGACACAGGCGCTGCATTGCCGCAGGATCAAATCCGGTTTCTAACGCTAGGGTTTGTGACGATTTTGGGCCGTTGGCCAAGCGGTCGGGAAGCTCAAGCGACACGGTTGCATGCAGCGCCTGGCTATAGGCGAAACCGGCAACTAAATCGAACAGCGCCTGCCCATCGCGCCGCGCGCGCGCCTTTGTCAGCGGAAACCGCGCAGCCCATGCCTGAAAGCGTGGTGAGGCAAAAAGCCGGTCCCGCCGAATACGCAATCGATCCAGTAGGTTCGGAGCCGGGCCCGGATCAATCGCGGCCACCGGCTCAGACCATTGCGCGGGCGGGGATCACCGGGGTCAGGCGTTCAGCCTGGGCGCGCACCATCTCACAAAGTGCGGCCTCGCCAGGGCAGGACGGGATCGAAGATATCGCGCCGGATAGAATGTCCTGCAACCGCGCTATTGCACCTTTCACGCCCAATTCCGCCACGGCATTCGGCCGCGCATGGATCTCATCCTGGCCCGCAGGCTTGCCTAAGACGTCTTCGTCATAAAGCGCGTCGCGTAAATCATCGGCGACCTGAAAGGCCTCACCGATACGGGCGCCAAGCTCTCCCCAGGCATCGGGATCGGCACCGGCAGCAACAGCGCCCATCTGCGTAGCGGCGGTGAAAAGCGAGCCGGTCTTCGCGCGATGGTAGGCCGACAGATCGACATGTTCCTCGCTTTCCCAGCCCTGGCCAGCACATATGCCGCCGGGCATCCCGGTTGCCGCCGCAAGAATGCGGATCAGCGCCAAGCCGCGCTCCGGAGCGGCCAAAGCGGCCTGCGCCACGACGTCGAATGCCATCACGATCAAGCTGTCCCCGGTCAAAAGTGCAAGCGGATCGCCATAGGCTTTATGGACCGACGGTTTGCCACGCCGAATGTCGGCATCGTCAAAACACGGCATGTCGTCGTGAACGAGGCTTGCGCAATGCATTAACTCGATGGCGGCGGCGGCGGCGTCAGCGACGGCAGGCCGGTCATCTCCGCAGGCGCGCGCGACAGACAGGCAGATCGTCGGCCGGATGCGCGCCCCACCCGGCTTGACCGCATACTTTAAGGCACTGGCGAGTTTGGGCGGGCTTGGATTTGCCTGGCCGCGCGCGATCGCGGCATCGATAGCACGTTCGATACGGGTTGGGATCGGCATGGCGGCTCCGGTCGCGTCAAGTCATGTGTAAATTACACTGGACAGTTGAACTGTCAGTGTCAACAATATCGTCATCGCGGAGGATGTGCCTATGGCTGTGCATCAGCCCCATGTCATTGTCATTGGCGCCGGGATCGGCGGGCTGGCCGCAGCATTGCGGCTAACCAAGATGGCTGCGCGCGTGACACTAATCGATGCGGGCAGCGCGCCGGGCGGTAAGATGCGCCAGGTTAAAAGTGCGGCTGGTCCGGTTGATGCCGGACCAACCGTTCTGACGATGCGCCCCGTCTTTGAGGAGCTTTTCGCCGCTGTCGGGGCGCAACTTTCCGACCATGTCACTTTGGTGCGCGAACACCTGTTGGCCCGGCACTGGTGGTCTGATGGCTCCACTCTCGATCTAAGCGACGATGTGAATGCCAACGCCGCCGCCATTCAGGCCTTTGCCGGTTCGACAGAGGCGGCCGCATTTCTTGGCTTCACGAAACGGGCGCAGTCACTATTTGAGGGCTTCGACCAGCCGATGATGCAGGCCGCGGCGCCCAGCCTACCGGCCCTTGCGGCGCATGTGCTGACGCATCCGTCGCTGGCGCTGCAAATGGCACCGCTGTCCTCGCTTGCCCAGTCCCTGCGGCGCAGCTTCAAAGACCCAAGGCTTCGCCAGCTCTTTGGCCGCTATGCAACTTATGTCGGCGGCGCTCCCGCAAAGGTGCCGGCACTTTTGTCGCTCATCTGGGCGTCCGAGGCCGCCGGTGTTTGGCGCGTCGAAGGCGGCATCCAACGCCTGGCCCAAGCGATTGCCGATCTGGCACAGGCACGCGGGGCTGAGTTTCTGTTGAATGCCGAGGTCACGAAGATCGAGCAGCAGCAGAACCGCGCAAGCGGCGTGGTTTTGCGCGACGGCACACGGATTACAGCCGATGCGGTTCTTTTCAATGGCGACCCAAAAGCGCTTTTCCACGGGCTACTGGGCGACGCGATCCGGCCCTCTGTTACGCCAGCGGGCATCAAACCGCGAAGTCTGTCGGCTTATGTTTGGCACTTCGCAGCCGAGGTGCACGGCCTGCCGCTGGTCCATCATAACGTCTTTTTTGCTGACCGGCCTGATTCGGAGTTTCCCGAGATCGCGCGTGGTGTGATGCCCGCCGATCCAACCTTGTATCTATGTGCCCAAGACCGCGGCGGCGATCGCATCCCGCAAGGTCGGGAACGGTTTGAGATCATCATGAACGGCCCGCCCGGATGCCCGGAGCCGCAGGAGGAATTTACGACATGTCAGACCCGGACTTTTCAGCGCCTGGCAGCCATGGGCCTGACATTCTCACCGCGGCCCGGGCGCGAGAACCTGACGACACCGCGGGATTTCGCCGTGCGCTTCCCCGGGTCGGACGGATCCCTTTACGGGCGGAGCCCTGCGGGCATGATGGCGGCCTTCCAGCGCCCGACAGCACACAGCCGGGTGCCGGGGCTTTACCTGGCCGGGGGCGGGGTGCATCCGGGGGCGGGCGTCCCGATGGCCTGCCTGTCCGGCCGGCACGCGGCAGAGGCGATCATGCGCAACCTAACTTCGACCTCGACGTCCCGCCGGACGGATATGCGTGGTGGTACGTCGATGGGCTCTCGGACGACCACACCCGCGCAATAACAATCATCGGCTTTATCGGGTCGGTCTTTTCGCCCTGGTATCGTTGGTCGGGCCGGCGCGATCCGGCCAATCATTGCTGTCTGAATGTCGTGACTTACGGCCCTGGCGGGCGCTGGACCATGACCGACCGTGGCCGCGATGCGCTTACACTGTCGAAAAGCCAGATGACCATTGGGCCGTCTTCGATGCGTTGGGAGGCAGGCAAGCTGGTCGTCTCTATAAACGAGATCTCGACGCCGCATGGTCAGCGCATCAAGGGCCGCGTGGTGGTGACACCCCAGGCAGTCACCGATGTGGAAATGGCGCTGACCGAAGACGGTGCCCATATCTGGCGGCCGTTCGCGCCCCGCGCCGGGATTGATGTTGAGATTGACCGGCCCGGTTGGTCCTGGCAGGGCGATGGCTATTTCGACGCAAATTTCGGCACCCGCGCGCTGGAAGCGGACTTTTCCTACTGGTCCTGGGGCCGTTTCCCAACGGGCGACGGAGCCGCTTGTTTTTACGATGCCGTCCGCCGCGATGGCACAAAGTTGGATGCAGCGATCGGCTTCGATGCCAAAGGTCAGCCGCATGCCATCGCCGATGTGCCGCAATCGCGCCTGCCGCGCCCACCCTGGCTTGTGCGTCGGATCACAAGGGCTGATCCCGATACCAAACCGCGCCAGGTTCTGGCAATGCTCGATGCGCCGTTTTACAACCGATGCGCCGCGCGGACCTGGTTGAACGGCGAAGAGACAACCGGGGTTGTGGAAGCGCTCGATCTCGACCGGTTCCGCGGTCCCTGGCTGATGCCGATGCTGGCGGTGCGGGTGCCGCGACGCGCGCGATGGGGCTGAACTTGCTGCCTTAAACCTTTCCACCCATATAAAGACCAAGCGGCAGGAGGCAGGCGATGGCGGCAGATACGTGGCATGGCACAACGATCATCGGTGTGCGCAAAGCGGGCCAAGTGGTCGTGGCCGGCGATGGTCAGGTGAGTCTTGGTCAGACAGTCATCAAAGGCACGGCGCGCAAGGTGCGCCGCCTGAAGCCCGGCGGCCATGAAGTTGTCTGCGGTTTTGCGGGCTCCACCGCAGATGCGTTCACGCTTCTGGAGCGGCTGGAAGCCAAGCTAGAGGCGACGCCGGGCCAATTGCAGCGCGCCGCCGTTGAATTGGCCAAAGACTGGCGCACCGATAAATACCTGCAAAAGCTCGAAGCGATGCTGATTGTAACTGATGGGGCAGAGCTTTTTGTGATCACCGGCGCGGGCGACGTGTTGGAGCCCGAACATGGCGTGGCTGCCATCGGGTCGGGCGGAAACTACGCGCTTGCAGCGGCGCGCGCGATGATCGACGGGCCCGAAGACGCCGAAACCATCGCCCGCCGCGCCCTGGAAATTGCGGCCGATATCTGTGTCTACACGAATGGAAACCTGACCGTTGAGGCCATCAGCGGATGAGCGAGTTGACCCGCGACGACATCCGCGCAGCCGTTGCGTCGGGTTTTATCACCGAGGCGCAGGCCGCATCGATCGTCACGCTTTCGGACGAACGGCGCGGCGTGCGCGACCGGATGTCTGGCCTTGATGAGCCGTTTGAGCTGTTTCGCGGGTTCAACGAGATCTTCATCGTCGTCGGCTTGGTGATTCTGTTTTCGGGATGGGCCGGGCTGACCGGCCTGTCATTCATAGGGAGCAGCCAAGGTTACCTGCTGGCGATGCTTTTTGGCTGCATGGGTGCCGGGGCCATGGTCGCCCTTGCCGCGTATTTCACAATGAAGCGCCGGATGGTCGCGCCCTCCATTGCAATTGCCATCATGTTTGCACTGTCGGTGTCGCAATTCGGTCTGGGCGTGGCCTGGGCCTTCGATGCCGAAGCCCCGCAGGAACTGACGATCACCGCCTTGATCACCACGCTGGCATTGGCAGTCTATTTCATAAGGTTCCGGGTGCCGTTTGTGGTTGCGCTGATCTCCATAGGGGTCTTTGCGACCTGCTTCGGCCTGGTTTTCATCGGCGGCAGGTTCCCCGACAATATCGAAGACCTGTTCCTTTTGTCCGCCGATGGCCCCTTTGCCATCCTGACTTTTGTTCTGGGGATCATCGGGTTTTGCATTGCCATGTGGTTCGATATGGGTGACCCGCATCGTGTAATGCTGAGGTCCCGAGCGGGCTTTTGGCTGCACATCATCGCCGCACCCGCGATAATCAACACCGTTGCCCTGACGCTCTTTTCCGTCGGAACGATCCTGGCGCAAACTGTTCTTGTGGTTTTTGTCGCCGCTTTGGCGATTGTCGCCGTCGTGATCGACCGGCGATCCTTCCTGGTCTCGGGCGTTGGCTACATCGTCGCCGTGGCCGTCACGCTGCTGGAAGACCAGGTATTCGTGGCGATTTTGGCGCTTGGCCTCGGCCTAGTCTTGCTGGGCGCGAAGTGGGAGAATTTGCGCGGCTGGATGATGACGCGCCTGCCCGATTTCCCGGGCAAAACGCGCCTGCCGCCCTGGTCGGTCAGCTCAGCTGAGCCACGCCAAGTGGAACATTGAAGCGCTCGCACCAGATCCAGACCTGATTATAGACATCTGCGTCGATGCCAGCAGGGATGTCATAGCTCTGCGCGCCGGTATTGGACTGCAATGCGCCCATCAGCGTGGTTGGGTCAAAGCCATTTCGGCCCAGCCCGACCTTCGGATCAGGCGCGCCATCAAAAAAGAAATCATCCAGAAGATTGACCATGTTGTCAGCGATCTCTGCCGTGCCGCTGGTGACATGGCCGCTATCGCCGGTGAATGTTCCGGTCCGGCCATGCCCGCCAGCCCGCAACGCGGCTGGCAGAACGAGAAGTCCGGGCGATGCAAGCAGAAGGGCGCGGCGGGTGAACATGGGTCGATACCTTTTTTGTGTAATCGGTGCGCACAATTTGCGCCATTCCAGCAATTTCGCCTAGAGCCTCTACGCGAGTGTGAAACTTTGTGAGCGGCTTGTCGTTTGGCGCCCGTGGCCTTACCTCTCATCGACCAAGACCAAAGGGATGCCCATGACCGACCTGACCCCGCGCGAGATCGTCTCGGAACTTGACCGTTTCATCATCGGCCAATCCGATGCCAAACGGGCGGTTGCTGTCGCGCTGCGCAATCGTTGGCGGCGCAAGCAATTGGCCGATGATCTGCGCGATGAGGTTTACCCAAAGAACATCCTGATGATCGGGCCAACCGGTGTCGGCAAGACCGAGATCTCGCGCCGGCTTGCCAAGTTGGCCCGCGCGCCGTTCATTAAGGTTGAAGCGACAAAGTTTACCGAAGTTGGCTATGTCGGACGCGATGTGGAACAGATCATCCGTGATCTCGTCGATGCGGCACAGTTCATGGTGCGTGAAACGATGCGCGAGGACGTCAAAGCGCGCGCCCACGAAGCCGCCGAAGACCGCGTGATCGAGGCGCTGGCCGGTGAGGCCGCGCGCGACGGCACGCGAGAGATGTTTCGCAAAAAGCTCCGCGCCGGAGAGCTCGACGACACGGTGATCGAACTAAGCGTGGCAGATACGTCCAACCCCCTTCAAGGTTTTGAAATTCCAGGCCAAGCCGGGCCGATGATGGGCGGCGGGGCAATGAATTTGGGTGATATCTTCGGCAAGGCCTTTGGCGGCCGGCAAGTTCGCAAGAAAATGACCGTTGCTGCCAGTTACGAGGTGCTGATCCAGGAAGAGGCTGACAACCTTTTGGACGAAGAGAACGTGACCCGGGAAGCCCTGTCTGCGGTGGAGCAGAACGGCATCGTGTTCATCGATGAGATCGACAAGGTTGCAGCCCGGCAAGAAGCCCGCGGCGGCGATGTCAGCCGCGAAGGCGTGCAGCGCGATCTACTTCCCCTGATCGAAGGCACAACCGTCAGCACCAAACATGGCGCGGTGAAAACCGACCACATCCTTTTTATCGCCTCAGGCGCTTTCCATATCGCCAAGCCTTCGGATTTGCTGCCAGAATTGCAAGGGCGCCTGCCCATTCGGGTGGAGCTTCGGGCGCTCACTGAGGCCGATTTCGTTCGCATTCTGACCGAGACCGACAATGCACTGACCCGGCAATACACCGCCCTGATGGGAACCGAAGGGGTTGAGGTGAGCTTCACCGAAGATGGGATCAAAGCGCTGGCCCATATCGCGGCTGAAGTGAATGGCTCTGTCGAGAACATCGGCGCACGGCGGCTTTATACGGTGCTTGAACGCGTGTTTGAGGAGCTGAGCTTCGCCGCCCCCGACCGCGCTGGCCAATCGGTCACTGTCGATGCCGCTTTCGTCAACGAAAACCTGGGCGAGCTGACCCGCAACACCGATCTGAGCCGCTACGTTTTATGAGGCGGGGGGCATTATCATGCCCCCCGCTGGTAGCTCTATTCAAACCGCGAAATCATCGCCCAATGCTCGCAGCCATAGATATCTGGAAACGCGTCGCCTCGCAGAACGATGCACGTGACATGCGGGAACTGTTCGCATCTCCATATGCCGGTCTCCGGGCAGCTATAGGTTGCAGGTGTTCGGATTTTTGATGTGCGCATTTCTCTTCCTTTTGTTCATGTTCAGGAAGAGCTCAAGATTGTCAGGCCTAGGACCCTCCCTTGAGGTCTACAGTATGGCGTATGGCTCAGCGATTCGCCAGGGCGAATATAGAAAAACTTATTACTTTCAATGATTTGAGCAATGCCTTCGCCGAGTGATGAGGGCCGCTCATCACGCTCGGCTAGAAAAAGAAAAGGTCCCAAGCCGAATGGCCCGGGACCTTTTCAAACTTGGGGTCCCCAAGCCTGACTCCCATTCTATAACACAAGTGCCGCTGCGGAGCAACGCGAGGCAGCGCGTGCCTATCGCTTGAGGTAGACGTAATAGGCACCGTCGCCGCCGTGTTTGAGATGTGCGGTTCGAATGTCGAGGACGACCGCACCCAAAGGCGGGGACTGAAGCCAAGCGGGAACCTGGTGGCGCAACACGCCGCGCCGGATTGGGATCGGGCCATCATCGTCCCTGTCCCGGCCTTTGCCGGTGATGACCAGGACCAAGCGTTTGCCAGCGGCATGGGCGTTCTGGATGAAGCGCGTGAGCACCGGATGGGCACGCGCTAGGGTCATGCCATGCAGATCGATGCGCGCCTCAGGCGTGATCTTGCCCCGCACCATTTTTTTGTGCGTGCCATGATGCATCCGAACCGGGGCGCCATTGACATGCTCCGCGACTGACGGGGCGAGCATGTGCGCCAGCTCCGGTGTCGGTGCGTTGCCGATGCGAAAATCGCTAAGCTTGCGGTCCGGCACCGATCTGACTTTCTGACTTTTCTGCTCTTTTACAGGCGCTTGGGTATTGGATTTGCGATCCTTTACCAAGGGCGTCGCGGTCGCGGTGACGCGTTCCCAAAGCGCACGATCCTCGGCGCTCAGACCCCGGCGGCGGCGTGCCATCAGGTGCCGTGTGCCAGGCTCAGTGCCTGTTCGATCGGCAGCAGTACAACCATTCTGCCCCGATCGCGGATACGACCCGCCGCAAGACCCGCCGCATCGCCCGTTCCGTAGAAAATGTCGGCGCGCTGCGCGCCTTGGATGGCGCTGCCGGTATCTTGCGCGATCATCAGGCGGTTCATCGGGTCATCGCCCGCCTTTTCGATCCAAACCGGAGCACCCAAGGGCGTAAATGTCGGATCAACGGCAATGGTACGCAAGGTTGTGATCGACCGGTTCATCGCGCCAAGCGGGCCGTCATCGGGGTCATCGATGCGAACTTCGCGGAAAAAGACGTAAGATGGATTGTGCCGCAACAGCTCCAGCCCTTCTTCGGGGTGGCGCCGGACCCAGGATTGGATGACCTGGGCCGAGACCTGATGCGGCTGATAGACGCCGCGGCGGACCAATTCCTGGCCGACGGATCGGTATTCATGACCGTTGCGCCCGCCATAGCCTACTCGAATGACGCTGCCATCTGTCAAGCGCACCCTTCCAGAGCCCTGTATTTGCAGGAAAAAGACGTCGACCGGATCGTCGATCCAGGCAATCTCCAACCCCCGACCATCAAGCAATTGCTGCTCTTCGATCTCCGCGCGTGTGTGCCATAACCCGGTCACTTCGGGCGGTGTGCGATAGATCGGGTACTGGAAGCGCTCGGTCCGCGTGCGAGAGCCGCTCAATTCCGGCTCAAAATAACCGGTGAAGAGCGCTGAACGCTCGCCACCAATCAGCACCGGGCGGAAAAACAGTTCAAAAAACGCGCGCGGGTTGGATCCTTGGGTCTGCGCAACAGCGCAAAGTGCCGACCACTCACTATCGCGAAGATCAGGACAGGTCTCAAGGAAGGTGGCCAAAGCTGCGGCATGGTCATCATCGCCCCAGCCTTGCAATTCGCTAAACTCAAGCAGCCGGGCCGGCGTCTCCGCGGGCGGGACCTGGCCTACCCCCATGCTCGCCACACATCCCAGGACGGCGGCGGCCAACCACGCCCGGGCACCCATCGTTTAGCCGTCAGTGGCAACCAGCGACCAGTTCGGATCATCCGCACCCATCGAGCGGGCAAAGACCCAGACATCGCGCTGGCGCTTAATCTCATTGGGATCGCCTTCGATGATTTCGCCGTCGCTATTGCGCACCACGGACGTCAGCTCACCCACAAAACGAACCACAATCTCTCCCTGACGGCTGCTTTCATCAAAGCTCGCCCCGGCCAGAGAAACTTCGCGCACACCAACAAAGCTTGCCTCAATTGTCAGACCTTTCTCGGCGCGCTCCGCGATCACGCTGTCGAATGTCTCGGCCACATCGGCATCAAGAAAGCTGCGTACCTCTTCGATATCGCCCCGCTCAAAGGCCATCAGGATCATCTCATAGGCGCCGCGCGCGCCCGACAGGAAATCGGACACCGAAAACGAGGGCTCGGCCTGTTTCATCGCGCTTAAAGCTTTGGCCTCATCGCTGCCGTCATCGACATGATCTGTGATGTCGCGGTCCGGGCCACCTTCGATCACCTCAAAGTCGCGCCGGGCACCGTTGCGGCCGACAGCTTTTTGCGGTGGTTTTTCGAAGCCTTCACGTGTGCCCAAAACACTGCGCAACCGCAGGATCAGAAAAACCGCGATGGCAGCGAGTACGACAAGCGACAAGAGCGGCGAGTTCATCAGGTATCCTCAGGGCAGGCGTTCAACTTGCGGCAGTTGCAACATATGTAGGGGAGGCAGGTGGACAAGTCCATCACGAGCCATGCACCATGTCTTTACGCAAGAGGACCGCCAATGTGGCTATTTTTCTTATTTGTCGCAGTTCCGCTCATTGAAATTGCGCTTTTCATTCAAATCGGCGGCATAATCGGGCTTTGGCCGACCTTGGCGATTGTTGTGCTGACTGCGGCGATCGGTACCTATTTGGTGCGCGCGCAGGGCGGTCAAGCACTGCAGAATCTGCGTCAAAGCTTCGAAGAGCTGTCTGACCCAACAGGGCCCTTGGCGCATGGAGCCATGATTCTCTTTTCCGGCGCACTTTTGCTTACGCCCGGTTTTTTTACCGATGCCGTCGGATTTGCCCTGCTTGTTCCGGCCGTTCGCCGGATCATCATCCGCGAGATCGGCAAACGGATTGAGCTGCGCAATGTCGAATATGGCCAAAGGCCGCCCGAGGCGCGGGACGATATCATAGAAGGCGAGTTTCAGTCTGATGACGGCCCAACAGGGCCATCCGGTTGGACGCGGCATTGAGCGCCGGCACGCGACCTGTTAGGCAACGGCGCTAGGGGCATATTTAGCGAAGGAAGATGTGGATGGCCGAACAAAACGGTGCAGATGTGAGCGACGAAGCAGAGGCGCAGGCACCGACACCGCCAAAAATGCAGGTTCTAGGGCAATATGTTCGGGATCTGTCGTTTGAGAACATCGCAATGCAAAAGGGCGTGGCGCTGCAAGGTCAGCCGGAGATGCAGGTTCGCGTCGGAATGGATGCCCGCAAGCGGACGGACAATCAGTACGAAGTGCTGGTCAAGGTCAATGTCGACAGCAAGACGCGCGACGATGACCCGCAGACTATTTTCGCGCTAGAGCTCGACTATGGCGGCATCTTCCAGATCGAGAATGTACCAGAGGCGCAATTGCATCCGTTTTTGATGATCGAATGCCCCCGGATGCTGTTTCCCTTCATCCGCCGGGTTGTCCATGACATCACGCGCGATGGCGGCTTCCCACCGCTCAACCTGGAAAACATCGATTTCATGAACATTTACCGCCAAGAGCTTGAGCGGCGTAAGGCAGGGCAAGACGCCGATAGCGCTCAGGCGTAGCGCGACCAAAGCGCCCCGTCACCAAGCTCTTCGACAAACGCATCATGCGCCGCGCGTTCGGCTTCGGTCACGCGCGGCGCTAGGTCGTTTGGTCGCGGATAGGCGCGCCAGCTGTGCTGTTTTGGCCCTGTTTCTCCACCATCACCGCCGAGCACGAAATCGGGCTGCCGGCCACCGATCAGTTCTAGGTACACCTCTGCCAGAATTTCGGAATCGAGCAGAGCGCCGTGTTTTTCGCGGGCAGAATTGTCGACGCCAAAACGCCGACAAAGTGCATCCAGCGAACCGGGAGAGCCGGGAAAGCGGCGCCTTGCAATTGCCAGCGTGTCGATCGCTTGATCACCGGGAAGCGGTGCGATACCGGCCCAGCCGAGCTCGGCGTTTAAGAACTTCATGTCGAAGGCGGCGTTGTGAATGACAAGTTTCGCATCACCGACAAAATCCACGAAAGCCTGCGCGATAGCCTCGAAAACCGGTTTGTCAGCCAAAAATTCGCTGGTGATCCCGTGCACCTCATAGGCCTCAGTCGGCATATCGCGTTTGGGATTGATGTATTGATGGTATGTCCGCCCGGTGGGCACATGGTTCCAAAGCTCGACCCCGCCGATCTCAACGATCCGATGACCCTCTGACGGATCGAGCCCCGTGGTTTCGGTGTCTAAAACGATCTCGCGCATTTTGGCCTACCCAGGTATCGTGAGATTTGCGATCAAATCTTCTACATCTTGACGGGTTTGTTCAAGGCTTCGCGTCTCAATGATGTGATCCGCCAGGGCACGTTTTTCAGCATCTGGCATTTGGCGATCCAATATCTGCTGCATCAGCGCCTCGGACATGTTCGGCCGGGCTAACACACGGTCACGTTGGGTCGCGGTATCAATGGTCACGACCAGAATTGCATCAAAATCGTCCCGGTTTCCGGTTTCAAACAAAAGCGGAATGTCGAGCACCACAAGCGGGGCGTTTTTGTGCTCCGCCAGGAAAGTTGACCGATCTTGAGCGACCAAAGGGTGCACAACAGATTCGAGACGATCGAGCCTGTTTGGATCAGAATTGATCCACTTTTTGAGGACCGCGCGATCGACGCCACCGGAGGTCACGGCATCAGGGCAAATCTCCCCGACCGCGTCGACGGCACCGCCGCCTGGGGCGTAAAGCCGGTGCACGGCAGCATCGGCGTCCCAGACGGGAATGCCCGCATCATGAAACATTCTGGCCGTGGTAGATTTGCCCATCCCGATCGAGCCGGTCAGACCGAGGCGGATCATGCCTTCAGGACCGCGTCGCGCAGCATCTGGTCAACCTCGGGGCGTTTGCCGAACCAGCGTTCAAATCCGGGGGCTGCCTGGTGCAGCAACATCCCCAGGCCGTCCACCGTTTCGCAACCGGCGGCGCGTGCGGCCAGCAGGAAATCTGTGTCAACCGGCGTATAGACAATGTCCGTCACAACCGTTCCTGGTCTGGCCCGAGAAAAATCGACCTGCAGCGCGCCAGCGCCTGACATGCCAAGCGATGTCGTGTTCACAATAGTCTGCATGTCGCTGACCGCATCATCGATCCGCGCCCATGGCAAAAGCTCGATCCGGGCGCCAAGTTGATCGCGAATTGCTTCGGCCCGAGCCCGTGTCCGATTGGCCAGAATAATTCGTGGCACGCCTTCTTGTATAAGGGCGGAAAGAATTGCTCGGCTGGCGCCGCCTGCGCCAAGAACCATGGCCGGGCCCAAACCGGGCTGCCAATGGGGGATGTGCTGTCGAATATTGGCGATAAACCCCCTGCCATCGGTGTTGTCGGCCTGAAGTCCCGACGGCGTGAAGGTGAGTGTGTTTGCCGCGCCAATAAGGGCTGCTCGATCCGTCACATTTGTCGCTAAGGAAAGCGCCTGTTCTTTATGAGGGATCGTCACGTTGACACCGCTAAAGCCCATTTTTGGCAGGTTTTTTAGTACGTTGGCCAGGTTATCATGGGTGACATGCAGCGGCACGTAATGCCCGCGAATGCGGTAGCGTTTCAGCCAATGCCCATGCAGCGCCGGCGATTTCGAATGGACAATTGGGTCGCCAATGACGCCGGCCAACAGAACTCGATCACGCATCGTGCAACACCCCTCGTGTTTCAAGATACGAACAAAGCTCCAAAAGCGGGAGGCCGAGAATTGTGAACGTGTCGCCTGTGATGCGCCGAAACAATCTTGGGCCTTCTTCTTCGAGTTTATAGGCGCCCACGCTATCTGCGACGCCGGGCCAGTTGCGGGAAAGATAAGCCTCGATGAACCTGCCGGTCAGCGGCTTCATCGCCAGCTTTGCCTCCGTCACAGCGCGCCAGGTTTGAACGCCGTCTTCGGCAATTACCGCCGCGCTGATCAGTCGATGTTCGCGCCCGGCCAACATTTCAAGTTGCGCGGCGGCGGCCGCAAGCGTTGCGGGCTTGGATATGACCTCTCGATCCAGAAGCAAAATCTGGTCGCACCCGATGACAAGGGCGCCTGGCGCTTTTAGGCTTACTTTTACGGCCTTTTGCGCGGCAAGTTGGTCAGCGATATCCCGGCCGGACGCGTTTTCCGCCTGCATGGCTCGGCGCAGCGCCTCTTCGTCGATGCGGGCGGGCTGGACGGCAAAGGAAAGCCCGATGCGATGCAGAAGCGTCGCGCGGATCGATGAACCGGAGGCGAGAATGACAGAAGCCATGGGGCAAATATGGGGACAAGCCTGGTGAGCGCAGAAGATTAACCATTGGGTAAGATACTGGCCCGCTCAACGAAAGAGGAAATGGCCAAAACCGGAGGGATTCGCCCTCGATCCATCCCTGGGGAGGGGCTGAGATTGTCGGTATGTGCACAGGGAAAGGCGCCGTCAGATATCCTGGTGAAATACAATTGTCATCAACAGGTAATTTCAGATTTAGTAATTTAATATCAAATACTTAGCCATATCTTCCCCGAAGAGCGATGCCTTGTGGGTCGCGAAGTTGACGAAAGGGCAGATCCGGGGAAGATCTTTGGCCAACAGAGTTATCCCCGTTATCCCGCACCCTACAAAAACCACCACCTTTAAATCTTCTATTTATTATTTTAGGTGGCAGAGAGGTTGGGAGATCGAAATGCTGGACCTTCTGGCTTGGGCATATCCATGGACCAAGAGCCTCCATGTGATCTCTGTCATCGCGTGGATGGCGGGGCTGTTCTATCTCCCCCGTTTGTTTGTTTATCACGTTGAGCGTGTCGGTGAGAGCGGAGAAACAGCTGAGCTTTTTCAGCTCATGGAATTGCGGCTGATACGCGTGATCATGAATCCGGCAATGATCGCTACCTGGGTCTTTGGCCTGGCGCTTGCTGCAACACCCGGTGTGGTCGATTGGGGCGCCGTCTGGCCCTGGACAAAAGCTGTGGCGGTTCTTGCAATGACTTGGTTTCACCATTGGCTGTCGCGGCGGCGCAAAGATTTTGTCGCCGCATCGAACAGTAGAACAGGTCGCACGTTTCGCATGATGAACGAGCTGCCGACCTTGTTGCTGCTGGTCATAGTTGTGTCGGTAATCGCACGGCCAT
Organism: Pseudomonadota bacterium; assembly: GCA_039191215.1. Lineage (GTDB taxonomy): Bacteria > Pseudomonadota > Alphaproteobacteria > Rhodobacterales > Rhodobacteraceae > HKCCE3408. Next base: position 38,436 of record JBCCXT010000015.1, read on the forward strand.
TCTAAGCCAGGTCGTTGACAGAGCCTATCGAAACGCTTAGGTGCCAGGCATGCCCAGGGCGGTCCCGCCCGGACGGGCCTCCCAGTATCAACGACAAGCGCCGCTTCCAGCATTCTGCGCGGCCAATGGGCAATTTTTCGATGAACGAAGACCGTTTGAACCTTTCTGATCTGAAGGCGCTGTCGCCGAAGGATCTCGTCAATATGGCTGAAGAACTCGAGATCGAGAACGCCTCGACCATGCGCAAGGGCGATATGATGTTCGCCATTCTCAAAGAGCGCGCCGAAGACGGATGGGAGATATCTGGTGACGGCGTACTGGAGGTATTGCAGGACGGGTTTGGCTTCTTGCGCAGCCCCGAGGCCAATTATCTACCGGGCCCGGACGATATTTACGTGTCACCGGATATGATCCGCCAGTATTCATTGCGCACAGGCGACACGGTTGAAGGCGTCATCACGGCACCCAATGAGAACGAACGTTATTTTGCGCTCGTTAAGGTCGCTCAGATTAACTTTGAGGAGCCGGAAAAGGCGCGCCATAAGGTCGCCTTCGACAATCTCACACCGCTTTATCCTGATGAGCGCCTGACGATGGAGATTGAGGACCCGACGATTAAAGATCGGTCTGCGCGGATCATCGACCTGGTCGCACCGATCGGGAAGGGTCAGCGTAGCCTAATTGTGGCGCCGCCACGCACGGGTAAAACCGTGCTTCTGCAAAACATCGCCCATTCGATCGAGGCCAATCACCCGGAATGTTATTTGATCGTTCTGCTGATCGATGAGCGTCCCGAAGAGGTGACTGATATGCAGCGCTCTGTGAAGGGAGAGGTGATCTCCTCGACCTTTGATGAGCCTGCAACGCGGCATGTGGCGGTGAGTGATATGGTGATTGAGAAGGCCAAGCGACTGGTGGAGCATAAACGACATGTTGTGATCTTGCTCGACTCAATCACAAGACTTGGACGGGCCTTTAACACTGTCGTTCCTTCATCCGGCAAGGTTTTGACCGGTGGTGTTGATGCCAACGCGCTGCAGCGCCCCAAGCGGTTCTTTGGCGCGGCTCGAAACATCGAAGAAGGTGGATCGCTGACCATCATTGCGACGGCGCTGATTGATACCGGCAGCCGTATGGACGAGGTAATCTTCGAAGAGTTCAAGGGCACCGGCAACTCCGAAATCGTTCTCGATCGCAAGGTCGCGGATAAGCGCGTATATCCGGCGATGGACATCCTGAAATCAGGCACGCGGAAGGAAGATCTGTTAGTCGATAAGGTCGATTTGCAGAAGACCTACGTGCTGCGGCGCATCTTGAATCCGATGGGTACGACGGATGCGATCGAATTTCTGCTCTCAAAGCTGAAACAGACCAAGACAAATTCGGAATTCTTCGATTCGATGAACACCTGAGCAGTGGACACTATTTGTGCACTGTCGAGTGCGCCTGGACGGGCCGGTGTGGCCGTCATTCGCGTATCTGGCCCCGGCGCATTTGGGATCTGCGCTAAGCTATGCGGTACCGTACCGGATCCGGGTCAGCACAAACTTCGAACCCTGAGAGGCTGCGAAAATCAAACCATCGACCAGGCTTTGGTCTTGTCATTTACGGCGCCGTCGAGCTTCACGGGTGAAGATGTGGTGGAGTTTCAGACACACGGCGCGCGGGCCGTCATTGATGCGGTTCTCAGGGAGCTGACATATCTTGGCGCGCGACCGGCTGAGGCTGGCGAATTCACGCGCAGGGCGCTGGAGAACGACAAGCTGAGCCTCGGCGAGGTTGAAGGCTTGGCCGATCTTTTGGCGGCGGAGACAAAGGCGCAGTTGGATCAAGCCCATAAGGTATTGGCCGGGCAGCTTCATGAATTGGCGGAGGCGCTTAGGGCGCGCTTATTGCGGGGCCTGGCTCATTTGGAAGCGATGATCGATTTCGCAGATGAGGAAGTGCCGGAGGATCTTTCGCGCGAGGCTTTGGGTGAGTTGGACGAAGCCTTGTCCATGATCGCGACGGAGATCTCTGGAAGCGTGGTCGCCGAACGGCTGCGCGACGGGTTTGAGGTGGCGATTGTCGGTCCGCCAAATGCCGGTAAATCTACGCTGTTGAACTATTTGGCGGGACGCGACGCCGCCTTGGTATCCGAGGTTGCGGGCACCACGCGGGATGTGGTCGAGGTCCGAATGGATGTGCGCGGCTTGCCTGTCACTTTCCTTGATACGGCAGGGCTTCGACAGAGTGATGACGTTGTGGAACGCATGGGAATTGATCGCGCCATGAGCCGGGCGGCCGCCGCTGACCTGCGGGTGTTTCTTCTTTTGGATAGTGCATGGACCGGAAGTATACCGCGTAAAACGCAAGATGTAGTGGTTTTGGGGAAGGCAGATACTCAAAATGGTGATGTGTCGGGGGTAACAGGGAAAGGTGTCGATGTCCTTTTGGAGCGGATCCACGAGGTGCTCTCGGAGAAGGTCGCGTTGATTGGGTCGGCGACTCACTTTCGGCATCGCGAGGCGTTGGTACAGGCGGAGCGTGCTTTGGATGAGGCGCGCGCGGTCCTTTCGGAGGATGCGCATAGGGTAGAGGTGGCGGCCTACTATGTGAGGATGGCGGTGAGTGTTCTTGAAGGGCTAGTCGGGCGGCTTGACGTAGAGGCTGTGTTGGGCGAAATCTTTTCTTCCTTTTGTATTGGGAAGTAGAGGTGTGTTTCACGTGAAACACCAAGATGCGGATGTCCTCGTGATCGGCGGCGGCCATGCTGGCTGTGAGGCTGCCTACGCAGCCGCGCGCGCAGGCGCCAAGACCCTGCTACTCACGCTCAAACTGTCCGATATTGGTGTCATGTCGTGTAATCCAGCCATTGGCGGTTTGGGCAAGGGCCACCTTGTCCGAGAGATCGACGCGATGGGGGGTTTGATGGGCTTGGCTGCTGATCATTCAGGCATTCAGTTCCGCCTGTTAAATCGAAGAAAGGGGCCAGCGGTTCGTGGACCGAGAACTCAATCGGATCGTGTGCTTTACCGCCGCGCGGTGGCGGAGATCTTGGCCAGCCAAGGGAATTTGCGTGTCGTTGAGGGGGAGGCAGCTGCATTTTCAAGAGAAGGCGATGAGATTCGCGGCGTTCGATTGGCTAACGGCGCGGAGATCAACGCAAGCGCGGTGGTGCTGACAACTGGCACGTTCCTCCGCGGCACCATTCACATCGGCATGCAAAGTCATGCGGGTGGTCGCATCGGCGATCCGGCATCCCACATGCTGGCAGATCAATTAAGAGAGATGGTTTCCGGAATTGGCCGATTAAAAACCGGAACCCCGCCAAGGCTGCGCAAAGACAGCATTGACTGGAACAAAACCGAGCTGCAACAAGCTGATACAAACCCAGCCATGTTTTCCTATCTTTCTGATCGGCCCTGTGTTGAACAAATCGCTTGTGGCATCACCCACACGAATGAAAAAACACATGAAATCATAGGGAATAACCTTGCGCGCTCAGCCATGTACGGCGGAAAGATCCAGAGCGTCGGGCCAAGATATTGCCCCTCGATTGAAGATAAGGTCACACGCTTTCAGGATAAAGCGAGTCATCAAATATTCTTGGAACCGGAAGGGCTTACCAGCGACTTGGTATATCCTAACGGCATCTCAACATCGCTGCCCACGGATGTGCAGGTTTCTTACGTGCGGTCGATTGCGGGTTTGGAGAACGCGGTCATCGCGCAACCAGGCTATGCGATTGAATATGATTTCGTTGATCCGCAGGTCTTGGACCATGGATTGCGGCTCAAGGATGTACGAGGCCTTTTTTTGGCCGGTCAAATCAATGGCACGACAGGGTATGAGGAGGCAGCGGCTCAGGGCCTTATCGCAGGTTTGAATGCGGCATTTGCTGCCACGGGCAGGCAGGCGATCTCCTTGGCGCGTAACGAGGCCTATATTGGGGTTCTGATCGACGATTTGATCACGCGTGGCGTGTCTGAGCCGTACAGAATGTTTACCTCACGCGCTGAATTCAGGCTTTCGCTGCGGGCAGATAACGCCGACCAGCGTTTGACGCCAAAAGCTCAGGAGCTTGGACTTATAACTGAGGAACGCAGAGCCAAGTTTTCGGCAAAGATGGCTCTTTTGGAACAGGGGCACGCGCTCCTCAGGTCCAGCGACGCAACGCCAAGCGAGATTGCGGCGCACGGGATCGACATAAACCAGGACGGACGGCGACGGACGGCTGAGGCGTTATTATCATTCCCGAATATCGTTTTCGAGAAGCTGGAGCCAATTTGGCCCGCCTTGCAAGTGATTGATCCTGGAACGCGTGACCAGCTAACCATCGAAGCGCTATATGCCCACTACATCTGGCGGCAACAGAAAGATGTCGAAAGCCTCCAAAAGGATGAGCGGCTCGTGATACCCGATTGGGTGATTTACAGTGAAATTGGCGGCCTATCGGCTGAGCTTACGATAAAATTGGAGCGCGTCCGCCCCCCTTCCATCGGCCACGCAGCCCGGATCGACGGCATGACCCCAGCGGCTTTGACACTAATCCTTGCTCATTTGCGACGCGGCACGCGCGAATCGGCATGAACGAAGCTGATGCCCGCGCTTGGGTGAGTCAGCGTGTTTCACGTGAAACACTAGATCGATTTGAGCTTTTCGCCCAAGTTTTGCGTAAATGGCAGAGGTCGATCAATCTTGTGTCTGGCTCAACGCTTCCCACGATCTACGCGAGACATATCGCTGACAGTTTGCAGATATTTGAAGAAAAACCATATGAATCAGGATATTGGGTGGATTTTGGCAGCGGTGCAGGGCTGCCCGGACTGATTTGTGCCGCAGCAGCGCGCGGTCATGCGCCCGGGCTCAGCTTCACGCTCATTGAAAGCGACCAGCGCAAGTCAAGCTTTCTGCGCGAGGCCTCACGGATCATGGATACGCCGGTCACAATCCTCACGCAGCGCATTGAAGCAACAGCGCCGCAAAACGCGCGCATCATTTCAGCAAGGGCGCTCGCCTCGCTTGATACGCTGTGTGAATTGAGCCATCGCCATCTTGCGCCTGACGGCGAAATGCTGTTTCTGAAGGGTGAGCACCACGCCGCAGAACAAATCGCTGCTGACAGAAATTGGCAGATGAAGCGACGGATCATTCCAAGTAAAACAGATCCAAGAGCCGCGATTTATCGAATAGGAGCACTTGCCCGTGTCTAGCAACAGCCGCGTCAGGATCCTTGCCATCGCTAACCAAAAAGGCGGGGTTGGCAAGACGACAACGGCTATAAATCTGGGCGCAGCGCTTGCGGAAGCTGGCAGTACCGTCCTGATCGTCGATCTTGATCCGCAGGGCAATGCATCGACGGGGCTTGGCATAGAGACGTCGAATCGCCAGCTCACCACCTATGATCTGCTGCTTGACGACCAACCATTGGCGGCCGTGACCGTTCCTACCAGCATTGACCGGCTGTCAATCGCCCCGGCCACGACCGATCTCAGCTCGGCTGATATCGAGCTGGTTGGCCATGAAAATCGCGTCTTTCTGCTCCGTGATGCCCTTTTGCTCGACGGGCTGTCAGCTTATGATTACGTGCTGATCGACTGCCCGCCATCGCTGAATCTGCTCACGGTGAATGCGATGGCCTCCGCAGATGCGATGGTCGTCCCCCTACAGGCTGAGTTTTTCGCGCTAGAAGGCCTCAGCCAATTGATGCAGACCGTCAGACAGGTCCGCGAAACCGCGAATCCAAGCCTAAGGATCGAAGGTGTTGTGTTGACAATGTATGACACACGCAACAATTTGTGCCATCAGGTCGAAAAAGATGCGCGCGATAATCTTGGGTCGCTGGTCTTCCAGACGCGCATTCCACGCAATGTCCGGCTGAGCGAAGCGCCGTCTTACGCCATCCCGATCCTGCAATATGATACGGCAAGCCGGGGCAGCCATGCCTATCGCGAACTTGCGCGTGAAATGCTCGAACGGCAGTTGGCACACGCCTGAGGGAACCAAAATGTCCGGCAAGCGAGACAAAAGGGGTTTGGGCCGGGGATTGTCGGCTCTGATGGCTGACATCCAACCCGAAGCGGTGGCCGCGGCAGAGGCAAATGCCCGGTCGCGTGCAGATCGCGTTGTGCCGATCGAACAGGTACGCCCGAACCCCGAACAGCCGCGCCGGCATTTTTCTTCGCAAGCACTCGAAGATCTGACCAATTCGATCCGGGAAAAAGGGATCATCCAACCGCTGATCGTCCGGCCGGACCCAACAGCGCCGGAGCAATTCCAAATTGTCGCGGGGGAACGCCGTTGGCGCGCTGCCCAGGCTGTTCCTTTGCATGAAATTCCTGTTCTTGTGCGGGATTTCAACGACACCGAAGTCCTCGAAATTGCCATCATCGAAAACATTCAGCGCGCTGACCTGAACGCCGTCGAAGAGGCGTCCGGCTATCGCCAGCTGATGGAACGCTTCGGCCACACGCAAGACAAGCTGGCACAAGCCCTAGGGAAGAGCCGCAGCTACATCGCCAATATGTTGCGTCTTTTGAATCTTCCCGAGCCGGTGCTGGAGATGCTGATAAACGGTCAGCTTTCCGCCGGGCACGCACGTGCTTTGATCACCGCGGGTGACCCAACCCAACTGGCGCGTCAGGTTCTCGCAAACGGGCTGTCGGTTCGCGAGACCGAAAAACTCGCATCCGCAGATCGCGCGCCGAAAGCGCCAAGAGGCAGGGGTACAAAACGCGCCACCAAAGACGCCGACACGGCAGAGCTTGAACGCTCGCTTTCCGCCACGCTTAAAATGCCGGTGAGCGTCGATTATGACGCAGGCTCTGGCACGGGCCGTGTCTCGATCCGGTACAAAGACCTGCAAGAGCTTGATGATCTTGTACGTCTTCTGGGCGGATAAATCAGACCAAAAGTGCTGCCAAGATGGCGTTTAAAACCGGCCGACCACGCGGTGTGGTACCAATACGGCCACCGTCACGCCAGACGAATCCATCCGATGTCAATTCATCTAACTTATTGATATTAAGAGCTTCTACCGCGCGATCGAGCTCGCAGCCCTCAGCTAAGCGCAAGCTCATCATGACATATTCCACGGCGCGGTCTGCCGCACTCAACGGATCATAGACCGCATCGCCCGACCCCTGTTGCTCAACAGCCGACAACCAGGCTTCAGGCATCATATGGCCTGCGGTCGCAACCCATGCTCCATCGCGATGCAACCGGCCATGCGCACCAGGTCCGATCCCCAGATACGATCCGCCGCGCCAATAGGTCAGGTTATGACGAGATTCCGCGCCGGGTCGGGCATGGTTGGATACCTCATAGGCCGCTAGGCCCACCTCGTTCATCTGATCCTGCGTCGCTTCAAAAAGATCTGCGGCCAAATCTTCGGCAGGTAAGCCCGCCAATCGGCCCCTTTCAAGCCGCGACGCAAACGCCGTGCCATCCTCAATCGTCAACTGGTAAAGCGACAGATGATCAAGGCCCAAATCGACCGCCTCCGCCAGCTCCGCCTGCCAATCCGCCAGGCTTTGATCCTGCCGCGCGTAGATTAGGTCTGCGCTGACTGCGTTGAAAACCCGGCCCGCCGTTTCAACCGCTTTGCGCGCCTCCGCGGCGGAGTGCAACCGGCCCAAAGCGCGCAAATGTTCGTCCCTAAGGGATTGAACGCCAACAGAAACACGTGAAACGCCCGCATCTCGGTAGCCCTCGAACCGCGCCGCTTCGACCGAGGTCGGATTTGCCTCCAAAGTCACCTCATAATCATTTGCAACCGGCCAGGTTTTGCGGATCTCGGCCAAAATGTGATCAACCAAGTCTGGCGGCATCAAGGACGGTGTCCCGCCGCCAAAAAAAACGCTGGTGATCCGCGCCTCGCCGATGTCTTTATGAAAGCGGGAGATCTCGGACGCGAATGCCCGCGCCCAACGATTGTAATCGACCGACCGCGCCACATGGCTGTTGAAATCGCAATAGGGGCATTTGGCCTGGCAAAACGGCCAATGCACATAGACGGCCAGATCAGGTAGCAAGGGCATCCTCAAGAAGCGCAACCGCTCGCGCACGGTGGCTGATCTTGTTCTTTTCCCACCGATCCATCTCGCCAAAGGTCTGTGTGCGGCCTTCCGGCACAAAAATCGGGTCATAGCCGTGACCCTGCGCACCTCGCATCGGCCAAACGACCTGGCCCGGCATCACGCCGGGAAACACCTCATCATGTCCGTCGGGCCAAGCCAGCACCAAAGTGCAGCAAAACCGCGCCGTCCAGGGCTCCGGCACGCCGGAGGCGCAAAGCGCGTCATGGCTGCGCGTCATGGCCAGCACAAAGTCGCGTCCGTTTGGTGTCTCGGCCCAATCAGCGGTATAGACGCCGGGCGCGCCGTCAAGCGCATCGATCATAATCCCGCTTTCATCGGCCAGCGCAGGTAGGTCGGTCGCTTTTGCCGCGGCATGCGCCTTGATGCGGGCGTTTTCGACAAAAGTCGTGCCCGTCTCTGGCGGTTCAGGCAGTCCAAAATCCGCAGCACTGCGCAATGTGATCCCGTGGCGGTCCAGCAACGCGCGCATTTCTTCGATTTTGCCCTGGTTGTGAGAGGCCAAGACCAATTCCGGCCCCGCAAAACGGCGCATCAGCCAACAGCCTCCTTTTGCGCGGCGACAAGCTGAGCGACACCGGCTTCGGCCAGGCCAAGCAGTGTCTCCAGCTCCTCGCGGGAAAAGGTCGCGCCTTCGGCTGATGCCTGCAATTCGATCATCCGGCCGGCACCTGTCATCACAAAATTACCATCCGTGCCCGCTTCGCTGTCTTCTGCGTAGTCAAGATCGAGGACAGGCTGCCCGGCATAAATGCCGCAGGATACGGCGGCCACGTGATCGGTGATCGGATCGGTGACGATATCGCCCGCCGCGATCAGCTTTTGCACCGCAAGTTTAAGCGCAACCCAACCGCCCGTGATCGCGGCACAGCGCGTCCCGCCATCGGCTTGGATGACATCACAATCGACAGTGATCTGGCGCTCTCCCAACGCGACGCGATCAATACCGGCCCGCAAAGATCGGCCAATAAGACGCTGAATTTCCTGCGTTCTTCCAGATTGCTTGCCCGCGGCGGCTTCCCTTCGCATGCGCGTATGGGTCGCGCGCGGCAGCATGCCGTATTCTGCCGTAACCCAGCCAAGCCCGGAATTTTTCAGAAACGGCGGCACCCGCTCTTCCAAGCTTGCCGTGCAAAGCACATGCGTGCCGCCATTGCGGATCATGCAGGATCCTTCGGCATGTTCCGTGACGCCCGTTTCAATGCTAATCGAGCGCATCTGGTTTAGTTCCCGTCCCGATGGGCGCATGTGCCAACTCCTGCTAGTCAGGTTCCGCGTCACCGATAGTCCGACGATGCAATTGACCGCAAGGGCCTGGCGTTCCTAAATGTAGAATGGACATGTCAGAACACGCCAACATCATCGACGAACTCAACGAGCGCTCGCGCGAAGTGTTCCGCCGTGTGGTCGAGGGCTATCTCAATACGGGTGAGCCGGTCGGCTCGCGCACACTGACCCGGAGCATGGCTGAAAAGGTCTCTGCGGCCACTGTACGAAACGTCATGCAAGACCTTGAGTTTCTGGGACTTCTCGACAGCCCACATGTCTCGGCAGGCCGTGTGCCGACGCAACTTGGTTTGCGCATGTTCGTCGACGGCCTACTTGAAATGCGCGATCTCACGGATGATGATCGGGCCAAGATCGACGAGACGATGGGTTCAAATGCAACCGATTTGTCGTCTGCACTTGATCGGGTCGGTTCAGCGCTGTCCGGGTTGACCCAAGGCGCCTCGCTGGTTTTGGCCCCGAAACACGAAGCACCAATCAAGCACATCGAATTTGTCGCGCTGACCGATGACCAGGCGCTTGTGGTGCTAGTCTTTGCCGATGGCCATGTTGAAAACCGCCTGTTTCACCCACCACCGGGGCAGACGCCATCTTCCCTGCGTGAAGCGGCCAATTTCCTCAATGCTTTAGCCCAAGGCAAGACAATCAGCGATTTGCGCTGCACAATTGCGCGCGAGATCACCGAACGGCGCCGCGAGATCGACATCCTCGCTCAAGGATTGATCGAAAGCGGCATGGCGGTTTGGGAAAATGAAACCGCAAGCGTTGGCCGATTGATCGTGCGGGGCCGGTCTAACCTGCTCGATGATACGCCTGAGACGGACGATCTCGACCGTATCCGCATGCTATTTGATGATTTGGAGCGTAAACGCGATATCGAAAGTTTTCTCGAACTGACCGAAGATGCCGATGGCGTGCGCATATTCATAGGCTCTGAAAACAAGTTATTTTCACTTTCGGGTTCCTCTCTGGTCGTCTCTCCTTATATGAACTCAGATCGGAAGATTCTTGGTGCGATCGGGGTCATTGGGCCGACTCGTCTCAACTATGGCCGGATCGTTCCGATTGTGGATTACACCGCGCAGATGGTCGGCAGATTGATGTCTGACCGGGGCTGACGGGGCTAGAAGGACCAGAGGACCAAATGGGCGAGCCGAAAGACGACGGGTTTTTGGACGACATTGAAGCGCTTGAAGCCGAAATAGAAGCGGCAGAGGCGGCTGAGCCAAGCATCGAGGAGGAAGAACTCGATGCGCTCCGGGCGGAACGCGATGAGTTGAAAGACAGGCTCCTTCGCGTTCTGGCGGAATCGGAAAATGTCCGAAAACGGGCTGAACGTGACCGCCGCGAGGCTGAACAATATGGCGGCTCGAAACTCGTGCGCGATCTGCTGCCCGTCTACGACAACCTTCGCCGCGCGCTGGATGCGGCAGGTGAGGAGAGCCGTGCCGCGGCGGGCCCGGTCATCGAAGGGGTCGAGCTGACATTGCGCGAATTGATCAATGTCTTTGGAAAACATGGGGTTACACCCATCGCGCCAGAGGTTGGCGACAAATTTAACCCCACCAATCACCAGGCGATGTTTGAGGCCCCGCTTCCCGATACAAAAGCCGGTGACATTATCCAAGTCATGGCCGAAGGCTTTATGCTGCACGATAGGTTGCTGCGCCCGGCACAAGTTGGCGTGTCCTCGACCCCGGCGAGCTAATCCGGCAGCTCGGCACGCAATTCGTAGAGCATCTGAAGCGCCTCACGCGGGCTGAGCGTATCGGGGTCGATCCCGCGCAGCTTGTCTTCGAGATCTGAGGACTTGGCTGGTGGCGGCGCCGCGATTGTGGCGCTAAACAGCGGTAAATCATCGACAATCGCGCGCCGGTCCTGTTGGCCTTCGCGCTCGCCCCGTTCCAGCGCTTCGAGAACGGATTTGGCGCGTGTCACCACGCTTTGTGGCAATCCGGCAAGTTTCGCGACCTGCACGCCGTAGGACCCGTCTGCCGCGCCCGGCAGAACCTCGTGCAGGAAGACCACATCGCCTTCCCATTCCCGTACCGCGACGGTGGCGTTTGAGACCTCCTGCAGGCGGTGGCTTAATTGCGTGAGCTCATGATAATGGGTCGCGAACAGCGCACGGCAGCAATTCACGCTGTGCAGATGCTCCAAGACCGCCCAGGCAATCGACAATCCGTCATAGGTCGCGGTGCCGCGTCCGATCTCGTCCAGGATGACCAAGGCCCGGCTGTCGGCCTGGTTCAGAATGGCGGCAGTCTCGACCATTTCAACCATGAAAGTCGATTGGCCGCGGGCCAGATCGTCAGAGGCGCCGACGCGGCTGAATACCTGGCTGACGAGCCCCATTTTTGCTGACGAAGAAGGCACGAAACTACCCATTTGTGCCAAAATTGCAATCAGTGCATTCTGTCTAAGCCAAGTTGATTTACCGGCCATATTTGGCCCAGTCAGAAGGGTGATGGCGGCGGCCTCTCCCTCGGCGGACAGGGCGCAATCATTGGCGATGAAGGGCTGTCCGGCCCGGCGCAGCGCCGCTTCGACGACGGGGTGACGACCGCCGGAAATTTCAAACCGGCGGCTTTCATCGATCTCGGGTCGTGTCCAGTTCAGCTCTTCGGCAAGCGTTGCAAGGCCTGCGGCCAGATCCAGTTCCGTCAAGGCTTTGGCGACCCCGCCAATGGCAGCGTGGGCATCAAGACAGGCTTGCGAGAGCTCGGCGAAGATTCGCGCCTCGATCTCTTGGGCCAGACCGCCCGCATTCAGGATGCGGGTCTCCAGCGCGCTCAGCTCGGTTGTGGTAAAGCGCACCGCATTGGCCGTTGTCTGGCGGTGAATGAAGCGATCCGATAGCGGCGGCGCGAGCATCTTCTTGGCATGTGTCGCGGGTGTCTCAATAAAGTAGCCTAAAACGTTGTTATGTTTGATCTTTAGCGCCGCGATTCCGGCCTCATCACCATAACTTTGCTGCAGGCCCGCAACAACGCCGCGACCCTCATCGCGAAGCTGACGCGCGCCGTCGAGTTCTGCGTCATACCCCTCGGCCACAAATCCGCCATCGCGCATCAACAAAGGCGGCTCGGCAACAAGTGCTGCACCCAACAGATCGCGCAGCGCATCATGGCCGGCAAGCGCGGCGCAAGCTTGCAAAAGCAGGCTTGGCAGATCCTTGGGGAGCTGGGCGTTGATCGCCCGGGCCGCCTCAAGCCCTGCCCGAATCGCAGTCAGGTCGCGCGGGCCGCCCCGGCCGATCGCCAACCGTGACAGCGCGCGGTCAAGATCAGGCACAGTTCGCAGCGCAGTTTGCAGATCGCGGCGTGCCTCGGCCTCCGCCAGCCAATGCGCCACGGCGTCGAGGCGTTCATTGATGGCCATGCGGCGCGTCAGCGGGCTTGCCAGTCGTTGCTCCAGCAGCCGCCCGCCTGCCGCCGTCATCGTGCGGTCGATTGTGGCCAAAAGGCTGCCCGCTCGGCCGCCCGACAAGGCCGCGGTCAACTCCAAGTTACGCCGGGTGGCAGCATCGATCTGCATAATCGCGCCCTGCTCGGTCCGCACTGGGATGGCCAGGCGCGGCAGATTGCCTTTCTGGGTGAGCTCGAGGTAGTCGACAACAGCACCCATGGCAGAAAGTTCCGCCCGCCCAAACGCGCCGAAACCTTCAAGCGTTTCAACACCATAAAGCGCTTTCAGACGAAGCTCCGCGCCCGCGCTGTCAAAGCTTGCACCGGCCATCGCGGTTACCGCATCCATCTCGCCCAGCACTTGGGGCGGATCGATGCCGTCGCGCACCAGCACCTCAGCTGGTTGCAGCCGCGCCAGCTCTGGGCCCAATCGCACAGCCGCGCAGGGCATGACCGAAAACGCCCCTGTGGAAATATCGGCCCAAGCCAGCGCGCCATCGCCGCGGATCTCCGACCAGGCAGCAAGGTAGTTGTGCTGACGCGGCTCCAGCAAGGCGTCTTCGGTCAAGGTGCCGGGCGTTACCAGGCGCACAACCTCACGCCGGACGACCGCCTTTGAGCCGCGCTTTTTCGCCTCGGCTGGGTCCTCCATCTGCTCACAAATGGCAACGCGAAAGCCCTTGCGGATCAGCGTCAGCAAATAGCCTTCGGCGGCATGCGCGGGCACGCCGCACATCGCGATATCCTGGCCCGCATGTTTGCCGCGTTTTGTCAGCGCGATATCCAGCGCCTCGGCCGCCGCGACCGCGTCTTCGAAAAACATCTCGTAGAAATCGCCCATCCGGTAGAACAACAGCGCATCTTTATGCCCGCCCTTGATCTCCAGATACTGCGCCATCATCGGCGTGGTTTCGGCCGCCATATCCCCCCCGCGCTCGCGATCGGACGGAGACTAACCGTTGCTTCCCGGACCGAAAAGCCAATAGCTTGATCTTCCACGGGAGGGACGTTTCATGCCATCGAACACCAAGATCACGCGCGAAGAAGCGTTGGCCTATCATCTGGAGCCAAATCCCGGAAAGATCGACATCCAGGCCTCCACCCCGATGGCCACGCAGCGCGACCTGTCGCTGGCCTATAGCCCCGGTGTCGCTGTGCCCTGCGAAGCCATCGCCGCAGACCCCGCGACTGCGTATGACTACACCACCAAGGGCAATATGGTGGCTGTCATTTCGAACGGGACGGCTGTCTTGGGTCTTGGCAATCTCGGTGCGCTTGCCTCAAAGCCAGTGATGGAAGGTAAATCCGTCCTGTTCAAGCGCTTCGCCGATATCAATTCGATTGATCTTGAGGTGGATACCGAAGACGCGGATGATTTTATCAACGCGGTCAAGCTTTTGGGTCCGTCTTTTGGCGGGATCAACCTCGAAGATATCAAGGCGCCGGAGTGTTTCATCATCGAAAGCCGCCTTAAGGAAATGATGGATATCCCGGTTTTCCACGACGACCAGCACGGTACAGCCGTGATCTGCGCGGCGGGCCTGATCAACGCCCTGCATATTTCCGGCAAGAAGATCGAAGATTGCCAGATTGTGCTGAATGGGGCAGGTGCGGCCGGGATTGCCTGCATCGAGCTTTTGAAATCGATGGGCGCGCGGCACGAAAACTGCATAGTTTGTGACACAAAAGGCGTCATCTACCAGGGCCGGTCCGAGGGGATGAACCAGTGGAAATCCGGCCATGCGATCAAGACCGATCTGCGAGAATTGAGCGAGGCGATGGTCGGCGCAGATGTGTTTTTGGGGGTCAGTGTGAAAGGCGCCGTGACCGCCGATATGGTGCAGTCGATGGCCGACAATCCGGTCATCTTTGCGATGGCCAACCCAGATCCAGAGATCACACCCGAAGAGGCCAGATCGGTGCGCGGTGACGTGATCGTCGCAACTGGCCGGTCGGACTATCCCAACCAGGTCAACAATGTACTGGGATTTCCCTATTTGTTTCGCGGTGCGCTTGATATTCATGCGCGTGCGATCAATGACGAGATGAAGATCGCCTGTGCCGAGGCATTGGCCGAGCTCGCCCGCCGCGACGTACCCGATGAAGTCGCCATGGCCTATGGCCGCAAGCTGAGTTTCGGGCGCGATTACATCATTCCCACGCCGTTCGACCCGCGGCTGATCTACACAATCCCGCCTGCCGTGGCGCGCGCGGGCATGGATACCGGCGTTGCCCGCCGACCGATTGTCGATCTTGACGGATATGGCGAAAAGCTTCGCCAAAGGCTCGACCCGACGGCCTCGATCCTGCAGGGCATCAATAACCGGGCGCGCAAGGCCCAGGCCCGGATGATCTTTGCCGAGGGCGATGATGTTCGGGTGCTGCGTGCCGCGGTGGCCTATCAGCGCAACGGGTTGGGCAAAGCATTGGTCGTTGGGCGCGAGGCGGACGTGCAGGAACAGCTCGACAGCGTCGGGTTGAGCGACGCGTTCCGCGAATTGGAGATTGTGAATGCGGCGAACACCCAGCATCTGGAGACCTACAAGGCCTATTTGTATGAGCGGCTGCAACGCAAAGGGTTCGATCAACGCGACATTCACCGCATGGCCAGCCGTGACAGGCACGTCTTTGGCGCGCTGATGCTGGCCCATGGCCACGGTGACGGTCTTGTCACCGGTGCGACCCGGAAATCGGCGCAAGTGATGGAGCTGATCGGCCATGTATTTGATGCCAAAGCGGCCGATGGCGCGGTTGGCATCACGGTGCTGATCCAGAAGGGCCGCATCGTTTTGATCGGCGACACCTTGGTACATGAATGGCCCGATGAGGCGGATTTGGCTCTAATTTCCAAGCGTGGCGCTGAGGTTGCGCGCGCCTTGGGATTGGAGCCGCGCGTTGCCTTTGTCAGTTTCTCCACCTTCGGCTATCCAGTATCCGAGCGGGCCGAAAAGATGCTGCGTGCGCCGAAAGTCCTTGAAAGTGAGGGCGTCGATTTTGAGTTTGAGGGCGAGATGACAGTTGATGTGGCAATGAACCCGGATGCGGCGGCGGCATACCCGTTTTCGCGCCTGTCCGGTCCGGCTAACATCTTGGTTGTCCCGGCGCGGCATTCGGCTTCGATCTCGGTCAAATTGATGCAGGAAATGGCGGGCGCGACGGTGATCGGCCCGATCTTGACCGGGCTCGATCGTCCGGTTCAGATCGCCTCGACCGTGTCCACATCGGGCGATATTTTGAACATGGCCGTGATGGCCGCTTGCGAAGTTGGGGCGGCGCGATGATCCTGAATGTCGGATCGATCAATATCGATTTGGTCTATCGCGTCCCGCACTTGGTTCGTCCCGGCGAAACGCTGGCCGCAGAAAAGTTCACGCGCAATCTCGGCGGCAAGGGGGCAAACCAATCCATTGCCGCCGCAAAGGCGGGCGCTTCGGTCATGCATTGCGGCGCGGTTGGCTATGACGGGCATGATTATGTGAAAGAGCTGGCCGATGCGGGTGTGTCCACCGATACGATCGAAATCTTGAGCGAGCCGACCGGTCATGCCGTTGTTGCCGTCGATGCAGAAGGTGAAAACTCGATTATGCTCTTTGCCGGGGCAAATCACGCCATCGCGGACAGGCTGCTGGACGATGCCTTTGCCGATATTGGGCCAGATGACTGGGTCATGCTGCAAAATGAGGTGCAGGTGAACGTGGAGGCTGCCGTGCGCGCCCGCGGAAAGGGCGCAAGTGTCGTCTATTCCGCCGCGCCATTCGATCCCGATGCTGTGATGGATATCCTACCGTTCATCACACATCTGCTCCTGAACGAGATCGAAAACGCCGCGCTGGACCATTTGAGCGTGCCGGTGCCCGACACGATCATCCGGGTTGTGACCCAGGGTGCTGCTGGTGCAACATGGCTGGCCCAAAGCCAGAACATGCATGTCGCGGCATTTGATGTGCCTGACGTTCTTGACACAACCGGCGCGGGCGATTGCTTTGCGGGAAATTTGGTTGCCGCTCTGGAACGCGGCATGTCGCCAATTGACGCGGTTTACTTTGCGCAAGCGGCGGCGGCGATCCAAATCACCCGAAACGGTGCGGCCCCTGCCATGCCAAGCCGCGCTGAGATTGAGGCATTCTTGGCGACTTAATGCTTCATCCCATCCCAGAAATTCTTCACCCGATCGAAAAACCCGCTTTCATTGGGGGTGTTGGACTGGGCGCAGCTATCCTCAAATTCGCGCAAAAGGTCTTTTTGATGGGCGTTGAGGTTCACCGGAGTCTCAACGGCAAGTTCGATATACATATCACCCTGGCCGCTGCCGCGAAGCGCCGGCATGCCTTTTGCGCGCAGACGCAGTTGCTTGCCCGATTGGGACCCTTCCGGCACGCGCACCAGCGACCGGCCACCGTCAATCGTGGGCACCTCGATCTCACCGCCAAGGGCCGCAGCGGTCATCGACACCGGAACACGGCAAAACAGGTCGATCCCCTCGCGTTTGAAGAGCGGGTGTTCATCGACTTCGATGAAAATGTAGAGGTCACCTGACGGGCCGCTGCGAAGTCCTGCCTCTCCCTCCCCCGACAGACGGATCCGGGTGCCGGTTTCCACGCCCGCGGGGATGTTGACGTTCAGCGCCTTTTCTTTGTTCTCGCGCCCCGCACCACCGCAGACCTTGCACGGGTTCTTGACGATCTGGCCCATGCCGGAGCAGGTCGGGCATGTCCGTTCGACCGTGAAAAAGCCCTGCTGGGCGCGAACCTTTCCCATGCCGGAGCAGGTTGGGCAATTGACCGGCTCTGCGCCGCCTTCGGCACCCGTGCCCGAACAATTGACACAGGTCACGGAGGTTGGGACGCGGATCGACTTGGTTAGACCCGAATACGCTTCTTCGAGACTGATCTGCAAGTTGTAGCGCAGGTCCGAGCCGCGCGCCGCCCGCGTCCGTCCGCCCTGGCGCTGGCCGCCCATGAAGTCGCCGAACAGATCTTCGAACACATCCGAAAACGCCGATGCAAAATCACCCTGACCCGGTCCGCCCGCACGCGCACCGCCGGCCATGCCGCCGTCGAACGCGGCATGGCCAAAGCGGTCATAAGCTGCCTTTTTGTCGGCATCCTTCAGAACGTCATAGGCCTCGTTGACCTCTTTGAACTGTGTCTCGGCATCGGGATTGTCAGAATTGCGGTCAGGATGAAGCTCCTTGGCTTTCTTGCGAAAGGCCTTCTTGATCGCGTCGGTATCTGCGCCTTTGGTTACGCCTAGAACGTCGTAATAGTCGCGCTTTGCCATCTTGTGTCCTTTCTGCCCCCTTTTAAATACCGGAACCGGCCAGGTCGCCCTAGCCGGTCCGAGGGATCAGATGTCGCGCGTCACGCCCGGTCTTGGCGGTCTTCGTCGAGGTCCTCAAAATCAGCGTCAACGATGTCGTCGTCCACGCCCGAAGGCTCATCGGCACCCTCTGGCGCTTCTTCACCTGCAGCCTCAGCCTGGGCTTTGTAGATCGCCTCGCCAAGCTTCATGGCGGCTTCGGTCACGTTTTGGATGCCGCCTTTGATCTTGCCGGCATCTTCGGTGGCCATCTGCTCTTCGAGATTGCCAATCGCCAGCTCGATCGCTTCGATTGTCGCTGGGTCGACCTTATCGCCATGCTCTTCCATTGATTTCTTGGTCGAATGGATCAGGCTTTCGGCCTGGTTTTTGGCCTCGACAAGATCTTTCTTGGCCTTGTCTGCCTCGGCATTCTCTTCGGCCTCCTGAACCATGCGCTCGATATCGTCATCGCTCAGCCCGCCGGAGGCTTGGATCGTGATCTTCTGTTCCTTGCCGGTGCCTTTGTCCTTGGCGCTGACCGACACAATGCCGTTGGCGTCGATATCAAAGGTGACCTCAATCTGCGGCAGGCCCATCGGCGCGGGCGCAATGCCTTCAAGGTTGAACTGACCCAGCAGCTTGTTGTCGGACGCCATCTCCCGCTCACCCTGGGCCACGCGGATCGTCACGGCCGATTGGTTGTCTTCGGCGGTTGAGAAAATCTGCGACTTACGCGTCGGGATGGTGGTATTGCGGTCGATCAAGCGGGTGAAGACGCCGCCCTTGGTCTCGATGCCGAGGCTCAGCGGGGTGACGTCGAGAAGGACCACATCCTTGACATCGCCTTGCAGCACACCGGCTTGAATGGCCGCGCCCATGGCAACAACTTCGTCCGGGTTCACGCCCTTATGGGGTTCCTTGCCGAAGAACTTGGTGACCTCTTCCATCACCTTGGGCATCCGGGTCATGCCGCCGACCAGGACAACCTCGTCGATCTCGCCCTTTGACAGACCCGCATCCTTCAGGGCGGCCTGACACGGTTTCAGCGATTTGGCGATCAGATCGGAAACCAGGCTTTCCAGTTTCGCGCGTGTCAGCTTCATCACCATGTGAAGCGGCGCGCCATCGGAGCCCATGGAGATGAACGGTTGGTTGATCTCGGTCTGGCTGGAACTCGACAGCTCGATCTTGGCTTTCTCAGCCGCTTCCTTCAGCCGCTGAAGCGCCATCTTGTCTTTGGTCAGATCGACGCCGTGTTCCTTTTTGAACTCATCAGCCAGATAGGTGACGATCCGCATGTCGAAATCTTCACCACCCAGGAACGTGTCGCCATTGGTGGATTTGACCTCAAAAAGCCCGTCGTCGATTTCCAGGATGGAGATATCGAAGGTGCCACCGCCAAGGTCATAGACCGCGATGGTCTTGGACTGGCCTTCTTTGTCCAAACCATAGGCCAGAGCCGCCGCCGTCGGTTCATTGATGATCCGCAAGACCTCAAGGCCGGAGATTTTGCCGGCGTCTTTGGTCGCCTGGCGCTGTGCGTCGTTGAAATAGGCAGGCACCGTGATCACCGCCTGGGTCACGTCCTCACCCAAATAAGCTTCCGCGGTCTCTTTCATCTTGGTAAGGATCTGCGCCGAGATCTGCGCCGGCGAATACTTCTCGCCCTTCACCTCAACCCAAGCATCGCCGTTGCCGCCATTCACGATGGCATAGGGGACAAGCTTTTTGTCTTTCTCGACCTCAGCATCATCGTAGCGGCGGCCAATCAGACGCTTGACCGCAAAGACGGTGTTGTCGGGGTTGGTGACGGCTTGCCGCTTGGCCGGTTGTCCGACCAGACGTTCATCATCGGTATACGCGACGATGGACGGGGTGGTCCGTGCGCCTTCGGAGTTTTCGATCACCCGCGGCTGGCTGCCATCCATGATGGCGACGCAGGAATTGGTTGTGCCAAGGTCGATGCCAATGACTTTAGCCATGGTTTCCTAGTTCCTTCTCATCAGCGAACTGGGGCGCGCCGGTCCTGTTCGGCCCCGGCACAGGCCCTCGATTGTGACTGGTCAGAGCAGGAGGCTGCGCCTGACATGTTCGGGGGGTATATCAGGAGGGGGCGGTGACCCTGCAAGCGCCGGGATGGCATTGTATAGAAAGGCGGATCGATGAAGTTGGAATCTGGTCTGGAGATCCGCGGCGCGCGCATCTATCCCGGCTGGCTTGATCCGGCCGCGCAGGCTGAGATGGCCGCGCAGATTGCGGCAGCCCTGGACCAAGCACCGTTGGTTCAACCGGTGACGCCGCGTGGCCAGAAGATGAGCGTTCGGATGAGTGCCGCCGGCGCGTTTGGCTGGATCACTGATCGGGCGGGGTATCGGTACGAGCCGCACCATCCGAGCGGTGTCGCCTGGCCGCCAATCCCGGCCACGGTTTTGGCTGTATGGCAGGCGCTTTGCCCGGATGCCCGGCCGCCGGAATGCTGTTTGATCAATCACTATGAGACCGGCGCCCGCATGGGTCTGCATCAAGACCGCGATGAGGCGGATTTTACTCAGCCGGTCCTGTCGATCTCGCTTGGCGATGACGCGTTGTTTCGGATCGGCAATGAGACGCGCGGCGGCAAGACCGAAAGCGTCTGGCTGCGATCGGGCGATGTGGTGGTCATGGGTAACGACGCAAGGTTGCTATACCACGGTGTGGATCGGATCCGCACGGGCACAAGCCGCGTCTGGCCCGAAGGTGGGCGCATCAACCTGACCTTGCGCGTTGTAAGCTAAGGCGCAATTGAGCAACAGCCTTGCATGATCTGGGTTTGGGCTGCGTCGCGGATGAGTGTCGCGCCCAGCCCATAAGCGCGATCCGACATCCCGTCAGAGCAGCTGCGTTGGGTGATTAAGGCCGTGACCCTGTTGGCGGCATCGGCTTCAAACCGAGCAGCCATCATATCGGGCACATGCACCGAAGGGCCCTGTTCGCTTTGCGTGTAACGACGCGCGCCGATTTCGGGGTCCTGCCATGAGGCCGTGGCGCCGTTGACATGCAGCAGCCAAAACGGCTCCGAGCCGAAGCACGCATACCGTTCCGGCATGCCGCCCTGCCAATCCGGGCCTGTGCGGGTCATGAACTGCGGCGACACCCAGCCGATCCCTTCGCCGAGATTGACCCGCAGCCAGCCTGTCTCAGCCGCTTCGCCGGTCACCTCGATTTCCGTCTGAAACGGCCCAAATGCGCCGAATATCGGGTGGTTTGCGCCCGGGCCCTGGCGGATGTTCAGGACATCGTCCCGCGCCACGCCCGAGACATCGTAGAGCGCGGGAAACCCTTCAGCCAGCACCGCCCAAGGCCAAAGCACCAGGGCGGCCACCAGCCATTTCACCTGCGCGCGCCCCAACTGGCTGAGACATAGCGGCGCGTGACATGTTCGCCGACAAAGCCAAGCAATGTCAGTGCCATGCATAGATAAAGCGGGTATTGCCAGTTTGTGTAATGCGGAAAGTAGTTCACGAAGGTGAAGCCGCGTGCCTGATCGATGGCATGAAACAGCGGATTCCAGGAAAACATCGCGACCATGTTTGCGCCGATCATGTTGGCCAAAAACATCTTACCTGAGGCAATCATGTTCGCCCGGCTCCAAATCGTTTGGATCAGATTGACCACATCCGGCATCCAGGGCCGGGCGGCCAGCAGCACCAAGCCAACGGCGATCCCGGAATACCAGGCCAGCAGATACATCGCAAAAGCACCGGCCCAGTCATCGATCACCACAGGCTCCAACAACATGTGCACGAAGAACAAAATCACAAACAGCGCAAGCGTCTGCTGGTAGAGCACCTGCAAAGCGGCCGACAGGATGGCCACCAGTGTATTCATCGGCGCGTGCTGCATCATCGCTGAAGCCGGGCCTTCCGCGCTCATAACAGCCATCAGCGCCTTAATATGCGTCAGATAAAGGAAAATCCCGGTCAGCAGGTAAACGATGAAGTTGCCGCGTACGGCTGCGCCGCGCAAACCCAGAACCGCGAACATCACGTAAAAAGCGGCCACAAAAAGTGCCGCCTGAAGGATGTTCATGACCAGGCCAATCATAGCATTGGCATGGCCCTGGCGCACCTTGCGCACCGCCGTCAGATAGGTCAGCTCGCACAGCGAAAAGAAGACCGTTAGATTTGACCGCCGCCGGCGGGCTTCAAACATGAGGGCAGCCTTTATCCTTGGGGTGCGGGCCTTGCCGTTTCGATTGCGATAGAAGATAACGACCGCAGCGTTAACGATCAATCAAGCCCGGGCCCGTGATCGGCGGAGGAGTGCCGTTTTGGACTATGAACGTCTTGTTTCAACCTTCCGAAGCCTGTCGATCGAAGCCGGGGCAAAGATCATGGAGATCTATGAGCGGGCCGATATGGGCGTCGACGCAAAGGCGGATGCAAGCCCGGTCACTGATGCGGACCGCGCGGCCGATGCCCTGATCTCGCAAGGTTTGAAGGCGGAATTTCCGGACATTACTCTGGTGACTGAAGAACAGTCGCATAGCCATTCTGAGGTCGCAGACGTGTTTATCATCGTCGATCCGCTGGATGGCACGAAAGAGTTCATTCAGCGCCGCGGTGATTTCACAGTCAATATTGCGCTGGTTGAAAACGGTGTGCCGACCCGCGGAGTGGTTTTTGCCCCGGCCAAATCGCGGCTTTTTTATACCGATGCGGCCGGTCAAAGCGTCGAAGAAACCGGGCCGTTTTTGGCGGAAAGCGCCGGTGCCACCGCGCCGATCACGGTATCGGCGCCTGATAGTGGCGCGCTTCGGGTTGTCGCTTCAAAATCGCACCGTGACAAGGCGACCGATGACTACATCTCAAAATATGCCACCGCGGATCTGAAAAGCGCGGGCTCGTCGCTGAAATTTTGCCTTGTTGCCACCGGAGAGGCCGATTTCTACCCGCGCCTGGGCCCGACGATGGAATGGGACACAGCCGCCGGTGACGCGGTGTTGCGCGGCGCGGGCGGCCAAGTTGTGACTTTCGAGGACCACCAGACCTTCACCTATGGCAAGCCCGACTACCGCAATGGCTCTTTCATCGCCACCGCGCCGGGCGTCGACCTCAAAGTCCCGTAGGCCCACATCTCGGTCATTTGCGTCATACCGGCGCGTTACGCGTCAAGCCGCTATCCGGGCAAGCCGTTGGCAATGCTGCGCGGCGCCACGGGTGAGGCGCGCAGCCTGATCGAACGCAGCTGGCAGGCAGCCCAAGAAGTTGCTGCCTTCGACAGGGTCATCATTGCGACCGACGATGCGCGCATCGCATCGGCAGCCACGGCTTTTGGCGCCGAGATCGCCATGACGTCGTCTGCGGCCCAAAATGGCACGGAGCGCTGCGCTGAGGTGCTTTCGCAATTGCCGCAAGAGCCGGAAATGGTGGTTAACCTGCAAGGGGATGCGCCGCTGACGCCGCCTTGGTTTTTGTCCGATCTGGTCTCCGGCCTGCGCCGCTCGCCCAGCTTTGATGTCGCGACGCCGGTTCTGGAATGTGACGGCGAAACGCTTGCGGCATTTAAGGCCGACCGCGCCGCCGACCGCGTCGGCGGCACAATGGCGGTCTTCACCACCACCAACCAAGCACTTTATTTCTCAAAGGAAGTCATACCCTTCACCCGAGCATTGGCGGCTGACGCGCCGCGCACGCCGGTCTTTCATCATGTCGGCGTCTATGCCTACAGGCCCGGCGCGCTGGCCGCCTATCCGACGCTTGCCGCCGGTCCGCTTGAGCGTGAAGAAGGGTTGGAGCAATTGCGGTTCCTCGAACATGGCATACCCGTTATGTGCGTGGAAGTTGACGCAAGGGGCCGCAAATTCTGGGAATTGAATAATCCTTCTGATACTCCGAGAATCGAAGCAATGATGCGTGATATGGCTATGCCGTAGGCGAAGTGACCGGACATGCGAGTTTTGTGCACAATCCGCTTGCCAGTCTTAGAATTGTCCAGTTTAGGGCTAACTCCTGCCCCGTCGCAGGATGATGACCCAATTGTGCAATTTCGCGCTCCGGGGGCGCATGCCAAGACTTTTCGCGCGTGCCAGCGGCTGACCATCCGCCAAAGCATGATGCAAGACCGATAGGAGCCGTTATGAAAAAGCGAGTAACCAAAGCGATCTTTCCGGTTGCAGGGCTTGGAACGCGCTTTTTGCCCGCCACCAAGTCGATCCCAAAAGAGATCATGACGCTGGTTGACCGCCCGCTTATTCAATACGCCATCGATGAGGCCCGCGCCGCCGGGATCAAGGAATTTATCTTTGTCACGTCGCGCGGAAAATCCGCGCTAGAGGATTATTTCGACAACGCGCCTGAACTAGAGATGACACTGCGCAAGAAGGGCAAGAAAGACATCCTTTCGATGCTCAAGCAGACCAATATGGACAGCGGCGCAATTGCTTACGTTCGCCAGACAAAACCCTTGGGTCTGGGCCACGCGGTCTGGTGCGCGCGGCGCATGCTTGGCAACGAGCCCTTCGCCGTGATCCTGCCCGACGATGTTATCGCAGCCGAAACGCCCTGCCTGCAGCAGATGGTCGAGGCGCATGCCGAGACGGGCGGGAACATGGTCGCGGCGATGGAAGTGCCCGACAGTATGATCTCGTCTTACGGCGTGCTCGACGTGAAAGAGGATATGGGCTCGGTTGTGTCCGTCAAAGGCATGATCGAAAAGCCCGAGAAGGGAAAAGCGCCCTCCAATCTGGCCGTGATCGGGCGTTATATCCTGTCGCCGCAGGTGATGACAAATCTCAACAAGAAGAAGGCCGGTGCTGGGGGAGAGATCCAGCTGACCGACGCGATTGCCCGGGAAATCGGCGAAAGTGACAATGTCTATGGCTTCCGATTCCGCGGCCAGCGGTTTGACTGCGGCTCCAAAGCCGGTTTCCTGCAGGCGACCGTGGCTTTCGGCCTTGCGCGCGACGATCTGCGCGACGAGTTTGGCGATTTTCTAAACGAGATGGCCGCGCTTCGCAGCGCGGCGGAGTGAGCGTCTGAACCTGGTTTGGCAGGCCTACCGCCTGCGCTGGCGGCGCCGTGCCTATCTTTGGCGCGCCTGGTCCGCGCGCCATGATTTGTCGCCGGTCGCTATCCGGCTCGACCATGCCCCGCCCGACGCGATCCTTTGTCTGGCCTCTATCCGCAACGAAGCGGAACGGCTGCCGCAATTTCTGGCCCATTACCGCGCATTGGGCGTTGGCCATTTCCTGATCGTCGCCCATGACTGCACCGATGACAGCACAGCCCTTCTGGCCGATCAGGCCGATGTCTCGCTTTGGCGAACGGATGCAGGCTACAAGGCCGCGCGCTTCGGTGTCGACTGGACAGGACGGCTTTTGCAGCGTTACGGGCACGGGCGCTGGTGCCTAACGGTCGATGCCGATGAGCTGTTGATCTATCCGCATTGGACAGAAAAGCCGCTACAAGACCTCACAAGCCAGCTTGCCGCTGATGGGCGGGAAAGCTTTGGCACGCTGAGCATTGATCTCTACCCCAAGGGCCCGTTGTCTTCTGCCGCTTTCACGGATGATGCGCTGGGTGCGTTGCGCTGGATGGATGCCGGTGCCTACCGCCAGACGCCGCAGCCGCACTTGAAGGTTGATCTGTTTCAAGGCGGCGTGCGCGATCGGGTGTTCTTCACCGACGCGCCGCGCCGGGCGCCGACCATGAACAAAGTGCCGCTGGTAAAATGGCATTGGCGTTATGCCTACCGGAACGCCACTCATTCGATCCTGCCTCCGCGGCTGAACCAGGTCTTCTCGCTGCCAGAGAAGACCCAGATTTCCGGCGCGCTCCTGCACACCAAATTCTTGCCCTCAACACCCGCCCGTGCCAGCGAGGAAAAGCGTCGCCAACAGCACTTTGCCCAGGCCGAGGCGCATCACGCCTATTACGACGCGCTCATCGCTGATCCCGATCTTTGGTCGGCCGATCATTCGGTCGAATTCATCGGCTGGCAGCAGCTGGTCCAGATGGGGCTGATGGCCACCGGCCCCTGGTAACCCGCTATTCACCTTGTTGCCGTTTACCTCCGGGGGCGCTGTGGGTATCGTGGCTGCAACGCCCGGCGGAGGAGAACGGGGCACCAGATGAAGGCGATCGAGCGCTACGGCCTGAGATTAAACCGCAAACGCTACCTGGTGCGTGCGTGGCGCAAATCGCGTGCGTTGGAGCTTGCCGCCGACCGCACCTGGACAATTCGGCCTGATGACATCTTGTGCTTTGTCACGTTGCGAAATGAACGCGCGCGCCTGCCGTATTTCCTGCGCTACTACCGCGAACGCGGCGTGCGCCATTTTCTGATCGTTGACAATGCCAGCTCCGATACCGGCCTGGCCTATCTAATCGACCAGCCTGATTGTTCTGTCTGGACGACGGAGGCGAGTTATAAAAGTGCCCGCTTCGGCATGGACTGGGTCAACCACCTTCTGCGCCGCTACGGGCATGGCCATTGGTGTCTGACCGTCGATGCGGATGAGTTCCTGGTCTATCCTTATTGCGATACCAGACCGCTGCCAGCGCTGACCTATTGGCTCGAAAACGCCGGCGTTCGGGCCTTTGGCACGATGGTGCTCGACATGTATCCGCAAGGACCGGTTGGCCAAGCGACTTATCGCGACGGCGAGGACCCGTTTGAACGCCTGTGCTGGTTTGACAGCGGCAACTACACAATCACGCGGAACTGGGAATTTGGCAATCTGTGGATCCAGGGCGGCCCCCGGGCACGCATGTTCTTTGCCGATACGCCTTATGATGCGCCCGCGCTCAACAAGATACCGCTTGTCCACTGGCATCGCCGCTACACGTACGTCAGCTCCACCCATATGCTGCTGCCGCGCGGGCTCAATCTGGTGTTTGACGAATGGGGCGGCGAGAAGGCCTCGGGCGTGCTGCTGCACTCGAAGTTTCTCAACACGTTCACCTCGAAAGCCGAGGAAGAGTTGAAACGGCGCGAGCACTATGCCCGCAGCCGGGAATATGAGGCTTATCTGCTCGACCAAAGCGCCGGATCGCCGGTTTTTTGGAATAGCTGGTCGCAGCGTCTGGAAGGCTGGCGCCAGTTGGAATTGCTGGGCTTGATGTCAAAGGGCAATTGGGCATGAGCAGTCTGGGCTTCGTCATGTTGTGCCACACCGCCCTGGACCGGGCCGCCGATGTCGCGCGCTATTGGGCGGAACGCGATTGCCCGGTTGTCGTCCATGTCGACCGCCGCACGCCTGACGCGGAATTTGACGTGCTGCAAGCCGCGCTATCGGACCTCTGGAACGTGCGGTTTTCCGGCCGCTTCGCGTGTGAATGGGGCCGCTGGTCGCTTGTTGCGGCCAGCCAGGAAGCCGCACAAATGCTGCTGCGCGAATTCATCGATGTGCGCCATGTGTACCTCGCATCCGGCGCCTGCCTGCCGGTTCGCCCCCTTGATGACTTGCGCGACTTTCTGGCCCGTCACCCGCGCACCGATTTCATCGAAAGCGTCACGACCGAGGATGTCGATTGGACGCAAGGCGGTCTGGCCGAAGAGCGCTTTCGCATGCGTTTTCCGTTCTCGTGGAAACGGCAGCGATGGCTGTTTGATCGCAGTGTCGAGTTCCAGCGCCGGTTAGGCCTGGCGCGGTCTTTACCGGATGGCGTCGATCCGCATCTGGGCAGTCAATGGTGGTGCCTGACGCGGCAAACCCTGTCGGCGATCCTGCAAGATCCGCGGCGGCGCGTGTTCGACCGGTATTTCCGCACGGTCTGGATCCCCGATGAAAGCTATTTCCAAACGCTAGCGCGGCGCTATTCCATTGATCTGCAAAGTCGGTCGCTGACCCTGTCGAAATTTGATTTTCAAGGCAAACCGCATGTTTTCTATGATGACCATCTCGATCTGCTGACGCGGTCCGATTGCTTTGTCGCCCGCAAGGTCTGGCCGCGTGCGGGTCAGCTCTATGATAGGTTTCTGGCGTCCGGGCCTGTTCAGGATCGCGATGTGGACCCGGCGCCCGCGCGGATTGAGCGGGTCTTTCATGCCGCGCGCACACGGCGCAGCCGGGGCAGGCGCGGGCTTTTCATGGCGGGTCGCTTCCCACGCAATGATTGGGAGAGCGGGCGCAGTGCCGCGCCGTATACGATCTGCCACGGCTTTAACGCGATCTTCTCAGATTTCGACGGGTGGCTTGCGCGGCGCAGCGGCCTGCGCGTGCATGGGCACCTTTTTGCGCCCGAAAAGGTCGAATTTGCTGAAGGCCGGTCAGATTTTGTCGGCGGGCTGACATCCTCCGCGGCCTTGCGGGACTACAATCCCGGCCAGTTCCTGACCAACCTGATCTGGAACAGTCGTGGCGAACGGCAGGTCTTTCAGTTTGGGCCAAATGATCGCCAAGAAGTCGGCTCGTTTCTTGCCGGCGATGACAATGCAAGCTTGTGGATCGTAACAGGTGCCTGGGCGCTACCGCTATTTCTTGGCAATGCCGATTTCGGCGATATCCGCAAACAGGCGGCGCGGTTGCAGCGGGTTGAGGCGGCGTTTCTCAATGCGCTGCAGGGCCGCGGCGCACGCGCGGACCTTCACATCTGGACCTTGGCTGATTTCCTGACCCAACCAATGGAGCATTTGCAGGAATTGCTCGACCATGTGGCGGGCCCCGCAGCCCCGCGCCTGTCCGAGGCGCCACGCATGGCCGATCTGGCCGGATTTCCCCGCTTTGTCGAAAGCCTCAAAAATCAAGGGATGAATCCGCATCTGGTGGGTGATTTCGGCCCCGAGGAGGGGCCGGATCGGCCGAAGAACCCAGCAAAGCCCTATTTGGTGCGCTAAATGGCCCGTCCGTTCGATCTTTGCGTGATCTTTGCTGAGATGCGGACGGGCTCGAACCATCTCGAGAC
>JBCCXT010000016.1:0-66459 GCA_039191215.1 Pseudomonadota bacterium
AGATCGCTGACCGTGTGGTGGTGATGTTTCGCGGCAATAAGGTCGAAGAAGGCCCGGTCGATCAGATATTTAACGCACCTCAACATCCCTATACCCAGGCCCTTTTGGCCGCTGTGCCGAAATTGGGGGAAATGCGCGGCAAGTCCCTTCCGGAGCCGATGAAGCTTTTTGGTCGTGAGGATCAGCAGATCGATCCGATCAAAGGGACCGATCAGGTCCTCTTGACCGTTGAGAACCTCACCACGCGTTTTGATGTCACAGGCGGGCTATTGCGCCGAGTCCAGGCCCGCGTTCACGCCGTAGAAGACCTGTCCCTGACGGTCAATGCGGGCCAGACGCTGAGCCTGGTCGGCGAGTCGGGTTGCGGCAAATCGACGGCTGGCCGGTCGATCCTGCGCCTGGTCGAGCCGCAATCGGGCCGTGTCGATCTGGACGGGCTCGATGTCCTCTCGCTCAGCCCGCGCGATATGCGGCGGGCCCGGCAGGATATGCAAATGGTGTTCCAAGATCCGTTTGCGTCGCTTAATCCGCAAATGCAGCTTGGCGCCCAAGTCGCTGAACCGATGCAGAATTACGGGCTATTTCCCGGCTCTGAGCGGCAGGACAGGGTGGCGATGCTGTTTGACCGGGTCCAATTGCCGCGCGAATTCATCACCCGCTACCCGCATGAACTATCCGGCGGCCAGCGGCAGCGCGTGGCGATTGCAAGGGCCCTGGCACTGAACCCCAAACTGATCATCGCCGACGAGGCCGTTTCGGCGCTTGATGTATCTGTCCAGGCCGAAGTTCTCAATCTGATGATGGAGCTGCAGGCTGAATTGGGTTTAAGCTATCTTTTCATCAGCCACGACATGGCAGTGGTCGAACGCGTCAGCCATAATGTGGGTGTGATGTATCTGGGGCGTTTGGTTGAAATCGGACCGCGGGCGAGCGTTTTTGAAAACCCCTCGCACCCCTATACGCAAGCGCTGCTGAAGGCGGTGCCGGTTGCTGATCCCGGCCAACGTGTCTTGGAGAAAGACCTAAACTTCAAACCCATCGCCTCCCCCGTGCATCCGGTCGATTACGCGCCCGAGCCTTCCGAGTATAAAGAAGTTGGACCGGGCCACCGCGTTCTCACCACCGATTGCGGCTATTGATGGCAAAAGCTGCACGGATGCCTACATCATCAAAGTACCGAAGGGAGCGATGAACATGGCCGGTCTTTCCGCACGTGAGTTGCTTGACCGGCTTGTCAGCTTCCCGACCGTCAGCCGTGACAGCAACTTAGCCCTTGTCGATTGGGTCGAAGAGTACCTCGCCGATCTGGGTGTAGGGTGCCATCGCGACTACAATGATGATGGCACTAAAGCCTCGCTTTTCGCCCATATCGGCCCGCAAGAAACCGGCGGCGTGATCCTGTCAGGTCATACCGATGTTGTGCCTACCGATGGCCAGGATTGGAGTTTTGACCCTTTCGCGGTGACCGAAGCCGAGGGCAAGCTTTACGGCCGCGGGACTTGCGACATGAAAGGCTTCGACGCCTTGGCGCTGTCGGCGGTTGCGCCCGCGCTTGAGCGCGGTTTGAACCGTCCCTTGCAGATCTGTCTGACCCGCGATGAAGAGGTCGGCTGTGTTGGTGCGCCCCCGATGATTGAAGCAATGCAGGGGAAAGTGCCAAAGGCGTCCCTGGCCATTATAGGTGAACCGACCGGCATGCAGATCGTGACCGGCCATAAAGGCGGTGTCGGCTATGACGTGCATGTGCGCGGCTACGAGGTGCATTCTTCGCTGCAGCATCTTGGCGTGTCGGCCATCATGGAGGGCGCCAAGCTAATCGATTGGGCCAACCGCGAGAACGCAGAAAACGCCGCCGCTGCGGATCCGGCCAGCGAATTCGTGCCGCCTTACACAACGTTGCATGTCGGCATGATTTCAGGCGGCACCGCTCATAATATCACTGCCAAAGACTGCCATTTTATGATCGGCGCACGTTGTGTCCCGTCTGAACCCAATGCGATCTGGGCCGAACGGATCGAGGCCGAAGCGGCCCGACTCAGCGCCGAGATGCAGAAAATCCACCCCGATACCGGCATCGATGTGCGCCCGCGATGGGACGTGCCGGGCCTGGCACCGGAGGATGAGGGGGCGGCCGAGCGGCTTGCGCGTGATCTGACCGGCGCAAATGGCCGCGCCGTTGTCAGTTTTGGCACCGAAGCTGGGCAATTTCAGGCTGGCGGTTATTCTGCTGTTGTCTGCGGGCCCGGCTTCATTGACCAGGCCCATCAGGCCGACGAATTTATCTCTGTCGATCAGTTCAGTCAGGGCGAACGCTTCATTGCCCAGCTGCTCGACCAGCTTTGTGAAGGATGATGACCGAATGCCCGTGAAGAACCGCTTGGCCGAGTTGCATGCCGAGATTACCGATTGGCGCCGAACGATCCACGAAAACCCCGAATTGCAATACGACCTGCCCAAAACGACGGCCCTTGTCGAAGCCAAACTGAAGGAATTCGGGGTCGATGAGATCGTGCCGGGGATCGGCCGAACCGGGATTGTCGGCATCATCAACGGCAAGACCGACACGTCCGGTCGCTGCGTCGGTTTGCGCGCCGATATGGACGCGCTGCCGATGACCGAAAAAACGGGGCTTGAATATGCCTCTAACACGCCTGGCAAAATGCATGCCTGCGGCCATGACGGGCACACCGCAATGCTGCTGGGCACGGCGAAGTATCTGACCGAGACACGGAATTTCGATGGCCGCGTGGCGCTGATCTTTCAGCCCGCCGAAGAGGGCGGCGCCGGTGGTGAGGCGATGGTTGCAGACGGCATGATGGAGCGCTTTGGCATCCAAGAGGTCTATGGCATGCACAATGAGCCGGGCCTGCCTGTCGGCGAATTTGGCGTCTCGCCGGGCCCGATCATGGCGGCGGCAGATGAATTTGTCGTCCATATCCGCGGCCAGGGCGGCCATGCGGCAAGACCACAACATGCCATCGATCCGGTTCCAGCCGCAGCGGCCTGCATTCTTGCGCTGCAAACGATTGTCAGCCGCTCAACCGATCCGTTAGAGGCGCTGGTGATTTCCACCTGCGTCGTGGAAACCGAAAGTGCCGCCACCAACGTGATCGATGACAGCGTGAAACTTGCCGGCACCGTGCGCACGCTTAACGAAGACGTCCGCGACCTGGCCGAAGGGCGCATTCGCGAAGTGCTCGACGCCTCCGCCCGCGCTTATGGCTGCACGGCCGATCTCGAATATGAGCGGGGCTATCCCGTGACCGTGAATCACGACAAAAACGCCGAGATCGCGCGGGAGATCGCTGAAGCCGTTGCCGGTGCCGAAAAGGTGCACTTCGGTCGACCGCCGGTGATGGGCGCGGAAGATTTCAGCTATATGCTGCTGGAACGCCCTGGCGCTTTCATTAACGTCGGAAATGGGGATACGGCGCGCGTCCATAACCCCGCCTATAACTTCAACGACGACGCGATACCGTTTGGCACATCCTTCTTCGCCGAATTGGTCGAACGCCGAATGCCTGCTGCGTAAGGATCTGTAATGCCTGTTAAGAACCGTTTCGCCGAGTTGCTGCCCGAGATCACCGCTTGGCGTCGTGACATCCATCAGCACCCTGAGATTCTCTTTGAGACCCACCGCACATCTGCCTTGGTTGCCGAGAAGCTCAAAGAGTTCGGCTGTGACGAGGTTGTAACGGGCCTTGGCCGGACGGGCATCGTGGCCCTGATCAAGGGCAAAAGCGACAGGTCGGGGCTGACGATCGGCCTGCGCGCCGATATGGATGCGCTGCCGATCCACGAGGAAACCGGTGTCGCATATGCCTCCAAAACCGATGGCGCGATGCATGCCTGTGGCCATGACGGCCACACAGCCATGCTTCTGGGCGCGGCCAAGTACCTGGCCGAGACGCGCAATTTCGACGGCACGGTTGCGGTGATCTTCCAGCCCGCAGAAGAAGGCGGCGGTGGCGGGCGCGAAATGGTCGAAGACGGGATCATGGAACGTTTTTCGATTGATGAGGTCTACGGGATGCATAACTGGCCGGGCCAGCCTGTCGGCTCGTTTGCGATACGACCCGGCGCGTTCTTTGCAGCAACGGATGTCTTCGACATTTATGTGACTGGCATCGGCGGGCATGCCGCTAAACCGCAAGAAACCGTCGATCCAACCGTCATGGCGTCCCATCTGGTTCTGGCGCTGCAAACCATCGCCAGTCGGAACGCCGATCCAGTCAAAGAAGTTGTCGTCTCGGTAACGTCATTTGAGACAAGCTCAAACGCTTTTAACGTCATTCCTGAACGCGCCCATCTGCGCGGCACGGTACGCACATTGGATGCCGGTATTCACGATCTGGCTGAAGAACGCATCAAGGAAATTGCGCAAGGGATTGCCGTGACCTTTGGCGGTAAGATCGAAGTTGCCTATCAGCGCAATTACCCCGTGATGGTTAATTCCGAGGAACAGACGAATTTTGCCGCCGAAGTCGCCGAGGTCGTGTCTGGCCAATGTGATGACGCGCCGCAGGTGATGGGGGGCGAGGATTTTGCCTTCATGTTGAATGCGCGGCCCGGCGCATACATTCTGGTGGGCAATGGCGACACGGCGCATGTTCACCACCCGAAATACAATTTCAACGATGAGGCGATCCCGGCTGGCTGTTCCTGGTGGGCTGAAATTGTTGAGCGGCGCCTACCCGCGGCATAGAATAACCCGCGCTATGCCGCCTGTTTTGCGGCACGGTCTCATGAATTTTTGCCGAAAGAAAACACCTTCGCGTCCTGCATTTTGTCGTACTTAGCGGTATCTTCAGACCAAAGAATTAGCCCCGCAACGCATTCGAAATCAGCATTGGAGCCCATATGTTTAAACCCATCCTGACCGCGCTTAGCCTTGCTCTAACGCTCACCGCCACAAGTGCCTCGGCCAATGAATTTGAGATGCCCGTCACGGCGGATTTTTATGAAAGCGACATCCGGTTCACCGGTGAATTTGGCGTTGTGTATCGGTTCCGCTGGTATGTTGTCCCGTCCGGCGATCGTCTTGCAATTTGCGGGATAGGCCATTTTCGTGACGGCGGCTTCATGTCGACGGTTCGCGACATGGCGCGCGACGCGACCTTTTTTGTCAACGACCAGCCCTATCCGGTTGATCTGAGCTTTTTTACCCGCGTTCGCCACCAAGCAGAGCTGCAAACCGGAACCGCGACCTGCCGTGTTACCCCTGCCCCAGTTGCAGGTGCGCGCAGCGTGGGCATCGAATACGGCCGAGGTACCTACCGCAACTGATCAAGCGCTTGCGCAGACGACGTTGACGGCCTAATCCCCGTCCCGATTGGGGGTGGGGCCAGATGCAAAAAACGATTGTCAATTCTTGGAATGAGTGGGACCCGTTGCGCCATGTGATTGTCGGGCGCGCGGATGATTGCCATATTCCCCCCGCAGAACCTGCCCTGGACGCCAAGGTGCCGGAAGACAGCGACATGCGCGGCCAGTGGGGGCGGCGACCGCAAGAGACAATCGACCGCGCCAATGAACTGTTGGACGGGTTTGCAGCGCAGCTCGAAGCGCGCGGCATTCGCGTGGATCGACCCACGCCGATTGACCATAGCCAGCCAGTCACCACGCCGGATTTCCACACAGACAGTCAGTTTGGCTGTATGCCGCCGCGTGATGTCCTCTTGACCGTGGGCTCGGAAATCCTCGAGGCGACAATGTCGTACCGTTGCCGTTGGTTCGAATACCTCAATTATCGCCCGCTGCTGAAACGGTATTGGGAAGAGGATCCGAACTTTCGACATGAAGCCGCACCGAAGCCGCGGCTCACCGATGCAGATTACCATCCAGATTACCTCAGCGACACAATCGGGGCGGCAAAGCGTCTGCAATGGGCGGCTGAGAAATTCTTCGTCACAACCGAAGAAGAGCCGCTCTTCGACGCCGCGGACGTCCTGCGATTTGGCCGCGATTTGGTGGTCCAACATGGCTTCACCACCAATCTTAAGGGCATCGAGTGGTTACGGCGGCACTACCCAGACCACCGCGTTCACGCCGTCAATTTCCCCGGGGACCCATATCCCATCCATATCGATGCAACCTTCACGCCGCTGCGGCCAGGTCTGATTTTGAATAATCCACAGCGTAAATTGCCGCAAAATCAACGGGAAATGTTCGAAAAAAATGGGTGGGCGATTGTCGATGCCGCACAACCCGCTCATAATGCACCGCCTCCATTGTGTTATTCCAGTGTCTGGCTGTCGATGAATGTCCTGGTTCTCGATCCCAAAACCATCTGTGTCGAAAAGTCCGAGGTTTATCAGGCTGAGCAGATGGACCAGCTTGGGCTGGAAGTTGTCGAGGTCGATCTACGCGACGCCTATGCCTTCGGCGGCGGCCTGCATTGCTGCACGGCCGATGTCAGGCGGGACGGGGTTTGTGAGGACTACTTTCCAAACCTCTGAAGCGAAGCACCCGCGATCCTGAAGGGATCGCCCGTGCATCCGATGGCTCCCTATTCGGGGGCCTGAGGATGTACGGCCATCCTTGGCCCATGTTCGAAAATGGAATATCCCATGTGCCGACCATGCAAGGGCGGTCAGTTCAGCCAGGAGGGATAATCCGACACAAGCAGATGCGTCGGCGCCACGTCCTCCTCAATTTCAGAAAAGCGACCAATAGGCTCGCGGAACCAATTGTCGGTCTCGTCATCGTTCACCGTCGACACTTCGCCGATCAGAACATCGCCGCCCTCGCCCCAGAAGGCATGCCAATCGCCCGGCATCAGCGTGACGCTCTCACCGGGTGCGAATTTCAGCACCTCGCCGGGGGCGAAATCGCGCGCGATGCCGTCGCAAAGCACCGTGCCTCCGGCTGTGTCATCAAACGACCCATCCGCCGCCGAGCCGAAAAGTTCGATGGCCAATGTGGCTCCGCCGCGGTTGATGATGTCTTCGGCCTTGAGATAATGCCGGTGCATGGGGCTTAGTTGATCTTTTTTTGATATCAAAAGCTTCTCTGCATAGCACATGCCGCCGCCACGCTTGAGATCGTCCAGCCTGCCGTTTCTGAGCGTGAATAAGAACAGCCCCATCTCGTCATAACGGCCTTCACCATAATCAGTGATGTCCCAACCGCACCGGCCCTCTATCACTGCACGCGCCTGAGCCTGATTGGCGACCATCTCCTCAGGTCTCCAACGCGCAAAGGGCGGCAACGCGAACCCAAAACTGGCCATGAACGCATCAGCCTCGGCCATAATCTCATTGATCTGCGATCTTTTCATCGGCCCCGGCTCCTCGCGCGTCGTGACTGACGCTTCATACCGCATCATGATGCCACTTCAATGCGGTTGCGCATCTTTTGGACAATTGATGACAGCCAGGGCCCGGCCTCTTATCCGCCCAATCCAAATAGCCCTTTTTTCTTCTTCGTCTTGGCGCCGCCTGCAATTGTTGCCAGATCAACATCGTGGCTGGCGAAGAACCCAAGCACGTCATCGGTCAACAGACCGCGTCCGCTGGCATATTGCGGCAAGTCAAACCCACCGCCGTAATTTAGCTCCACCACAACGGGGCCGGCTTCGGTGATCGCGATGTCAGTCGATTGGTAGCGGATCGGCGCGTAGACCTGCGCCGCCTGCTCATTCACCGCCAAGAGATCATCCCAGTGGGGAAGAACCAGACCCATCAGACCCGCCCTTTCTGGATGGTCGTCAAGATA
The DNA here is from genome assembly GCA_039191215.1 of Pseudomonadota bacterium. Lineage (GTDB taxonomy): Bacteria > Pseudomonadota > Alphaproteobacteria > Rhodobacterales > Rhodobacteraceae > HKCCE3408. The sequence continues at coordinate 7,717 of JBCCXT010000016.1, forward strand.
GCGCATCTCGATGCCGCGCGCGGCCACCGTTTGAATACGGCCCGTCGCCACGTCGATGTCGCATGCTAGGTTTCCATCGCGCCAAAATGCGTCGGCAATGTTATCCCCTTGGGCCAGTTTGATAACCGCCCGCGGCGTGCGCACCCCGTTGGGCGTGACCAGATTGACCACACGCACCGTCGCCAGCGCTGCTGCATACTCCGCGATTTTTGGATGGTTGATCACCTCTTTTTGGCAAAGGTATGCTTCTTGGCCAACTATCTTTTCGAGGAAATCCCCATATGTGACAGGAGGTTGGCCCGCTAGCTGAATATGCGTGTCGTCATGGCCATCAATCCTCATGGCACCAAAGCTAACCATCCCTTTGACGATCTTGCAAAAGACGCGGGCGCCACCGGCCTCGGCCAGCATCTCGCGAAGACCATCAACGCCCGTGACCTTGCGATGGCCTGGATAAACACGGCCCGAGACGCGATCAATCACACCCAAAGTCTGCGGCACCGGCACGCCAGACGCGCGCAAGAGCGTGTCTGACAGCGCTTTGTCTTCTGCCGCTGAGGTCCAGCCGCTGTCATTGATCTTGGCCACAATCGGCCAATGCAATTCGTTTGCAATAAAGGCAGCGCGTTCATCCTCCGCGAAACGGTCCGGGTGAAACAGGCCGAGCCGCACGTATTCCCAAAGCTGGAGCCGCCCCGGCATGGCCGCAACCCGGGCTGCGTCCTTTTGAATTTGAAGCGGTGAGAGGCCTGAAGCTCGCGCCGCATGGACAAGCAAGTCCTGCGTGCTCGCTTGCCTCGCTTTGTCGTACGCTTCTTGGTCAGCGGTCGCTATGTTCATGGAAAGTGCCCCTTCGCCGGTCCCATTGCCTCACATCGCGAAACAATTCTCAGGCCAATTCGGCGGTCACCGGGGCAGATTCAGGGCAAAAATGAGGCCTGGCATTCAAATGTAGGCCTGTCTCAATACTCACCTTTGCTCATCTCTTCAGCTTCGATGGATTCAAACAACGCTTTAAAATTACCCTCACCGAATCCATCATCGCCTTTGCGTTCAATGAATTCGAAGAAGATCGGCCCAATCACCGTCTTTGAGAAGATCTGCAGCAAGATTTTGGTCTCTCCACCATCGACCACACCTTCGCCATCGATCAGGATGCCGTGTTTGAGCATTTGATCCAAAGGCTCCTCGTGGCCCTGCACCCGCTCTTTGGACAGCTTGTAATAGGCTTCTGGCGGTCCGGGCATGAATGTCACGCCATTCTCAGCGATCGCATCGACCGAATCGTAGATGTTCTGCGCACCAACAGCGATGTGCTGAATGCCTTCCCCTTTGTATTTCTTCAAATAATTGACGATCTGCCCGGTCTCACCCCGATCCTCGTTGATCGGGATGCGAATGCGACCGCAAGGCGAGGTCAGGGCACGCGAATAGAGACCTGTATACTTGCCCTCGATATCAAAGAAGCGGATTTCTTTGAAGTTAAACAGCTCTTCGTAGAAGCGAAACCAGACATCCATATTACCCTTGAAGACGTTGTGCGTGAGGTGATCGAGATAATAAAACCCCACGCCTTGGGGATGAGCGTTCGAGTGCCAGTCGAACTCCTCGTTGTAGGGCGAGCTATCGAAATACTGGTCCGTGAAGTAGATCAGGCTGCCGCCGATACCCTTGATCGCAGGCCAATCCACCGACTTATCGGCCCCGGTGTAAGGCTCCGCACCTTTGGCGACGGCGTGATCGAAGGCATGTTGCGCGTCGACGACCCGCCAGCCCATCGACGGGGCGCAGGGCCCGTGTTCTTCGACAAAGCGTGACGCAAAACTGCCCGGCTCGGCATTCAGAATATAAGTGATATCACCCTGTTTCCAAAGTTGGATCGCTTTGGATTTATGGGTCGCGACATGGCTATAACCCATGCGAGTAAAAAGGTCGCGCAAGACCTGCGGATCGGGATGGGCAAACTCGACAAACTCGAAACCGTCAGTCCCGGCCGGGTTGGACGGGCCGATCGTGGCGCGCGGTGCATCATGGGGAAACGGGCCCATCTAAGCGACTCCTTCTAAGCTTCCCACATATGGTATTGCAAAAAGAGCGCGGTTTCTGCGCGAATACACGGATTCATCCGCATATACATGCTCATTTATTGCATATTATACGATTCATGCGCATTTTTCACGCATGTTGGATGAAACCGACCGCCGATTGATCCGTGCCGTTCAGGAAGATGCGCTTCTGACCGCGCAGGAACTTGGCTCACGGATCAACCTCTCGCCGAGCCAAGCAGGAAGGCGGCGTCAGCGATTGGAGGAAGCTGGATATCTGACCGGCGCGCGCGCGATTGCGGATGCAAAAAGCTTAGGGCTCGCCGTACAGGCATTTGTTCAGGTCAGCCTCGCAACCCATGACCCCGCAACAGCGCGCAGTTTTCACAGCCTAGTGCGCGCGCAACGCGAGATTACCGCCGCTTTCACCATGACAGGTGAGGCCGACTATCTATTGCGCGTCTGGTGTGCGGATTTACAGGCGTTACATACGCTTATCCACGGCGTACTGTTGCCCCATCCCGCAATTGCGCGGGTGCAAAGCCAAATTGTTATGGACCAGATGAAACCCGACGCGCCGCTGCCCGTCTAAGCCTGAAAGGATCGATTTTGGAAGGCTTCCTGCTGCAGGCCTCAATCTATTTGATCGCAATGGTCGTCGCTGTACCGCTATCTGTGCGCCTGGGCCTTGGCTCGGTACTTGGGTATTTGATTGCCGGCATAATCATCGGACCAGTTTTGGGTCTGGTCGGCGCAGAGACCGAAGACTTGCAGCATTTCGCGGAGTTTGGCGTTGTTTTGATGCTGTTCCTGATCGGCTTGGAGCTTGACCCGCGGGCCTTGTGGGAGATGCGGCACAGGCTTTTGGGCTTTGGCGGCCTGCAGCTCGTTTTGACGTTCATGGCCATTGCAGCTGCAGCACTGGTCTTGGGCTACGACCTGCGAATTGCAATCTCGGCCGGACTAATCCTGAGCCTGTCGTCAACGGCGATTGTGCTGCAAACACTGTCGGAAAAGAACCTGATGCCGACAGCGGGCGGGCGTTCGGCCTTCTCCGTGCTGCTGACCCAGGATATCGCGGTCATTCCAATGCTGTCGGTGATGCCGCTTTTGGCGATCCCAGGCCTGATGACGTTTAACGAGGACGGCTCGATCAGCCGGGGCGCTGAAGAGGATGGCCATCACGACGACCATGCCAATGCGGCCGCAACGCTTTTTGACAGTCTACCGGGTTGGGGCCAGACGCTGGCAACGCTTGGCGCTGTGGTGGCGATCATACTCATAGGCCATTACGCGTTCCGGTACCTCTTTCGTTTTGTCCATATGGCGCGCTTACGCGAGATGTATACCGCGTTTGCGCTCGTGATTGTGGCGGGCATTGCCTATACGATGATCATTGTCGGGCTGTCACCGGCATTGGGCGCGTTTATCGCCGGTGTGGTCCTGGCGAACTCCGAATTTAAGCACGAGCTTGAGGCGAATGTGGAGCCCTTCAAGGGCCTGCTCTTGGGCCTGTTTTTCATAACCGTCGGCGCGGGCGTGAATTTCGCCTTCTTTGGCCGCAACTTTGGCACGGTCATAAGCTGGACCTTGGCGCTCATGCTGATCAAGGGATTGATCCTGTTTGCTATCGGCTATGGCTTTAAGCTTCGTGGCCGGGATTTGTGGCTTTTCACGCTTAGTCTTGCACAAGCCGGAGAGTTTGGATTTGTCCTGATTTCCTTTGCAACACAGGTCAATGCACTGCCAGGCCTGGTGGCGGAGCAGTTATTGCTGGTTGTGGCCTTGTCGATGCTGCTGACGCCGCTTTTCTTCATCCTCTACGAGCTGATATCCGCCCGGCTAAGCGACAGCGAGGACAACCCGGACGGGCCGGATACAATCGAGGAACAGGCACCTGTCATCGTGGCCGGAGTCGGCAGGTTCGGTCAGGTCGTGCACCGGATGGTGTCGGCCTCGGGCCTGCGCACCGTCTTGCTGGATTCTGATATGAACACGATCCGACTGATGCGCGGTTTCGGGTTTCGCGCTTATTTTGGCGATCCGACACGGCCTGAGCTGTTGCATGCAGCCGGGCTCAGCAAGGCGCGCGTGCTGGTGGTGGCCATCGACGACCGTCAAGACGCCGTCCGGTTGGTGAAATACGTCCGCCAAGAGCGGCCAGACATCGCCATCACCGCGCGCGCCCAAGACCGGCTGCATGTGTATGAACTCTTTGCCGCGGGCGCCGATCACATCGTGCGCGAGATGTTCGACAGCTCGCTTCGCGCGGCGCGCTACGTTTTGGAGGATATGGGGCTGACGGAGTACGAGGCCCATGAAATGGAGACGGCCTTTTACCAGCATGACCGGCATAACCTGCGTGAGCTGGCCGAGTTGTGGCAACCCGATCTACCGGTCGAGAAGAATGCCGACTACATGGCCAAGGTGCGGGAGTTGAATGCAAATCTTGAGACCGCCTTGGTGACTCAGCTGGACGAGCCGCAGGAGGCCACCAGTGGCAGGCGCCAACGCGGCGATGCAGGTGCCTTGACCGGCATTGCCGCGCGACGGCCCGGCGGATTTCGCGGCGACGCATGACCAAGAAACTGTTGCCTAATTGAGCGCCTGCCGGCGCAAGTCTATTCTGCGTTTGCGTCAGATACCGCGGCCTCGGCGAAGGTGGCCATGCCGCGATGGCACGCCAAAGCTGCCTGGAGGATCGGTAAGGCCAGCGCCGCGCCGGAGCCTTCGCCCAAGCGCAATCCCAGATCCAGAAGTGGCGTGAGACCCAGATGCTGCAAAAAGCTGCGATGCCCGCGTTCAGCAGAGACATGGCCGGCGATCACATGGGCGATGGCATCCGGCCTCGCTTTGAAAAGAAACGACGCGGCGGCGGCAGCGATGAAGCCGTCAAGAATGAGCGGGATACAATCGACCCGCGCGCGTGCAATAGCCCCGACCATTGCGGCAATCTCATACCCCCCCAGGGCCTGCAGAACGTTGAAGGCTTCGGTCACGGGGTTTGCTGCCAGCGATTGACGCACAATCTCAGCTTTGTGCTTGAGGCCTGCATCGTCGAGGCCAGTGCCGCGCCCGACCCAGCCTTCCACGTCACCACCAAAAAGCGCCGCGCCGATCGCGGCCGCTGATGTGGTGTTGCCGATGCCCATTTCTCCGACGATCAGCAGGTCGGTATCGGGATCGACCGCTTGCCACCCGATGTTAAGCGCCTTGAGGCACATGGCATCAGACATTGCCGGACCATCGGTGATATCACTTGTTGGCGCATTGAGCGCGATCGGGTGGACGGAGAACGCCGCGCCGTTGATGCGGGCCAGCTGGTTGATCGCGGCTCCGCCGGCCTCGAAATTTGCGACCATCTGCGCCGTCACTTCGGCTGGAAAGGCGCTGACGCCACGGGCGGCCACGCCGTGATTGCCCGCAAAAACGACAACTTGCGGTGCGGCAATTTTGGGCTGTTCAACGCCTTGCCAGCCGGCGAACCAAATTGCGATCTCCTCAAGCCGGCCAAGCGCGCCAGGCGGCTTGGTGAGTTGGCCGTTACGCGCAGCCGCTGATTGTTGTGACGCTGCGTCAGGTCCGGCCGCATGGGCCAGCCGGTCAAGCAGATCATCAAAGCTCTTGATCATAATGGGCCCCTGGATTGCAGCATTTTGGCCGATGACATATGCGGAGCCTGTGCGGGCTACCAGGGGAAAACGATGCGCCAGCTTGCCGATCATATAATCCTGGCCATGGGCTTGCTAACGCGCTTGCCGCTGCCATCGCGACGCGTTGAGCCAGAGAGTTCATCGACGGCCGTCTGGGCCTGGCCGATTGTCGGAGCATTGGTGGGCGGCATAGGCGCCATCGTCGGGGCGGCTTCTATCGCGATCGGGCTTACGCCATGGATCGCCGCGGTTTTGGCATTGATCGCAATGGCACTGGCCACTGGAGGGTTGCACGAGGATGGGTTAGCCGACAGCGCGGATGGGCTTTGGGGCGGGCAAAACCGTGCGCGCCGTTTGGAGATCATGCGCGACAGCCGGGTTGGAGCCTACGGTGTCCTGGCACTTGGTCTGACGCTGCTGTTGCGGTTTGCCGCAGTCGCGGCGATTTCCGAGGCAGGCGCTTGGCTTGCCCTGGTCGGTGCCGCGGCCTTCGGCCGGTCCGGGATGGCCGTGCTGATGGCGTTTCTTCCGACCGCACGCCAGGATGGGCTGAGCCACGCCACGGGCCGGCCGTCAGGTACAAACGTCTTGGTCGCCGTGGTGATCGGTATTGTGCTGGCGGCCGTCACCGGCCCGGGCCTGCTTGGGGTGCACCTCGCCGCAGCAATGCTGGTTTGGCTGGGCTGGCAAGCACAGCACAAACTGGGTGGGCAGACCGGCGACATTCTTGGCGCCGGCTGCCTGCTTGCGGAGACCGCTGCGTTGATCGCTGCGATTTAGCGGTTACGGGCAAGGGGCGATGCGATAGCCGCCGGAGCCGTCCGCATAAGCACAATCACCCGTCAAGCTGTCTTGGTAGAGCAGCTGGCCCGCTACGGCCCCAGCCGCTGCTGCCAGAATTGTGAGCTCCGTATTGGCATCGAAGGCACCCGCCACCAAAAGACCTGCGGCCAGACCACCCAAGGTCGCGCCGGCCTGCTGCTGTTGCGGGGTCAACTGGCATCCGGCCAGGGTGGTTATGGCGATTAGGCCTGCGGCCATTGTCATCTTGGTCATGGGGTATTCCTTTCTGAACCGACACCATTATTCCCGACTCTGCCCGAGAAAGGCGCATTCGCAAGCCCCAGGCGAGTTATAGGCGGATCCTTGCGAGCCTTCTCAGGCGTATGTTTTCAAAACAAAAAAACCGCCACGGGATATCATCCGCAGCGGCTTGATATCCAATAACAGGGCTGGATCAGGCCGCGCGGGCGGTCAAAACCTCGTCAACGCGCGCCTGCGCTCCGGCTTCATCCATATTGTTTACCGCTGCCAATTCGCGGGTCAGACGCTCCAAAGCGGCCTCGTAAAGCTGGCGCTCGGAATAGCTCTGCTCGCGCTGATCGTCGGCGCGGTGCAGATCGCGCACGACCTCCGCGATTGAGATCAGATCGCCAGAATTGATCTTTTGCTCGTATTCCTGGGCCCGGCGCGACCACATCGCCCGCTTCACCCGCGCCTTGCCCTTCAGCGTATCAAGCGCCTTGGAAACCACGTCGGGATTTGACAATGGCCGCATCCCAACCTCGGTGGCCTTTGCCGTCGGCACGCGCAGGGTCATCTTGTCCTTTTCAAACGAGATCACGAACAATTCGAGCGTCAGGCCTGCAATCTCCTGTTCCTCAATCGAAATAATCCGGCCCACACCATGGGCTGGATACACCACAAAATCGTTGGGGCTGAATTCCTGCGATTTCCGGGCTTTACTCATCGGCGTCGTCATCCTCATTTTGCCTGTTCATCAGGCGAAAAAACACCCGCGGAAAGCAAGCTTCCCACTGCGCGTGTTTTTGGTGGTTTTTTCTATGGCACAGGCGTTTTTGCCAGCCGGGCGTTACCGCGCCGTTTTGCAGCGCAGAAAGTAGATAGCACAATTTTGTCGCAATTTAAAGCATGCCGTCGGCAAGATACTTAAAACGCGTGTAAAAATGCACACAGCAAGGCGGAGGCGCAAGTGTTCCTGCCCGCGAATCGGTCACCCGCCCTCGCCCGCCTCCTCTGAGAAGAGCTCCAATTTGCCTTCTTTGCCGTCCATCTCGTCTGCGTCGGGCAGGGCGTCTTTCTTGGTTATTATGACAGGCCAGGCCTCTGACCATTTTCGGTTGAACTCGACCCATTCTTCCATGCCCGGCTCGGTATCGGGGCGGATCGCGTCGGCGGGGCATTCGGGCTCACACACGCCGCAATCGATGCATTCATCCGGATGAATAACGAGCATGTTTTCGCCTTCATAGAAGCAGTCGACGGGGCAGACCTCCACGCAATCGGTGTACTTGCAAGCAATGCAATTGTCGGTGACGACGTAGGTCATAGCGCTCCTCGGACGCAACGGCGTGGCAAGGCTTGCTACGCAACACCATCTCGGGATGCAAGGGTCGCGCGTGTCGCGGCGCTCACTCGTCAGTGACGTCCTTGCGCAGGGCCTCCATGCTGCGCCGATCGCGTTTTGTCGGTCGCGGACCGCTACGCGGCTTGGGCGCAGGCTCTTCCGGTGTCAGGTCCGTGTAAAGCGCCTGTGCCTCTGGCGCGGGGCCGCGGCGCGAACCAATTGCTTCGATGAGAACGACACGCACTTGTTGTCCTTGCGTGAAGGTCAAAACATCACCGGGGCCGACATTTAGGGCGGGTTTTAGGATGCGCTCGGAATTGACCCGCACCTGGCCGTCGCTGACCTGGCGGGTCGCGAGTGAGCGGGTTTTGAAAAACCGTGCCTGCCAGAGCCACTTATCCAGGCGTATGCGCACCGCAGGTTCGGTCAGGATTTACCTTTCAGCCCGGCAAGTGCCTGAGCGAAGGGGTTGTCGGGATCGATCCGATCTTTCTTCTCGGGCCGCGCCGAATACTGGTTGGGACCCTTTGGGCGATCTTTGCTGCGCGGCTTGCCCTTGGGTTTGTCCTTACCACGCGGCTTGCCCGGTTTAGCGCTGCGGTGTTCCTCGCCCCCTTGCCTGCTACGCCGACGCGGTGCCCAGGTGAAGGTGTAGTAAACTTCCGTTTCAGCAATCGGCGTCTCGGATGTCTCGCCAGCGTCGCCTGCTTCCGGCGCGGGCTCTGGGGCCACGCTCTCCGCCGCGGGTTCCGGGGCCGGAGCGCTTGTGGCAGCGGCTTCGGCCGCACCGACCTCTGGCGCCTTCGGTTCAGCAGCGTCTTCGGCTTCGGCCTTTGCGGCTTGGGGCTCGGCTTCCGGCATGTCTTCCGGTTGTGCTTTTGGGGCCATCTCAGCGGCGGGTTCTGCCGGTGGGGCGGGCTTTGTGACGCGCTGCTTGGGACGCTCCCCCTGATCGGCTTTGTAGCCCAATCCGACCATCAAATCGGCGAATTGCTCTAAAGTCATCCCACTGATCGACAACATGTCAGGCGTCGCTTCGAACCCTGCGCGACTGTCTTGGCCGCGCAGCATGTCAGCCAGCCGCTCCAACATATCGATGCGCATCGCACGTGCGCCCGACCGGCGATAGCCCGACATTGCGTAATACTGCGCCTCGACCCGATCCTCCGCCGGGATCGTCACCAGGCCCGGCGGCGGGCTTTCTGGAAACTCCGCTAGTCCCTTGGCCAGTGACCACAGGACCAAGCGCAGCCGCGTCGGCGCGGGCTTCAGTAATGCTGGCATGAAGATGGTGTATTGGCCGAAGCGAACGCCGTGTTTGCGCAAGAGGCTGCGGGCGTCTTGGTCAAGCTCCTTGACCTCCGCTGCCACATCAGCCCGCGGGATCACGCCAAAGGCTTCGACGAGACGGAACGCAAAACCACGGGCGAGCCCGGTCAGTTCTTCGTCCTTTTGCATTGCCAAAAGCGGCTCGTAGAGTGCCGCGACTTTGCGGTCGATGAAGTGCTGCAGCCGACGGCTGACCTTTTCGATGACCTGCGGGCTTGCATCCTCATCAACGAAAGCCTCCGCCAAGGGCTTGAGTGGATCCGGCCCGGGCACCAGCTTGCCGATGGCCTGATCGCCCCACATCAACCCGCCTTGTTCTGTGAAGTCAAACTCCGGGTCGGGCGCGTTGTAAAACCGGTCGGCACGCAGGTGAAATTCGGGGGCCAGCGCGGCGATCGCCGCCTGCCGCAGCATGCGCGCTTCATCCGCGTCCGCGTTTGGGTCTTGGTGGAAGCGGAACCCTTCCAGCCGACCGACAAACTGGCCTTCGACCTCGACCTCGCCATTTTCTTTCACCTCGGCCACGAGGCTCTCCTTCTGCTTCAACCGCCGCATCAGAACGCTCGTGCGGCGGTCGACAAATGCTTTCGTCAAGGCACCGTGGAGCGCATCTGACAGGCGGTCTTCTACGGCACGCGTCCGCTCCCGCCAATGGGTTTCGTCATCAAGCCAGCCTTTGCGCTGCGCGACATAGGTCCATGTGCGGATAAACGCCAACCGTTTCGAGAGTGTGTCAAGATCGCCGTCGGTGCGGTCGATGCGATCGATTTGGCGCGAAATCCAGTCATCCGGCACGCGGCCCAAGTCCTGCAAATACTCAAAGATTTGGCGCAACAGGCTGGCATGTTCGGCATGGCTGATATCGCGGAAATCAGGGATGCGGCAAACATCCCATAAAAGCCGGACATCTGGCGCGGTATGTAGCCTGGTGTCGATCGCAGGATCGGTGGCAATGGCTTTGAGCGCCATCAGATCATCGGCCTCGCGCGCGCGGCTTAGCCAATCGTCGACTGTCGGCATTTCAAGCGACGCGATCAAGCGCCGCGCAGAGCCAAAATCAAGCGCCGAGTTGCGCCACATAAGCCGCCTCACGGGCGGGAAACGATGCTGACAAATCGCCTCGGCCACGCTGTCGTCAAGCGCACTGGCCTCTCCGGTCACGCCAAAGGTTCCGGGGTCTGTGTGCCGTCCTGCGCGACCAGCGATCTGGGCCAGTTCGGCCGGTTGAAGATCGCGCATGCGGCGGCCGTCAAACTTTCGCAGGCCTGCGAACGCGACATGGCGGATATCGAGATTGAGCCCCATCCCAATCGCATCGGTGGCCACCAGCGTATCAACCTCGCCGGATTGATACATCTCTACTTGCGCGTTACGCGTGCGCGGCGACAAGGCCCCCATAACCACCGCCGCACCACCCTTGCTGCGCCTCTGCAGCTCTGCAATAGCATACACATTTTGAACAAAGAAGGCAACTATTGCCGACCTATTTGGCATTCTACTTATCTTTTTTGAACCTGTGTAGGTAAGTTCCGAAAACCGCTCTTGCCGTTGGAATTGAACATTGGGGACCAGAGCTGCAATGGCGCCGCGCATCGTGTCAGCACCCAGGAAAAGCGTCTCTTTCAAGCCGCGGGCATGGAGCAATCGTTCGGTGAAGACATGGCCGCGCTCTGGATCGGCGCAAAGCTGGATCTCATCGATGGCCAGAAAATCACATCCCAAAGCCGACGGCATCGCCTCGACCGTGCAGACCCAGTAATGCGTGCGTTCAGGCACGATACGTTCTTCACCTGTGATCAGCGCCACAACGGACGGGCCGCGCTGCGCTACGATCCGGTCATAGACCTCGCGCGCGAGTAGTCGCAGCGGCAGGCCGATCACACCTGTCCGGTGCGCCAACATGCGCTCAATCGCCGTGTGGGTTTTGCCTGTATTTGTCGGGCCCAGAATGGCCGCGATCCGCGCCTGGCTTTGCATGGCCCAAGGACGCCCCTTTATGCTGCCCGCGACTGGCGTTCGCTATTAAAGCGCTTGCCCTTCGAGCGCGGCTTCGATCCGCGCAATAGCCCCTGATACGTCCGGCCGATGCGGATGTATAGCGCGCGCGGCGTAAAACGCCTCCAACGCTTCATCCTCATAGCCCATGTCTTCCAGCATGATGCCAAGACCGATCAGCGCGCCAAAATGCTGCGGGTTCAACGCCAAGACACGCTGGATGTCATAGATCGACGGGCCATACATGCCGGCATGGAAATACGCCGTGGCACGCACATTCCACCCTTCGGCGAATTCCGGCGCATGATCGACCAAAGCTGTAAGATGCGCGATAGCGGTTTCAGTCTCACCGGCATCGAGTGCCTCAATCCCGCGCGACAGAAGCAAATCCGCCGTCGCAGAGCCGGAGATCGACCATCTCTGAATGATCTCTTGCTCGACAATCTCCCAATTGCCGGTTTCTGGATCGGCAAGGCGGTCCAACAATTCGCCTAAGCGGTCCATTGATTGCGCGGAAGCCGCGCCGGAAAAACCGATCAGAATTGCCGCTACGGCGATGTTGTATGCGATGGTTAAAAATCTCATATTCTAAACAATAGCACCCTTGCGCGTTCAATCTAGGTTAATGCGCACGCAATTTCGGGAGAACTGTGTGATGTCGGACGTGATCGAGACCGCGGTGGCGATGTTGAATGAAAAAATCAGCGGCGGCTTCGACGGCTCAGCCAAGTTTGCCATTGAAGATGAAGGCGTCATCATTATCGACGGCGACGGTGTGCGGGCCGGCACGGATGCAGATGAGGCTGAGGTAACTCTTTCGGCCAATGCCGATACATTCCGAGAAATTCTGGACGGTGATCTTAACCCCACGGCCGCCTTTATGAGCGGCAGCCTAAAGATTGATGGTGATATGGGCGTTGCCATGAAGCTTGCGCCGGCACTTGCCTAACATGCCGGAACCCGCGCCGCTTCACAGCGACGTAGCGCTTGGGCCTGCTGGCGGGCGGGCCCACTGGCTGCATGCCAAAGACGGCACGCGCATTCGACTAGGTTTGTGGCCTTTGGACGGTGCCCAGGGCACGGTCCTCGTTTTTCCTGGCCGGACTGAATACATTGAGAAATACGGAACACTTGCGACCGATTTCCAAAGCGCAGGCTACGCGATGGCCGCCATCGATTGGCGCGGCCAGGGTCTTGCTGATCGCCCCGCCCATCGCCGCGACATGGGCTATGTGACGGATTTCGATGAGTATCAACAGGATGTCGACGCCGTTTTGGCCGTCTTGTCCGAGATGGCGGACGCGCCCCAGCCCTGGTACCTGATTGGCCATTCTATGGGCGGCGCCATTGCGCTGCGCGCGATGCACAGGGACCTGCCGGTTGAAAATGTGGTCTTTTCTGCACCCATGTGGGGGATAGCACTGTCACCGGCTGGCCGCCTCATGGCGCGTGTTTTGCGGGTGGTATCGGGGCCACTGGGACTCGACAAACTTTTTGCCCCGACAACCGGCCCGGCTGTCCCGCTAGACTTTGAGGGCAACAGGCTGACCAGCGACCGTACTCAGTTTGAATATATGGAGCACCAAACCGACACCTATCCTGAATTGCGTCTGGGCGGGCCATCGATCCGCTGGTTGATCGAAGCACTCAAAGAATGCGCCGCTTTGCTCGAGCTTCCCGCACCGTCCATGCCCGTCCTGACCATCCTGGGCAGCGAGGAAAAGATCGTCTCCAAAGCCGGGATTCGCCGCCGCATGGAAACCTGGCCCGGCAGTGAGTTGATGGATGTGGCCGGTGCCGCACATGAGGTGCTTATGGAGGCGCCCGATTACCGCGACCCGATCGTAGCACGCATCTTAGAGTATTTTGAGAAGAAGTAGCCGGTCAAACCGGCACAAGCGCGCCTGATTTCAGCGTCACCGTTCGATCCATTCTGGCTGCAAGATCAAGGTTATGGGTTGCGATCAACGCGGCCAGACCTTGTGCGCGAACAAGCTCCAACAGCGCCTCAAAGACACGGTCAGAAGTGGCGGGGTCCAGATTGCCCGTCGGCTCATCGGCCAAAAGCAGGGCCGGGTCATTGGCAAGCGCGCGACAAAAGGCGGCGCGCTGCTGCTCACCGCCCGATAATGCGGCAGGCCGATGTGCGCCGCGTTCGGCAAGTCCGACCCGTTTCAGCAGGCCGCGCGCATGGTTTTCGGCTTCGGCTTGGGCACGACCAGCAGCCAATTGCGGCAGCACAATGTTCTCAAGCGCTGAAAACTCCGGCAGCAGATGATGGAACTGGTAGATAAAGCCAATTTGATTGCGCCGCGCCGCCGTGCGCACCCGATCACTCGCCTGGGTCACGTCCCGGCCTTGAATGGCGACACTGCCAGCATCGGCCGTATCAAGCAGGCCCGCAATGTGCAGCAGCGTCGACTTGCCTGCCCCGGAAGGCGCAACCAGAGCCACGATCTCACCGGGCGCAACGGCCAAATCTGCCCCACGCAGCACCGTGATCTCGTTTGGTTGACCGGGATTGTATCGTTTCTCAACGCCGCCGAGTGAAAGCGCGGGCTCACTCATATCGCAACGCCTCGACCGGGTTCATGCGCGCCGCGCGACGGGCTGGAAAGATCGTCACCAAAAACGACAGCCCAAGGCTTAATGAGATGGCCGACAGGACATCGCCAAATTCCAGCCGTGCCGGCAGGGCAGAGATCAGCCGGATCGAGCTGTCCCAAACGCCGCCACCTGCAACCCAATTGACGAAGCTGAAGATCGGATCAATCCAGATCGCAAAGGCGCAGCCCAGTGCCACACCCATCGCCGTGCCGACAATCCCTATTGAGGCGCCGCAGATGAAAAAGACGCGCAGGATTGAGCCTTCGCTCAGGCCAACCGTGCGCAAAATGCCGATATCGCCACTTTTGTTTTTCACCAACATGATGAGGCCGGAGACAATGTTCATGGTCGCAATCAGCACCAGGATCGAGAGGATGACGAACATGATGTTATCCTCCATCTGCAAGGCACGAAGAAAGGCGCCGGAGCTGTCCTGCCAAGTCCAAAGCAGAACCGATGCATCCGTGGCCTGCAGCAGCGACAAGCGGTAGCTATCGATCGCTTCGGGGTCATCAAGCGTCAGATCAACCGCGTCAGCAACGCCATCACGATTGAAATAGGTCTGTGCCTCTGTGAACGGCATATAGACGCGAACTGAATCGATGTCGTAGCGACCGACCTGGAAGATATAGGCAACCTCATAGGTTGAGACGCGCGGATTGGTTCCAAACGGTGTGCGCGCACCTTCGGGCGAGATCAAACGTATCTGGTCGCCGACCCGCAGGCCCAAGCGGCGCGCGATCTCCCACCCGATGGCGACACCCTCGTCAAAGCGCTGCAAGTCGCCCTCTGAGCGATCGGGCGCCGCCACTAAGGGCACATCCCTCAGGTCTTCGAATGCGATGCCAACAACTTGAGCAAAGGAATTGCGCCCGGCATGGGTGGCCAGCACTTGTCCGTTGATGACGGGTGCTGCTTGCGTGACACCCTCGACCGTGCGCATTTCTGCGGCCAGTTGGGCGTAATCGGTCACGGTGCGATCAACTTGTCCGGCCTCGTTGACGCGCGGTGCGGCTTGTACGCTGACATGTGGGTTGGCGCCCAGGATCGTGCCGACAAATTCGTAACGGAACCCAGTGCGCACTGCCAGCGTTGCAATGAGCGCCATGACGGCGAGCGCGATGCCGATAAAACTGATCCAAGTCATGGTCGACACACCACCATCGGCGCGCCGGGCGCGCAGATAGCGCCATGCAATCAGAAACTCAAAGCGCGAGAACGGTGCGGGACTTTCGGCCATAAACTGCTCTTTCATTGCCCGTTTGGCGCGCAAACTGCGGCACTCTGCTAGCAGCGTCAACCATTCCCGGGGCTAGCCGCAACAGCGCCTGAAATAGGACCAAGCGGCTTCAACTTGCCACGCGCACGAACAGACCGCCGGTCAATCCGCGCCATAAACCTTCGATTGCAACAGCGCAGGCCCGCGTCTGCCTAAACGAGCACTGCATGTGCGGCAGTAAGACGTCGTTTGTGTCGCACCCTCACCAAACGCGGGAATTCACCGGAAATTTGCGTAAATCTGCGTCAACCGATCAATGGCGGCGCTTTGGCTGAGTTCCTCCGAAGCACCCGTCCGGCGCGAGGTCAGCTCCACCACGCCTTTGTCGAGACCACGCGGGCCCACGGTGATCCGCCAGGGCAGCCCGATTAGGTCCATCGTGGCAAACTTGGCGCCTGCCCGTTCGTCGCGGTCGTCGTATAGCGGCTCTAATCCGATTTTGGTTAGCGCCGCGTAAAGTTCGGCACAAGCGGCATCGGTTGCGCTATCGCCCTGGCGCAGATTGACGATGCCGGCATGAAACGGCGTCACACCTTCAGGCCAGATGATGCCTTTGTCATCGTGGCTCGCCTCAATGATCGCGCCCACAAGCCTGCTGACGCCAATGCCGTGGCTGCCCATATGGACCGGCACCTTGGCGCCGTCGGGGCCCTGAACTTCGGCCCCCATCGCCTCGGAATATTTGGTGCCAAAGTAGAAGATCTGGCCCACTTCGATGCCGCGAGCGGACCGTTGGCGCGCCTCGGGCACTTGGGCAAAGACTTCCTGTTCGTGCGTCTCATCGGTGCGGGCATAGCGTGAGGTGAACTCTTCCAACACCGCCTGGCACTGCGCTTCATTATCATAATCGATGTCGCGCTCACCGAATTTCAGGTCGGTGATTTCGGCGTCGTAGAAAACCTCACTTTCACCGGTATCGGCCAGGACCAGGAATTCATGTGTGTAATCGCCGCCGATCGGGCCGCCATCGGCGCGCATCGGGATCGCTTGCAGCCCCATCCGCTCGTAGCTGCGCAAGTAGCTCACCAGATGGCGGTTATAGGCATGCAGCGCGGCCTCTTTCGTGAGGTCAAAATTGTACCCGTCTTTCATGTAAAACTCGCGCCCGCGCATGACGCCGAAACGCGGCCGGATCTCGTCGCGGAACTTCCACTGAATGTGGTAGAGAGTCAGCGGTAGGTCCTTGTAAGAACTGACATAGCTGCGGAAGATATCGGTGATCAGTTCCTCGTTGGTGGGCCCGTAGAGCATATCGCGACCATGGCGGTCTTCGATGCGCAGCATCTCTTGGCCGTAATCGTCATAACGCCCGCTTTCGCGCCACAGATCGGCCGATTGCAGCGTCGGCATCAACATCGGGATATGGCCCGCACGGATCTGCTCTTCATGCACGATCTGTTCGATCCGCTTGAGCACTTTGAACCCCAATGGCAGCCAAGAATAAATTCCGGCGGAGGCCTGCCGGATCATACCCGCGCGCAGCATGTAGCGATGGCTGACGATCTGCGCATCGGCGGGCGTTTCCTTCAAAACGGGCAGGAAGTAACGGCTCAGGCGCATCGGGACCTCTCGTGATCTGGCTAACCCAGGCGGTCTAGGCGATTGTAAGGGTCGGCTCAAGCAGACAGGTGGGAAAGTTGGGTATGCGTTGACCGGACGAAAGAACGATTGCGTAGAGCTTGAAATGAAGGCGGCGCCTAACGCATGTAATTTTCGTGCCGCGCGCGGCAGAGCTGTCATCAATGTCACAAGTCGCAACAGTAAGGCCTGTGGGCCACGTATAAACGAGGCCCGGCTTATCTGCCGGTGACCGTCATTTCCGCCTGCATCGCTTGGACAAGCGCCTTAAACCGTGCCTCCGTCACCTCGCCAAACAAGGCGCGGGCCTCATCGGTTTTCAGCGCCAGCGTCACAACCCCTCTTTTGGCATCGAAACCCAAAACGCCATGCGCGTTCGGATCAGCCAGCGCGAACATCGCGCCGAACCGCATCGCGCGGCCGAGGATTTCGGCATCGCGCGTCTCCGCCTCACTCAAAAGCTCCAACAGCGGCTCGAAGTTTGTGCCTTGGCGCGAGGATTTGTATCGGTGCAGCAGCGACAGGCCCAAAAAGACCCGCTCCTCATGGGTGAGCCCACCAAGATTGGCGCGCGTCGCGTTATCGAAACAAACCTCAGCGCGGTAATCGGGATGCGCGCGCCAACTGACGTCATGCAGGTAACAGGCCGCGCGCATGACGCGCATCTGCGCCGGGCTTGCATTCGGAAAAAGCGGCGAGATGAACTGCCATAGCTTTTTGCCAAAACCCGGCATGCGCGCATTGGTCATCTCAGCGTGGCGCGCGGCCTCGATAAGCGGGTGACGGCGGCGCAGGTCCGGGCTCATCTGTTCATACAAGAGACCTTCGCGGATCCCATAGGCGGAGATTGCAACCTCTTGAGGATTGATCTTATCGACGAGCCGGCGCAGAACTTCCGAGGCCATCGGCACCAGCCGCATCCGGGCTTCTGACGTACCCGTCTGGCCGCGCAAAGCTGTAATATCAGAGGCCTCAATGTAGTCGATTGTGTCATGCACATCCTGTGGGCTCATGCGGTATTCATGCAGAACCTTCAGGGGGTAGCCGCGGCGCTCCATATCGACACGGGCGATCGCACGCCACGATCCGCCAACCAGATAGAGCCGGCCAGGACTGGTCGGAAAGACCTTTTTGAGCGCACCGATACGGCGGTTGATATGCGCGCGGATTGCCTTTTTACCGTCAAGCCCCAACAGCTTCAAAGGACCCAGGTCCGTGGTGCGGCATCGGCCGATTTTGCCCGCTCCCTGCAATTCCGCCAATTCCAGTGACGAGCCACCGATATCACAGACCAGCCCTTCGGCCCCCGGCCAGCCCAGCAACACGCCCTGGGCTGACAGCCGCGCCTCCTCTCGGCCTTTGACGACCCATAGCGACAGGCCGGTCTGCGCTTCGACCTCGGCGCGGAATTCCGGCCCGTCTTCGGCGTCGCGAACCGCAGCCGTGGCGACAGTTACCAAGGGCGATACGCGCATACCGTTGGCAAGGGCGGCGAAACGCTTTAACTCCGCCATGGCGCGGATACGGCCTTCTGGGTTTAGCCGGCCAGTCTCGGCAAATCCGGCGCCCAGGCCGCAAAGCAGCTTTTCGTTGAAATAATAGGCCGGGCTGCGCGCGGCGCCGTCAAAGACCACCAGCCGGACCGAGTTTGAGCCGATATCGATGACGCCGACCCGCTGCAGCGCACGGCGGTCGGGGCCCTCGAAAAGATCGACACCGAAGAGAGAACCCTGATCCGCCTCGACGTCATCCTCAAGAATGGCGCTGTCTTCCTTCATCCCGCCCCGTTGGTGGCAAAGCAGGCGCGGCACGTCAACGCCCCGTGGTATTCAAGCCGGCTCTTACGCGGCGTCTCTTTCCGAAGCCTTAATGAAGGCCAGGCGCGCGCGAACTGGGCTGCCGGTGCCTAGTCAGGGCCGTGGGTCAGTTCGGGCACATCCGCCGCGCCGGCTGATCCCCGCCCCGACAGCGACGGGTTTTCCATAAAAAACCGGTGGCAACTGAATGGGTTTTCCAGCGTCGACAGATCAGGCCGCGAGAATGAGCCGTCCGCGTTGAGTACCCATGACTGCGCCTCATCGCGCAAATTTGCGGCCATAATCTGCTCTACGATCTGGGCGCGGACTGTCGGGTTTTGGCATTCAACCAGCGTCTCGACCCGCCGGTTCAAGTTGCGCCCCATCCAATCGGCCGAGGAGATAAAGACCCGCGCCTGCTTCGACGGCAAGCCATGGCCATTGCCGAAACACACAATCCGCGAATGCTCCAAGAACCGACCGACAACGGATTTAACCCGGATGTTTTCGGAAAGCCCGGCCACGCCGGGCCGCACGCCACAAATGCCGCGGATCACAAGGTCGATCTTCACGCCCGCCTGGCTGGCCGCATAAAGCGCGTCAATCACATCGGGCTCAATCAGGCTGTTGAGCTTTGCCCAAACAACCGCCGTTCGGCCCGCTTTGGCATGTTCGGCCTCCGCTTGCAGGCATTCGATGATGCGCGTTTTCATCGTCATCGGTGAGATGGCGATGTTTTCCAGCACTTCCGGTTCGGCATACCCGCCGACCAGGTTGAACACCTTGGTGGCATCGCGGCCCAAGGCGGCATCGGTGGTAAATAGGCTCAGATCGGTGTAGATCTTTGCCGTGATCGGGTGGTAATTGCCGGTCCCGAAATGGGTGTAGGTCACCAGCCGCTTGCCCTCACGCCGGACAACCGTGCTGATCTTGGCATGTGTTTTATAATTCACAAATCCATAGACGACCTGTGCGCCAGATCGCTCAAGCTTGCGCGATTGGCGGATATTGGCGGCCTCGTCAAAGCGCGCTTTGAGCTCAACCAGGGCGGTGACGGACTTGCCGTTTTCTGCCGCCTCGCACAATGCCGCCACAATCGGGCTTTCGTTCGATGTCCGGTAAAGCGTCTGCTTGATCGCCACAACATGTGGGTCGCGCGCAGCCTGGGCCAGAAACCGGATGACCATGTCAAAGGTTTCGTAGGGGTGATGCAGCAGCATGTCCTTTTGTCGGATTGAGGCGAACATATCGCCTTCATGATCCTGGACGCGTTCGGGCACACGCGGGCTGAAGGAGGGCCATAACAGATCTGGCCGTTCGTCGATCACCAATTCGCGCAGGCGAGAAAGCCCGATCATGCCAGGAACTTCAACGATTTCGTCGCCCGATACCTCTAACTCTTCAACGATCTCGTCGCGCAGATCTGTCGGCGCGCCGACCGAAATTTGCAGGCGCACAACTTCGCCCCGGCGGCGGCGCTTAAGGGCGGTTTCAAACTCTCGCACCAGGTCTTCGGCCTCTTCCTCCACCTCCAAATCGCTGTCGCGAAGGATACGAAAAATGCATGAGCCGGTCAGTTTGTAGCCCGGGAAAAGTGCGCCGACATGCATCAGCAGCAGCTCTTCGAGCGGCAAAAAGCGGGCCGTGCCGTCATCTACCGGCAGGCGGACAAAGCGCTCGATCTGGCCGGGGATCGGCAGCAGCGCCTGCAGCGCGCGGCCGTCTCGCGCCCGCTTCATCTGCAGGGCCAGGCTGAAACCTTCATTGGCGATGAACGGAAACGGATGGGCTGGGTCAATCGCTAACGGTGTCAGGACCGGAAAAACCTGGGTGAGAAAGTAGTTCTCGAGAAATTGCTTGTCGGATGCGTTCAGCCCGGGCCGGGCCAGAAGCTTGATGCCCGCGCCCTCAAGCTCTGATCGCAGCGACTGCCAAGCTTCCTGCTGCGCCGCCATAAGCTTGCGCGCATCGGCATTGATGAGCGCCAGTTGCTCCGCCGGGCTGCGCCCGTCATCAGATGGCGTGGCGACACCTTCTTCGGCCAGATTGCGAAGCCCTGCGACGCGTACGGTATAAAATTCATCCAAGTTGGCCGCTGAGATTGACACAAATCGCACCCGTTCAAGCAGCGGAACGCGCGGATTGTCGGCCTCCTCCAAGACCCGCCAGTTAAACGCCAGCCAAGACAATTCACGGTTAAAGAAGCGCCGCGGCCCAGTTAGCTCGTCATCCGGCAACGTTGCCGGGGCAGGATAGGTGTCGGTCAGAAAATTCGGCTGTGTCATGAGTTTGGGACTAGACGTGCAAGATGTCGCTGAGATGACAACTATGCCCTGGATAGGCCGGAAAGCACAATGCGCGCCAAGTCCCGCGTGGGCGCGCGCTGTTCGGCCATGGCCAAAGCATCAAGCGCCTCGATGAAGCGCGCGGCCGCCGCAAAAGACCGCTCGACCCGGGCGGCTGCATAAGCCAGTGTTGTCGGGCGCACGGCCAGTTGGCGATCTTGGCTCAGCTTCACCATCACGGCCGTCAGTAACGCGTCATCGGGTGGCCCCATGCGCAATAGCCCGGCCTGCGCCATGCGGCTTGCAAGATCAGGCAAGCCGAGATGCCAATGCGCAGCCGGTTCGCGCGCGGTCAACAAAAGCGGCGCTGCACGCGCGCTGAGCGCGTTGTGGAGGTGGAACAGCGCCTCTTCGTTGGCGCTTTGCCCGGCAATCTCGGAGGCGTCCTCGACGGCCACTGCCACGGCATCGCGCAATGGCTCGGCCCGCGCCGCCAGATCTGTCGCCGCAACGATCTCTGCCCCGGTTAACGCCGCCCAAACATGCGCCAGATGTGTCTTTCCGGCTCCTTCCGGGCCCACCAGGATCGCTTTGGCAAACGGCCAGTCAGCCCAGGCTTCGATGCCCTGAACGGCTGCCGCATTTGCGTCAGAGACGAAAAAATCCGCCCGACCCATCGCCGGCCGGTGCGGCAGGTCGAAGGTCAGCTGGCTCATTCCTCATCCGTCGCGCGCGCAGCAACCCCGCGATACAAAAGTCCCTCGCGGTAGCGCGCGATCGCATATCGGATCAGGACGCCGATCATGGCCGCAACTGGGACGGCGACCAAAAAGCCCACAAGCCCAAAAACCGCGCCAAAGGCGGAAAGCGCGAATATCAGCCAGACCGGATGCAGCCCGATCGACTGTCCGACAAGATTGGGCGTCAGGATGTTTCCCTCGACAAATTGGCCGACCTGAAACACGGCGTAGAAGGCAAGGATCCACAGCCAATCGCCCCAAAACTGAAAAAGCGCAAGCCCGACCGCCAGCGCGCCGCCAATAAGCGCGCCCAGATACGGGATGAAAGTCAAAAGCCCCGCGACAAACCCTACCAAAACACCGAAATTAAGCCCCATCAGCATCAGCGCCACGGCATAAAATATGCCCAAGATCAGGCAGACCGTACCCTGGCCACGGACAAAACTTGCCAGCGTCTCGTCGATCTGGCGGGCCAGGTCGCGAATGACCGGTGCGTGATCGCGCGGCAACAACCTGTCGATCGCGGCCACCATCCTGTCCCAGTCCTTCAGCATGTAGAAAAAGACCACCGGCACGACGATCACAAAGACCAGCACGTTGACGACACCCTGGGCGGAATTAAGCGCAAGGCTCAGCAATTCGTCGCCGCGCGCCTGGATGGTCTGGCCAATCGAAGCGACTGAATCGGTCAAAGGTGATGAGCCTTCACCAATCGCCTCCGGGAAGCGTTCGTTCAACCAGGTCTGGACGCTATCAAAGATGGTGGGTGCCTGACGCACAAGCTCAACAGTCTGTGAAACCAGAAGCGGAATGACCACCACAAGCGCCACGACAAGTGTAAGGATGGCAATGAGACAGATGATGATTGTTGCCCAAAGGCGCGATAGCCCCAATCGCTCCAGCCGGTCTGCTACTGGATCGAGGAAATAGGCCAGCGCGCCACCGACGATAAAGGGCAGCACCACATCGCCCAACTGCCACAAGATCAACAAGAACACCGCCGCCGCGATGCCCCAATAGATCAATTGCTGCCGCACAGGGAGAGCCATGGCCTCTTGATGCCCGCTTCGTCGCGCCGAATAAAGGCCAAAAGGCGCGACCAAAGCTCCGGCTTAGTGGCGAAGTGGAAGGCAAGGCCCTGATCTGGCACGCCAAACACATCCGCCGGGTTACCCGACGCCGGCAACAGATCGGCCAAGACCAGCGTCATCTTGAGGTCCCATACCTCGTCTGCATCGCCGACCGAAAGAAAGACAGGTCTTGGAAAGTTTTCGACCTCAATGACTTGCCCCGGTCGTAGCTTATCTTCTTGGCCGGCCAAGATCAGGCACGGGCATTGATTTTACCGCAGGGCACGCCGAACCGAAAAACATCGGGATCAAAAGCAGGCATGCAATGATCAGCCGGGGCATTGGCTTCGATCCGGCGAAACGGCAGTTCCGCGCCGCCGATGGCCGCAGATGCATCGCCAACTCGCCGCGACGTGACCAACGAGAGCCCGGTCCTTCTGCGCCATGCAGGATCATGAGACCCGGCACCTTTGCGCCGCCGGCAGCGGTGTAAAACGAACCCAATCCAGGAGTATCAACAAGCGTGATCGACATGCGCGCGCTTCCACTCGCGCCAATTCGCGCCCGCCCGAGCCCAGATCTGGGCGAGATATAGACTTGGCGGGCTTGCCCGCCGCCACTGGATCACGATCAGCCGTTTGCCTCACCGATTAGGCGCAGGATATCACGCGCTGCATCCGGAATATTCGTGCCTGGTCCAAAGATCGCCTTGACGCCGGCATCATACAAATACGCGTAATCTTGCTGCGGGATGACCCCGCCACAGATGACGATGATCTCACCCGCGCCCGCCGCCTTAAGCGCCTGTACAAGTTTAGGCGCCAAGGTTTTATGGCCCGCAGCCTGCGAACTTATCCCCACAACATGCACATCGTTATCCACAGCGTCTTGGGCCGCCTCTTCCGGCGTCTGAAACAGCGGGCCCACATCAACATCAAAGCCGATATCGGCAAATGCCGTCGCGATGACTTTGGCGCCCCGATCATGGCCATCTTGGCCCATTTTAACCACAAGCATCCGGGGCCTGCGCCCCTCTGCCTCGGCAAATCCTGCGACATATGCTTGAATTGCAGCAAAACCTTCATCGCCGTCATAGGCCGCGCCATAGACACCGGCGAGGGTTTTTACCTCGGCCCTATGGCGGCCGAAAACCTTTTCCATAGACATGGATATCTCTCCCACACTTGCCCGTGCCCGGGCCGCCTCCACCGCTGCGGCAAGCAAATTGCCATCAGCGGCAGCCACCGCTTCCAGTGCCGTTAGCGCAGCTTGGCAGGCCGCCTCGTCACGGCCCGACCGGATGCTATCGAGCCGGGCAATTTGCGCCGCGCGCACCGCGTCATTGTCGATCTCGAGTATATCGATCGGGTCTTCGGCGTCTTTGCGGTACTTATTGACGCCCACGATGACCTCATCGCCTCGGTCGATCATCGCCTGGCGCCGCGCCGCCGTCTCTTCGATGCGCAGCTTTGGCATGCCAGAGGCAACCGCCTTGGTCATACCGCCCATCTCCTCGACCTCTTCGATCAGCGCCCAAGCCTGTTTGGCAAGCTCCGCCGTCAAAGCTTCAACATAATAAGAGCCCGCCAGCGGGTCGACGACATTCGTCACCCCTGTTTCTTCCTGCAAAATCAGTTGCGTATTGCGCGCGATGCGGGCGGCGAATTCCGTCGGCAGGGCAATGGCCTCATCCAGCGCGTTTGTGTGCAAAGACTGCGTGCCACCCAGAACCGCGCTCATCGCTTCATAGGCTGTGCGCACCACGTTGTTATAGGGGTCCTGCTCTTGCAGGCTCACTCCTGAGGTCTGGCAATGGGTCCGCAACATCTTGGAGCGCGGATTTTTCGGTTCAAACTCATCCATGATGCGGCTCCAGAGCAGCCGCGCAGCGCGCAGCTTGGCTGCCTCCATGAAAAAGTTCATGCCAATGGCAAAAAAGAAACTGAGCCGCCCGGCGAACTTATCGACATCCATGCCGCGCGCGATGGCTGCGCGCACATATTCCCGTCCATCGGCCAGCGTATAGGCCAGCTCTTGGACCAGGTTCGCGCCCGCCTCTTGCATGTGATAGCCCGAAATCGAAATCGAATTGAACTTTGGCATCTCCGTGGCTGTGTAGTCGATGATATCGGCAACGATCCTCATCGAAGGCTCGGGCGGATAAACATAGGTATTGCGCACCATAAACTCTTTGAGAATGTCGTTCTGGATCGTGCCGGACAAAAGGCCGCGATCGACGCCTTGCTCCTCTCCGGCGACGATGAAATTGGCCAGGACCGGGATCACCGCGCCATTCATGGTCATCGAGACGGAGACCTTTTCCAGCGGTATCCCGTTGAAAAGGATTTTCATGTCCTCGACAGAATCGATGGCCACACCGGCCTTGCCCACATCGCCCAGAACCCGCGGATGGTCGCTGTCATAGCCGCGATGGGTGGCCAGATCGAACGCGACCGATACGCCCTGCTGCCCGGCTGCCAGCGCTTTGCGGTAGAAAGCGTTCGATTCTTCGGCCGTCGAAAAGCCCGCATATTGCCGGATCGTCCAGGGCCTGCCTGCATACATCGTGGCCTTCACGCCGCGGGTAAACGGCGCCGTTCCCGGCAAACTGCCCAGATGATTCAACCCGTCCAGATCGGCATCGGTGTAAAGCGGCTTGACGGCGATCCCTTCCAGCGTCTCCCAGGTCAGATCTTCCGGCTCGCGGCCTTTAAGTTCAGCGCGAGCCAGGTCAGCCCACGCGTCGGTCTTGTCCTTCGGCATCGCTTTGTCCTCTTCTAACTCCTGCAGCGATCGGATCGGTGTCCAGATCGTCAATATATCTTATCCGCCCACCCGGACCGGCACGGAGCCAGGCGATATCCTCGGCATAGGCCGCCTGCAAAACGCGCCGTTCACTGCCGTCAAATGGCATGAAACGACCCATTGTCTCAATCACGCCGGCATCGCTTTCGCCCAGATCAGCCAAATGGCGGCGGATCGCTGCGGGCGTGGGGGAGGCATTGTGCCAGTCCCGTATGCCCGAAAGCCGTGGCAGATCGTCGCCCAAAAGCCCGCGCGCGGCAATCTCCGGCCGGGCCGACATGACCTCATGCGTCCAGACAACGACCTCTGATGCCGGAAATGCGGCCGCAATTTCTTCGATCACGTGGCGCCAGCGCCGCTTTTGGGCAGCCAGTTCGGCGGCCAGCAGACGCGACGGCACCGGCCCGCTGCGCGCCACGCAAAATGCCAGCACCGACGCCCACCACGCATCATAAGACCGAATGCCCAAAGCCACACGGCGGCAAAACGGCCCAAATGTCGTGGCCAATCGAGCGGCCCGGGCGGCCACATCGGGGTAAAGCGAAGTTTTTGCCAGGGCCTGGCCCATCGTGCCGACCATGTTTTCCTCGCTGACCAGCAGCTTCTTAGCACCTTCATCCGCCAAACCCGATAATGCCCGCTCAACGCGGCCGCTTGGAGACGGCCTCGTGCCACCCCAAGGAAAACTACGCTCAGCCGAGCCCAAAAGCCCTTCGAACAAGTCCGATCTGGTGCGCTTGGGGCCCCAGTAAACGCATCCCTGCGCGCGTAAAACCGGCCCGCTTTGGCCCAGCATGCGCTGGAAGGTTGTCGTCGCCGTGCGATGCACGCCGAAATGCAAGATCACGTCCACGAGGGGTCTCCGCCTGAATTGGGCTCGGAGCCTCTTGTGCGGATGTCTGGTGAAGAGCGCGTAAATCACGTGCCCGTGCGGCACACCGACGAAAGGCTTCGCTTTCGCGGTTGGCATGCCTATATCTGGCCAGAGCGGAGGTGTTATGACGCGAACCGGAACGGCAATTTTTGCAACTATTTTAGGTCTCTGGACAGCCCAGGGCGCCTTTGCGCAGGATGTGGCTGCGGCCCAAGATGGCGGCGAGGGATTGGTCGAAGCCGCGGTCGATCCTTTGGCGCCGCGCGACGCAACGACAACGGAATTGAGTGAATTTCTTTGGACCCATCGGCCCATCATCGTCTTTGCCGACACGCCGGCAGACCCGCGTTTCCAGGAACAATTGGCGCTACTGACCGAACGGCCGCAAGTCCTGCTGGACCGCGATGTTGTCATCATCGTCGATACCGATCCGGACGCGCGTTCTGATATCCGCCAAGACCTGCGTCCTCGGGGATTTGCCGTTGTGGTGATGACCAAAGACGGCGCTGTCGGGTTTCGCAGCCCGTCGCCGCGCGACATCCGAGAGCTCACCCGACGGATCGACAATTTCGCCATCCGGCAGGAAGAGCTTCGATTGGGCGGATAACACAAGCAACCGCCCAAGTTATTGATTTTTTGACCCCTAACCCCCATATAAGGCGCATGATAAAAGAGTTTATCCATATGTGCGCTGAGCCGCGCCAGCCTGAACGGTCCCCGGTCGATCCCATTGGTGGGCTGATCTAAGGTCATCGGAACGGCCATTGTTCCGGTGGTACGGGCATGATTTCTGGATTGACCAGAAAGCCGTCTTTTTCCTTTCGCCGCAAAGCCTTATCTTGCACTTCAAGGGCTTCGTTTAGGGCAACAAGCGCTGCGAGCCCCCAGCTTAACGCATTGGCCCGGCGGCTTAGGACCATGGCGACAAGATTTTTCTGGCGTTCCGGCGGAAGCGAGCGCCCGAACTCGGACCGCGAATCTTCAATTGCGCTGCAATAATCGGTGTAGACGGCATAAAATCGGATCACGACTTCCAAGGTGCGTGCGTCCAAGGTCTGCACATTTGCCGACACGGCATGGAATACAACCGGCGCGCTGTCCTGGGTCCAAAACGGCAGGTAATCTCCCTCGCCGCCATCGCCTTCCGGCCCGCCCTGTTCAATCCGGTCCACCGCATCCTTGCGATCACCTTCGAGCGACCAGGTATCGAGGGTCTCAACAAAAGTGAAAATCTCACCACGAAGCGCGTGCATGACGTCGCGCTTGGTTTCATCGCGGATCAGTGCTTGGCGAAAATCGGCGACCATCGCGGTTGCAAGCCAGCCAAAGGCGATGATCGTGCCGGCCAAGAGCCCATTGAGCGGGACCGAACCCGAACCACCCGTCGCCTCTGCCACATAGGGCAAGACAAGTGCCATCAGAGCGACCAACGCAAGCAAGAAGACGGGTAGCAGAACCAGGCTTGTGCGGGCGAAAACCACGCCCAATATGCGCGACCAGCGGCGTATATCGCGGCCCATATCTGTGTAGCGCAGCGGGCCATTGATCGCCGCAAAGCGCGGCCCAATCAGCGCAAGCATCATGGCCAGGAACACAGACGCGGCGATGAGGGACAGCCAGCCGGGCCAGGCCGAAAGCGGCCACGCAATGGCGGCCAAAACGGCCAATGCGGCAAACAATCCCGCCGCGCCGATGCTCGACGCATCGACATCGGCGCCCGGTGTCACTCGAACTCCAAAATCACATCATCGACGGCCAAACTGTCGCCAGCAGAGGCGTTGATCTTGGCGACCACGCCCTTTTTCTCGGCACGTAGGATATTTTCCATCTTCATCGCCTCAACCGTGGCCAGCGCCTGGCCTTCCTCCACCGCCTGGCCTTCGGCAACATCGATTTTTACGACCAGACCCGGCATCGGGCAAAGCAGGTATTTTGAGGTATCGGGCGGAAGCTTTTCGGGCATTCGCGCGGCAAGCTCTGCCGCCCGCAGCGTGCGGACAACAACCGTGAGATCGGCGCCGCGATAACGGATGCGAAACCCGTCACTTCTGGGCGCGACCTTCAGAACCATTTCCGGCCGCGCGCCCCAAGCCTCCGTGAAGCTAATCTCGGCGATGCTGTCGCCTGGCTGCCACCGCATCAGCGTCGGCTTGCGGTCAGGGGTGGCCCCGTCGATCCTTGTTGTCTGCGGCACCGACAGGTCGTCTTTTGATTCTGGCCCGGCGGCAATAGTCGCCTGGAAGCGACCGATCTTCACATTGAAGGCCCGCGGTGCGTGCGTCTGGTCACGCATTTTGCCCGAGATCATCCAGTCCCGGCTGCGCGTCAGATACATCATCAAAGCCGCGGCGCGCGCGATCGCCTCCAGCGTTTCCTCGGGCAACTCCACGCCGTCGAACCCGTCAGGATATTCCTCGGCAATAAAGGCTGTTGTCATCTCGCCTGAGACAAATTTCGCATGATCCATGACCGCGGCTACAAAGGGCAGGTTGTGCCCGATCCCTTCGACCTCGAACCGGTCAAGCGCGTGGCGCATGCCTTCGATTGCGCGGCCGCGGTCGGCGCCCCAGGTGCAAAGCTTGGCGATCATCGGGTCGTAGTACATCGAGATCTCGCCGCCTTCGTAAACGCCGGTATCGTTGCGCACGACATCATCTGTTGGGCGCAGGCCGGGGGTGTAGCTTTCAGTCTCAGCAGGCGGGCGATAGCGCGTCAGCCGCCCGATCGAGGGCAGGAAGTTGCGGTACGGATCCTCGGCGTAAAGCCGGCTTTCCATCGCCCAACCGTCAAGTCTGACGTCATCTTGCGTGAAGGCCAGTTTTTCGCCTGCAGCGACACGGATCATCTGTTCGACCAGATCGATGCCGGTGATTAACTCGGTCACCGGGTGTTCGACCTGAAGCCGCGTGTTCATCTCCAGAAAATAGAAATTCCGATCGCCATCGACGATGAATTCAACCGTGCCCGCACTGCGATAGCCGACGGCCTTCGCCAACTCGACCGATTGCGCGCCCATCGCCTTGCGCGTCGCTTCGTCAAGAAAGGGCGAGGGTGCTTCCTCGATCACCTTCTGGTTGCGCCGCTGGATCGAGCATTCCCGCTCTCCCAGATAGAGGCAATTGCCGTGGCTGTCGGCCAGCACCTGGATCTCGATATGGCGCGGCTGGGTGACGAATTTCTCAATAAATATACGGTCATCGCCGAAACTCGACGCCGCTTCGTTTTTCGAGGATTGGAACCCCTCGGCGACCTCTCCTTCCGACCAGGCGATGCGCATCCCTTTGCCACCACCTCCTGCGCTGGCTTTGATCATCACCGGATAGCCGATCTCTCCGGCAATCTTCACCGCCTCATCGGCATCCGCGATCAGGCCCATGTAACCCGGCACCGTGCTGACGCCTGCCTTTGAGGCGATCTTTTTTGAGGTGATCTTGTCACCCATCGCCTCAATCGCCGGCGCGGGCGGTCCGATAAAGGCCACACCGGCCGCTTCCAATGCCTCAGCAAATGCTTTGTTTTCAGACAAAAACCCGTAACCTGGATGCACCGCATCCGCGCCCGACGCCTTTATCGCGGCCAAAATCTTGTCAATGACGATGTAGCTTTCGGCGGCGGGCGGAGGGCCGATATTGATCGCCTTATCTGCCATCTGCACATGCAACGCGCGGGCATCGGCATCCGAATAGACAGCAACCGTGGCAATGCCCATGCGACGTGCGGTCTTGATCACCCGGCAAGCAATCTCCCCGCGATTGGCGATCAGGATAGTCTTGATCATGTCCCCTCCATGCCTTCATTCACAGCCCGTGGGCCGTAATCAAAACGAAATCGAGCCGACCGGGGCACGCCCGGCCGGCCAAAAACCCGTGTTCGGGTCAGACGGCTGCGCTTTAGCCGTTCAGCACGCCCCGAAATCGTCGCACAGCGCGCCCGCACCCACGCCGACGAGCGTGCCTGCAACAATGGGCCCGCTAAGCGCTGCCATGGCCACGCCACCGGCAACAGCGCCCAAACCGGCGCGCTCTGGGTCCGAAGCTGAACAGGCCGCCAAGGTCGCTGCCAGCAAAAGGGCTGTGTATTTTGGTAATTTGCTCCGCATTTTGCGTTGTCCCGCCTCATTATTGGTTCTTGTGGGGCCGATTCTATCAGGACAACGATTCGCAGAAAAGCCCGCATCGTGCGATCTGCGGCGCGGCAAAGAAAAAAGGGCGATCCGCTGCTTATTGGCCGGGATCGCCCTTTAGGGGAAGGGTAACACGTCTTGTCATATCCGGCGGTAAACCTGCTGGGGACAGTCGCCGGTAGTCTAACTATGGCACAATGATTACGTCGCCCAAAGCATAAGTTTTTATGCTGCCCAATCAATTGGCGGTATTCCGCCCATACTGTCGACATCATTGGCCCAATGCCTCCCAGAATCCGGCGCCGGAAAAGCTGTCGGGGAAGCTGGCGCGGGCACGCGGCTCATCGACCCGGAGCATCGCGTCATAGCTTGCCGGATCGAACGGCTCCTCGGCCGCAACCACCTCTCGGCCGATGAGCCAGGACAACCGCCCGGCATCAAGGTTGCCGCGTGCGAAGGGCTCTGATCCGAAGCTGAGCCACAAAGCTTCCAAAAAAGCGGCATCGGCCCGGCGGTCGGCCGGTCTGCGATCGGCATGGCGTTCGCGCCGCTTGATCTCAGTTGCACCGGATTTACTTTCGCGCCGGATGGTGAACTGGAAATCCGTACCCGGCAGGCGGGAGGGAAAGCCACGATGTTTGATCATGGGCGCCTCGCGATCAGGTCGATCTCAACCAGAGCGCCGACCGCAAGTGCGGTTACACCTATGGTTGTGCGCGCCGGCAGTCGGTCGGGAGGAAAATAGCCGCGATAAGTGTCGTTGAACGCGACGTAATCGCGATCAAACTCGGAGAGATAGGCGCGCACTTGCACAATATCGCCAAGGTCCAGATCAAGACCTGCCAAAATCAGCGTTAGGTTCTCCATCACCCGCACAGTCTGTGCCTCGATCCCATCCGGCAAAGGCGCGTCCGGCGCCCCCGGATCTGTCGGCATCTGGCCCGTCAGAAACACAAAGCCTTCGCTTTCCACGGCATGGGAAAACGGCGCCACGGGCTGGGGGCCGCCAGCAATCATGTGAAAATCCGGCATGTCTTCCTCCGTTTGCTCGGCGTCCAAGACCGACAAAACAAAAACCGCAGCAATTGCCAAAAAGCCCGCGACGAAAGCCAGTTCAGCAAGCACGATCAAAAACGCAAAAGCGCCTTGCGGCTCCCAGACGACGAACTGCGCCCTGGCTTGAGATCTGGACCTTGCTTTGAGCGCATTCTTTAGGTTGGTGTCGCGGCTCACAAAGTTCACGTAGCCGAATATCGCTGCATAGCCGAGCAAACCGACGCCTGCGATGAAAAACCAAAGGCTCAAGCCTTCGACTTCGAGGAATCTGGACTGCACGAACAGCAAGGCGAGCCCTGCTAGCGATCCCGACATAAACCAGCGCGGTTGGGTCACGCGGTAGGTCAGGTAGGCCACCAGATCCGGTGTAACCGCATGGTATTCCTTCGCCATTGCCGCCTCACAAAGGAATATTGTCGTGCTTTTTCCAGGGCGTCGCCACCTTCTTGGTGCGCAGCATCGCAAAGGCGCGGGCGACGCGGCGGCGGGTGGAATGGGGCTGGATCACCTCATCAATGAAACCGCGTTCGGCGGCGATAAACGGATTGGCGAAGCGGTCCTCGTATTCTTTGGTATGGGCCGCGATCTTGGCCGGGTCGTCGAGATGGGCGCGGTGCAAGATCTCAACCGCCCCCTTGGCGCCCATCACCGCAACCTCGGAGGTTGGCCAGGCGTAATTAATGTCTCCACCCATATGTTTGGAGCTCATGACCACGTATGCCCCACCATAAGCTTTGCGTGTTATGACCGTAACCTTCGGCACCGTGGCCTCGCCATAGGCGAAAAGCAGTTTGGCGCCGTGTTTGATGACACCGCCATATTCCTGGCCCGTGCCTGGCAGAAAGCCTGGCACATCGACAAGTGTGAGGATCGGGATCTCAAAGGCATCGCAGAACCGCACGAAGCGTGCCGCCTTGCGCCCGCTATCGATGTCCAGCACGCCTGCCAGCACCATCGGCTGGTTTGCCACAATGCCCACGGTCTGACCCTCAAGGCGCAAGAAGCCGGTGATGATATTGCCGGCAAAATCGCGCTGTATCTCAAAGAAATCGCCCTCATCGGCGATCTTCAGGATGAGCTCTCGCATGTCGTAGGGCTGGTTGGGATTGTCAGGGATCAGCGTATCAAGGCTCAGATCAACCCGGGCCGGGTCATCGTAGCTTGGCCGAACCGGTGGCTTTTCGCGGTTCGACAGGGGCAGAAAGTCGATCAGGCGGCGCGTCTCGGCCAATGCCTCCACATCGTCGCGGAAAGCCGCATCCGCGACCGAGCTCTTCTTCGTGTGGGTCGAGGCGCCGCCTAATTCTTCGGCCGTCACGATCTCATTTGTGACGGTTTTTACCACATCCGGGCCAGTGACAAACATGTACGAACTGTCCTGCACCATAAAGATGAAATCCGTCATCGCCGGGGAATACACCGCACCACCCGCACAAGGCCCCATGATCAGGCTGATCTGCGGCACCACGCCGGAGGCTGTGATGTTGCGCTGGAAAATGTCGCCATAGGCGGCAAGGCTTGCCACACCTTCTTGGATGCGCGCGCCACCACTGTCATTGATGCCGATGACAGGAGCACCATTCTGAATAGCCATATCCATGATCTTGACGATCTTTTGGGCGTGGGTTTCCGAGACGGAGCCGCCCAGAACGGTGAAATCCTGCGAAAACACATAAACCATGCGGCCATTGACCGTGCCCCAGCCGGTGACAACGCCGTCGCCCCGGGGTTTCGATTTCTCCATCCCAAAATCGGTACAGCGATGGGTGATGAACATGTCGAATTCTTCGAAACTGTCCTCGTCGAGCAAAAGCTCGATCCGCTCGCGGGCGGTGAGCTTGCCTTTGCTGTGCTGCGCTTGGATGCGTTTTTCACCGCCGCCCAGCCGCGCTTGACCACGGCGCTCCTCCAGTTCGGCCAGAATATCTTTCATCTCGCTGTCCCCTTTCTCGCTGCACCGCAGCCCAAGGCGAGCGCCGGGTGCGTGGCAGGAGGAATGCTAAGTTTTCAGGTTCCTTAGCCCATCCAACGGCCGATCTGCAAATCGAACTGCCACGGTTGTGTGCGCGGCTGCACATGGACACTGGCCATGCGCCGTCCTACACGCAATCATGCGCTTTTTCGACCGCAGGACACCCCCCCATATCTTCACGCTGATCGTTCTGACCGGCTTGGGTGCGCTGTCGATGAACGTGTTTTTACCCTCTCTGCCCGGCATGGCAGAGTATTTCGAAACCGAATACCGCCTCGTTCAGCTCTCGGTTGCGCTCTACCTCGGCATGAACGCGGTCATGCAGGTGTTTTTGGGCCCGATCTCGGACCGATTTGGCCGCAGGCCTGTGCTTTTATGGTCCCTCATCGTCTTCATGGTAGCGACATTGGGCTGCCTGCTTGCGCCAACGATCGAGGTCTTTTTGGCCTTCCGGATGCTGCAAGCCGTGATCGCGTCGGGTCTCGTGCTGGGCCGTGCCGTGGTGCGCGACATGTATGCCCAGGAACAGGCCGCCAGCATGATCGGCTATGTCACGATGGGCATGGCAATTGTGCCGATGGTGGGGCCCATGATCGGCGGTGAGCTTGACGCAGCCTTTGGCTGGCAGGCGAATTTTGTGCTGCTTTTGGTTCTTGGCGCAGCCGTCCTTTGGCTCATTTGGGCCGATCTGGGTGAGACGCATGTCACTAAACCCACTAGCTTCGCGGCACAATTCGCCGACTACCCGGAGCTTCTGACCGCCAGACGCTTTTGGGGCTACGCGCTTTCCGCCGCCTTCGCATCAGGCGCATTTTTCGCCTATCTCGGCGGCGCGCCATATGTGGCATCCGTCGTCTTCGGGCTGACCAGCCAACAATTTGGCTACCTTTTCGGCGCCCCGGCCGTGGGATACGCAATCGGCAACGGCTTGTCGGGGCGCTATTCGGTCCGCATGGGGATCAATTCGATGATCCTTCTGGGAACGCTCTTGTCGACGATCGGCATGGGCGTGGCGCTGGTCTTGTTTCTGGCCGGATCGGGCAACGCGATCGTGTTTTTTGGCTTCATGGTCTTTGTCGGATTGGGCAATGGGCTCGTCCTGCCAAACGCCATCTCAGGTACGCTCAGCGTCCGCGCCCATCTGGCCGGCACCGCCTCGGGCCTGGGCGGCGCGATCATGATCGGGGGCGGTGCTGCACTTTCGGCTTTTGCGGGTTTCGTTCTGACCCAAGGCGACGGCGCCATCCCGCTTGTTGTGATTATGTTCTGCTCCTCCGCTTTGGGCATCGCCGCGATTACATACACGATCCGTCGTGCCTCAGCCGTTGGCGCTGAGCGGTGATGGAACGGCAATGCCATAAGACAGATTCTTCGTGTCTTCAGGCGCTCACAACTTATCTTTATCGAACCCAATATCCACCTTAAGGCAAATCTGATCGTCGAAACTAGCATTAAAAGAACGTGCCGCCGGCACAACATCACTGCTCGCAACTGCCCAATCGAACTGGATTGAAGGCCTCCGGTGCCAACCCGCATCATAGCAAAAGTATCGAATGCCGGTGTGGCGATCGCTTTGGATTTTGGCGCAGCCCAGTACCGCCGGTCCGGACTAAAGCTCTGCCAGCGCTGCGCGCAGTTTCTCGGCGTTGGCCTTGATCACCTCGGGCTCTTCCATCTTACCCGGCGGGCGCAGTGGCTGGCCTGGATGGCGCGGCAAGATATGGAAATGCAGGTGGAACACTTCCTGCCCCCCTGCCGCTTCGTTGAACTGCTGCAGCGTGATACCTTCTGCCTCGAAAGCGTCCAGTGCTGCGCGCGATACCTTTTGGACCGTCGCCAGGCAGGCCGCCAATTGTGCGGCATTGGCGTCAAGCACATTGCGCGCGGCCGTTCTGGGGATGACCAGGCAATGGCCGTCGGCGCGCGGCATGATATCCATGAAACACATGGTGTGGTCGTCGTCATAGACCCGCTCTGACGGCAACTCACCGCGGAGGATCTTGGCAAACACATTGTCATTATCGTAGCTCATCGACCGGGTTCCCTTGGCTGAACGCGGTAACATTCGCCGATCAATTCACTGGCGACAAGCCAAAGAAGAAGGAGGCCCAGAGGCCTCCTTTAGCGTTGGAAACGGGCGCGCGCCCTCAGGCGTCGTCGCGCTTGAATCGGCGCATGGCCGCCATGCCGCCAAGACCGGCCAGCAGCATCAAGCCCGCTGCCGGAAGCGGAACCGGTGCAATGCCCACTTGCGCGCCGTCGATCGAGAAGCCATCGTTGCGCGCCTGCTGCATCTGGACATAGGCGGCCGAGACCAGGCCATCGAACGTCACGGTAACCAGATCGGAAGACGAACCGGCCTGGCGTGCGATATCCTGGGACATCCCATCAGCAGTGACGGTCAGGGTCGAGTATTCGCTGTGGTCGGTCAGAACGAACATGATCGTGTTGAACATCGAGCCGGTATTGACGTACCAACCCATGCCGTAGGTGTCGTTGCTGTCCAGGAACCACGTGCCGCCGACCTGATCGGTACGACCGTAGACATTGCCGTCGCGCAGCGCGAGCTGCTCGCCGGTATTGCCGGGCAATTGCGACACCGTCCCGCCAGAGCCCTGGCCGCCAAGTGTGTTGAAGATGCCGACGGCGGTCATAAAGCCGGTCCCGACTTCACCTTCGCCAAGCGCGCCGCCTGCAGCTTCGAAATCCTCACCAACAAATGTGCCGGCGCCAACTGCGGCGGTGTAAGCTGACGAATCGAAATCCTCGACGGTAATGGTTGCGGCATTTGCCGCTAGCGGCAGCATCAAAGCTGCAACTGCTGCGTAAGCAAGTTTCATCGTATGTGCTACTCCCCAGTAACTAGTAACAAAGCTGGCATATGCTAACTTTTGAATGCGGTCTAGGGGGAAAATCCGATAAACAACGCACCCAAACTGTGCGCAATGCACTGACAAACCACACTTTCTCTTCGTGAGCTTGTCAATTTGCATTCTACTACAGTTAATATGCACATGGCTGATCCCACAGATCGGCGGTAACTGTGTGGAACACCACGATTTTACAGTCATTGTGCGGATGTAGCATTCTAAGCAAAGCGACTTTGCAAAAATTGCCCCTATCGGTGCGATAATACTTAATCATCTGGGAAGAAAAATTCGCCGCTGGCGCCCCTCGGGGACGTCTCCCCGCTCACCGCGGCACTTTGCCCGGCGGACAAAGCGTTGACGGCGCAGGCCCTGACGCGCGATTGTCGCTGACCGAGGGAGGATAAGGATGGAACTAACAGCAACCCGCGATATAGCAGCGCCGCGCGACCAGGTCTGGGCCGCACTCAATTCCGCTGAGGTGCTGCGCGACTGTATCCCCGGCTGCGAAGAGATGACCGGGAGTCCCCAAGACGGCTTCGCAGCGGTCGTGAAGCAAAAGATCGGCCCGGTGCGTGCGACCTTCAAGGGTGCAGTGACGCTGTCGGATGTCATTGCTGGTGAAAGTTATCGGATCTCCGGCGAAGGCAAAGGCGGTGTGGCCGGCTTTGCCAAAGGGGCCGCAACGGTTGAGCTTGCAGATAGCGATAGCGGCGGCACAACGCTAAGCTACCATGTTGATGCCAGCGTCGGCGGCAAGCTTGCCCAACTCGGCTCACGCCTCATCGACGGCGCCGCGCGCCGCATCGCTGATGAGTTTTTTGAGCGCCTGCAAACGCGGCTGGAAACCGGCAGTATCGACGCCTAGCTGTCGCTTCCGGCGGGGCTAAGAAACGTCGCGATCCGGTCGTTGAGAACCATTCGGCCTTGGCGCGATTCGGCCTCTGTCGCTTCTGAGACCGGCTCAGCGACGGGTTCGGCGCGGTGAACGGCGTGGTGGCTGTCGTGACACTCATCAACCAACCGGGCTAAATGCGCGTCGCTTAGGTTCAACGCGTGGATGCGATCGACTTCGCCAGGAAAGTCGTCAGCTAATTCGTGCGGGACGCAGGACATCTGAACGCATTCTTTTGATGAAAGTGAGATGCTACCGCGCCTGTACCCGTACGCATCGCGCTGGATCAAATCACTCCGCCGCAGTTTGCTGTGCTGCATCTATCAGCGCGGCAACAGCGTCTGCGGTCAACGTGCCTGACAAGCGCTCCGCGGCCGCTGGAAAGGCTTGTTCCTCGGCCAGAAAGCTCGGATAGGCGAGCGTTGCCAGCCCGGCATCAAGTGCCGCAGCCGCGCTTGCCGGGGTATCGGCGATAGCGACGGCGTCCCGGGCGGCGACTTTGAGCCGATCGAGCGCGTCCTCAACCGCGTCTGGGTGCGGCGCCAATCGCGTACTGTCAGCACCGGTCATCACCGTATCAAAGGCGATCCCGCCGCGATGCCGCGCCGTCGCGCCCAGGACAGCGTGAACCGCGGCGGGTGCAGCCCGCGAGATGAGGCCCAATGTAACGCCGGAGCGCGCAGCCCAGGCCAGAACGTCCGTTACACCCTGGCGCAACGGCACGTCGCCTGTCATCCGCGCGGCGAAGTTTCGAACCTGGGTCGCAACAAGCTCCGCCGTCTTGGTTTCAATCCCTATGAATGCCGCGTAATGCGCCGCCGGATCGCGCGCGCCGCCCGGTCGCATGAGTTCGGCGTAGCTTTCCCAAGACCATTCCCATCGCATACCATGGGCGCGGAAGGCGGCGTTCCAAGCCGCGCGATCGGTTTCTGCGTATTCCGCGACCGATCCGAGTCCGACGAATAGAATCGCACTGCCTGGCATGAATTGTGTCCTCCGAGTTCACCGAAAGCAGGCTAATTGCCGGAGGCGCAATGCATCTGCCGCTCTTTCTGCGCTGCGGCGTTATGACAAGGGGGCTCAATGAGCAGTTCTGGACTTAGCTGCCTAAAACAAGGGCATCTTCCCGCTAGCCTTTGGTTTCATGCACAGCCGGTGTTGTTGCTTTGCGCTTCAGGACCGCTTCACGCCAGGTCATGAACGAAATCGCTGCGATTATTATGCCGCCGCCCAGGATGACCCAAAAATCAATTGGCTCACCAAAGGCGACAACGCCCAGGGTCGTGGCCCAAACCAATTGCAGGAACGTCACCGGCTGGGTGACCGTCAATGGTGCCGCGCGGAAGGCCAAGGTCATTGTGTAATGGCCCGCTGTCGCAAAGACCGCAACCGCCGCCAGAAGTGCGAGATCAGGCGCGCGAACCGGGGCCCAATCGGCCAGGGCAAACGGGGCCAGTCCGATTGTCACTGTGATTGAGAGCATCGCAACAATGGCGGCCGGCTCGGTCTCTTCAGTAAGGATTTTGGTGATCAAATAGCCGACAGCGAAAGCAACCGCCGTGAACAGCATCGCTAGATGGCCGTCATTGAGTTCTCGCAAGCCTGGGCGCAGGATGATGAGCGCGCCGATCAGTGCAGCGGCAATCGCCGCCATGCGCCGAAGCGCCAGTTTCTCGCCTAGAAAAATTGCAGCCATCACAGTGACATATACCGGGTTGAGGTAGTTCATCGCCGTAA
This sequence comes from Pseudomonadota bacterium, assembly GCA_039191215.1. Lineage (GTDB taxonomy): Bacteria > Pseudomonadota > Alphaproteobacteria > Rhodobacterales > Rhodobacteraceae > HKCCE3408. Next base: position 46,791 of record JBCCXT010000016.1, read on the forward strand.
CCTCGGCGATTGGGATGCGGGTCATGGCGTAAAACCAGCAAATCACGCCTAAAGAATGCGCAACGCCGCGTCCGGCAAAAAGCGTGAGCGTGCGGCGGGTGAACCGGGCTCTGCGAAGGGCCGGGATCATCGGAATGAGGAAGATCAGGCCAAAGACATAGCGTAGGAATGCCGATTGCGCGGGCGGAACATCTCCCCCGACAAGCTTGACCAGCGCGGTCACGGCAACAAAGCAAAGCCCGGTCACCAGCATCCAAAAGACGCCACCCACCGCGTTCTGACCGACCGGCTGAGGCATTCAGAAATCACCCCAGATCAATTTCAGCGCGATGGACCACATTATGCAGCCAACCAGCAGATCGAGGATTTGCCAGGCGCGCGGACGGGCGAAAAACGGCGCCAGCGCCTTGGCGCCGTAGCCAAGCGAGAAGAAGAAGACGAAGCTCGACAAAACGGCACCGGCGCCAAATAGTGTGGCGTCGCGTCCGTATTGCGCGGCGACCGAGCCGAGAAGCACAACCGTGTCGAGATAGACATGCGGGTTCGCCCAGGTCAGCAAAAGTGCTGTTGCCAGTGTCGGCCAGAGCGCGTCCGGCGCGCCTTCGGCCTCGGACAAGATGCCGCCGCCGCGCCAGGCTGAACGAAAGGCAAGTGCTCCATAGGTGATCAGAAAGGCCGCACCCGCCCAGCGCAAGGCCGGCGTGATCCAGGGGAGCTGGGCAGAAATCGCGGCAAAGGAGCTGACGCCGATGGCGATCAGTATGGCGTCAGAGATCGAACAGGCCAAAACCACCGGCAAAACATGGCTGCGCCGCAGACCTTGCCGCAGAACAAACGCGTTTTGTGATCCGATGGCGAGGATGAGTGAAAAGCCAAGGGCAAAACCTGCAGAGAAAGTCTGGATCATGAAGCGGTTGCTATCGGTTCTGGCAGCGCTGCACCAGAGCGCCGATTGCAGGTTGAGATCGATTGGCGATCCGCACCTCCTCAAGCCCCCTGCGGGAGCCCTCGTCAGCGCGGGTCGCGCGGATCGCGCTCCGGGCACCTTGGCCAATGGAGAGTTGCAAGAGCCAAGGAACATGCAAGAACGGGCGTCGGAGGCGCGCTCCTGGGCGCTGTTGCCTTTCTCGTGGTGGACAACGGCACAAGCATCGCGGGGCATTTTGAGAAGTTTGATGATCTCAATCCGAGCGGCCCGCCCAATGTGCCTCCGCTTCAGCCGAACAAGCCGGGTCAAACCAACAACTCAGATGGTTTGCACCGTGCAGATAAGCCACAGCACTGCCCGCCGCCATCAAATCATCGATGTCCGACACGCTGACAAAAATGTGTTGGCCGGAGATTTCTAGTTCCTCTCCGGCCGTGACAACGCGGCCCGTCGGCTCTCCCGTATATGCAAGGACAGCCTCAGAGCTCAAACGAGAGCGCAGGCGGAACACCTCTTGCTCAAGTCGATTGGCGTCGACGCCGATCCTGTCTCCACATTCGAGGATACTGTTGAAATCATTGCCAGATACGACAAACCGCACCGCTGCCAGCGTGCCCAAATTCACTACTTGTTGGCGACTGGGGTTCAGTAGGACATTGGGTTCGAAATCTAAGTGCCTTGCCAGCAGCATGACGAAATCGGCGTTTAACGCGTCCATGTTTGAGCAGATTACGTTCATTGGGTCCGCTCGTGTTGCAGTTGCACTGCAGGTCACTATCAGCGCCAAAACAAATCCGCTCAAAAGACCGATCGACATCATACGCAATTCAATCCTGTGAATTGATGCAAGGGCGACCATCAAATGCGCGACGTTATGAGACGCTTGAGTCAATCAATCGCTGCTTGTGCTCGATCCGCTACCTTGTGCTCGGCTTGGTTGTTGTTCAGCGGGGCGTAAAGCCAAGACCTACGCCGAAAGCTGTTCCATCACTTCGTCCGAGATCTCGAAATTTGCGGTAACGTTTTGCACGTCGTCGTCGTCTTCCAGCGCTTCTATCAGCTTCATGAGCTTTTGCGCGTCTTCCAGGCCCAACTCGGTTGTTGTGGTCGGGCGCCAGACAAGTTTGGTGCTTTCGCTCTCCCCCAGCTCAGCCTCCAGCGCGTTTGAGACGTCGTTCAATTCGGTGTCCATGCACCAGATCACATGGCCGTCCTCGGTGCTATCGACATCCTCTGCGCCGGCCTCGATAGCGGCCATCATGACCGTGTCGGCATCGCCTGCATCAGTCGGGTAGCTGACTTGCCCCTTGCGGTCGAACATGAAAGCGACAGACCCAGTCTCACCCAGGTTTCCGCCGTTTTTCCCAAATGTCGATCGCACGGTGCTCGCCGTGCGATTGCGGTTGTCGGTCATCGCTTCGACGATCAGAGCCACGCCGCTTGGCCCATAGCCTTCATAGCGGACCTCTTCGTAGTTCTCTCCCTCGCCGCCCAAGGATTTCTTGATCGCGCGGTCGATGACGTCTTTGGGGACAGACTGGCCCTTGGCTTCCTTGACCGCGAGACGTAGGCGTGGGTTTTTATCCGGATCCGGATCACCCATTTTCGCCGCGACCGTGATTTCTTTGGCCAATTTCGAGAACAGCTTTGAACGGGCCGCATCCTGGCGACCTTTGCGGTGCTGAATATTGGCCCATTTAGAGTGGCCGGCCATAGCTGCCTCGCTGATTTTGCGCGTTTGGTGGGCGAGGTTATAGGGGTTTGCGGTACAGCCGACAAGCCGGGCAAAGAGCGCGAACGCCGCGCGATGCAGCGCAAATCTGTGACAAGAGTTGCAAAAGGCGCATCTTCATCACATCCCGGCGCGACCGCCAAGACGAAAGACGGGCACCGGGTCGGATCATCAGGAACCGCATGCATGTATCCCCAGACAAGCAGCTCATATGATTGCTGGAATTGGGTACTTCCGTCACCGGTGTGACCAGTCCGAAGGCCACTGAACCACAGACACAGAGGGGTGTGACTGGCGAACTCGGCCCGGGCGCCTCGATCCATAAGCGCGTGACTTTGCGATCCGTCGATGTATCCTGATCACAATGATCATTTATCCAACAATCGAATTGCAGGATGGGCGATGTGTCAGCCTGTTCCGCGGCCGTATGGAAGAGCCGCAAATCTGGCATGTCGATCCGCTTGAGAAGGCGCAAGGCTTTACCGCCGAAGGTGCAGCATGGATCCACGTGACCGACCTGGACGGCGTGACCGAAGCGAGCGGTCACCGTGACCTGCTGGTCGATCTGATCCGACGGGCCGGTGCGCCGATCCAATTGGGCGGTGGGTTCCGCTCGTTGGAGGCAATAGCGGAATGGATCGATTTGGGTGCCGGTCGGGTTGTCGTCAGTACGCTGGCGGCGACGTCGCCCGATCTGGTCAAACAGGCCGCAAAGCGCTTTCCAGATCAGATCTGCCTGGCAGTCGATGTGATGCAGGACAAACTGATGGTCCAGGGTTGGCGCGAGCCCGCCGCTATAGACCCCCGAGATTTTATTACAGCCTTCGCCGATGACCCGCTTGCCGCCGTCATCATCACCGATATCGACGCAAAGATGACTGTCTCTGATGCGTCCTTCGCGACTGTGTCAGAACTTGCCGGCTACGCGACCGCCCCGGTCGTCGCACGCGGTCTTTCGCGGTCGCTCGACGATATCGCACGCCTGAAATACGTCCCCGACATCTCCGGGGCGATTGTCGGCCGGGCTCTATTCAATCGCACCATTGAACTTTCCGAGGCGCTGGCGATAGCAGCTGACGCAACCGGTCCGCGCGCAGAATTCGTTTGATCTCTGGGCCCGGCGATCCGTCCAGGATCGCCCGCGCGGCCGAGGGCTCCCGGATGGGGGCGCGAGGTCGCGCGCACCCTATTGCAAGCGTTTGAGCAGGCGGTCAGAGGCCGCGCGCACGTGACCCACAACATCCACAGCCGAATGCAAACCGCCGGGCAGTATTTGCAATCGCGCGCCGCTCCAAAAACGCGCCAAGTGCCAGGCCGTCGCGACCGGGGCCGAAAGATCTAGGGCGGAATGCAAAAGTTCGCCTAGCAGATCACCAAATTCTGCCGCACGCCCTGACAATGGCATCGCGACCCATCCAAGTGCTGCAAAGTAATGCGTGACGACGTGCATAAATCTCAACCGGAAAACCGGGTCGTCCCATCGACCCTTGGCGGCATCATTCGGATTACCACTGATCGCCGCCGCCTCCCACGCGCACCATGCATCCGCCGCCTTTTGTGCGATGTCGGGATCGGGGCCGCGCGGCACCTCACGGTAGCGCGCGACAATTTCCGCACCCGTTCCGGCACCACCTGCTGCGGCCTGAAATGCCACGAATTCTTCAGGCAAGAGCATCCGTAGCCCCCGTACAGCCAGTCAATCTTAGACGCACTGATCTGCGTCACGCCGACCAGCAGCATGCCCCGAACACGACCGGGATAGGCCAATGCATAAACCTGCGCCAAGGTCGCTCCCTAGGATCCTTCGAAGACCGCCCAAGCCTCTATCCCCAAACGCCGCCTGAGCCGCTCAGCATCAGCGACAAGGTCTTCGGTCCGGTGAGCCTCACGTGCGGCAAGATCACGCCCCGCATGGGGAAGGGACCGCCCAGCCCCCTGCTGGTCCATGGCCACGATACGCCAGGCCTCAGGATCAAAGATCGCCCGCAACCCATCGGAGATCCCGCCGCCCGGCCCGGCATGCAACAGCAAAGACGTCGAGGCTTCAGGGTTCCCCCAGACCGACCAGGCCACATCATGGCCGCGATCGGTCGGCATGACCCCGTCTTCTGCATACTGCCATTGGCGGATCATTTCGCATACCCTCCCGGAGCGGGCATTCCCCTGCTACACAATCCCCATGACCCAAGACCAAATCATACTGTTTTGCCTGTTTGGTATTGTCTTTGGCCTCTTGCTTTGGGGCCGGTTTCGCTACGATCTTGTGGCGTTCAGCGCCCTGCTTGTCGGCGTTGTTCTAGGCGTTGTGCCTTACCAGGATGCCTTTTCGGGCTTTGGCCATCCCGCCACCATCGTCGTGGCCCTGGTCCTGGTCGTCTCAGCCGGTCTCGTCCGCTCAGGTGCTGTGTTTTTGATCACGCGCACCTTAGTCGATGCGGGCCGCTCGCTCGGCGCCCATATCGCGATCATGGGCGGGATCGGCGGCGTCCTGTCGGCCTTTATGAACAATGTGGCGGCCTTGGCGCTGCTAATGCCCGTCGATATCGCAACCGCACGCAAAGCCGGGCGCAGTCCTGGCCTGACCCTCATGCCGCTGAGTTTTGCGACGATCTTGGGCGGCATGGCCACGCTGATCGGGACGCCGCCCAACATCATCATTGCCACGATCCGCGAAGACGCGTTTGGAGAGCCGTTTCGGATGTTCGACTTCGCGCCTGTTGGCGGTGCCGCCGCCCTTGTCGGTTTGGCCTTTGTTGCGCTTGTCGGGTGGCGGTTCATCCCGGCGCGTGATTCCGGCGTTGGCTCAAACCAAATCTCCACCGTTGCGCCTTACATGGCCGAGTTCAGCGTGCCAGATGAGCACAAGCTCATTGGCACTAAACTGCACGATCTGATCGAGCCCGCCGAAAAGGCCGATGTGACGGTTTTGGGCGTTCTACGAGACGGGGAGCGGCGCTTCGGCGCGCGGCGTAATTTGAACCTTCGCACCGGTGATGTGCTGCTGCTTGAGGGCGAGCCCGCAGCGCTTGATGAATTTCGCACCGCCATGAAACTCGACGTGATCCCCGGGGACAATCCCGTGGAGATCGACGCTGAGACCGCCCTGATCGAGGTCGCCGTGCCCGAGGCTGCGCGCATCGCCGGGCGTTCGGCACAAGCGATTGGGCTTGGCTGGCGCAAACGGTCTGTCATTGTCGGCATCGCGCGCGCAGACCAGCGCATTACATCGCGTCTGCGCCGGACCGAGGTGCTGCCGGGCGACATCTTGCTTATGCTTGTCCCGTCCGAGGCCGTTGATGAAGTCGTCGATTGGCTCGGCGTGTTGCCGCTTGCCGATCGCGGCTTAGCGGTGACACAAGACGGCAAAACCTGGGGTGCGATTGCGCTTTTTGGCGCCGCAGTTGCCGCTGCTGCATTTGGGCTGGTTGACCTGCCGATTGCCCTTGGCCTGGTTGTTGTCGGCTACATTCTGACCCGAATTTTGCCGCTGGCAGAGATCTATACTCATATCGAATGGCCGGTCGTCGTCCTTTTGGGCTCGATGATCCCGCTTGGCGCAGCACTTGAAACATCCGGCGGGACAGAACTTATCGCTGGCGCTTTGGTCAGCGCGACGCAAGGCCTACCGGCTTGGGCCATTCTGACGGTTTTGATGGTCGTGACGATGAGCCTGTCGGATATCCTTAACAATACAGCGACCACCATCGTCGCCGCACCCGTCGGCATCCAGATGGCGGCAAGCCTCGGCGTATCGGCCGACCCGTTCTTGATGGCGGTGGCGGTTGCGGCCTCGGCTGCCTTTCTCACACCCATTGGGCACAAGAACAACACGCTGATCCTGGGCCCGGGCGGCTATGGTTTTGGCGATTATTGGCGCATCGGGCTACCGCTGGAGGTCTTAATCGTGGCGGTCGCTGTGCCGGTTATCTTGGTGGTTTGGCCGCTGTGAAGGGCGCCACTAAGCGCAGGACTATTCGCCTTTTCCAGACTTTCCGGACTTTTCGGATTTGTCCTTGATCGAAAGCTTGAGGCCCAGAAAATAGGTTAGTGCGGCGATCACTAGGGCGATGGCCACGCCGTAACCAAGCAGGTCACGCTCCCCGTCCCAACTCACCACCTGGCCCAAAAAGAGCACGCCTAAAACCACAATGACGACGCCGATCAGCTTGCTTTTCAGATCATCCAGCGTCTTGATCTCAAGCCAGGCGGGCAGCCGTACATTTTGGTCGATGAACAGCTCATAAAGCCCAACGCTGATGATCAGAAAGACCGTGCCTAGCAAGAACAAATCGACGATCTCAATAAACTCGATCACCAGCGCCTTCGCACCCGAGCGCGAGACCTCGGCGGTTTCGAGTGTCGTGGCCACCAATTGGATTGCTTCCAAAAATCCGTAGATGAGGATTGTCGCGGCAGCGATCAGCGCGCCAAACACAGCCAGCAGGATCATGAAGCGTGTGGCGCTGAGAAATTGGTTCACGTCAGAGCTCCTATAGCGGCCAGATCAGCGGGATCGTCAAGCAAACAATCACCCCAAGGGACAGGTTCAAGGGGATGCCCACGCGCATGAAATCGGTAAACTTATACCCGCCGGGCCCGTAAACCAGCGTGTTGGTCTGATAGCCGATCGGCGTGGCAAAACAGGCCGAGGCTGCAATCATAACGGCCACGACGAGCGGGCGCGCATCCACGCCCGTGGCCTCAGCAAGGCCTATGGCAATCGGCGTCATGATAACGGCAATTGCATTGTTGGACACAAGTTCCGTAAAAAGACTGGTCAGAAAATAGACAGCCCAGACCAGCACCCAGGGCGGCATCCCATCCAGTGCGGGCGCCATGGCGCCAACGATCAGCGCCACAGCGCCGGTGTTTTGCAATGCGGCGCCAACGCCGAGCATGGCAAAGATCAGCGCTAAAAGGCGCCCATCGATGAAGCCGAAGGCTTCTTCGGCATCGATGCAGCGCCCCAACAGAACAAGCGCCACCGCCAAAACCGCGAGCATCAGGATCGGGGCCACATCAAACGCCGCTAGCGTGACAATCCCGGTCATTGCGATGACAGCATAAGGGGCTTTACCACGGCGATAGGCGCGCTCTTTTGGGGCGGCCACGTCGACCAGGTCCATATCCGCGGCCAAGCGCTCGATATCCTGCGGGTCGCCTTCGAGCAGCAGCGTATCGCCAACCTGCACGACCAGGTCGTCAAGTTTGCGTCCGATATTTTCGTTTCGGCGATGCACGGCCAGCGGATAAACGCCGTAGCGCCGCCGCAGCCGCAGCGCGCCGAGCGAGCGTCCGACAAGCCGAGCACCGGGGGTGATAAGCACCTCGACCGTTGTTGTCGCCACCGAGGAGAGCTTGTCGAGCGTCTTAAGCTGGCGGTTTTGCTGCAGGCCCAACACCTCCGACATCTCTGTGCGCAGCACGACGCGGTCGCCCTCTTGCAGCACCACAGCGGCCATATCGCGCCGCAGGGAGGCGTCGCCGCGCAACACATCGATCAAGCGAACGTCCTGGCGGCGAAAGAGATCAACCTCTTCAGCGCGCTGACCGATCAGGGGTGAGCCCTCCGGCAAAGCCAGCTCGGTGAAGAATTTCGGCCGACTGCGCGCGCCACTTAGCATCGTTGCCATCGACACCCGTTCTGGCAAAAGGCGCCGGCCGAAGAACCAAAGGTACAAAAATCCCCAGGTGACAACGACCAGACCGATCGGCGTGATCTCAAAGATCGTAAACGGCGCCAGGCCCGCGCCTCGGGCAACGCCATCTACCAAAAGATTGGTTGAGGTCCCGATCAGCGTCAGTGTACCGCCCATGATGGCGACATAGGATAATGGGATAAGCAACCGAGAGGCCGGTCTGCCTGCGGATTTGGCGATCTGCACAAAAACCGGGATCATGACAACCACAATAGGGGTGTTGTTCATCACTGCCGATGCCAAGGCCACGGCCAGAAGCATACCAAAAATCGCCCGTCGCGGATTGGCGCCGACATTCTGCTCAGCCATCCGTGTAAGCTGGACAAGCGCGCCGGTGCGCACAAGCGCACCCATGACGACAAACATGGCGGCGATGGTCCAGGGCGCGGGGTTCGCAAGAACGCCGAGGGCCGCTTCATAAGGCAGCAATCCCAGTGCGATAAGCACCGCCACACCGCCAATTGCGACCACTTCTGTTGGGTAGGTCTCGCGCAGAAACAGCGCAAACATGGCCAGCACCACAGCGATGCTGATCCAGGCCGCGGCCGTATCGGACAGGGCAAGATCGATCATGGAGCGCCTTATTGGTGGGTGCCGCTGGCACCATCCTGCACCGGGCCGCGGGGGTGCTGCAATGCCTGCGGCTGACGCGGCTGCACAAGGGTGAGGCCCGTGAACATCACCGCGACCGACGCCCAGACCCACAGCGAATAGGTCTCCGACAGCAGCAGCCAAGACCAGAAAATGCCAAAGGCTGTCACCAGATAGGATACTTGGGCTGCAAAGACCGCACCGGCCCAGCCGACAAGCCAGACATATCCCGAATACGCCGCCGCATGGGCCAACCCGATGCCCAGGATCGACCATTCAGCAGCCCCCCAGACCACGCGCGGATCAATGAAGGTGCCCGTGGCCCAGGTAACCGGCAAAACCAAGCAGGTGCCCAGGATCGACGCACCGGCAAGGGTTTGCACCGGATCGAGCCCGCCTGTGCCAAACTTGGCCACCAAATTGCCCTCAAAGGCGTAAAAAAGCGGGGCGACCAGCGCCACCGGCAACCAGGCGACCATGGCGCGTTCGGGCAGGCTTGCCTCCGGCAGCGCGATCAGCGTTATGGCCACAAGCCCCAATAAGAGCCCTAAAAATCGCAGGGCTGAGAACCGGTCCTGGCCAAAGGCAATGGCGACGGGAAAGGCCATCATCGGCACCAGCGACACCACAATCGCCATGATGCCCGCCGGCAGATGCCCGGCCGCTTCGTAGCTGACCGAATTCGGCAAGATCGTTCCAACCAACGCGATCATCGCGTAGATTGCGAAATGCCGACGCTCTAGCGACAATCGCCGCCCTCGCAATAGCGTCAATGCGCTGAGCACAACGGCGCCGATCGCAAGCTGCCAAAAGATCAACCCTATAGGTGTGTAGCCGACCGTGACGGCGGTTTTTGTCATCGGCATGGTCGAGCCCCAAACCGCACCGACCAGGGCCAAAGGGGCTAATGGCGCAAGCCGCGTCGGCAGAGCCGACATCACAGACGCGCCCGGTGGTCTTTTGGCAGAGCGAGCGCAGGCACCGATCTAACCCGGGCAGGCCACCTTTTAATGCCACAAGCGCCCCTCAATCTGTGCTTGGCCGAAGCTCTCATCACAGACCCACCTCGGGCAGATATCCGCCAACGCGCAGCGGCTGCACATGGGTTGCGAGGCCCGTCTTGTCGTCGGTTTCCACCACGATGCCGGCAAGCGTGGCCGGGCCTGAGGCAGGCTGGAAGCGATCCTTCGACATGCCCGTCACAAAGCGACGCATGGGTTCGGCTTTTTCCATGCCGATGACCGAGTTGTAATCGCCGCACATGCCAGCATCGGTCAGATACCCCGTACCGCCGGGCAGGATTATCGCATCTGCGGTCGGAACATGGGTATGCGTGCCGACAACCAGGCTTGCCCTGCCATCGCAAAAGTGGCCCATCGCCATCTTCTCCGACGTGGCCTCACAATGCATGTCGACGATTGTGGCTGAAACGGCACCACCCAAGGGATGGGCGCTGAGAACCTGGTCGATCGCCGAGAATGGATCGGCAAAGGCGCGTTTCATAAAAACCTGACCCAGGGCTTGGGCGACCAGGATGCGCTTGCCGCCGGAGACCTCGTAGACCCGCGCGCCGGCACCGGGCGCGCCTTTGGCGTAATTAAGCGGGCGGATGATGCGCGGCTCATTCCCGATAAAGCTCATCATGTCGCGCTGGTCAAATGCGTGATCGCCAAGCGTAATGCAATCGGTGCCTGCTTCCAGAAGCGCTTTGGCATGCGGCTGCGACAAACCGTTGCCTGAGGTCGCGTTCTCCCCGTTGACGACGACAAAATCGAGCGCCAAATCGGCGCGCAATCCGGCCAACCGCCCCGCCACCGCTGACCGGCCAGCCCGGCCCATGATATCGCCCAAAAAGAGGATGCGCATGTTCTGGGCTTAGGCCGTCCGGCCAGCCCCGGCAAGGGGCAGAGTCCCCGCCTCCGTAACGATTGCATCAAGTGGTTGATCGGTGGGTTCTACGGGCAGTTCCGGCAAAACCTGCGCCCCATAGGCCAGACCCACTGCCCGAACCGCGCCCGCGGCACGCAGACGCTGCAATGTGCGGTCGTAAAAGCCGCCGCCGTAACCCAAACGGTTGCCGGCCAAATCGAAAGCAACTAGCGGCACAATCAGTATGTTTGGTGTCAGATCAGCCCCCTCAGCTGGAACCTGCGTGCCAAACGGCCCCTCGATTAGCACTGCATCGGGGTGCCATTCGCGAAACGCCAAGGCTTCGCCTGCTGCGAAAATGACCGGAACACATACCCGGTTTTCTGCCACCAAGGCGGTCATCGCTGGCCGCGGGTCGGCTTCCGTTCGGATCGGCATGTATCCAGCGATGACCTGCCCGTGTAATGGGCCTATCTCCGCCAAAAGCGCTTGCGTCAGGTCGCGGCCAATACCAGCCGTCTCATGGGCAATTTTGCGAGCGGCATATGCCGCTTTGCGCAAGATGGGTTTGCTCAAGCTGGTCACGGGTCAAGTACGTCTGGGCCGGTTCGAAAGAAATACACATTGCTGGTGAAAACGTTCCTTTGCTTGAGGCGAATCCACCGCCCGATCGGGTCGTTGATTTTGGCTATATTGTCAATGAACCATGGGGTCCAATCCGTTGGATCGGGGCCTAGATACTTTGCCAGCAGCCGTCAGAACCGATCTTTGCCGATGGCTCAAACATCCGCCCGCCCCCCGCAACCCCAGATGCAGCAAAACGCCGCGGCCTGGATCAAATTCAACGATCTCTGCCGCCGCATTCGGGTCCGCGCGCAACCGCATGACGGAGCTTGCCGCCTCGTCGGATGGCAACCAAAGCGCCTCATCCTCCGACAAAACCCCCATAGGCGCGATGCGCGGGCCTGCGGGCGCACTTGTCGCCAGCATCGCCATCAAAGACCGCACGAGCAGAATTTCGGGATCGAAGGGCTGCGCCATGGCAGAAATGCCGCGAGACGGCAGGCAACCGCAAACAAGGGCTTGGGGGTGTGGGGGCACAGGCCCCCACAAAAGGCCCGTCCGGCCCCAGGACGGCGGCCGAGCGGGGGCTCGATGCCCCCCGTGGCCGCCCCCCTGCCCGCCCGCTGCCCGCCCGCCGCCTGCCCTTTTCCGTTACGCCCAACCAGGCTAATCCCATCACATGGCCCACCTCACGCTCGACCACCTTGTCATCACCTGCACCGATCTCACCTCAGGCTCTGCCGCTATCGAAGAGGCGCTTGGGCTCCCGCTCTCGCAAGGCGGAAAGCATGCCGCCATGGGCACCCATAACCGCCTATTGTCGCTTGGGCCGAACGACTATTTGGAGGTCATCGCGGTCGACCCAGCCGCCGAACCGCCATCACAGCCGCGCTGGTACAATCTCGACAACCATAATGGGCCCGCGCGGCTGACCCATTGGGCGGCACGCAACGATGACCTCGACGCCGCACTTGGCGCGGCGCCGCCGGGCACCGGCAGGCCTTGGGCATTGCAACGCAGCGATCTGCGCTGGCGCATGGCCATTCCGGCAGATGGCACCTTGCCGTTCGGCGGCCTGTTTCCAGCGCTGCTTGAATGGCAAAGCGCCCATCCCGCACCGCAGCTTGAGGATAAAGGCGCACGCCTCAAGGCGCTCTTGCTCACCTCGCCTGAGGCGGATGCGCTCCGGGCCGCCCTGGCCCAGGTTCTGGCAGCTGACGCACGGATCGCGGTCACCCAGGGCCCCGAGCCGCGACTTAGCGCCTCAATCGATACACCCCGCGGCCTGGTCACGCTCTAGCCGCCCGGCGCGCCAGTTTGCCCCCTGACCGCCGGCGCCCAAACCGTTAACATGGGCGTCATGTCGGTCTGGTCCCGCATATCTGAAGCGCTCTCGGCACTTGCCAGCGGTGAAAGCCTGTCGGTCGTGTTTGACCAATTGCGCACACCGCCCGAGCGTTCGGTGGCCTTCACGATCGCGGTCATCGCGCTGTCGGCAAAGATGGCGAAGGCGGACGGACTTGTGACCCGCAACGAAGTCGCCGCAATGCGCGAGGTCTTCCACATTGGCGATAGCGATGAGCGGGCCGCGGCCCGGGTTTTCAACCTTGCGCGCGAAGACGTGGCCGGGTTTGAAGACTATGCGAGCCGCATCGCGCGCATGTTTGACGACAACAGCACTGTCTTGATCGACCTTTTGGAGGGCCTCTTTCACATCGCCTGCGCCGACGGGCTCTACCACCCTTCCGAGGACGCCTTCCTGGCCCGCGTTGCGGAAATCTTCGGTATCGAGGGCCGGGTGTTTGCACGCCTACGCGCGCGCCACGTCCCCGGCACAGAACCGGACCCTTACGAAATCCTCGGCGCGCAGCCAGAGATGCCGCTCGATGAGATCCGCACGATCTGGCGCCAATTGGTGCGCGAAAACCACCCCGACCGCGCCATGGGACGCGGGCTGCCGACCGAGGCGCTGCGCCTTGCCGAAACCCGCCTAGCCGCCATCAACCGTGCCTGGGACCAGATCAACGGCAGCGGTGATCGCGGCTGATGCGCATCGCAACCTACAATGTCGAATGGTTCACCAACCTTTTCGATGACGACGCAAGCGCGCTGGACGATCACGGCTGGTCGGGCCGGCGTGACGTGACCCGCGCCCAACAACTTGCGGCCCTGGAGTTGGTCTTTGGCAGGCTCAATGCGGATGCGATTTTGGTGGTTGAGGCCCCTGATATTTCGCGCAGCCGGAATGGCGCTGCCGCCCTCGAAGGCTTCGCTGCGCGGGCTGGATTGCGTGCGCGCAAGGCCCTGGTGGGATTTGCCAATCATACGCAGCAGGAGATTTTGCTGCTTTTCGATCCCGATCGGATCAGCGCGCGCCATGATCCGACCAGCCACGGCGCACCGCGCTTCGATGGCGAGTTCAGCATTGATCTCGATACGGATGCGACAGGAGATGTCGTGCGCTGGTCAAAACCGCCCCTCGAAGCGCTGCTGGACACTAAAATTGGGCCGCTGAGGCTTATCGGCGTGCACGCAAAATCCAAAGCACCGCACGGCGCCAGCAACCGCGACGAAGCCATGCGCATCGCCATTGCCAACCGACGCAAGCAACTCGCGCAATGCATTTGGCTGCGCCAAAGGGTGAGCGCCCAATTAGCGGCGGGCGAGCCGCTGATCGTTCTGGGCGATTTCAACGATGGACCCGGCCTTGATGAATACGAGGAATTGTTCGGCCGCTCCGGCGTGGAGATCGTGCTGGGCACCCATGACCCGACAGAGGCGCAGCTTTTCGACCCCCATGCCGCTGGCGCGTTGCAAAGCCGGCTGGCAGCCCAAGCCGCCACGGCGCGGTTTTACAACCGCGATGCCGGGCGGTTCATCTCCGCCCTGCTCGACTACATCATGATCAGCCCAGATCTGCGCCCCTGGGCGCAAAGCTGGCGCATTTGGCATCCGTTTGAAGACCCGCAATGCTGGCGCGACGCAACGTTGCGAGAGGCGCTTTTGACGGCGTCGGACCATTTCCCGGTCACGCTCGACCTCAAAGCCCCTTAACAGCCGGGCGCGGGCTGCCTATCTTTCAATCATGAAACTTCGCATCATCCTTTTGACGCTGGCCCTTTCCGCCCCAGCCGCCGCCCAAGACAGCGGCGATGACAACGTGTTTAACGACGGTCTTGATCTTTTCGGCGAAGGCGCACGGCTCATGCTCGAAGGTCTGCGCGAAGAAATGCAGCCCATGCTTGATGAGATTGAGCCCTTCTTCGAAGACGAAATGATCCCGATGCTGCAATCTTTGGGTGAGATGATCGACGATCTTTCGGCCTATGAGCTGCCCGAACGTCTGCCCAATGGCGACATCATCATCCGTCGTAGCCCAGACGCGCCGCCCTGGAATGCGCCTGACACCGACAATGCCGACGGCATCGAGCTTTAAGCGGGCTGCGACAGCGTAACATCGTCCCGTGAAAACGACACGATTTGCAACTTCGCGCAGAGGGTGCATATCTGTGGCCAAACGCCACCTCCATGCCCTTTAGGAACGCCCATGGCCCTGCCACATCTCTCCGCCCAACCGACACGTGACGCCGATGCCGGGACCGGCGCCCGAGAGCTGGGCGTCCTGCCGGTTTGGGATCTGAGCGATCTGTATCCCGCACCCGACGCCCCGGAATTCGCCGCCGATTTGGAGTGGCTGGAAACCAATTGCGCCGCCTTTGCCGAAACCTATCGCGGCAAGCTCGACACGCTTAGCGCTGAGGACATGCTCGCCTGCATCGAAAAGCACGAAGCCATTTCCGGCAAAGCGGGGCGCATCATGTCGTATGTGGGCCTAAGGCATTACCAGAAAACAACCGATCCAGAGCGCGCCAAGGCGATGTCGGATGCGCAAGACCAGATCACGGCGGCCACCGCGCCACTTGTGTTTTTCAGTCTTGAATTTAACCGGATCGACGATGACAGCTATGCCAAGTTGCTGGCAGAAAACGCGGATCTGGCGCGCTACAAACCCGCGCTTGACCGGTCACGCGCGATGAAGCCCTATCAGTTGTCCGATGAGTTGGAAGCCTATTTGCACGACCAATCCTCGGTCGGCGCCTCGGCCTGGAACAAGCTTTTCGACGAAACGATTGCCGCGATGGAATTTGATGTCGACGGCGAAAGCATGGGCATTGAATCCACGCTGAACCTTCTAACCGAACAAGACCGGTCGACGCGCGAGAAAGCGGCGCGGTCACTTGCCGCGACGTTCGAGACGCGGTTGCCGCTCTTTGCCCGGGTCCACAACACGCTGGCCAAGGAAAAGGAGATCGAGGATCGTTGGCGCAACCTGCCAACACCGCAATCGGGCCGGCATCTGTCGAACCATGTCGAGCCCGAAGTTGTAGAGGCCTTGCGCAACGCCGTTGTTGCCGCCTATCCGAGGCTCAGCCACCGGTATTACGCATTGAAGGCGAAATGGCTTGGGCTCGACGCGCTTGAAGTGTGGGACCGCAACGCGCCGTTGCCGATGGAAAGCGACCGGATCGTCAGTTGGGATGACGCGCGGACGACCGTGACCGAGGCTTATGCCGCTTTCGATCCCCGCATGGCAGACTTGGCCGAGCCGTTTTTCACCAAAGGCTGGATCGATGCGGGCGTAACAGACGGCAAGGCGCCCGGCGCTTTTGCCCATCCCACGGTTACCGACGTGCACCCGTATGTGATGCTGAACTATCTCGGCAAGCCGCGCGATGTGATGACGCTGGCGCATGAACTTGGACATGGCGTGCACCAGCGCCTGGCAGCCGCGCAGGGCGAGATGCTGTCCTCGACACCGCTGACCCTGGCTGAAACGGCCTCCGTCTTCGGCGAAATGCTCACATTCCGCAAGCTTCTGGACGCAGCCGACGACCCGGCAGAGCGCAAAGTGTTGCTAGCGGGAAAAGTCGAAGACATGATCAACACGGTCGTCCGCCAGATCGCGTTTTACGATTTCGAGTGCAAGCTGCATGCCGCACGCGCCGAGGGCGAGTTAACGCCCGGCCAAATCGGCGAGCTGTGGATGAGCGTGCAGGGCGAAAGCCTCGGCCCTGTCTTCAACTTCATGGACGGCTATGAGACCTTCTGGGCCTATATCCCGCATTTTGTGCATTCGCCCTTTTACGTTTACGCCTACGCATTCGGCGATGGGCTCGTGAACGCGCTCTATGCGGTCTATCAGGAGGGCGGTCCGGGCTTCCAAGAAAAGTACTTCGAAATGCTCAAAGCTGGCGGGTCAAAGCACCACAAAGATCTGCTTGCACCGTTTGGTCTTGATGCCAGCGATCCGGCGTTTTGGGACAAGGGCCTGGGCATGATCGCCGGGCTGATTGATGAGCTGGAGATGATGGAAGGCTGATCGAACCAAGCTCGGCAATATCCACAATGGCACAGACCTGAACCTAGCTGGAAAACCCAGCTATCTTGGGTGCAAAACGAACGGGCGCGTCATGCCTAAATTTGCGACAGTTTTCTCGCTCGAGGCGGATTTCAACAAGCTTGGCCTGGCACCGGGCGACAGCGTTTTTGTGCATGCCTCAATGCGTGCGATTGGGCCAATTGTTGGCGGTGCGCGCGCGGTGATCCAGGCGCTCCTGTCCAGTGTCGGGCCTGAAGGTCTGGTCGCGATGCCTGGGTTTTCCTCGGACGCCTACATGCCCACGGGCATCGACATTGATCCATCCGATGGCAAAACCATCGCCCAGATCGAAGATGCCGTTTTGGGCTTTGACGCGGCGACTTCACCCGCCGATGCCATGGGCATTATCGCGGAGACGTTTCGGACTTGGCCCGGCACACGGCGCAGCCCGCATCCCACGACATCTGTGTGCCTGAATGGCGCAGAGGCAGATAGCTATGCCACGGAACATTCCCTGGCGTGGGCAACCGGCGCGGAGACACCTTTCGGCAAGCTCTACGCGCGACCATCGAGCAAAATCCTTCTCATCGGCGTGGGCTGGAACCGCTGCACCGCGTTCCACACCGCAGAGACATTTGCGCCGACGCGTCGGGAAAAGACCCGGCGGTTCAAATCAGGCGGGCCGAACGGCACATGGATGGAAACGCCGGATGTGGCAGATGATGTGGGGCGTCTTTTCCCCGCTATCGGCGAGGACTTCGTGAAGGCCGGTCGCGTCACATCAGACAAGATCGGCCAGGCCGCGTCGTTGCTCTGTGATTTCCGCGAATTAGTGGATTTCGCCAGTGACTGGATTGATGCCGCCAATATCAAAAGCGGCGATAGGGCCTAAACAAATCGGCCACCGTACACGCCGCGCATCGGGCAGAAACGGGGCCTAAGCCATGGCAAATATCTTATCTATCATTGCTTGCGTGCCCCGCGAAAACTCTAGCGGGCAGACGAAGGGCTTGCCGTCCAAAAGCTGCGCGTTGAAGGCCTCCACTTGTGCTGCATATTGCCGCTCCCGCGGGTAGCGGATGACATGCTCCGCGCCGTCGGAAAGCTTCAATTCCAGGCGTGCCTCGCCCTCCACATCAGCGTTGAACGGCACCGGCAGACGCAGCCAGCCCTTCGTGCCTTCGAAAACCATTTCTTGGCGCTTGGTCGTGCGCATCGCGACATGGAAACGAAACCGCGCATCATCCGCATGGGCATGAACCCAAGTCGATGCATCGACGCCGTCTTCGCGGATCATCTCAACGTAATCTGGCTCTGGTTCTGTGCCGGTTGCAAACCGGAACGTGCCGATTGGATAGACCCCAATATCACGCAGCGCACCGCCGCCAAGCTCGGCCGAATTGCGCACATTGACGGGATCAAACAGCCCGTAGGTGAAGACACCGCTGACGGTATGAAGATCGCCCAATGTGCCGTCCTGGATTAGATCGCGTGCACGGGCCCATTGCGGATGATGGACGGGCATATAGGCCTCCGCGATTAGCCGCCCGGTGACATCGCGGGCCGCCAGAAGGCGGTCGAAATCGGCGTCTTCCATCGCGATTGGTTTTTCGCAAAGAACAGCTTTGCCAGCCTCTGCCGCCAGGACGGACCAATGCACATGCATGGCGTTTGGCAACGGGATGTAGATCGCATCGATATCTGCATCGGCCAGCAGCGCCTCATAGCCATCGTGGATCTTCAGGCCTGGGGCGAGGTCCGCGAAAGCTGCGGCCTTGCCCGGATCGCGGCTGGCCACAGCAGCGAGACGCCCCCTGCGTGCTTCATTGATCGCCGGGCCCATTGTATTGCGTGCAAAGTTCGACGCGCCGAGGATGCCCCAATTGATGTGGCTGGCCATGGCCGATCCTCCCTCTCTTTAACCGCTTAAATCTGCGCCCAGCCGCCGTCAGATGCAAGCAATCGAGCGCAGCGCCGACGGCTGCACGCAAAGCAAGAACGCGCTTAGACCGCCTTCAACACTGCGGGGTTAAGGCCCAAAAAGATGGTGATGACTGCCCGCTATTGGGGCCGCTTGTCGGAACCAGTGATGGCAAGCGAGACGTCTTGCACGAAGTCAGTGCCGGAATGTGGTCCTGGTATTGGCGTAGCTTGTCACCAAGTAGTTTTTCACAACGGCATCATCGGAAGGGAAGCAAACAGGTTTACGGGTCATCGCCTGGCCTGGGTAAGGATTGCTGAGCTGAAGGTAAGGGGGGCAAGGTCCGAAGCGACGCAGACCCAGCACCACAAATGCAGCGACGCATCCAATGTTAAAAAGGCCCCACGCAATGCGCGGGGCCCCTTTTGCCGTGAGTGAAACTTTTTGGTTAGGCCGGGACAAGCCCATCTTCGCGGGCAAGCTCCTTCATCCGCTTTTGCAGCTTTTCGAAGGCACGCACTTCGATTTGGCGGATGCGTTCGCGGCTCACGTCATAGACGCCTGACAGCTCCTCAAGCGTGACCGGTTGGTCCTTCAGGCGGCGTTGCGTCAGGATATCGCGCTCGCGTTCATTCAGAACGTCCATCGCCTTTTCCATCAGCGCCATACGGTGCTGCATCTCATCGCGTTCGGCGTAATCCTCGGCCTGGTTGGCATCTTCGTCTTCGAGCCAATCTTGCCATTGCGTCGCACTTTCCCCGTCCGAGCCAACCATCGCATTGAGCGAGGCGTCGCCACCCGACAAACGACGGTTCATCGAGATGACTTCGGTTTCGGTCACGCCAAGATCATGGGCGATGCGCGCGACGTTTTCAGGCCGCATATCCCCTTCCTCAAGCGCACCGATCCTGGCTTTCGCCTTGCGAAGGTTGAAAAACAGCTTCTTTTGCGCACTTGTCGTGCCCAGTTTCACTAGGCTCCAGGA
>JBCCXT010000017.1:0-66350 GCA_039191215.1 Pseudomonadota bacterium
CAGCCGCTGTTCAGAGCCGAGCGCGGCAAAGCAGGTCGCCGCTTTGGTCAAGGTGGGGATGTTTGTGCTATGTTCCATGATTCGATATTTATAGAAATGTAGAAACATTGTCTAGCCCTTTTCGTCGGCCTGCTTCCTGCTATGCCTTTGACTATGCTTGATGCGCTCACCTCAGAGATTTCCGGATGCAGGATTTGCGCGGACCGGTTTGCGGCCACCGCAACAGGCCACGCGCCGCGACCGGTTGTCTGGATTGGGACGCGCGCGCCGCGCATTCTGATCGTTGGCCAGGCACCTGGCGCGCGGGTCCATGCCTCGGGCCAGCCCTTTACCGACCCGTCAGGCGACCGCTTACGCGACTGGATGGGGATTGATCAGGACGTGTTCTACGATCGCCAGCGTATCGCAATCGTGCCGATGGCGTTTTGCTTTCCCGGCTATGATGCAAAAGGCGCTGACCTACCCCCGCCGCCGATTTGCGCCAAAACCTGGCGCCAGCGCTTGATGCCCAACATCGCCTCCGTCGGTCTCACGCTTTTGATCGGCGCTTATGCGCAAAACTGGCATCTGGGGCGCGGCGTAAGCGTGCGCGATAGGGTCTGGGATTGGCGCAGTTATGCGCCGCACCAGTTCCCTCTGCCGCACCCGTCTTGGCGCAACACGTCGTGGCTGAAAAAAAACCCGTGGTTTGCTGCGGACCTTCTGCCAAACCTGCGCCGGCAGGTCGCCGAGGTGCTTGCATGAGCCTTGCCGCGACACCTCTTGATCGCGCTATTCGGGCCCATTTGACAGCGCCCGAGGACGATGCGCGTAATCGTGCGATCTACGCGACCTTTGCCGCCGCAGAGCTGTTTTTGCTGCTTGACGCGGAACCGGCGGGAGATGCGGTGAAGCCGCAGCTTTTCCCGCTGGAGCAAGGTCAATTCGCCGTCGCATTTGATACTGAGGAGCGTTTGGCCGCCTTTGCGGGCCAAGCGGCCTATGTTGGACTTTCAGGGCGCGCCATGGCGCAAATGCTTAAGGGTCAGGGGATCAGCCTGGCATTGAACTTGGGCACAGAGGCGGAACATATCCTGCCGCCAGATGCGTTTGATTGGTTGGTTGCGCGCGCGGTTGCACCGTCGGAGACCCCAATCCAGCCCACGGCCTTTCAGGCGCCTGAGCCGGACGATGCAGATTTGATCAGAATTCTGGAAACGTCACTTGCCGCCGCGGCAAGCCTTGCCGAGCGCCTGGTTCTGCTGCGCGCAACCTTCGCCGATGCGCCGCCCCGGCCTGCTTTAGCTGTCGGAAATGCAGCACCCGGCGCTGAGCCCGCCCTGGCACGCCTCATCACTGAGGCATTGGCCATTGCAGGCCGTGACCCTGCAGAGATCGACCTGGCCTTCCTCACCGACGGCCCGCATCTCGATCGCGCCATTGCCGTTGGCCTAACGGTAGATCTGCCGGAACTTCCCGCCGCACGTCCGCCATCGCCCCCTGGCAGCGACCCTACGCGGCCGCCGAAATTGCGTTAAGGGGACAAGGGTGACACTGACGGCGTCAATACCCGCGGGCGACATCGACAAGGTGCAGAAACGGCTCTCCTGCCTCGCCGCGCCGGATGTTTTCGGCAATCACGCGGGCTGCGGATTTGGCACGCGTTTCTGATGCGATATGCGGTGTTACTGTGATGCCGGGATGGGCCCAAAAAGGGTGCTCAGGCGGCAACGGCTCCTGACGGAACGTGTCCAGTGTGGCATGCGCTAAATGCCCAGTATCAAGGGCTGCGATCAGGGCTTGGTCGTCAATCAACGGGCCGCGGCCTGGATTGATCACAAAAGCACCGGGCGCGAGATGGGCGATGGCGTCAGCGTCCAGGATATTGTGTGTGGCCGGGGTGTCCGGCAGCAGCAGCACCACGATATCGGCGCCGTCAAGCGCCTGTTCGAACTCGTCCGCGCCCGAAAAACTGGTGACATTTGGCACGGCTTTGGCCGATCGCGCCCAGCCTCTCACCTGGAAGTTCAAACCCGCCAGAATGCGCGCGCAGGCTTGGCCCAATTCGCCCAAACCCAGGATTGTCACAACCCGATCCCGCGCCAGGGGCGGTGCGCCTAAGCGCCAAACACCGTCCTGGCCGGCGATGTGCTGGTCAATGCCAAGATGGTGGCGCAGCACATGGCCCGTGACCCACTCCACCATGCCTTCCTCAAGGCCTGGATCGACCATTCGCGCGAGCGGCACGTTTAAGGTCGGATTGCCAACAACATCCTCCACCCCGGCCCACAAATTCAGCACCGCTTTGAGACTTGTGTAGGGGGTGAAATCGACAAGCCCGGAATTCGGCGCATAGACAAGATAGTCGATCTCGGACGGGTCGGCCTGTGTCCCCAGCCAGGCCCCGGCAACACCCAAATCCGATAGCGCCTCACGCAGCGGCGCCTCATAGGTCTCCCACCGCTCAGACTTTGCGGCGAACAGAATGTTTGGCATTGCGTCGTCTACCTCGGCCTATGGATATGGGCCGATTGCACAAGCCCGAACGCGGTCATCAAAACCAGCATCGCCGAGCCGCCGAAACTGACCAATGGAAGGGGCACGCCGACTACGGGGACCATGCCCATTACCATCGCGGTGTTGACGGCGAAATAGAGGAAAAAGGCCACAGCGATCCCAAGGCATAAGATCGAGGCAAACCGGTCACGGGTCTGCAGCGCGGTCACCATGCAAAAAACCAAGATCAGCACATAAAGCCCAAGCAAAAACGCCGAACCGACAAAGCCGAATTCCTCGGCCAGCGTTGTGAAAATGAAATCGGTTTGGGCCTCGGGAAGAAAATCATTCTGCGTTTGAGTGCCTTGCATGAAGCCGCGCCCGGTTGTGCCGCCGGCGCCAAGCGCGATCTGGCTTTGGGTGATGTGATAGCCATCGCCAAGCGGGTCAAGCGAGGGGTCAAGAAAGACATCAATCCGGTCGTATTGGTAATCCTGCAATGGCTGCCATTCGGTGCCACGAAGCCAAAAGACGCTACTGATGCCGCCCGCGGCGGGCACGATGGCGGCCGCGAAGTAAAGCCAGTGAACGCCCGCGGCAAAAAGCACGGCAATGCCGCCGGCCATCAGCAATAGCGCCGTGCCGAGATCAGGCTGCCGCAAGGTCAACAGCACCGGGATCAAGATGAACAAAAGCGGGACCGCGATCCACAGCGGGTGCGATGTCCGGTTCGCGGGCAGCCAGTCGTAATAGGCTGCCAGCAGCATCACCAACGTGATCTTGGCCACTTCGGAAGGTTGCAGCCGCATAAAACCAAGATCGATCCAGCGCTGTGCGCCGCCCGCGGAAAAGCCGAAAAACTCGACATAAACCAGCAGCAGCAGCGATAGGACATAAGCCAGGACCGACATGTTTCGCCAAAACCAGATCGGTACAAGCGCAACTGCAAACATCACGATCAGTCCAATGACAAAGCGCTGGACCTGGGGTGCCGCCCAAGGGGTCATCGAGCCGCCCGCGACCGAGTAGAGCATCAAAAAGCCCATGCCCGCGACAGCACAGATCAACACCACCAGCGGCCAGTTGAAATACAAAAACTTCCGCAGGCCCGAGGGCGTTGTCTTTACCGTGTATTCGAGAAAACTCATGCTTGAGAGCCTGCACCGGCGGTTGTGTCGCGCGGCCGCTCAATGTCGATCAAGGGCAGGTCGCGGTGCAGCGTTTCGACCTCGCGGCGCTGATTTTCTGGATAGAGATCGGCCGATGGCACGCCACCAACCTGGGCCCGCAACAAGATATCGCGGGCAATCGGGGCTGCGACGGCCGCGCCGCCGCCGCCATGTTCAACAACAACTGAGACCGCGAATCGCGGGTTCTCAATTGGCGCGTAACCCACAAATAACGCGTGATCGCGCCGTTCCCAGGGCAGGTCCTCATTGGCCGTAACACCTTCAGCCCGTTCAGCAGCGGTGATATTGCGCACCTGGCTGGTGCCGGTTTTCCCGGAGATCCCAAAGCCTGTGTCAACGACGCGGCTGGCATAGGCGGTTCCGCGATCATTGTTAACTGCGCGGTACATGCCGGCGCGGACAAACTCCAAGGCGGTGGGAGACAGCCCCAGATCGGCTGCCTCCGGGGCCGCCACCTCGGCGCCCGCCAGCGATTTGACAATGCGGGGATTGATCGCCCGCCCGGTCGCCAGCCGTGATGTCATCACCGCCAATTGTAACGGTGAGGTCAGCACGAACCCCTGTCCGATCGAGGCGTTGAGTGTATCGCCCACCAGCCAATCGGCGCCGCGGTTTTCCCGCTTCCATTGCATGGTTGGGGCAAGGCCTGTGGCCACGGCTGATAGCGGAAGGTCGTGACGAATGCCGCAGCCCAAGCGCTGCGCCATGGCCGATATGGCCTCAATGCCTACCCGTTGCGCCAGATCGTAGAAAAACACGTCGCAGGATTGGCTGAGTGCTTCGATCAGATCCATCGTGCCGTGGCCGCCGCGCCGCCAGCAATGGAACCGCCGGTCGCCCAACTCGGTAAACCCGGTGCAGCGGACCGTGTCATCTGGGCCAACATGTCCGCCTTCGATTGCGGCCAATGCAACGATCATCTTGTAGGTCGATCCCGGTGGGTAGAGACCCTGGGTCGCCTTATTTGCCAGCGGCCTATAGGGGTCTTCATTCAGCGCAGTCCAAGCGGTCTGGCTGATGCCGCGCACGAATTGGTTGGGCTCGAAAGTGGGGGAGGATGCCAGCGACAGGATCTCGCCTGTTTCGACCTCGATCACCACTGCGCCTGCGCTTTCCGATCCAAGCCGCGCTTCGGTGTAGTTTTGCAATCCGGCATCGATGGTCAGCTGCAGATCGGCGCCCGCGCTTGCCTCGCTGCGATCAATCTCGCGCATGACACGGCCGCCCGCATTCACCTCGACGTGACGCGTCCCGGCACGACCACGCAAGGTCTGTTCCATCTGCGCTTCGATATTGTAGCGCCCAACTTGGAAATCTGGGATTTGCAGCACCGGATCGGTATCGCCGGTCGTCTCCAAATACCAGTCAGAGACGGGCCCGACATACCCCACAACATGGGCAAAATCGGCGCCCAACGGATAGATCCGGCTGAGCCCAAATTCGGGGGTTACACCTGGAAGTGCGGGCGCATTGACGGCAACGGTCGACAGCTCTTCCCAGCTTAAACGGTCCGCGATCGTGACGGGCACAAATGGCGCCCGCGCGAAAATCTCCTCGCGCACGCGTTCGAGCCGCCGCATATCGAGTGTAACAAGTGCGCTCAGGCGTTCCAGCACCTCATCAACATCGCCCGCATCCTCTCGGATCAGTGTGATGCGGTAGTTTTGCTCATTGTCCGCGAGAAGCACGCCGTTGCGGTCAAAGATTAAGCCGCGTTCGGGCGGTAGAAGGCGCAGCTTGATGCGGTTTTCTTCGGCGAGCAGCCTAAAATCACTGGCCCGGGTAACCTGCAGGTAATGCAGCCGTCCGGCCAATACCGCGGCCGTGCTGCCCATCAGCGCACCCATGATCAAGCCCCGCCGGGTGACTTGGCGGGCGCCATCCTCGATCTCCTTTGGACTCCGTTTCATGCCTGCTCCGCGTCAATCGGACTCAATTTACGCAATCCCAGCCCATAATTCGAGACCAGCACGATGATCGGGTAGATGGCGGCGGTTGTAAGCCCGTGCATCAACGACAGCCCGAGCGAAGACTGCGGCGCGACCAAAAGCCAAAGGGCGATGCGTTCGCCGACGATCACCACAAATATGGCGCCCGTCACCCAGGCCCATTCGACCAAAAAATTGTACTCGGTTGTTGCAACGCGCCTGCTGCGTAGCCACTCGGTCACGAGCAGCACCAGCACGGTCCACAAGCCGGGCGGACGCTGCAGCAGAAAATCAGCCGTTAGAAACACGATGACAATCGAGCCAATCGGCACAACCGCCGGCTGGCGCAGTAGCCAAGCAAAGGTCAATGCCAACAGCAGATCAGGGCCGACAAAGGGACCCTGGGCCGGGCCAAGCGGCAAGAGCCTGTAGCCCACAATCATCAGCGCCAGCGCAATGTAGAACGTGCGATAGCCCCATTGATGCCAGGAAGCAGCACCCATCAGGGGTCAAGTTCGGCTTCTGCCGCATCCCCGGCGGCTGCCCGCGGGTTGGGGATGGGCTGCGTCTCTGGCCCCGGCCCAAGTGCCGCGGGCGGCTCCGGCGCCAGCGGCCAAGGCGGGCCGATCAAGCCGCCTGGATCGTTGATGGTTGTGCCGGGATGGCTGCGCATCACGCGCAAAAAGTTCAGCCGGGTGAAATCCGCTGATAACAGCGCGCGGTAGCGGCCGTCGGATGTCACCACGATCTGGCCGACTAATAGGCCCGACGGGAACAGGCCGCCATCACCCGACGTGACCACCCTGTCGCCAGCAGAGATATCGTCAGGCTCCTCGATGAACTCCAAAACTGGTGCTGGCGAGTTATCCCCCGTCAAAAGCGCTTGGCTGCCGGACGGCTGTAATGTCACCGGCACGCTCGAATTACTATCGGTCAACAAGATCACGCGAGAGGTCGACTGGCCGACGCCTGAGATGCGGCCGACAACGCCAAGCCCGTCCATCGTCGCCCAACCATCCAGCACACCGTCGCGCGCGCCCACATTTAGAAGCACCGATCTGCGGAAAGGCGAGCCGGAATCGGCCAACACAACGCCGGTCACGAATGTGAGCTCCGGGTCGAGCTGAACCCGTACCAGATCGCGCAGGCGGGCATTCTCCTCCTCCAGCTGCAATGCGGCCTCGCGCCAAGCACGGGCATCTTGCAGGGCTTGGCGTAGTTCTTGGTTTTGATCGTAAAGCCGTTGATAGCTTTGGAAATCGTCCAGCATACGCCCCAGACCGGTGACGGGGGCCATGACCCAATCCATCGACGGCACGACGCGGTCGGTGATCGCGGCGCGCACGCGCTCCATGCGGGGGTTATCGATGCGCCATATCAGCGTGAGCGACAGCAAAAACAGCACAAGCACGGCCAACAGCAAACGCCGGACCGGTCGGGCATAGTCATCATCATCGCGGTCGCGGGCCATCGCACCTCGCGGGCGTTTAACTGTCGTAGTCTATCGCATGGCGGAGCAGTTTTTCATACTCCAACGCCTTGCCTGTGCCCAAAGCCACGCAATTGAGGCTTTCATCGGCAACCGAAATGCCCAGGCCCGTCTGTTCCCTGAGTGCCAAGTCAAGCTCACCCAGCAGCGCGCCGCCGCCTGTCAGCATAACGCCGCGGTCAACGATGTCGGCGGCCAGATCGGGCGGTGTCGCTTCCAGCGCGCCCATCACGGCCTCGCAGATTTGCTGGACAGGTTCGGCCAAAGCCTCGGCCACTTGCGCCTGGTTGATCTCGGTTTCCTTTGGGACACCATTCAAAAGGTCGCGGCCACGGATCTGCATCGAGGTGCCGCGGCCGTCATCCGGCATCCGCGCAGTGCCGATGGAGGTTTTGATCCGCTCAGCTGTACTTTCGCCGATCAAAAGGTTTTGCTGGCGGCGCAGATAGCTGACGATGGCATCATCCATCCGGTCTCCGCCGACCCTGACCGATCTTGCGTAAACGATATCTGCCAAGCTCAGCACGGCCACCTCGGTGGTTCCGCCGCCGATATCAACGACCATGGAGCCCGTGGGATCGGTAATTGGCATGCCGGCGCCAATGGCTGCCGCGATGGGCTCTGCAATCAGACCCGCCTTGCGCGCACCGGCAGACAACACCGATTGACGGATTGCGCGCTTTTCAACCGGTGTGGCGCCGTGCGGGACACAGACGATGATCTTTGGTTTTGTGAAGGTCGAGCGACGGTGCACTTTGCGGATGAAATGCTTGATCATTTCTTCGGCGACGTCGAAATCGGCGATCACGCCGTCGCGCATCGGCCGGATCGCCTGGATCGATCCCGGTGTGCGGCCCAGCATTAGCTTGGCATCCTCGCCAAAGGCCAACGCCTTTTTCACCCCGTCCTTGACCTGATAGGCCACAACCGAGGGCTCATTAAGGATGACACCTCGGCCTTTTACATAGACTAGCGTGTTTGCCGTCCCTAAATCGATTGCCATGTCAGCACTGAAAAGGCTGCCAAATCCAATGGCCATAGGTGACCCGTCCCCGTCGCTCGTGCAGGGCCTAAGTGAGTCAGGCCCGAAACCGCCTGCATATAGTCACCAGGGCACACGCGCGTAAAGGGGCGGCTTCGGCATGCCGCCGCCGACGCCCAGTTCAGCTGCTTCGACGAGGATCCCGCGCATCTTTGCGCATTGTGGGCAAAGACTGGCATTGGGTGCTGCGCGAGATGCGCCCGAGGGAAGCACATTTTCGGCGGCGAGCAGCGGGACCCATGTGTTTGGCTCCACTTCCACGCGCTCGCAAAAGGTACATAGTGGGAAGAGGGTTTGTGCCTGTGACGGAGCAGTTTCCAAGAACGGATGATAGGGTTTGCGAACGCGCAGAACCTCTGACATTTCACATCGCACAGCTTCGGCCTCAGCCAGCCGAAAGGTCATATTGCAGCGGCGCAGCTCGTTGGCGGTGCTGCACGCGGTCGAAGTTGCAAATGGCGCCCCGGTCCGTCTGACCTGCGTGATGGCGTTTTGGTAGAATTCTTTTGTGCCGTCCGCGCTGAAGATATCCCAAAGCGATTTGCCAATCATCGACGCCCCAGAAAGCTCGGCGCGACCATCGGCCTGCGCGTGTTCATCCCACGCGGCGCCGAATTCCGTGAAAGTATCTTGTGCGTCAACAGTATAAAACATGACTACTAGGTGGGCACAGCAATTCGGATCTGTAAACTCATCGAAAAGGACAGGTTTTTAAAAATGGAATTTGTCCAAAAGACGCCAGAGAGTGCGTTGGATAGAAGCATTTTGAATTAAATGCCAATAGTTTAGGATATAGGCGGCCGTGGCAATTTAGCTGATGCGATTGATTATCAGCCGAGCCGAAAAATCTGCAAAAAATAGCGGCGCGCGGTCAGTTCGGATGCGCGCGCCGTAGTAAAAAATTAACCTTTAGCTCTTTTCAGCGTCAGCCGACATCTTTGTAGCTAACTTCCGGTTTGTCGCCGCCACCTTTTTCGCGGCGCAGGATTAACCGATTGAGCGCGGTAACATAGGCCTTCACACTGGCCACAACGGTATCGGTATCGGCAGACTGTCCGGTTGCGATCTTGCCATCTTCTTCGAGCCGGACGCTCACGGTCGCTTGGGCATCGGTGCCTTCGGTGACAGCGCCGACTTGATAAAGCTGCAGCCTTGCGCCATGTGGACAGAGCTGCTTTACGGCGTTGAAACAGGCATCCACCGGTCCGTCACCCTGGGCTGTGACCTGTTTGTCAGCCTCTCCGACACGGAGGGTCAAATCCGCCGATTGCGGCGCTTCGGTCCCGCAAATGACGCGCAGGAACTTCAGCTCTAGATAGCCGTCTCCGTCGGCGCTTGCGTCGGTCACGAGCGCGATCAGATCGTCGTCAAACACTTCCTTTTTCCGGTCGGCCAGCGCTTTGAAACGGACAAAGAGGTCGTTGAGTTGATTGTCGGCCATCTCAAAGCCCAGCTCATTGAGCTTTGAACGCAGCGCCGCCCGGCCAGAATGCTTGCCCATCACGATGTTGGTTTCAGCCAGGCCCACATCTTTGGGGCGCATGATCTCAAATGTCTCAGCGTTTTTTAGCATGCCATCCTGGTGGATGCCGCTTTCATGCGCGAAAGCGTTTTTGCCAACAATCGCTTTGTTGAATTGAACGTTGAAGCCAGAAACCGTCGCTACGCGTCGGCTGATATGCATGATCTTGGTGCTGTCGATGTGCGTATGATAGGGCATGATATCGCTGCGGACTTTCAGCGCCATTACAACTTCTTCCAGCGCTGTATTGCCGGCGCGTTCCCCCAATCCATTGATGGTGCACTCAATTTGCCGCGCGCCACCGGCGATTGCCGCCAGCGAATTGGCCGTCGCGAGGCCCAGATCATTGTGGCAATGGGTTGCAAAGACAACCGTGTCCGCGTCGGGAACTTCTGCGATCAGGCGTGCGATCAGGTCCGCCGATTCAACCGGTGCGGTATAACCCACGGTGTCGGGGATGTTGATCGTGCTTGCCCCGGCTTTGATGGCGATCTCGACCACGCGTTTGAGGTAATCCCATTCTGTTCGCGTCGCGTCCATCGGCGACCATTGCACATTGTCGCATAAGTTGCGCGCATGGGTGACCGTGTCGTGGATCCTTTCAGCCATTTCATCTTTGGTCAGATTGGGGATGGCGCGATGCAGCGGAGATGTTCCTATGAATGTGTGGATACGGGGTGCGCGGGCATGACGAACAGCATCCCAGCACCGGTCGATATCCTTGAAGTTTGCCCGCGCAAGTCCACAGATCGTGGCTGAACGGGCCGCTCTGGCGATCTCAGCAACGGCTGCGAAATCGCCCTCAGATGCAATTGGAAAGCCAGCCTCAATGATATCGACGCCCATATCGTCGAGAAGGCCCGCGATCTCAAGTTTCTCCGAATGGCTCATGGTTGCGCCTGGCGATTGCTCGCCGTCGCGCAGTGTTGTGTCGAAAATCATCACGCGAGACGTGTCGGTCATAACGTTGCTCCTAGCCTGGATTTGGTGTCTTCGGCGCTGATCCCCTCTGAGCGGTCGCGCCGGAAGGCACGCTCAGAGGCGGCTAAGAAGAAGGCCAAGCAAGGCACGCGGCGCGGTTGTCGCGCAGGTAGAGATATGAGCTTGCTTGATCATGGGCGGCACAATACGTCCTTTGAGCGCGATGAAAAGCCCTTTTCTTGTGCGAGTGATGATGGACGGCGCTCCTGGATCGCTGCGCTCCCATATCGCCCCGCCCGCCATCCCGTCGCCACCGCATTGACGCTTGCTATCTGGGACTTAGCTCGCCTCACATGGAACGGGCATTGGTCATAGGAGCATCTGGCGGCATCGGGAGCACATTGGTAGCGTCACTTGCTGCGCGCGGTGCGGACGTCACCGCCTTGTCGCGGAAAGATGGCCTTGATCTGACCGATGCCGCTTCGGTACGGGTTGCTTTTTCCGGACTTGAGGGGATGTACGACAGAATTGTTCTGGCCACCGGATTGCTTGCGCCGACGGGCGCCAAGCCAGAAAAGTCGCTGGCAGCAATTGATGCCGCGCATATGGCTCAGGTCATGGCTATCAATGCGATCGCACCGGCGCTTGTCATGCGCGAAGTGCCACGCTTGATCCCACGCAACTCTCGATCCGTTGT
This sequence comes from Pseudomonadota bacterium, assembly GCA_039191215.1. Classification (GTDB taxonomy): domain Bacteria; phylum Pseudomonadota; class Alphaproteobacteria; order Rhodobacterales; family Rhodobacteraceae; genus HKCCE3408. The sequence goes on from JBCCXT010000017.1 coordinate 11,265, forward strand.
TGCCGTGCTAACTGCCCGCGTCGGCTCCATCGGCGACAACCGCATGGGTGGTTGGTACAGCTATCGCGCCTCAAAGGCGGCGGCCAATCAGATCGTGCGGACGGCGGCCATTGAGATCGGGCGCAAATATCGCCATGCGATTGTTGCAGCACTACATCCTGGCACGGTCGATACGCCCTTCACCCGCGGATACCCGGCGCACAAAAAGGTGTCTGCCGCGGATGCGGCAGTCAATTTGATCAGTGTGATGGACAATTTGACAGCCGATCAGACAGGCGGGTTTTTTGACTGGGCGGGTGAGGTGGTGCCTTGGTGAGTCGTTTGGTGCTTATTCTCGGCGATCAGCTTAGCGAACAAATCTCGGCACTTCAGCGCGCGGACAAGCGACGCGACATTGTGATGATGGCCGAAGTGCTGGGCGAAGCCCGTTCTGTTGCGCATCACCCCAAAAAGATCGCATTTCTTTTTGCCGCGATGCGCAAATTTGCGGCACGCCTAGAGGATAGCGGTTGGCAGGTCCGCTATACACGGCTGGACGACCCGCAAAATGCCGGCACCATTGTGGGCGAAATTTCGCGCCGCGCTGCTGAGAGCACGGCCAGTGACGTGTTGGTGACAGAGCCGGGCGACTGGCGACTGATCAGCGCATTAGAGAATTGCCCACTACCGGTGCGCATTCTGGCCGACGGTCGGTTCTTGTGTTCGCATGCCGAATTTGACGCCTGGGCTGATGGCCGGAAAGAGCTGCGCATGGAGTGGTTCTATCGCGATATGCGGCGCCGCACAGGGTTGCTGATGGACGGTGACAAGCCCGTTGGAGGCAAATGGAACTACGACACCGAAAACCGCAAGGCAGCGCCCGAAGCCGCGCGCTTTTCCGGCCCCAAACGGTTTGAGCCAGACGACGTCACAAGGGCGGTGCTGGACCTGGTTGAGACTCAATTCAGCGATCATTTCGGTGCGCTGCGGCCGTTTTGGTTTGCCACGACCCGCCCGGAGGCGCTCGAGGCGCTCGACCACTTTGTGACACAAGATTTGCCAACATTCGGCGACTACCAAGATGCGATGCTGGCGGGCGAGCGCTTTATGAGCCATTCCGTCCTGTCGGCCTATCTCAATGCCGGTTTGCTCACCTGGCAGGAAATCTGCGCGGCGGTGGAAAAGGCTTGGAAGGCAGGCGTCGTACCGCTGAACGCTGCGGAAGGTTATATCCGCCAGATCATTGGCTGGCGGGAATACATGCGCGGCATCTATTTTCGTGAAGGTCCCCGTTACACGCGCCGAAACGCGCTTGGCCACCATGCCGATCTGCCCAACTTCTATTGGACGGCGCAAACGCGGATGCGCTGCATGGACGAAGCCATCACCCAAACCCGAGACGAAGCTTACGCCCACCACATCCAGCGGCTTATGGTGACGGGTAACTTTGCGCTGCTTGCCGGTATTGACCCGTTCCAAGTGCATGAATGGTACTTGGCCGTTTATGCCGACGCCTACGAATGGGTTGAAGCGCCAAACGTGATCGGGATGAGCCAATATGCCGATGGTGGGATTGTGGGCTCCAAACCGTATGTCTCAGGCGGGGCATACATCAACAGGATGTCGAATTATTGCCGCGACTGTGCCTATGACGTGGGCGACAAGACCGGCGACCATGCCTGCCCGTTCAACTACCTCTACTGGGCATTCTTGCATCGGCACCGGGAGCGCTTTGGCAGCAACCCGCGCATGGCAAACATGTACCGAACCTGGATGCGCATGAGCGACGAAAAGCGATCAGCGACACTTGCATCGGCCGATCACTTTCTGGCGCGTCTTTATGCGGGAAAAGCGGTCTAGGGCCTGGCCGGCGGCCGTGTTAGCCTTTTGTGATGGAGGAGATTGCGGAATTTATCGCCAAGGTGGAACACCCGATCCGGCGGGCAGATGCGTCCACACTGGATGCGCTGTTTCGCAAAACCACCGGGTGGCAACCGCAATTATGGGGCAGCATCGTGGGCTATGGCCGGTATGACTATGTGTATAAAACCGGCCATTCCGGGACTTGGATGGCCACCGGGTTTTCCCCACGCAAAGCGAGCCTGTCGATTTACATCATGCCGGGCTATGACGACTTTGGGGATATCCGCGCAAGGCTCGGGAAGCACAAGACCGGAAAATCCTGCCTTTACATAAACAAACTAGCGGACGTCGATGTGGATGTTTTAGCAGAACTCATCCAAGCGGGGCTCGACCGGTTGGCAACGTTTTATCCGGTCGAGCCATCCTGATCAGCCCATGAACTGGCCGGTTTCCGGCACCCAACGGTAACCGTCCCCATCGCGATCCACAAATCCCAAAGCCGGGAAGGGTACGTGATAGAACACCGCAGCGATACGGTCGGTTGCGGCCAGGTCAAGCATTCTGCGCCGTGTGGCGCTGGCGGCTGCTTTGTCCATGTCAAAGCGCAATTCCCAGTCCGGGTTGGCGATTGACCAGATCGGATGCGCGGCCAGATCGCCCATGATCAGAAGCGAGGCATCGCCACTGTCGATGCGATAGGCCATGTGCCCGGGCGTGTGGCCGAAGCTTGCCACCGACGTCACGCCACCTGTCACGGCGGCATCATCGCCAACAAAGCTGAACCGGTCGGCGAGCGGGCGCACATTGCCCTCAAATCCTTCGTTCTCGGCCCCGGCCCAGAAATCGAACTCCGTCTGTCCGGTGATGTAGGTCGCATTGGGAAAGGTCGGCGCGCCATCGGTCATCAGCCCGCCAATATGGTCGCCATGCATGTGGGTCAGCACAATTTTGTCAAATTGGTCAGGGCTATAGCCGGCCGCAGCCAGGACACCGGTCGTCGCGGCGCCGTTCAGGCCGGTATCAAAAAGCACCAGTTCGGCGCCGGTATTGATGATTGTCGGCGTGAAATAGAACTGCGCCATTTCGGTGGAGAGAAAATTCGCCTCGCTGACGGCGGAAAATTCTTCCGTTGTAACGTTGGTACCGAAGATCGAGTGGGGGTCTTCGCGCGACGCCGTGCCGGCGAGAATCGTCGTGACTTCAAACTCACCAAGAGTGAAGCGGCGATGCCGCGCAAAAGAGGCGCCGAGCATGGGGGCAGCGGCGTGGGCGGCGGGTGCCAATGGAAGAACGGCGGCAGCGCTAAGAAGGTTGCGGCGGGTCAGGGCAGGCATGATGGACCTCCGGTTGCTGGGAATACGATAAGACGTAGCGCGTTCCGCGTGATTGACAGATCACTTCTGCGCGCGCCCACCTGTCAGTGACTCTCCACGAGATCCAGCCCTGCCCCGCCATGTTCGAAAATCACAATGAATGGTGTCGGTTTTGCGAGCATATCTCTTGGTTGTCTTCAAATGTGTAGGACTTAGCGAAGCCTTGATGGTGGCAAAGACCCGAGCCGCTATTCCCACCAGGGATCGATTTCAGCGATATCGTCATCCGACCAGCCAAAATGATGCGCCAATTCATGGACCAAAACATGCCCGACCAAGGCGCCGAGCGTGACATTGCCGCGGTCCGCCCATTCCTCCAAGATCGGTCGCCGGAAAAGCCAGATGGTATCTGGCGCCATTGGCTGATCCATCACCGAACGTTCGGTGAGCGGGATGCCCTCATAAAGCCCTGTCAGGTTATAGGGGTCGTCCATTCCGATCTCGGCCAGCATTCCTTCAGAGGCGAAATCCTCGACCCGAAGCACAACAGATCGCGCCACCTCCGCATAAGCTTCGGGCAGGGCGTTGCGCGCTGCATATGCCATCGCCTCAATCTCGGCCAAGCCGGGGGCTTTGAAATCCTGCCAATCCACGCCCGCGATATGGACAAAAAAGCGAGGCTGTGAAAGAGGCCGTGGCCGAAGGAGACCAAGATGACCACCACGCGGTTCGCGCCCTCGCCCACCGGCTATCTGCACATCGGCAATCTGCGCGCGGCACTTTTCAATTTTTTGATCGCGCGCAAAGCGGGCGGCACTTTTGTCTTGCGGCTCGACGACACCGACCCGGAGCGTTCCACCGAAGCCTTTGCCGATGCGATCCGCGTGGACCTGGAATGGCTAGGTCTGAGCTGGGACAGGGAAGTGCGCCAATCCGACAGGCTGGGTCTGTACGCGGATGCCGCCGACAAGTTACGCGCCGCCGAGCGCTTCTATGAGGCGTGGGAGACACCGACCGAGTTGGACCTCAAGCGCAAAAAGCAGCTCAATATGGGTCAGCCGCCGGTTTATGACCGCGCCGCGTTGGCCCTGGATCAGGCCGAGCGCGCCGCTTTGCGCGACGAGCGCGGGTCGGGGGTGTGGCGGTTCTTGCTGGCGCATGAACGGATTGAATGGATCGATGGTATCTTAGGCGCGACATCGATTGATGCGGCAAGTGTGTCCGATCCGGTTTTGATCCGCGCCGACGGCCAAGTGCTTTATACCTTGGCCTCGGTCGTTGATGACACCGAGATGGCGATTACCGATGTGGTGCGTGGCTCCGATCACGTGACCAACACCGCCACGCAGATTCAAATCATGGGCACTTTGGGCTTTGAGCCGCCGCGGTTCGCCCATCATTCGCTCTTGACCGGGCCGCAGGGGGAGGCGCTGTCAAAGCGGCTGGGCACGCTCAGCCTGCGCGACCTGCGCGCTGGCGGCATCGAGCCGATGGCGATCCTGAGCCAAATGGCGCGGCTGGGCTCTTCGCAGCCGGTCGAGATTGCAGAATCGATCGAGGAACTGGTGGCCGGTTTTCACCTTGATCAGTTTGGCGCAGCACCGACCAAATTTGATGCCGATGATCTCAAACCCCTGACCGCACGGCATTTGCACAACCTGCCGTTGGCGATGGTGGCCGACGATGTTGCGGCTGCGGGGGTTCCGGCAGCGCTGGCCGAGCAGTTTTGGGCCGTCGCCCGCGAGGCGATTGAAACACGCGCCGATCTGCCCGGGTGGTGGGCGCTGTTTCGCGACGGCGCGACGCCAATAGTCGCGCAAGAAGATCGCCGCTTCGTCGAACAGGCATTCGCGTTGCTGCCCGAACCGCCTTATGGCCCTGAGACCTGGTCGGACTGGACCGCCGCAGTCAAAGCCGCGACCGGCCGCAAGGGCCGCGGTCTTTTCATGCCGCTGCGCCACGCCGTGACGGGGCGCACGCGCGGCCCGGAGATGGCACAAGTTATGGCGCTGATGCAGGTCAAGCCGAAGCTTTGATCACCAACGTGCCGCCGATGCGGTGAGATCGGATTGGCGGCGGCGCATTTCGGCGCTGGCCCTCTTCGCGGTGTCGTGCTTAGGCTGCGCCATGGCAGAACCCGCGAAATTCCTGACAGGTAACCTCTTTCGCCACATCGCCGTGATGTCGCTCACGGCGTCCTTCGGCCTGATGGCCATCTTTGCCGTCGATCTGGTGGATATGCTGTTCATCTCGATGCTGGGTCAGGAGGAACTGGCCGCAGCCATTGGCTATGCTGGCGCGCTGTTGTTTTTCACGTCAAGCTTCGGGATTGGGATGGCGATTGCCGGGGGCGCCTTGGTGGCCCGCGCGCTGGGCGCCGGCGATGAAGCGCTGGCGGCGCGTCGGGCTTCGAACACTCTGGTCTTGGGCGTCCTCTTTGGCGCCGCCTTTGCCGCGCTGGTATGGGTTCTTCTGCCGCAGCTGACCTCGCTTGTTGGCGCCAGCGGCCGCACGCAAGAGCTTGCCATCAACTATTTGCGGATCATTGTCCCGTCCTTGCCGCTTTTGTTGATCGGCATGGTCGGCAGCGCCATCCTGCGCGCCCATGGAGAGGCGCGGCTGGCGATGATGGCGACGATTTGGGCGGGCGTGGTCAATGCCGTGCTTGATCCGATTTTTATCTTTGGCCTTGGTCTTGAGTTGCAAGGTGCGGCCATTGCATCGGTCGCCTCACGGATCACCATGGGGTTCGCGGCCCTTTATCCGCTTCTCAGACGGACCGGCGTGTTGGCGCGGCCCGACCCGGCGGGCTTGGCCCAGGATCTGTCGCCGGTTGTCACAATGGCCTTCCCCGCCATCTTGACCCAGTTGGCCACCCCGGTCGGCCAGGCCTTTGTGACAAGATCAATGGCCCAGTTCGGCGAAGAGGCGGTGGCTGGGATGGCAATCGCTGGCCGGTTGACGCCTGTGGCCTTTGGCGTGATTTTCGCGCTCTCGGGCGCTGTCGGCCCTATCATCGGTCAGAACTTCGGTGCCGGTGATCATCGCCGGGTGCGGCAGGGTTTTCGAGATGCCATCCTGTTCACGGCACTTGCCGTGGGCTTGGCGAGCCTGATCCTTTTTGTCTTGCGCGGCCCGATTGCCGATCTGTTCAGCGCCACCGGTCTGACGCGCGAGATCGTATTCCTGTTTTGTGGGCCGCTGGCGCTGATGTGGTTCTTTAACGGCGTCATCTTTGTTTCTAACGCCAGCTTCAACAACCTTGGTCATCCGTATTATTCGACCTGGGTGAATTGGGGCCGCCACACATTGGGAACGGTGCCCCTGGTCCTGCTCGGCGCGTCCTGGCTGGGTGCCGCAGGCGTCCTGATCGGCCAGGCTATGGGCGGTTTGGTTTTTGGCGGGCTTGCCTTCTGGCTTGCGCGTCGGGTCATGGCTCTGGAGGCGGCAGGCGGTTCCGTGGCCGAGCCCTTCCATCCCCATATCCGGCTTATGCAGGTCTTCCACTTGCGGCGCTAAATCACGACCTGTCAGGCTTTGACAAACCTGCTGCCCAAAGCGGAGAGATGGTCATCGACCAGCGCCAGCTCATCGCCGCTGAGCGGCTGGGTTCGGCCATAAATCGGCGCGTCGCGATCATCAAGGACCGGCGCGTCCCAGCCATCGGTTGTGGCCATGAAATCGGCAACTCCGGCCTCTCCAAATTCGCGCAGAAATCCCTGCAGGACGGTGTCGAGATAGCTCAGCAGGATCGGGTGATCATCGCTGGCATCGCTGTCATGTTCAGGACGCGTGCGATAAATCTGGGCAACTTGCGGGCCCGCATCGGCAGTAACATCGACCGGCAGGCGCAGATAGGCAGCCTCTCGCGCGTCCAGCGCAGCCCAATCATCGCCCGGAACAGCGGCGATCAGCCCGGCAATCTCGGTGTCAGGTGCTTCTGTAACGGTCAAAAATGCCAAGCGACGAAGCTTGGTTTTGCGCCATTGTCGACGCCAGCCACGCACACGCGCCCGCTGCGCCTGCGGATAGTCATGTGTGGCACGGTTCACGAGGCTGCCATAGCCGAAGAAAAATGGAGCTGTCATGCCCGCGTCATGCCGCGAAGAGTGGCGCGCTTCAAGGGCCCATTGCCGCCATAAGTGGGTGCAAACCGGCCCACCATCTGGGCGCTCCGCGCCGCCGTGCGTGAGATCCCTGATAGCTTAGGCCGTCGCAAGGGCAGTTTTCACGAAATCGTTGGAATACGCCTTGCAAGCGGGCATTGGGCAGCCCCGGCATCGATGTTATCTTATGCCCCACCAACCCGCGGCATTTCGTCGAAAGCCGGCCTGGATGGAATGGATAGGAGAAGCGCCTATGAAACCCGATTTTCTTGACCGCCGCGCCGTCCTTTATGGCGGTGCTGCCCTTTTGGCAGTTTCGAGCCCGGCTATGTTGGCGCCAGCACGCGCCCAAGGGATAGCCCCGACGGCGACCATGCGCGGTGGCTCAAACAACTATCTACCCGGCGCCCCAATCGTCGACAGGATCGGCGGTGGCGGGTTTTGGATGAGCGGCACTGTCCGCCGGGCGGGTGACGGCGCGCCCTTAGCCGGTCAGCGCATTCAGATTTGGGCGCATACAACCGAAGGCCATGAGCGCGATGCGCATAGCCACGGCGCGACCCTGACCGATGCCCAAGGCGTGTTTCGTCTGGAAATGCCGCAGATCGTCCCGGCCTTTGGCCAGGCGCATGGCCATCTCGCCTATGACAGCGCCGATTTTCAGACCGTTTTTCTGCGCCCGGTGATGGCCAGTTCGCGCGACACTAGTCTGGAGGCGCATTTCGTCCTGCAGCCTGCCTGATCCTGTTGAGGGCGAGAACGCGTGGCATGCGGCTGGTCCGCGCGGCGCTAATCTGGGGCGGTTTGGTCCTGGCGCTTGCGGTCCCGATCACGGCGGCGGCGCTGAGCCCGCTTCTTGCCTGGCGAGACCCGATCTATATCCTGGCCGGTTTTGCGGGGATCGTGGCACTTGCTCTTTTGCTTATGCAACCATTGCTGGCGACAGGCGCGCTGCCGGGTTTGCCGATGCGGCGCAGCAGGCAGGTACACACTTGGGTCGGCATTGGCCTTTTGGTCGCCGTGATTGTGCATGTTGCGGGGCTTTGGGTCACCAGCCCACCCGATGTCGTCGATGCGCTGCTTTTCGTTTCTCCGACCCCTTTTTCGGTCTGGGGCGTGCTGGCGATGTGGGCCGTTTTTGCTGCCGGAACGCTGGCTGCGCTGCGCGCCAGGCTGCGGATACGGCCCAAGCTCTGGCGCGGCCTGCATCTGTCTCTGGCCGTTGTGGTCGTGCTGGGAACAATTGTGCATGCGGTTCTGATCGAGGGCGCGATGGAGCCTTTTACCAAGCTGGCGCTCTGCGGCTTGGTCGTGGTCGCGATGCTGAAGCCCGCCCACGACATCTGGCGCCGCGGCAAAAACAGGCGGAAGGGCCAAACGGCAGATTGAGGCGGCCAGACCTGCGGCCGCGAGTTAGGGGATCGTTTGCACGGCGATCAGAATCCGTCTTCCCCGATCACGCGCTCTGTGCTACGCCCGAAGAACGCGCGAGGGAGACACTGGCCGCAAGGTCAGGGCCGAAGGAGCAACCGCCCCGGTAAACTCTCAGGCAAAGGGACCTGGCGCGTGCACAAGGTCTGGAGAGAGAGGTTTGCGCCTCCGCCGAAGGGATAGCGATCTCAGGCGAAAGGACAGACGGGGCATCAAGGCTACACGCCGGGCGTGTGGCGTGTTGATGGCCGGATGTACCGGGGGATGTAGATGACAGAACGCTCAGAGCTAAGCACGCTGCCGCTGGCCGGATTGCACGCCGAATGGGGGGCAAAATTTGTGCCTTTCGCCGGTTGGTCGATGCCGGTGCAATACGCCAAGGGCGTGATGGCAGAGCATCTATGGTGCCGCGAAAAGGCCGGGCTATTCGATGTCAGCCACATGGGCCAAGTGCGCCTGCCCGCCGGCGCAGATGCGGCGCTTGAAACGCTAGTGCCCGCGGACGTGTTGGATCTGCCCGCCGGGCGGCAGCGTTATGGCCTGTTCACAAATGACGCCGGTGGTGTGTTGGACGATCTGATGATTGCGCGCCACAATTTTGGCCTTCTGCTGGTCGTGAATGCGGCCAGGGCAGCGGCCGATATTGACCATCTGAAGGCGCATATCAAAGGCGTGGCGCCGCTGGCGGAGCGCGCGCTATTGGCCTTGCAGGGACCTATGGCGGCATCAGTTTTGGGCAGCCTGATCCCGGCAGCACCCGACATGCGTTTCATGGATGTCGCCGCTATGGCCTGGGACGGAGCGGAGCTGTGGCTGTCGCGGTCGGGCTATACCGGTGAGGATGGCTTTGAGATCTCGGTGCCGATGGCGAAAGCAAGTGATTTCGCGCAAGCGCTGATGGCGGATCCACGTGTGGCGCCCATCGGCTTAGGCGCGCGCGATTCGCTGCGCCTTGAAGCGGGGTTGCCGCTTTATGGCCAGGACCTGTCGACTGAAATCACCCCAGTTGAGGCGGGTCTTAATTGGGCCATATCGAAAGCCCGGCGCCGCGGTGGTGCCCGCCCGGGTGGATTCCCCGGCGCCGACACCATCCTTGATCAAGTGCTTTTTGGCGCGCCGCGCCGCCGTGTGGGTTTGCGCCCCCAGGGCCGGGCGCCGATGCGCGCTGGCACCGTTCTGTTTGACGACGCCGCAGGCGGCCAAGAGATCGGCCAGGTCACTTCTGGCGGTTTCGGGCCAAGTGTCGGCGCGCCGATCGCTCTTGGATTGGTGGAATCCAATGTCACAAGCGATACGCTGATCTGGGGCGAAGTGCGCGGCAATAGATTGCCTGTGGACGAAGTCCGCCCGCCTTTTGTGACCAAAGACTACAAGCGCTAGGGAGTATGGGATGAGATTTACCGAAGAGCATGAATGGCTCCGCGTCGAAGACGATCTGGTTGTCGTAGGTATTACCGAGCACGCCGCAAATGAGCTGGGTGACGTGGTGTTTATCGAGCTGCCCGAAGAGGGCGATGAGATCACAAAAGACGACGAAGTTGTTGTCATCGAAAGCGTGAAGGCGGCCTCGGAAATCCTGGCGCCGATCGACGGGGAGATCGTGGAGGTCAATAGCGCAATCGTCGATAATCCTGGCATGGTCAATGACGACCCGCAGGGCGAGGCATGGTTTTTCAAGCTTCGTGTCGCCGATCTCAGCGCAATTGACGAATACATGGATGAGGCGGCTTACAAAGATCTCATCGCGGATTAGCGCACGCGGCGCGGGGTGCGCTGTTGACCATGCAGACCAAATCTCAAGGGGGAGAACGACCCACATGCCCTGGACCGTGACCAAGTATGACCCAACCGATTTCGCCAATCGTCGTCATATTGGCCCCTCACCCGATGAGATGGCCGACATGCTGCGCGTTGTTGGTGCGCCAAGCCTGGATGGGCTCATTGACGAAACCGTGCCGGACAACATTCGGCAGGGCAGCGCGCTTGACTGGGCGCCGATGTCGGAGGCTGAACTGATCCAGCATATGGCCGATATTGCCGCCAAAAACCGGATCATGACGCCAATGATCGGCCAGGGTTACTATGGCACGCACACGCCTCCTGCGATCCAGCGCAATGTGTTGGAAAACCCCGCTTGGTACACAGCCTACACGCCCTATCAGCCCGAGATCAGCCAGGGCCGTCTGGAAGCTTTGCTAAATTTCCAAACCATGGTCGCCGATCTGACGGGGTTGGAAATTGCCAATGCGTCGCTGCTTGATGAAGCGACAGCATCAGCCGAAGCGATGGTCATGGCCGAGCGCGTTGCCAAATCCAAAGCGCAGGGCTTTTTTGTCGATGAAAACTGCCACCCGCAGACCATTGCTGTGATCGAAACGCGGGCCGCACCTTTGGGCATTGACGTCATCGTCGGCGCGCCAGAGACGCTTGAGCCGGGGGCGGTTTTTGGCGCCATCTTCCAGTATCCGGGCACCTATGGTGGCCTTAGTGATCCCACCGATGCGATCGCGGCCCTGCATGCCGAAAAGGCCATCGCGATCGTGGCCACGGATCTTCTGGCCCTGACATTGGTGAAAGAGCCCGGCGCGATGGGCGCCGATATCGCCGTGGGATCAGCGCAGCGGTTTGGTGTGCCACTGGGTTATGGGGGACCGCATGCCGCTTTCATGGCCGCGCGGGAGACCTATAAGCGGGCGCTTCCGGGTCGTCTTGTCGGGGTGTCGATCGACAGTCACGGCCATGCCGCCTATCGTCTGTCGCTGCAGACACGCGAACAGCATATCCGGCGTGAGAAGGCGACGTCGAATGTCTGTACAGCCCAGGCGCTGCTGGCTGTGATGGCCTCTTTTTACGCCGTCTTTCATGGCCCCAAAGGACTGCGCGCCATTGCGGAACGCGTGCACCTGAATGCCGCGCGGTTGGCGGTTTCGCTCGAGGCCGGTGGCTACGCGCCAGAGGCGGGTGCCTTTTTTGACACGATGACGGTCAAAGTCGGCGCCAAGCAGAGCCGGATCATGGCCGCGGCTGTCGCGCGTGGCATCAATCTGCGCGATGTCGGCCAGGATCGGATTGGGATCAGCGTGGACGAGACCACCACGGAGGCGCATCTTGCCGCGGTCGCGCGCGCGTTTGGCGTTTTGCTGGTTGGGCCGCAGAACTTGCCAGCCATTCCGGACGCGCTTTTGCGTCGGTCTGATTATCTCAGCCATCCGATTTTCCACATGAACCGGGCTGAAAGCGAGATGATGCGCTATATGCGCCGGCTTTCGGATCGCGACCTGGCCCTTGATCGGGCGATGATCCCGTTGGGCTCTTGCACGATGAAGCTAAACGCCGCGGCTGAGATGATGCCGGTGACATGGCCCGGCTTTGGCGCGCTGCATCCCTTCGCGCCCGCCGATCAGGCCGAAGGCTACGCCGAGATGCTGGAGGAATTGACAGCGCGTCTCTGTGAGATCACCGGATATGACGCGATGTCGATGCAGCCCAATTCCGGCGCGCAGGGAGAGTATGCGGGCCTTTTGACAATTGCCGCCTATCACCGCGCCAATGGCGAGGATCGCGATATCTGTCTGATCCCGGTATCCGCCCATGGGACAAACCCCGCCAGCGCAATGATGGCCGGTATGAAGGTGGTTGTGGTGAAGGTCGCAGATAACGGCGACATCGATGTCGAGGATTTCAGGGCCAAGGCCGACGAGGCCGGCGATCGGCTTGCCGCTTGTATGATCACCTATCCGTCGACCCACGGCGTCTTTGAGGCAACGGTGCGCGAGATCTGCGAGATCACCCATGCCCAAGGCGGCCAAGTTTATCTTGATGGCGCCAATCTCAATGCGATGGTTGGGCTCACCAAGCCCGGCGAGATCGGCGCGGATGTCAGCCACCTCAACCTGCACAAAACCTTTTGCATCCCGCATGGTGGCGGCGGGCCCGGTATGGGGCCGATCGGCGTGCGCGCCCATTTGGCACCCCATTTGCCCGGCCATCCCGAGACCGGCGGAAATGCCGGACCAGTGAGCGCGGCACCTTATGGATCAGCCTCAATCCTGCCGATCTCTTACGCTTATATTCGGCTGATGGGGGGCGCGGGTATCACGCAGGCCACGAAGGTTGCAATCCTGGCGGGCAACTATATCGCCAAGCGGCTCGAGGGCGCCTATTCGGTGCTCTACCGTGGCAATAAGGGCCGGGTGGCGCATGAGTGCATCATCGATACACGGCCTTTTGCTGCCCATGGCATAACCGTGGACGATATCGCCAAACGGTTGATGGATTGCGGCTTTCATGCGCCCACAATGAGCTGGCCTGTTGCCGGAACACTTATGATTGAGCCGACTGAGAGCGAGACCAAGGCCGAGCTGGACCGTTTCTGCGATGCCATGCTGGCGATCCGCGCAGAGATTGAAGACGTGGCGGAGGGCCGGATCGATGCAGAGAACAACCCGTTGAAGAACGCGCCGCACACGATGGAGGACCTGACACGTGACTGGCACCGGCCCTATAGCCGTGATCAGGCCTGCTTCCCGCCCGGCGCTTTCCGCGTTGACAAATACTGGCCGCCGGTTAATCGCATCGACAACGCCCATGGTGACCGGCATCTGATCTGCACCTGCCCACCGCTGGAAAGTTATAGCGAGGCGGCGGAGTAAATATCCCAAGGCCTCAGATCGGCACGGATTGGCAACAGATGACAGCAGACCGCTCACAACGCCCAAGCCATTCGAGTTTTCCTCGAAAATGAGGGCCTAATGAGGGGTGCCTGACGGTGGCGCCACTAAGAACGCGGACGGAGTCGATCAAATTGCCTCCAGTATCAGAAGTTCGTATCAGGGCAATTCGAAGAAATCGCGCTGGGCTGCACGCCCTGCCTCAATCAATGCCGCGGGCATCAGATACCGGCACCGGTGGAATGGACGCGATAGTGCACAGGAACGGATCATCGGGCGAGACGACACGGTCCACCAGCAGGGCGGAGGCGCGGGATAGGGCGATCTCGGTCAAACCGTCAACCGAAACCGGTGATCCTTCGTCCAGCCTTTCAAACACGGATCAGTCGCGATGTGCCACAATCGCCTCGGACCGCAGGTCCATATCGAGCTAGGGTTGCGCGTCCTGCGCATCCGCTTTTGCCCCGCCAACTATTGCGATGAGTGAGTAAGTCATCGCGGCGATCGACAATTTGATCGATGCCGTCATCGGTTCACAAAGGCGCCTTATTTCCAGGTCAAAGCCAATTGCAGTGGGGTTTCCCCTACTTTCCCTTGCGTCACTGAGCCGCTAGGCCGATGACATTGATTAAACCGATGGGAGTTCGAAATGGCATTTGCGCCCGGAACCGAGCAGACCTTTGATTTCCGCGGACGAGCGGGAGAGTGGTTTGGCATTTGGATCGTAAACCTGCTGCTTAGCATCGTGACGTTCGGCATCTATTCCGCTTGGGCCAAGGTGCGAAGGTTGAAGTATTTTTACAACAACAGCTACATGGATGGCCGCAATTTTGATTATCACGCCACCGGCTGGCAGATCCTCAAAGGGCGGCTCATTTTCATCGCTGGCTATGTCGTTTTCTCTTTGATCGTGAGCTTGGCGCCTATTGTTGGGCTGATCCTGCTCATCGGGCTTGTGGCCCTTATCCCGTGGCTTTTGGTGCGTGCAATGATGTTTAACGCGCGCATGACCAGCTTTTCCAACGTGCGCTTCAACTTTGTGGGCACCTATGGCCGCTCCTTCTTGGTCTTCATTTTGTTGCCGTTTGTGCTCTACCTCGCATTTGGGCTACTTGGTGGTCTGGCTTTTTTCATCACCGTGGAGCTTTTTCCCGAGGGAGGATTGCTTGTTGGTATGGTTGCACTGGTTTTTGCGCCCGTTGCACTGGCCATTTATGATCGCGTGATCAAAGGCTTCTCGATCAACAACCATATGCTAGGGAATGCGGGCTTCACGCTGGATATCTCCTTGCGGCCGTTTCTAATGGCCCAAATTGCAGCGCTTGCCTGGGTGATATTTGTGGGCGGCATCGGCATCATCGTAACCGGCTTCAGCGTGGATGCGTTTGTTCGCGCGATAGAGGGTCTAGAGCGCGGCGAAACCAGCGGCTTCGGTGTTATTGCGCTGTTTTACTTCCTGATCTTTTTCGCCATCATTCCGGCTGCGTTCATCTACCAGGCCCTGATCCGCAATGCGGTCTACAACCATACATCGCTGAAAGGTGGACATCGGTTCCGTTCCGATATCAGCTGGTCCACCTATTGCTGGATCGCAGTTTCGAACTTTGTCATTGCCGTTTGCACGTTGGGCCTAATGCTGCCCTGGGCACAGATCCGGATGATGAAGTATCTTAGCGATCATACGCATGTAACGCCGGGCAGTTCGATGGATGACTTCATCGGTGACCAGGTAGCGGCCGGAAATGCAATCGGCGATGCCTATGGTGACTTTGAAGCTGTGGATATCGGCTTGCCTGTTTGATCTATGGGGACAAGCTCCCGCCATCCGCCGCTTGAGGGGGTGTTTTTCCCCACAGGCTCGTCACGCCGGGCGCCAGCCCGGCTGGTCTCGCGCGCGCCCGTGGCGGATGAGGCGGATGGACCGGAAGACTGGGTCTTGGATTTGCTCGCCGATGACGGATCGGTTGCGGCCAGCGCGCCGCTAAGCGCGCTGGTGGTCGACCCGCAATTGGGCTCAACCGCGCGTCGCATGACATTTCCCGACGGCACCATGTTTGAGACCAACGACCATTCGGGTGTCGAAGCGCTGGTTGGGCGCGACCGATGGTCGATCTTGCACGGATTAGAGCAGTTCCACCCGCGCTTGATCGCGATCACCATCGCAGCCCTTGTTGGCATGTTCCTCGTTTATCGCTTCGCGCTGGAATACCTGGTTGTCGCGGCCATTGCTTTGACGCCCGGCCCGGTGATCGAACAGCTCGACCGCGGCACAATGCAGACGCTGGATTTCACTGTCACTGATCCGACCGAACTGACCCCGGCGCGCCAGGACGAGGTGCGCGCAGTTTTTGCCAATGTGGTCGCGGCCTTGCCGGCAGATCAGGCCGAGCGGCACAGTTTTGAGCTACTGTTCCGCGACGCCCCGCGCATGGGCCCAAATGCTTTTGCGCTGCCGGGGGGCACGATTGTGTTCACCGACCAATTCGTCGAAACTTTCCCCGACGCCGACATGATCGCAGGCGTCATGGGCCACGAGATCGGCCATGTGATCGATCAGCACGGTTTGCAGCAATTCTACCGTGCGCTTGGACTTTACTTTCTCATCACAATGCTAGCAGGCGAAACCGGGCCACTCATGGAGGATGTGCTGTTGGAAGGCAACGCGTTGCTATCGCTTTCCTATTCGCGCCGGCACGAGCGTGAGGCCGACGAATTTGGCCTGCGTTTGGCCCACGCAGCAGGCTATGACCCATTCGCGCTGCGCGCCTTCTTCGTCGAGTTGTCGACCCTGACCGGCGACCGCCCGGAATTTCTATCAACCCATCCCTCCAGCAGCGATCGCGCCGATGAGATCGAGCGGTTCATCGAAGATGAATTGGGCCTGCGTTAAGCTGCATTGAGGACGCGCTCAGCCCCAGTTTTAGAAGCGCAAGAGCGCACAGTTGTCCCAAAGCCCCTCAAAACACGCGTGACACACGCCCGCGGCTGTCTTTAAAGCTTGGTAGGTTCGGCACGGGTTTGCCTCTGCCAGGACCGATGATTTTCACAACGGCAAAAGAGCAGGATTACGAGGCCCGGCATCAGCGGAAACCGCTGATCTTCGCCGATTTCTCTCCCACCGCAATGGCTGTTTGCGCGTTACACAAAATGGCGCGGACCTTCACCGGAAGCCAAAGCGGGCGCGCAATTCTTCAAGCGTGTATTCCTTTTCCACCGGGCCGTGTTCTTCTGGGAAAAACCCGGGGTCAGAGGGCAAACAATCGCGGCCGCAGACCTGGTGCATATTGCCGGTCTGCCCTTCGATGAACCACAGCCGTCCGCCGGGCGTCGATACCCAGCCGTTCACGCCGAATCGCATGTCGCCTTCAACGTCAATCGTCGAGGGCACTTCGCCGTCATAGCCACGTCCCCAGGCGGCATGAGTGTGCCAGCTTGAAACCGGGGTCAGGCCAGGCGGAATTGGCAGTGAGCCGCAGGATGCCTCAGTTCCCCAACTCAGCTTTGTGCTGTCGAGCCGCCCATCGGGATGGCGCACAATGTAGCCACAGACTTCACGGTTAAATTCAATCGAGAGAGGATTGAGATTGGTCAACAGCGCCATGATAAATTCTGTCTCCTCAGCACTTTGTGCCTGGATCGGAGAGGCGAGGCTTGCGGCCAGCGCAATTGCGGTCAGCGTCTTGAACATCGGGGGCTCCTGTCGCGGAAAGAATAGGCCGAGTATCTCCCGGCGCCAAGTCCCGGCCTGCACTGGACAGGTAACTGAAACGACATACCTCGCGCCCTCCAATAGCAATGAGGCCGGGACGCATATGCGCGCAGAGAGTACCGAGGGTAAGGCAAAGGCCGCGGCGACGGATGACATGGAAGAAGACACGGCCCTGCGCCTTTGGTTTGGGGGCGGTGAAATTGCGGCCAGCTTCACCATCCTCGGCCTAAGCGCGTGTGCCTTGGGGATCCTGATCCGCTACGCCTGAACCATTGACAAGCCTCTGATCGCGCGGGCAAAACCGTCTGCGCCGTAAAGGGAGGTCGGGAATGCGCACTTTTAGTTTGCTTTGTGTGCCGCTGGTTGCGCTGACGGCGTGTAGCAGGGGGGCTGAGCCTGCGCAGCTTCTGTCGATCGAGGATGGTGTCTATGTCGCGGTGATTGATGCGGCATGTGCCACGCTGGAATTCGGCCGACGCGACCGGGCGAGTTACGCGTTTGACAGCAATTGCGACGGTGTGGCGGAGGTCTCAACCAGCGAGGTGTCGATCATTGAGGCCGTGATCTCAGCGGGTCCGGCACAGGTCGTTGTAACGGCAGTCGGCACCAACAGTTTTTCTGGCCAATGGCGGCAGGGCGAAAGTCAAGCGGACGTCAGGTTCGCGCGCCAGGGTGGCTGACTGACCGGGGCTCAAATAGATGCCCAATCGGTGAAACGGTAGGTCTGCGGCTTTTCTCGCGTTCCGGGACTTGATGGGGTGGGTTCGGGCTTACGTTTCATCATAAAAACTCCTGTCGATCCCTGATGGGTCGCAGAAGCCGAATGCACAGTTCAAATAAGCGGGATTTAGCCGGTGGGCTAGGGCGGACCGAAACCGGACCGCCCAGATTGGTTAGGCGAGCGCGATATTGGTGGCGCTCTGCCGGCCGTCGCGGCCGGCTTCCAGGTCATAGGTGACCTTCTGATTGTCAGCCAAGCCGGTCAGCCCGGCACGTTCCACCGCAGAGATATGCACAAACACATCTTTGCCGCCCTCATCGGGCTGAATAAAGCCGAAGCCTTTGGTAGCGTTGAACCATTTCACAGTGCCTGAGGCCATGTGACGTCTCCTGTATTGCGCCGCTCACAGAATGTAGCGGCCTGGCGTATCAGTCGCAATCGAGACTGAAACCGGAAGGGATACAGGGTCGATAGGGATAGAGTAGCAACTGGGCTTTTAGGCGTCCGAATCCGAACTTGCAAGTGTGGTGCACGGACTGCGCTCACCGGTCGGTACGGCTTGCCTGAAAGGCATTTCGTGCCTCGGCAATTGATCCAAAATCGATTGTTGAGACCAGCACGCCCGGCACCGCGCCTGGGTCAGAGGACAACCGCGCCAAGCCCGGAACCGCGCGATACGCGCTGCTGAGCACAGGATCATCCAAAACACGCCGATGCTCCTCGCACCGGCCTGGTTGTTCCCATAAGCGCCGGGAAATGTTCGTCGATACAGCATCGGTGATAATCTGCGCCGCATCGGCGCGCGCCGCACTGACGAGGTCTTGCTGCATCAAGGCCTGGATCGCTTCGGCCATGATCTCGACCGAGTCGTCGAAATCCATACCCTCGACCGCGCGCTCAAGTTCCGTCTCATCATTGTCAGTCAGACAGTTCTTGGCGATGAAAATCCAGTCATGGATGATGTAGGCGGGCCCGTAGCCCCAAGGCGACAGACCCGGCACCACGGTTGCGATGCGCGGCACTGAGCCGCCATCGGTGTAGAAGGGCTCTGGCTGGATGACGACCCCGTCGGGGCGGCGAAACGTAAGTTCGCGACTTGGCTCGGGGATGTAGATGAAGCGCCCGTCACCGGACAGATCTTCGCCTGGATCCTCGCCCGAGCCTACCCAAACAACATGGAGCCTTCCGGAAAATTCACCCGGTGCGGTTTCATTAAAATTCACCCGCGCGGCACATCCTGCAAGCAGCCAGATAGAAAGCAAAAGAACGGCGTTACGCATAATTTTTCCGGAACAAATTTTGCGTCTTTGACTACCATTGAGGCGCTACTAGCGCACGAACTTCTTGTATTTCACCCGCCTGGGCTCCAAGGCATCAGGGCCTAGGCGGCGCTTTTTGTCTTCTTCGTAGTCGGAAAACGCGCCCTCGAACCATTCAACATGGGCTTCGCCTTCAAAGGCCAGGATGTGGGTACATATCCGGTCGAGGAAGTAGCGGTCGTGGGAGATGACCACGGCGCATCCGGCAAATTCTGTCAGCGCGTCTTCAAGCGCGCGCAGGGTTTCGACGTCGAGATCGTTGGTCGGTTCATCCAGCAGCAGGACGTTGCCGCCTGATTTCAAAAGCTTGGCCATATGCACCCGGTTGCGCTCGCCGCCGGATAACAGGCCCACCTTTTTCTGCTGATCGCCGCCTTTGAAGTTGAAGGCACTGCAATAGGCGCGCGAATTCATGGTCGCATCGCCGAGCTCGATCACTTCCGCTCCGCCCGAGATCTCTTCCCATACGGTCGCATCGCCGCTGAGCGCATCGCGGGATTGGTCGACATAGGCCAGATCAACCGTATCGCCGTATTCAAGCGTTCCCGCGTCAGGCTCTTCCTGGCCGGTGAGCATCCGAAAGAGCGTCGATTTACCGGCCCCGTTTGGGCCGATCACACCGACAATGCCGCCCGGCGGCAGTGCAAAGGACAGATCCTCAATCAAGAGCCGGTCGCCATACCCCTTTTTCAGGCTTTCGATCTCAATCACTTTTTGGCCGAGCCGCGGTCCATTGGGGATAACAATCTGCGCGCGCGTGATCTTCTCACGCTCGGATTGGCTCGCCAGATCCTCATAGGCATTGATCCGCGCCTTCTGCTTGGCCTGGCGGGCCTTGGCGCCCGCACGAATCCATTCCAGTTCGCGCTCGAGGGTTTTCTGGCGTGACTTATCTTCGCGCGCCTCATGCGCCAGCCGCTTGGCCTTTTGTTCCAGCCAGGCTGAGTAATTGCCCTCGTAAGGAATGCCCCGGCCGCGATCGAGCTCTAGGATCCAACCGGTAATGTCGTCCAGAAAATAGCGGTCATGCGTTACGATCAGAATTGTGCCCTTGTAATCAATTAGATGTTGTTGGAGCCAAGCGATCGTTTCGGCGTCGAGATGGTTCGTCGGCTCGTCGAGCAAAAGCATTTCCGGTGCTTCCAAAAGCAGTTTGCACAGCGCCACGCGGCGCCGCTCACCACCTGAGAGCTTGGTGACATCGGCGTCATCGGGCGGGCAGCGCAAAGCCTCCATCGCAACATCAATCTGGCTGTCGAGATCCCACAGATTTGCGGTGTCAATCTCATCTTGGAGCTGCGACATCTCTTCGGCGGTCTCGTCGGAGTAGTTCATCGCAATTTCATTGAACCGGTCGAGTTTTGCCTTCTTTTCAGCCACGCCCAGCATGACATTGTCGCGCACATTCAGGCTTTCATCGAGCTGCGGTTCCTGCGGTAGATATCCGACCTTAGCACCTTCGGCCGCCCAGGCCTCGCCGGAGAAATCCTTGTCCAAACCCGCCATGATGCGCATCAGGGTGGATTTACCCGCGCCGTTGACGCCGACAACCCCGATCTTGACGCCGGGCAGAAAGCTCAGGCGGATGTTCTCGAAGCATTTTTTGCCGCCAGGATAGGTCTTAGAGACGCCATCCATGTGGTAGACATACTGATAACTCGCCATGCCCAAGGTCCTTTCCCGCCTGTGTCGGGCAGGAGATAGCGGAGCCTGGCAGCAAGGGCAATCTCAGCCGGCACGGCGCATCGCGAGCTGTTTTTGGCCTTCGGTTACAAAGGCCTTAAACGCAGCGGCATCCATCGGTCTGGCAAAAGCATAGCCCTGAAGTGCTGAGCAGCCAAACTCAACCATCTGGCGCGCCTGTTCGTCGGTCTCCACGCCTTCGCCGAGCGTTGCGAGCCCGAGGTCGTCGGCCAGCCGCAGGACCGACTGCAAGATCAAGCGCGAGGAGCGTTCGCGAAAAGCGCTCAAGACAAGTGAGCGGTCGATTTTGATGCCGCTGATATCAAGCTTGTCGAGATGGCTGAGCCCGGCATAGCCGACGCCGAAGTCGTCCAGAAAAACCTGATATCCCGCATGGTGCAGGTGCGAAATTGTTCGAGCCGCGCCGTTGTCGGAGGTATCTTGCCCGAAGAAGGTGTTTTCGAGCACTTCGACGGCCACACAATGATGCGGAAGGCCCGCTCGGTCGGCTTCCCATTCCAAAAGCGTGACAAAATCTGCGCGGGTGAGCGTTTCAGTTGAGGCGTTGAAGGAAGCTTTGAGATTGTGGCCTTGCCGGTTCAACTCCGCCCCCATCGCGATGGCCGCCCGCATCGCAGCGAGGTCGACCTCGTGTTTACGGCCCAGTCGCTGCGCGAATTCGATAAAACGTTGTGGCGCGATCGCTTCCCCCGATCGGGATGTCCATCGCGCCAGCGTTTCGAAACCAAAGCAGCGATCCTGCTCGGCATCCCAGAACGGATGAAAAGCAAATTCGAGCGCTTCTTTGTCCAGCGCATGAGCAAACTCATCGACAAGCTGGCGTTCGCGGTCATGGCGCTGTTTAAGCGCGGCATCGTAGGTGACCAAGGGAGGCTTTTGTGGCTCTTTCGCGGTGTAGAGCGCAAAATCCGCGCGCTTGAGCAGCGTTTCGGCGTCGGACACCTCGCCGCCGGAAATCGCAAGACCAACAGACGCGCTGGCGCGCAATTGCTCTTTTTGCCATTCGATCGGCTTTGCAATCGCATCAATTAGGGCTTCGGCTGTTCTGGCTTGCGCATCGAGATCTGCGGGGCCCAAGATTGCCATGGCAAATTCGTCTCCGCCCAGGCGGCAAGCAATGTCATCGGGGCCCAACAACTCGCGCATGCATTGTGCGATGTGTTGTAGGACCCTGTCGCCGGCATCGTGCCCACGTGTGTCGTTGATCAGCTTGAACTTGTTGAGGTCGAGTTGCAGCAGGCAGAGATGATGATCGGTATCGGTGATCACCTGGTCGGCCCGGCGCATGAACTCAGCCCTGTTGAGAAGATCGGTTAGCCCGTCATGTGTTGCTTCATGCTGCAGCTCATTGCGCACCGCCTCGAGCTCCATCTCTCGGGCCACAATCTCGGTGATGTCACGAGATACAAGCACAACCTTCTGCTCTCCCGGCATTGGCTCGACCACGCAGAGGTTAAACTCGTGCCAAAACTCTTCACCGTTTTTGCGCACGTTCAGCCGACGCTCCAACCCATGGAATTCTTCGCCGTCAGGGTCAAAATGGAAAGCCGCGATATCCTCGGACGACCAAGCCATACGTGCCGGGAAGACAAACTCTTGTGGTTTGAGCCCGACGATCTCCTCGAGCCGCCAGCCCAGTGTCTTGCAATAGGCCGGGTTTGCCCAAATGATTGAGGCGTCCATTTCTTGCAATAACAGACCGTCGCTCGCATTCTGAACGACCAAGCGCAGCGTTTCGTAGTCATGCTCAATTTCCGCCAGGCGTTTGGCCGCGCGTGAGTGTTGAAAATGGCCGCGCGCCATCACAAACGCGACAACAATCGTCAGAGCCGCCCAGGCGAGGGCCAGAAGATTTGGGGCACCAAAAGGCATCCAATCCGCTGCTGTCGTAAGCGTCGGGCCAGCTACTGGGACAGTGAAGCTCAGGACAGTTGGAAATATCATGACCATCAAATCTGCAAACGCTTTGGATCGATAGCTGCCAAGTGATAATGCCGTCTTAAACCTCCTGGTGGGACGCCTGGGTCGTGTATATGCCTTGTGGCGAAGGCAACAGATCGGAGAGGCGATGATCGGGTTTCCGGTTGCGCGCCCAGGGATGCGGGTGGGGCTGTTCGGCGGGTCGTTCGATCCGCCGCATGCAGGGCATGTTCACGTGAGCCGAGAGGCGCTGAAAAGGCTGCAGCTCGACCGGGTTTGGTGGTTGGTATCACCAGGTAACCCCCTGAAATCCCAAGGACCTGCTGCGTTAGAACGGCGGGTCGCAAAGGCCCAATCATTATTGAGCCATCCGCGCATTTCGGTCACTGATCTCGAAGCGCGACTAGGGACCCGCTATACCGCCGAGACAATCGAGCTTTTGATGCAGCGCTATGCGGGTGTGCATTTCGTCTGGCTGATGGGCGCGGATAATCTGGCTGACTTTCACCGCTGGCAGCGCTGGGACTGGATATTACGCAGTGTGCCGGTGGCGGTTCTGGCGCGGCCAGGGCAACGGATATCGGCGCGCACATCAAAAGCCGCGACCATCTTTCGCGCCGCCAAACTGCCTGGTGAGGCGGCGGCTTGTCTGGCCGACAGCCCACCGCCGGCTTGGATTTTTCTCAACGTGCCGATGCGCGATATCTCATCCTCGGCCATCCGCGCGCGCGGCGATTGGGTGCGCTGATCAAAAGCCAATAATCGAGCGCTCAGAGCCTTGAGCCTTGCCGTAGCTTGGGGTTTAAACGGGCGCGCAGAAGTATTTGGTTTGGGAGATTTCGACTGATGGTAAGCCGCCGCATCTTCCTAACCTCGGGACTTGCAGGCCTTGCCGGCGCGGGTTGGGCCCAGGCCCCCGAAACCTCTCTGTTTCCGAGCCCGCGGCCCTCCAGTATTGCACTTCGCACGGCTCCCGGTATCGACACACTTGTTGCCGATGCCGGCTTGGGTGGCCGGGTCGGATGTGCGGTCGCTGACGCACGCACGGGCGAGATACTGGAGTTGCATAACGGGCTGTTGGGCCTGCCACCCGCAAGCGTGAGCAAATCGGTGACCTGTGCCTATGCGCTCAGGCGTCTGGGCCCGGAGTTTCGCTTTCAAACACGGGTCTGGGCCGACGGTCCGCTGCAAAACGGGCGCTTGGATGGTGACCTTTGGCTTGAAGGCGGCGGCGACCCGCTTTTAGTTACTGATGACATCAACGGCTTGGCACAACAATTGGCCGAAACCGGGCTGCGTGAAGTCACCGGTGATCTGCGCTTGGCTGTCGGCGCCCTCCCCGAAGTCTCTCAGATCGATCCCGATCAGCCGCCGCATGTGGGCTATAACCCGTCGGTTGGTGCCCTGAACCTAAACTTCAATCGCATCCATTTCGAATGGGAGCGGTCAAGCCAGGGCTACACAGTACGTATGGATGCCCGATCCGAATCGATCCGGCCGCCGATTAACCGGATCGGGATGCGCGTGATCGATCGCGCCGCCCCGGTCTATACCTATCGCCAAGCCGATGGACGTGAGGAGTGGACCGTGGCGCGCAGCGCATTGGGCAATGGCGGATCGCGCTGGCTGCCGGTCCGGAATCCGGCACGCTACACGGCGGAGGTTTTCCAAGTGCTCACGCGCAGCCGAGGGCTGGTGTTGGATACCGTCCGGGTCGGTGGCCGTGTGCCAGGCGATGCGACGCTTTTGGCGGTGCATGAAAGCCCTGTATTGCGCGAGATCTTGCGCTCGATGATGCGATTCTCAACAAACATAACAGCAGAATGCTCGGGGCTCATGGCCAGCAATGCAGGCGGCGGCTCGCCGGGCGGTCTGGTCGCATCAGGTGGTCAGATGGCGCGCTGGATGCGCGATGGGTTGAGCGCGCAAAATCCGCGGTTTGTAGATCATTCCGGCCTGGGAGAGGAAAGTCGGCTGTGCGCGCGCGACATGGCCTCGGCACTTGTGGCCACCGGGGCGGATGGACAAGTCCGGTCGCTGATGCGGCCCTTTTTGATGCGCGATCGTGACGGGCGCTTTATCGAAAACCACCCCGTTGAAGTCGTTGCCAAAACCGGCACGCTCAACTTCGTGTCAACGCTTGCAGGCTTTGCGCGCGCACCATCCGGCCGCGATCTTGCATTTGCCATCTTTTGTGCAGACTTACCGCGCCGCGCCGCCTTGCCCGATCCGCAAATGGAGCGGCCCGATGGTGGGCGGGCCTATAACCGGCGGGCAAAGGCGCTTCAACAGGCGCTGATAGAACGGTGGGCGCAGGTTTTTGGCCCATCTCAGGGATAAGCGCGGGCCAGCACGTCAAGCGCCTGGGAGACCAGCGTTTCATCGTCGAGTGCCGCGAGCCGGCGCGCCTGTGCCGCGCCGTTGAACGCCATCAGAACCGGCTGGCCGGTCAGCGGCAAAAGGTTAAGCCACACGTTGAACGCACCCGGTGGCAAACCTGTCTCCGGCGTGGCGATCCAATCGACATGGGTATCCCAAAATGCCGTGTCGAATTTCAGGTAGAGCTTATCGAGAACGCCCATCCGCAATCGACCCATGGCGGCGACTTTTTCGGCCGGAAAAGCGGGCTCAAACCGGATCATATCGGCCTGTAACGCACCAAGAGGCACGCTCACTATTGCTGCATCAGCCGAAAATTCCGCCCCAGCTGCGGTCGAGACATTGGTGACCGCCCCGTCGTAGCGGATTTCCGTGACGGGGTGGCCAAGTCGGAGATCGAGGGGTCCGGTGAAGTTGTGCAGCAATCCTTCTACGCCGTCGGGCAACACGTCATCGGGCCCGCGGTAGTAAAACTGGTTTTCATAGGCTGGAAGGTGCATCTCGTCAGGCGCGGCACCGGCTTCAAGATCGTATTCAATCAGGTTGACAAGCCATTCGGGCGCGTCCCGGCCGCGCATCGCACGTCCGTCGCCGCCACGAATTATAAAACCGTCGCCGATCCTATCTCGTCGCAGACCTGCTGTATCGGCCAGTTGCGCCACTGGGTTGCGGCGAATGCCGTGGATCCAACTTGCCCCAAGCTCCAGCGGCAGGCCAAGGCTGTGATCCGTCCAGACCCTGCCACCGATCCGGTTGCGGGCTTCCAGAACGGTGACCGCCCGGCCGTCGTTTTCCAGCGCGTGCGCGGCGGTCAGACCGGCCATACCGGCGCCAATGACAATGACCGATTGATGACCGAGATGCCGTATGCGCTCCGCCGCGCTGAGGCCGCTTTCATGGGCCGCGTGCAGGGTGGCGTTATGGGTCGGGTGGACGGCCTCTCCGGCAAAAAACACCCGCTCACCAAGTGGCGCGCCGAGCGTTGCGCGATCGGCTTGCCGCCCGCCTGCACCAACAAAGGAATAGGCACCCTGTGTCCAGGGATCACGGCTCCAATTCGTGCGCAGGTAGCCTAGCAGCGGTGTGGGGTTTGCCCGTGCGCCGGTCCACGGCACAAAGCCCCCAAACGCCCCGGCGCCGAGCGCGCCAATGAGCTGTCGGCGCGACGGTCTCACAGGACCATATGCCGTGCCCGCGACCCACGTTCAATCGCTGCGGCATGCAGCCGATCAATTTCAAACGCATCGCGACACTCTTGTAAGAATTGCAGCTCCGGCTGATCGGTACGGCCATCGGCCGCGGCGACGTCGCAAGCCAGTGCATAGGCTGTTTCAAACAGCCGGGGCGGCAAGGCCTCCCGGATCAGGCCGAAAAGCGCATCAAGCCCGTCTTCTTCTTCAAAGATCTCAAAAACGTTTCCAGCCACGCGGCTGATCCGGTCGGCGTCGTATTCGGCGAAGACGGGCAGGTGATTGACCACACGTTCGATGGTCAACAGTTCAGCCGTACGGATATGTGCATCCGAAACCGACACCGCGACCATGAGCGCGACCAACGCGTCCTGGGCGGAAAAGAAGGTATCTTCCGACATATGGAGAGTTCCTTGATCGTAAGCAGCGCCCAGAGCTTATTGACCTCCGGGTAGAGGAACAATAGGCGTCTGCGACGGATATGGGGATGCGACATGAGCGATCTCAGAGAAGCTGGCATGACGTCAAAAGCCTGGCCGTTCGAAGAGGCTCGGCGGGTCCTGAAGCGCTATGAGAAAGGACCGCCCGAAAAGGGCTATGTCCTGTTTCAGACCGGCTACGGGCCCTCGGGTTTGCCGCATATCGGCACGTTCGGTGAAGTCTTACGGACGACGATGGTGCGGCGCGCTTTCGAGGTGCTCAGCGAAATTCCTACGAAGCTGATCTGTTTTTCTGACGATCTTGATGGCATGCGCAAAGTGCCTGGCAATGTGCCCAATCCAGACCAGTTGACGGAATATCTGCAGATGCCGCTGACATCGGTCCCCGACCCGTTTGGCGAATATGAAAGCTTCGGGCACCACAATAACGCCATGCTGCGGCGGTTTCTTGACGCGTTCGGATTTGAGTATGAGTTTATCTCGGCTACCGAGTATTACCGCTCTGGCCAATTCGACCCCATTTTGCGACGCGCCGCGGAACGCTACGACGACATTATGTCTGTCATGCTGAAATCGCTGCGCGAAGAACGCCAGCAGAGCTATTCGATCTTTCTACCAATCCACCCCGAAACCGGCCGCGTGCTTTACGTGCCGATCAAGCATGTCGACGACACTGCCGCGACGATTACCTTTGATGATGAGGACGGCCGGGAATGGGAGCTTCCGGTCACCGGCGGCCATGTGAAGCTACAATGGAAGCCCGATTTTGGCGCCCGATGGGCATCCTTGGGTGTCGATTTCGAGATGTATGGTAAGGATCATTCGACCAATACACCGATATATGACCTTATCTGCGAGATCCTGGGCCAGCCCGCACCGGAGCATTTCACTTTCGAGCTGTTTTTGGATGAAAACGGCCAGAAGATCTCGAAATCCTTGGGCAATGGCATCTCGATCGACGAATGGTTGAGCTATGCCTCGAGCGAGAGCCTAGCCTATTTCATGTACGGCAAGCCGAAGAAGGCCAAGCGGCTGCATTTCGACGTGATCCCGAAAGCGGTTGATGAGTATCACCAGCAACTGCGTGCTTATGCCGACCAAGAGACCAACGCGCGTCTGGACAATCCAGTTTATCATATCCATGGCCATAATGTGCCCGCGTCAAACATGGTCGTTAGCTTTGCGATGCTGCTAAACCTCGCCAGCGTGGCCTCTGCGGATGACAAAGAGACGCTTTGGGGATTCATTCGCCGTTACGCGCCGGATGCTGGGCCGGAGTCCCACCCCGATCTGGATGCCGCAGCGGGCTTTGCGGTGCGCTATTACAACGACTTTGTGAAACCTGGTAAGGTCTTCCGCGCGCCGACCGCCCATGAGGCTGCTGCCATGGCCGACCTGGCCCAACGATTGCGCGCCTATCAAGGACCGGTTCAAGACGATGCCCTACAAACAATCGTTTTTGCCGTCGGCAAAGACCATGGCTTTGAGCCGCTGCGGGATTGGTTCAAGGCGCTCTACGAGGTGCTTCTCGGCGCCTCACAGGGCCCGCGTTTTGGCGGCTTTATCGCGCTTTTTGGGCTGGACGAGAGCATCGCCCTAATAGATGCAGGGCGCGCCGGAGAGCTTGCTGCATAAACCAAACGGCGGTTTGGGACGTATCTGTTGCATGAGTTGACAGGAGATACGACATGCGGGCGATCATTTTAGTTCTGGCCATTCTGTTTGCGGCAGCAATGGCACAGGCCCAAGAACAACTTGCGCCGAACCCTGCGATTGAGGCGACAATCCAAAACCAGTTCGATGCGTTCCGACTGGGCGATGTCGATACCGCTTGGCAATATGCAAGCCCGTCGATCCAGGGCATGTTTCGGACGCCTGAGAATTTCGGCCGCATGGTCGAACAAGGCTATCCGATGGTTTGGTCGCCGGGCGAGGTGACATTCATGGATTTGCAATCCCTTGGCAGTGTGATCGTGCAGCGGGTTGAAGTGATTGATCTATCCGGAGCCATGCATATCTTGGGCTATTCGATGATTGAGACCGCGGCCGGTTGGCAGATCAACGGCGTCCAGATTTTGCGCGCGCCTGACGTCGGCGCATAGGCCGACCGAAGGCTGACAGCGACCGCGTCGCGCCAGCGATGCCGGGACGGCGAAGGCTCCCCGAATTGGGGGCCTGAGGCGCACCGTTTGCGCCCAAGGAGCGCCAGGCCTGCGTCCGGCCGCTTAAAGTTCGATTAAGCATTCAACGTTATACCCGCTACGTCTCTGGCCCCTACAGGGCCGGGTTTCCGCACATCGACAAACATTCGAGGCCGCCTTTTTCGGGTCGGCTTTGGCCCGAATTGCGGCCGGAGCTGATCCAAGCGCGCAGGGCGCGCGGAAAGGGCGACGACATGAACCAGGTGATCACAGACGGGCTTCTTCTCATGCCACCGGCATTTGCCGATGGTCTGTCGGTTTGGAGCCGCGCTGACGGAACGCCGGGCTCGGACACCTATGCAAGTGCTGGCAATGCATTTCTGGCCTTTGCCGACCAAGATTTTGGCACCTGCCTGGAGCTCAATAAGATCGAAGCCACCACACGGCTTCGCTATATGGGCCAAACGCCGATCAAACCAGGGCTCTACTTGCGCGTATCGGCGCGGGTCAAATGCCTGGCCGGGTCGTTGCCGACAGTGCGCATTGCTGCTTGGGCGGGCAATGCAAGCGATCAAAACCTGACCGGCGTGCCGCAAACCGGCCCCGAATTGCCTTTGGGTGCATACAACGAGGTCGTCACAATCAGCGCCATCATCGGCACGGGCAGTCGGATGGGCGTCGATATGCCTTGGGGCAGCGAGGCGGCCTATGGCTATGTCGGTCTTGATCTCACGGGGCCAAACGGCGGCACGGTGCGCATTGAATCGGTCACGGTCGAGGACATTACCAGTGTCTTCCATCGCAAATTGATGGACTGGGTTGATGTCCGCGACTACGGCGCCGAAGGTGATGGCGTCACCGACGACCACGCGGCCTTTGTCGCCGCCGATGCCGCCGCATTGGGCCGGGTTGTCATGGTACCGGCGGGCAATTACCTAATCGGGTCGAACCTCACGATGTCTAGCCCGGTCCGCTTTGAAGGCCGATTGGTGATGTCGGATACAACCCGGCTTTCACTGACGCAGAACTTTGAGCTCGACAGTTATGCCGACGCGATGGGCGATGAAGTTGAGGGCCTGAAAAAGGGCATACAGTCACTCTTTAACCAGTCCGAGCACGAAGCGTTCGACCTTAAAGGCCACCGGGTTTTGCTGACTGAACCGCTGGATGTGCAGGCGGTCGTCGGCAACAAAAACACTTATGCCAACCGGCGTGTGATCCGGAACGGACAGATCACGGCCAATGCCAGTTCGGGTTGGGATAACGGCGTTGTAACGGCCAATGCGACGTTCAGTGCCAGTCAGCCCACCACCCTTTCGGGGATCTCGAACATTGCCAGTATTGAGGTCGGCTCCCTCGTTGCTGGAACAACCGGCGTGGGCCGAGAGGTTTACGTGAAATCCAAAAACGAGGCCAATGGTTCTGTGGAGCTGTCGGCAGCATTATGGGGCGCGCCGACAAGCCAAAGCTACACATTCACGCGTTTCCGGTATCTGCTTGATTTCATCGGCTGGCAAAACCTTCAGCGGTTCCGCCTTGAAGGAATTGAATTTTTGGCAACGAACCGCTCGTCCTGCGTGATGATGCCGTCGGACGGGCTGATCTTCCAAGTTGAGGATTGCTTCTTTACCGGTCCAAAGGACCGAGGCCTGACATCGGCGGGAGATGGCTGCCAGGGACTAGAGCTTGATGGCTGCCAATTTCTCTCAAGCGAGCAGTCACTGCGTGTTCAGGACCGCGTTTCGATTGGTTTCAACGTCAATGCGGGTGACGCAAAGATCCGCGACAACCGCGCAGTGCGTTTTCGCCATTTCGGCGTGGTCGGCGGGACCGGCAACATCATCGCGGGCAACCATTGCTTCCAGGGCGATGCGGAAACGGACGGGCTGCGCTCGCCCGGTTTTATCTTCACCCAGACCAATGGCAAAACGACCATCACCGGAAACTATATCGACAATTGCTGCATCGAATGGGGCAACGAACATGACGGTGCACCCGAGCTTAATGGCGAGCTGAGCTTTCACGGCATGACCATTACCGGCAATATCTTCTTTTCATCCGGATCAGCGCCGTGGTTCCGCTTCATCACGTTGAAGCCTTATGGCCCAGACCACTACATCAACGGCGTCACGATCTCGGACAATCTGTTCAAGCAGACCGCCGGTCAGCCGCTGGACCGCGTCGAGATGGTTGATGACACGCTCTTTCCAATTGACTTGACCCGGACACGTGGGCTGCTGATGGTCGGCAATACGTTTCACGGCATAACACAAAGTGCGGGCGATCCGATTTCGACCAAGGTCGTCGCGGCGGTCGAGGATCAGGTGTGGGAGACCGACCTTGCAGGTCAGATGCCGTTTGGCGGGCATGCCAACACGGTCATATGCTCCATGCCGGACGGCCCGGTGAGCAATGCCTCTGACACGACCATCTATACGATGCCCTATGCCACAACGCGCCACGGCCCTGACCGGACAGCGTTTCGTCTGCATTGGTCCGCGGCTGTAAAAGGTGCGGTCATTGCGACGGCCAGTTCAAACGTGATCTAACCCTGCGCTTTGTCCGGTCGCGCCAGATCGTCCAGTGTCAGTTTGTAGGCCTTGCCGAAGCCGCCGTTGAGCAAACCGGATACGGGGTTCAACGCCATAAGGTGAAAATCGGCAAAGTCATAATAGAGCCGCGCTTTGGGATAGGCCGACAGGTAATAATCCCGAAGCGCGGCTTTATTCATATCAGTCGCATCTGCAACGAGTGTCAGCCGCGGGTGGGTAAGGGGATCGCCCTTTTGCAGAGGCTCACCAAGCAACACCGAGCAGCGCGGATGGGCCCGCAACGCGACCGTGTGGCTCGACAGATCAGACACCAGCGTGAGCGGCGCGCCGTCGGGGCCAGGGACAAGGGCCACGCGGGTCACAACCGGATCACCGGTCTGCGGCTCGCGCACGGCCAAGGCGCCAAAACGGGCCGCATCGATCAGGCCTCGCGCCAGGGCGCGTGCCTCATCGTCGATCTCTCGAAACGGGTTGATCTCGGCCATGAGCAAAGGCCTAGCACTCGCTCAAAACTCGCGCCATAGCCCGATTTGCAGCCCGGCCTCTTGCGTGCCGGCCACCGATACGCGGCCGCCGAGCCTGAGGGTCGTATCCTCTCCGAAATAGACGAGCAAGCTAGGCGAGATAAACGCGGCCATCTCCGCATCGGGATATTCCTCGACCTTGGCCTGCACCATGGCGCCTGTGCGTGCGCTGAGCACGATGCCCAATGTCGCCTCTGCCTGCCAAAGCGTTTGATCGCCATCGGGGTCAAGAAGCGTATAGGCGTCGACCGAAAACCATCCGCCTTCAGGGTCAACCCAAGGCACCCAATCGAAGCGATCACGGCCAAAACCACGCCCAACCGAGGCGCCGACGCGCAGCATCTGTGCCGTCTCCGCCCCATCGACGGCGCGCCAGCCAACGCCAATGTCGCCTGCGAATTGCCAGACCGCCGCGTTGCGCGTGAGTGTGTAACGCAAAAAGCCGCTGCCTTGCGATGTCGCTTCATCGCCGCCGATATCGGCGCCAAGCGTCAAGCGCCTGCCAAGCCCAAACTCTCCGTAGATGCTGTGATAGGGGGTGAGGTCGAATTCTTCGAACTCGCTGTCGAGGTTGAGCGAATAAGACAGAAAAACAGCGCCGGGATCCCGAGCCCAGGGACCGGAAAATACCGGTTGTGCCGTGGCTAAAAACCCGGCGAAAACAAAGGCCGCGCGCCGCATGATCGCAGGTGGCTCAACAAAGGTTAACGAAAGGTTAACGCGCGCAGGTCGGCGCAGGAAGTTGCGCGAACGGGTGCCAGCCTGTGTCCCGAATGCCGCTGGTCGCCGGCACATACATTGCGTAGGCAGGCAATATGAGCCGGATGAAAATTGTCCTCGTCACGCCTGAAATCCCCGGCAATACCGGCACAATCGGGCGTACATGCGTGGCGCTGGATATGGAGCTTGTCCTAATCCACCCGCTGGGCTTTGATCTGTCGGAAAAGTCGGTTCGCCGTGCGGGGCTTGATTACTGGCAACATGTACGGCTGTCGCAATATGCCGATTGGGACACGTTCATCACCGATCGAGAGCCCGCCCGCGACGAGATGTTCCTGTTCGAAAACCAGGGCAAAGAAAGCTTCTATGCCCCCGACTACCCCGATCAGGCCTATCTGATCTTTGGCAAAGAGACCAAGGGCTTGCCCGAACCACTGGTGGCGGCCTATGCCGAACGGCTGTTTTATCTGCCAATGCGCTCGCCGCATATCCGGTCGCTCAACCTGGCAAATGCCGTAAGTGCGGTGGCCTATCAGGCAATCCGGAAACAGTTTTTCTAGATGTTTGACACATTTACAGGTTTTTTCGTACAATCAGACGGCGTAAAGTGCCCCAGCCCGTTTGTGTGTGTTTGGGCGAAGTGGAGTAGTTGGTTGGCTGATGCGTAACTTTCGGTGCTTTATATCTGACGAACGGGGCAGGACGTCCGGTATCGCGATGTATCTGATCGTTTTGGGATTGTTCTTCATGGCGGTCACCGCGATGACGCCGACCGATGGCGCCCGAACCATCGCCAGCAACGGGACCAACACCATCAATATCCAAGCGCCGCGCTGGTTGCGTGATTTTGTTGGTGGCGCGGGCTTGCCGCAGATCGGACCCTTGACCCGCGACCGGTGATGTACCTGTGATAGCGCCGGGCAGGATGGTGCCCGTCACGCAGCGGAGCATCAATGGCCGACCCCGAAAGACTGACAGATGAAATCGCCGCCCTCCGCCGCGAGGTTGAACGGTTGAATGCGCACCGCTTCGTGAATGTGCACAACTCCATCCCACGGCTGTTAATCTATCAGTTCGCGCGTGGCTTGGCTTTGGGTCTGGGCACGGTGATAGGCGGCGGGCTGTTGCTGTCGATCCTGGCCTGGTCCCTGGCACAGATCGATTTTGTCCCGATCATCGGAGATTGGGCGCTGCGTCTGGCCGAGGAATTGGAGCTTTCCGCGCCGGATTGAGCCCTGGAATTTGACCATCGGTACGCCTATTTTCCGGTCGGTTGCAATCGAAAGGATCGCGCCATGCAATGCCCCGTGGACGGAACCGAGCTAGCGATGACCGATCACAGCGGCGTTGAGATCGATTATTGCCCGCAATGCCGCGGCATTTGGTTGGATCGGGGTGCATTGGACAAGATCATCGAGCGGACAACCGGTGACCGCAGCGCCGTCGAAGGACCGCGCCAATCGGCGCCGCGATCGCAAAAAGCGCGCAGTCGCAAGCAATCCGATTGGTTCGAATTGGGCGATCTGTTCGACTTCTAAACGGGGTGACCGCGCCGTCATCCAGCCCTGATCAGCCGACCGGCAAACTGGCGGAGAGTATCCAGCGCGCCTGCGCCCTTGCCACACCGTGCCGCAAAAATTTGTCCGCCCGTTCGACTGTCATAAAACTGTTACGCAGACGTCACAATTCTATTGCCGAGCGGTTCTACATCCAGCACAGGGCGCGCGCGGGGCGCGTGTTCACGATCACATCCAAATGATGGAGACAGGATAGATGTCTTTTGCAAAACTGACCGTGTCGGCCTTTGCAGTTGCTGCGATGGCAGGCGGTGCTGCCCATGCGCAAAGCCGCACGAATGTGCAAATTGCCGGTTCATCGACCGTGCTGCCTTACGCCACGATTGTCGCAGAAGCCTTCGGTGCAGAGACCGATTTCGAGACGCCGCTGGTTGAAGGCGGCGGGTCGACGACGGGTCGCCGCATGTTGTGTGAAGGCGTTGGCGCGGGCACCATCGACATCGCCAATTCTTCGTCGCTCATCAAAGACACCGAAGTGCCGATCTGTTCGGAAAACGGCGTCACGCCGATCGAGATCCGCTTTGGCTATGACGGCATCGTCTTTGCGTCCGACATCAACGGCCCGAGCTTTGCGTTCGAGCCGGTGCATTGGTACATCGCATTGGCCGCTGAGCATTTCATCGGCGGTGAGCTTGTCGCCAACGAGCTTGCATCCTGGTCTGATGTGGCGGCGGTCGCGCAAACGCTTGGTTTTGAGGGCGACCTGCCCAATCAGCCGATCAACGCGTTTGTGCCTGGCACAAACCACGGCACCCGCGAAGTGTTCGACGACCAGGTGATCCTGGGCGGATGTGAGCAGGGTGGCTTCTTTGACGCGATGCTGGAGGCGGGCGTTGATGAAGACACGGCCGAAGAGGCCTGCCTGGCGCTGCGCACCGATGGCGCGTCGGTTGATATCGAAGGCGACTACACCCAGACGTTGGCCAATCTCGACAGCACGCCAACGGGCGTCGGCGTGTTCGGCCTGTCGTTTTATGAAAACAATACCGACCGTCTGCAGGTTGCCACGATGTCCGACATCGTGCCGACAACGGAATCGATTGCGGCCGGTGAATACCCCGTTTCACGCCCGCTGCAGTTTTACGTTAAGGCTGAGCATATCGGCGTGATCGAAGGCCTGCAGGAATACGTGGCGTTCTTTGTTTCGGACGAAATTGCCGGTCCCGATGGCCCGCTGGCCGAATACGGTCTGGTGGCCCTGCCCGCCGATGAGCTGGCAGCCGTGCAGGAAATGGTTGACGGCCTGTAAGGCCGCGACGGAAAGACAAGCGGGCGGCCGTACGCGGCCGTCCGGACCGCGCCGGGCCCATGGGGGCGCTCGGCAACTGAATTTCAAGGTGTCTCGATGGGCGCGCTTCTGACCACGCCGACCGTTCTGATCATTGTCACCATTCTGGCGGTGGTCGGGTTCTACCTCGGACGCGGGCGCGCATTGGCGGCAGCCGAAGACCAACGCGACCTGCATTCGCTGCCCAAGCAACACGGTTGGCATGTGGCGTTGGCCACGAGTGTTTTACCGGTCGTGTTCCTGCTGTTTTGGGCCTTTTTGTCCGGACTTTTTTCGAACTTCTACGTCGCGGCGATCATTCCGGACGACCAGGCCGAAGTGCTTGTTCCGTTCGAACAGCGAGCCGAGATGTCCGAGCGCGAGATCGAAGTGCGTGAGGATGGCCGTCGCGGCCTGTTCATCGCCAATGTTCAGGCGCTGGCCATTGCCATCGACGGCTATATCGAAAACGGCAACGTGACCGAAGCCGAAGCGGCCGATTGGAACGCGCATTTCCTGCCCTTGCAGGAGCGATTGCGCGCCGATGGCCAGGTCGTCGGATCGGTCGTCACCCCGGGCATGCTGAGCCTGGCGCAGGATTTGCGCAGCTTTAAACGAACGATAGCCATCGCAGGACCGCTAATCGCGCTGGCGATGGGTGTCATCGGATTTGTCCTCGCCCTTCTGGTCATCGGGCGAGACTTCCGCGCCCGCGTTTCGGTTGAGCGCTGGACGATGGCCTTCCTGGTCTTCGCCTCAACCATGGCGATCCTGACCACGATCAGCATCCTGGCGGCGATCACCCTGCCATCGCTGAGCTTTTTCCGCGAATACGGCCTCTTCAACTTCCTTTTCGGCCTGGAATGGGCCCCGGCGGGAGACGTCGCCGGTGTGCCGGAGGGCGCCAACGGAGACTATGAAAGTGCACTGGGTTTCCTGCCGCTCATCTGGGGCACGCTCTACATCGCGCTTGTAGCACTGCTTGTCGCGGTCCCTTTGGGATTGCTTGCAGCGATCTACCTGTCGGAATTTGCCTCAAAACCGGTGCGCGGTTTTGTCAAACCGGCCTTGGAAATCCTCGCCGGCGTGCCGACCATCGTTTACGGCATTTTCGCGCTGGTGACCGTCGGGCCGTTCCTGCAGGCCGTCGTCGGATCGACCATTATGCCGAACACCGTGTCGGTGGTAACCGCGGGCGCTGTGATGGGCATGATGCTGGTCCCTTTTGTCTCGTCGCTTTCCGATGACGTGATCAATGCGGTGCCGCAGGCGATGCGCGACGGATCATTGGGCCTGGGCGCCACACCGACCGAAACGGTAACCATCGTCATCCTGCCCGCAGCGCTTCCGGGGATTGTCGGCGCCATCGTCTTGGCGGCATCTCGGGCCATCGGCGAGACGATGATCGTTGTGCTAGCCGCAGGCGCGCTGTCCAATGTCACAGGTCTGGAGGCCAACCCGTTCGGCGCCGTGGTCACGGTCACAACCCGGATCGTTGCTGTTTTGCTGGGCGAGGGGTCGGGCTTTGATTCCATCGACGTATTGGCCGTCTTTGCGCTGGCCTTCACGCTTTTCTTCATCACTTTGGGCCTCAACCTCTTGGCACAGCGCCTTGTCTCCAAATACCGGGAGCAATACGAGTGATGGCTGACATGACCACCGGCAACGGGCCCCAGTCCCCGGCCTCGAAACCATCGCTTTTTGTGCGCACCGCCCAGGTCCGCCGCCGCCACCAACGTGGCGCCGTGCTGAAGTATCTGGGC
Organism: Pseudomonadota bacterium; assembly: GCA_039191215.1. Lineage (GTDB taxonomy): Bacteria > Pseudomonadota > Alphaproteobacteria > Rhodobacterales > Rhodobacteraceae > HKCCE3408. The sequence goes on from JBCCXT010000017.1 coordinate 48,553, forward strand.
CTAGGCGCAATTTGCCTGGTCCTGTTCTTTCTGGGCGTGCTGCTCTTTTCGATTGTGTCGCGTGGCGCCCCGGCGCTGTGGCAATACCAAGCGCAGATCGATCTGTTTTACGACCCGGAAGTGCTCAACGCCGATGGCGGAGAGGTGACAGCCGAAGAGGTGGCCGGTGTCAGCCTGCGCTCGGGATTCGAGCGGGGCCTCTTTACAAGCTCGCTGCGTCGCACAATTGAGGCGGCCGGCATCGACATCGAAGCCACCGTGGCGGAGGTCTGGACCGAAGACGCTGTCGCCGCCATGGATGCAGCGGGCCTATCGGGTAGTGCGGAGATCATCGCCGCCGCGGGTGCGCCCGGGGATGCAGCCGGCCTGTTGGGTCAAACCGGCAACGCAATACGCGCCGCTGTCACAGCACTTGGTGGTGACGATACCGAAGCCGCAGCGGCTGCCCTTGAGGCGCTGCAAACAGCGCTGAGCGATGCGGGCCTGACAGATGCGGCATCTGAGATTGCCGGTATCGCGGCCGGCGCATCTGATGATCCGGCGGCGGCTGTCCAGGCGCTGCAAGACACCGGATATCAGCAGGCGCTTTTTGATGCGGCCAGTTTTTTGCGTCAACCTGCGCAGTTTGACGACGCCGAACTGGGCTCGATCATATTCGCGGCCAACCGGCGCGATGTGCGCGACCGGGTTGTCGCCGATCTCGACCTTGTGGGCACAACCGTGCCAGAGGGTGCGCCGGTTGCCATCTCAATGACGCGGTATCTGTCGGGCGAGCTGTCGGGAGAGAACCAGAGCACGATGCCGCCGGGCTTCACCCAAAGCCATCTGGCGCTGGTTGATCGGATGGTCGAGGTCGGCATCATCAGCCGCGCGTTCAACTGGAACTTTTTCACCAACCTCTATTCGCAATCGGGTGAGATTGCGGGGATTGGTCCGGCGCTGATGGGCTCGGCCTATATGATGCTGGTGGTGCTTGTCTTCTCGTTGCTGTTTGGCGTCGCGGCGTCGATTTACCTTGAGGAGTTCGCGCCGAAAAACCGATTCACCGATTTCATTGAGATCAACATCGCAAACCTCGCCGCGGTGCCATCGATTGTGTTTGGTATCCTGGGTGCCGCGATCCTGTTCGTGTTGGTCGAATTAGGGTTTGGCAATTCGATCAGGGGCACGGCCTTGTTGGGCGGCATTGTGCTGTCGCTTATGACGCTGCCGACGATTGTGATCGCCACGCGCGCGGCGCTGAAGGCGGTGCCGCCTTCGATCCGCGACGCAGCTCTTGGGATCGGCGCGTCGAAGGTGCAAACAGCGTTCCACCACACATTGCCGCTGGCCGCGCCGGGCATTCTGACGGGAACGATCATCGGGATTGCGCAAGCTTTAGGCGAAACAGCGCCGCTATTGCTGATCGGCGTCTCGGTGTCTACGGGTGCAGACATCTTGTCGGCGCCGTGGAATGGCGGCCTGTTGGAGCAAACCCAATCCATGCCAACCGTTGTCTACCTTTTTGCGCAGAACGAAGATGCACCGGTACGCGAAGGATTGGCGCAATCGGCCATCATTGTGATGCTCCTGTTGCTCTTTGCGCTTAACTTTCTTGCCATCACCCTGCGTCGCCGCTTTGAGCGTCGGTGGTAAGCCTGTGGAGGATCAAACCATGAATGACATGAGTACTGCGCAGGCCGCCGTTGGTGCCGACCAGATCAAGTTCTCGGCCCGCAATTGCCAGGTCTATTATGGCGAAAACCATGCCATCAAAGACGTCGATGTCGATATCAACGACAAGATGGTGACGGCCTTTATCGGGCCGTCCGGCTGTGGCAAGTCGACCTTTCTACGCTGCCTCAACCGGATGAACGACACAATCGATATCGCTCGGATTGAAGGTGATATCCGGCTGGATGGCGAAGACATCTACGACAAGCGTGTCGATCCGGTGCAGTTGCGCGCCAAGGTGGGCATGGTCTTTCAAAAGCCCAATCCGTTCCCGAAATCCATCTTCGACAATGTGGCCTATGGGCCGCGTATCCACGGGCTGGCCAAAGATCGGGCCGGGCTGGAGGAGATCGTCGAAACATCGCTGCGCAAAGCAGCGCTTTGGGAAGAGGTCAAAGACCGGCTGGCGGCCCCAGGCACGGGCCTGTCGGGTGGCCAGCAGCAGCGGCTTTGCATCGCGCGCGCGGTGGCCACAAGCCCGGAGGTTCTGTTGATGGATGAACCCTGCTCGGCGCTCGACCCAATCGCAACTAGCCAGGTTGAGGATCTGATCGACCAGCTGCGCGAGCAATATTCGGTGGTGATTGTGACGCATTCGATGCAGCAGGCCTCTCGAGTGAGCCAGAAGACGGCTTTCTTCCACCTCGGCAACTTGGTGGAGTTTGGCGATACCAGTCAGATTTTCACAAACCCAAAGGACGAACGGACCGAAAGTTATATCACTGGTCGGATCGGCTAAGGACCCACATGGAACAGGAACATATCGTCTCGAGTTTTGATCGGGACCTTGAAAGCATTCAGGCGCTGATCATGCGCATGGGCGGGCTGGTTGAAGAAGCGATTGCCCGGGCCGCGCTGGCGCTGGAGACCCGCGACGAGGAAACCGCACAATCGGTGCGCCGCGGTGACAAAGCCATCGATGAGCTTGATGAATTGGTGAACGAAGAGGCCGCGCGCATTTTGGCGCTGCGCCACCCCGCAGCCAGCGATCTGCGCATGGTGCTCAGCGTGTTTCGGGTCTCGGCCAATCTTGAGCGGATCGGTGATTACGCAAAAAACATCGCCAAGCGGTCATCGGTGGTGATCCAGCAAGAGCCGATTGCTGGTACCGGGGCGGCGATCCGGCGGATGGCAAGGATTGTCGAGCTGATGCTAAAGGATGTGCTGGATGCGTATATCCAGCGCAATGCAGATCTCGCGGCGGACGTGCGCGCGCGCGACGAAGAGGTTGATCTCATGTACTCAGCGCTCTTTCGCGAGTACCTGACGCACATGATGGAAGATCCGCGCCATATCACTGCCTGCATGCATCTGCATTTTATGGCCAAGAATGTCGAACGTATGGGCGACCATGTGACATCGATCGCAGAACAGGTGATCTATCTGGTAACCGGTGAGATGCCCGATGAAGACCGCCCAAAGAGCGACCGCACGCCTTACGAACAGGGATCGGGGATCTGATCCATGGCAGGCGAACCAACAGTTCTTGTGGTCGAGGATGAGCCCGCACAGCGCGAGGTTCTAGCTTATAACATTCGCGCCGAAGGGTTTCAGGTTGTCACCGCCGAGGCGGGCGACGAGGCGCTCATTGTTGTGCGTGAAACGCCACCCGATGTGATCATCCTCGATTGGATGCTGCCGCATGTCTCAGGCATCGAAGTGTGCCGCCAGCTCAAATCGGTTGGCGCCACCGCGCGCATCCCGATCATCATGCTGAGTGCTCGGTCGCAAGAGATCGACAAGGTGCGCGGCTTGGAAACGGGCGCGGACGATTATGTCACCAAACCCTATTCGGTTGCTGAGCTTCTGGCGCGCCTGCGTACGCAGTTGCGCCGCACCCGCCCGGCTGCGGTGGGCGAGCGTTTGGAATACCAGGACATTGTCCTCGACATGGCCGCGCATCGCGCCTATCGCGGCCGCGAGACGGTCACGCTTGGACCCACGGAGTTTCGGTTGCTGACCGCGCTGATGGAACGCCCTGGACGCGTCTGGAGCCGCGAGCAACTGCTCGATCGGGTCTGGGGTCGCGATATCTATGTCGATAGCCGCACAGTTGACGTCCATGTGGGCCGCTTGCGCAAGGCGCTGCGTGTCGGCGATGCCGATGACCCGATCCGAACCGTTCGCGGCGCGGGTTATTCGCTCGGCTGATCCGTTGCAAGCGCGCCCTTTCACGGCGATGGTGGGCATCGGGCCTAGAGCTCTGGCTTTCAGTGACGGCTCGGCCCCGAAGCTATTGTTCGATCTCGGAGGGTTTATGCTTGGACTTCGGCTTCTGGCGCTGACCACTTTGCTGTTCGTGTCTTGCACACTTGCTCAGGCGCAGACGATCTATGGGGCAGAGATATCTGTCCAGGTCCTGACCTATGACGATCCTGCGGCGCCCATTCTGGTCAGTGAGATCTACACATCGCGGATCGGTGCCGGCCCGGAATTTGGCCTAGGGCCGGAAGGCCATCCCTTTGTCGACATCGTGCCGGTGACGCTCGATATCGGCGATGGCGGTGTCACGCTCAGCTACGATATCGTCGGTCGGGCTGGCGGGTTCACGCAAGCCAATTTCAACGGCTATATTCTGACCGTGAGCCCGTGTTCGGCGATCATTGAGCCGCAGCTTGTCCAGGCCGATGCCATCGCTTTGACGCCAGATCGCATCTCGGCCGTCGAAAACCAGCTTTTCATCAATGTTGCGGGCCTGGCCTATCAACCGCAGACGCGTATCGCCATCGGCTTTAAGCTGGCCGCCTGCCCGGTCTCATGATGCGCGCCAGCCCGTACAACGATTAGGTCGGGCGGGTCGGCCGGCCATCTATCCCGTGCATGCCTCGGGTGCATGACGCAGGCTGAGCCAGGTGCAGACCTGCGGCGCGGGCATGGGCGCTGCGATGTGGAAGCCTTGAAACTTATGGCAGCCAAGACGCTCCAGAAATGCGATCTCTTCGGCGCCTTCGACCCTTTCGGCCAATGGCTCCAGCCCCAATTGCTGGGCCATGGCGATGATCGGGAGCGTAATACATTGCAGCCAGCTGTCGCGGTCGATCTCGGGCACAAAGATGCGGTCGATCTTGAGAACCGAGATGGGGGCATCGAGGATGGTCGCAATCGAGGCATGCGCGGTGCCGAAATCATCAAGTGCCAGCGAAAACCGGCATCGCGCAGCTTGTGACACGTGCCGACCAGATCGGGGTCGGACTGGTCGCACACGATCGATTCAAGCAATTCAAGCTGGACCTCTTGCGGCGCTATCCCGGCGAGCAGCAACGCGTCCAGCAGCACCTCAAGAAAATCGCGCGAGCGCAGGTTCGCCGTGGTCATGTTCAACGATATGCTCCCCGGCCTGAGCCCATCGGACCGCCAAAGGCCAAATTCGGCAATGGCGGCCTTGCGAACCGCCCGGTCTATATCCTGCATCAGAGTGTTGCGCCGCGCGGTATGCAGGAAGTCTTTCAGCGCGCGAGTTAAATCGGCGCCGTCCGCCAGCGCGCGCCGACCCCAAACCGGGTCACATCACCGGCTTGCGTGTCAATTTGGGGCTGCACTCAGCCCCACTCTACCCCGCCAATGCCATTTTCGATCTCAGCTACAAGGGCTAATTCATCGGTGTGTTGGCCGAGCATGTCCGGCGTCAGCATCTTGACCGAATTGTCGCGCTCTTTCGCTTCATAAAGTGCGATGTCGGAGCGCAGGAGTGATGCGGATTGTGTCGGCCGCCTCGCGCAGTATTACGACAAGTTCATCGCCGCCGATCGGCGCGGCGAAGTTGCCGGTTTCAGCCGGGGCGGAATCTGCAATTCGCTCGGCCACGGCTTTGAGAACCTCATCCCCGGCCGCGTGGCCCAATGTGTCATAGATCGATTTGAACCGGTCGAGGTCGATATCGAGAACCGCGCCGGTTCGGACTTGGTCTTGGCAAGCCAGCCAATCTTCAAACCAAGCCGCCACACCGTAACGATTTGCCGGGCCCGTGACCGGCTCAATGCGCGCTTTGGCTTCGGCGGCCTCCTGGGCTTTGTTCCACGCGCGTGTCAGGTGATTGCCGTCCTCCAGCATCGCGGCTTGGTTTTCTAGCGCATAGATCAGGCCGATCGTGGCGTCGTTGACCCGAAAATCATCGGCTGTCAGTTTGTGATGCTTCGAGGCGGCGACGGCGCGCAAATTCATCCGCATCCCTTCGGCTGAAGGGGCGACGATTTGCAGCTTTTGCCCGACAAGCGCCCCTAGCTCGGTCACGGAGGTGATGCTGAGGGGCTTTTTGATCATCATGATGCCCAACGCCATTCGGCCTGTGGCGGCGGATCCGAGAAGACGCAAAAGCGCGCCCGAGGCTGGCGATCCTGCCGTGCGCGGCGATGACGGCATGGTCATCTGAATGCGGCCACGCATGTCGTCGAGTTCGCTGAGTTTGGATATGAATTCACCGCCGGCGAGTTTCAGTAACGTGCCATAATTCGATACACTGGCGAATTCGACCCGGTGGTGTTCAAATGCGCCAAGAACCTCCACGGCAGATATTTCGAATTTTTCTTAAATTGCGTCAACCAATCGATACGTTATCGCATCGTCGTAACTTTCCATACGTTGGAATTCGCTCGTGTGGAGTTCCGCTTGAGCTCAGAATTCGGCCCAGATTTGGCTACCGTGGTGGTGTTGTATAAAGCCGCGAGGGTCGACATTTACCATATCTTACATGTGCTTATTCTCCGTTCAGTCGCTGATCACCCGGCTAGCAGAACGCTGCATGCGGATATTTAAGCACGAAGCGATTGCACCGGAATTGATGCGCTTCATCGCACCCAACAGCGATAGATCTCGCCGGAGCACGCGTGGTCCATCAATTCATGAAATCCGCAATACTCTTTCAGAAAAATTTGGTTTGTTGAGGAAACGTGGACGGCGCATGATTTTACCGCTCTATTCCACTCAATCGCCGTGCCTCCATCTACAACTCGCCACATTTTTTAGATGAATTGAGTATGGGTGATGATTGATATCGAGTGGTGATACCGATGGCGATACGCGAGTTTCTTGAGTCTGAGGCAGGTGCGGTTACGGCCGATTGGGTTTTGCTGACGGCCAATCTGGTTGGCGTCGGACTGGCGGTCAGTCACACGTCAGTCGACGGGGTCGACTCGCTGGCAAACGAAGTCGCCGACACACTTTCTGGTATCGAGATCACTGCACCGTTTGAGCGGGTGGCACGCCCCGATGGCGGCATCGCTTATCTCGAGGACTTTAGCGACGGCCTTGGCGGCTTTGTCGGCGGCATATTCGAAAGTGACGGCCCCTATGGCGGCATCCTGCGCGGCGAACGCACAGACCCTCGGGGTGCACAAGCCGCGCGCGGCGAATTCCAGCTCGACGGCAGTAATGAGACCGCCATCGCCACATTTGACTTCCATGCCATCGACAGCTGGGACAACGAAGAATTCCTCGTCTACGTCAATGACGAGGTTGCGGCGCGGGCACGGATCCACTGGCGCCAGGACGGCACGGTTTCTGAGATTGTCACCGACAACCCCAATATCGATGTGAACTTCACCGAAATGGGCGCGCGTGAGAATGTCGGCTATAGCGGATGGTCCGAACAAAGCTATGCGGTTGAAGTCCGGGTCGATAATCCCGGCGATCAGTTGTCTTTGGGCTTTGGCTCGACGCTCAATAGCCGCAGTCATGACGAGAGCTGGGCGGTGGACAATGTCTCTGTCACCTCCGGCAGCGGTGGGACCATCTAAAGCCGCTCTCGTTCATCGCTTGCCACGCGCCGCAGCAGCGGCAAGGGTTGCGCACCCAGCATCGCGGTGCGCCCCAACACCAAGGCGGGCGTTCCCAAAAAGCCAAAAGCGCGGGCCAGGGCGCGCGTTAGAGCAAGCCGGGCTTCTGTCTCTGGCGCGCTCATACCGGCAAGAACCGGCGCCGGATCAGCTTGCAAACTATCCAGGACCGTTGCGATGTAGCGGGCATCAACGACCGCCGGCACCCGCGTCAAACGCGCACGCAACCGTGGTGCAAGCTCTGGACCGGCGGCGATAAGGGCGCGCGCGGCGTTAGCGGAGCTATCTCCGAAAACAGGGTAGTCGAGCGTCACGCGGATCAGATCGGGCATCTCTGCCTGCAGCGCATCAAGCGTTGCCTCAAACGGGCGGCAGATCGGGCATCTTATATCGGTAAAGTATGCCATTGCCGGCAAGGCGGATGCGCCGAACAAAGCTGCCACCGGATCGGCCGCAATCCGGTCATTTGCGGCCATGTCATAGGGCGACCTGTCAGCCAGGTTCAGCCCAAAAAGCGGCACCGCGCCTGCGCCCGTTAGGGCCGAAATGTGGCCAGACGTGACCAGGCGGCGGAACTGTGGCATACCGGCAATCGGTTCATATTCAATGCTACTGCGCCCCCGGGGCAATGCCCGCAATAATGCTATGCCAGAAAAGGCAATAGCTCCTGTCAAGATGAGGCGGCGGAGCCTCATATTGAGCCTTGGCATGTTTCAGCGCAGTCCAACGAAGTGACCCAAATTATTCCGCTCTCGGTCATGATCCCGCCACTTTTCCCACCTCAAATGAAACGAAATCTACAATTCCGGGCGCTTTGTTTCGTGCCTCGAAGAGGCCGAAGGAACGGGTGTTGACAGACATGTCGCAACACACAGTCGAGACAGATACGGATGCCTTCGGGGATGAACTTCCTGCGGGCGCGCAGCTCTTTGGTGGCGCCTATACCATTGAGAAATACATCAATTCGGGTGGCTTCGGCATCACCTACCTGGCCCGCGACAGTTTGGGTCGGCAGGTCGTCATCAAGGAGTGTTTTCCGTCCGCGATGTGCTACCGCAGCGGCAATATGGTGCGCCTGCGTTCGCGAAACACTGATGATGAGTTCGAAACGATTCTCGAGCTGTTCGAGAAAGAGGCGCGGGCGCTGGCGGAACTGAGCCATCCCTATATCGTCGGTGTCCATCAAATTTTCCACGATAATGACACTGCTTATATGGCGATCGATTTTGTCGATGGCTACGATCTTTTGCAGGTGATCGAGGAACAGCCCGAGCGGCTCCAGCCGCAGGATGTGCATGACTTGCTGCTGCGCTGTCTCGAAGCGGTCGACTACATTCACGAACGCGACGTCCTGCACCGCGATATCTCGCCCGACAACATCTTGCTCGATTCCGACGGCGTCCCTGTGCTGATCGATTTTGGCGCCGCGCGCGAAAGTGCGACGCGCGTCAGCCGGGTCCTGTCAAAAGTGCTGACCGTGAAGGACGGCTACAGCCCGCAGGAGTTTTATCTGCAGGGTTCCAAGCAGGATTACTCGGCCGATCTTTATGCGTTGGCGGCCACCTTTTTTCACCTTGTTAGCGGGACGGCTCCGCCATCGTCGCATCTGCGGATGGCCGCGGCAGCCCGTGGTGCTGAAGACCCGCTGGAATTGTTGGACCCCGAAACCATGCCGGGATACCCCGAGCATTTCCTGGATGCGATCAATCAGTGCCTGTCGGTCTTTCCCGGCGACCGGCTGCAAAGCGCCCGCGAATGGCGCGACCTGATCGATGTGGAACGCCGCCGCAAGGTCCTGTTGGAAATGGCCGAAGAGGACCGCGATCTCGAAGAGCGCGTGCACCAATTGGTCGCCGAATACCGCCGGTCGCTGCGCGCAGATGCTGCCGCCCAGATCGCGCCGCCTCCGCCACCCGCAGCCAAATCGGTTGTACAGCGCGCGCGGCGTCCGATGAACCCGATCTTGCTTGAAGAGCCGATCGAGGATGAGCCCGAGCCGCAGGTTGCAACCGAACCCGCCGCCGACGTTGCATCCTCGCTAGAGGCCGACCCGGCCGTGCCGGCCGAAAATTTGACCGAGGCCGAAGAAGCCGCGCCGGCAGAGGCTGCTGCGGAGCCGGAACTTCGCCCTGCGGCCGGTGCGATCCAACCGCGTCGCCCGGCAAAGAGCCATCCCAAAGAGACCGTCCCGGCATCGGAGTTACCCGACGCGGCCCCGGCTGCTGCGGCGGCGCGAAAACCGAAAGAGCAGAGCCGCGGCTTCCGCAAACTTCTAACTGGAACCAAACACTTAATCCTGGGCCAAGGTCGAGCCTGAACTAAAACGAAGAGGCGCAGAGGTGAAACAGATCAACAACATCCCCGTTCGGCGGCGGCCGCAATCTAAAGACATCCATCCCGGAGCCGACGAGGATCAGGATGCGGCATCGGCTGATCAGCCGCGCCAGCGGCGCCAGATATGGGACCAGCTGCACTCTGCCAGCGGCGCGCCGCCGAGTGTTGAGATGCCTGCGCCAAAGCCGCCACGGCCGCAATCTACCCCGTTGATCCTGCGCAACTCTACGCCCGCGCCGGACGGCCCTTCAGAGGCCGATGAGACGCCCGCGCCGCCTGCCGCCGTCGCGCCTACGCCCGGCCAGCCGGACGTGCCCGCCGCGCAGAGCCGACCGGTTTCGCGCCCCCGGACGGTAGAGCCGCCGGCTGATATCCCGCAGCCGAGTTCCGCCCGGCCGCGCTCGCGCCCGATCATGAGCTCGCCGCGCGCGGATATGCCTGCCGCGTCGTCGCGCGCGGAGCCTGCATCCCCACAACCGGATTTGCCCGATGACGCGATTCCCGTTCCCGCCGCGACGGTGGGCGCGCCGACGGCACGGCAGAAGACCCAACCGGTGAACCGGGCCAAGACGCGCATCATTGGCTTTCATGCCCAAGACATCCCGGCTGATCCAATGGCCGGTGCCGCCAAGTCTCAGGCCTCGACAAGCCATTTCCCGACCGGCTGGTTTGTCATCGTCGAAGGGCCGGGCCGCGGTGCGTCCTTTGCGCTTTGTGCCGGGGTATCGACCATCGGCCGGGCCGAAGATCAGGCCATCAGCCTCGATTTCGGCGATATGAGCGTGTCACGCAGCACGCATGCGTCGGTCGCCTATGATGAAGAAACCAAACAATTCTTCATCGGGCATGGTGGAAAGTCGAACGTGGTGCGCCGCAACGGCAGCCCCGTTCTAGCGACCGAAGAGCTGCAAACTGGCGATCTTGTCCGCATCGGCAAGACGACCCTGCGCTTCGTGGCGCTTTGCGGCAAGGACTTCACTTGGGATGAATCGATGCACCCAACATCGACGGAGGGGCGGCATGGCTGAAGCAAAGACAGCTTTCGCGCTTGATGTCTCCTCAGCGCTGACGCTTGGCGCGCGTACGCGCCAGGAAGACGCCTTGGTCACGTCGTTTGCGCAAGGCGCGGATTTGGGCTTTTCGGTCCTGTCCGATGGCATGGGCGGGCACGCGGCCGGTGATCTGGCCAGCCGCATCATCGTCACTGAGATGTTTGCCGAATTGACCCTGCGCACAGCGGCCGGTCAGAAATTTGATGAAGATTTCCCGACACTTATGCGCTATGCTGCCCAAGTTGCCAATGAGTGCCTTGCCTCTCATATCGACGCCAACCCGTCGACCCGCGGCATGGGCGGTACGGTCTTGGCAACGCTGGTTTCTGGGAATGAGCTTTATTGGCTGTCGATCGGAGATTCGCCGCTTTGGCTGTGGCGCGACGGTGAGCTCACGCGGCTTAACGAAGACCATTCCATGGGCCCGCAAATCGATATGATGGTCGCGCGCGGCCTGATCGACGAAGAGAGCGCCCGCGACCATCCGCAACGATCCTGCCTGACGTCGGCGGTCATTGGTGAGCAGCTGGGTGAAATTGACTGCCCTGAAGCCGGCTTTCACCTGCGTTCAGGTGATCTGATCTTGGCGGCAAGCGACGGCTTACAGGGTATGCCCGACGATCGGATTGCAGCGATCCTGGCGCAGACCTCACCGGCCGATAGCCGCGCCATCGTCGATGCGTTGCTGGCCGGCATTGCAGGTGTCGGTGACCCAGAGCAGGACAATGCCTCGGTTGTCGTCATCCGCACCGATGCGCAAAGCGCGCCGAGGCCGACGCCGAGCAACGCATTCTCGGTAAGCCAGATGCTGCGATCGATCCTGCGCAACCTGGCGCCGGCACGCCATGCCGGTACGGAGTGACCGTGAACGCGTTTCATTCCGATACAGGCGATGCCCTGGCCCGTCTTGAGGCCGCCCTCAAAGCGCCCAACTTGCCCCCGCGCGAGGCCGAACGCTGCGCCCATCTCGTCGAACGACTGACCCGCCCTGTTAGGGTCGGAATTTTTGGCCTGTCCACGGGCGGCGATGACTGGCTATTGACCGAGATCTTGGGCCCGGAGTTTCTGCCGGAAGGTCCCGATTGGCCGACGCTTGAGGTCGTCTATGGCGACACGCAGCGTACATTTGTGACCTTTGAAGACGGCGTGACCAATGTCTATGACGGCCCGCCAGATGCGGAGATCCTGTCGCTTCTGCCCGTTTTCCTGCGCCTCGAAGTGCCGCTGGCACCTCTGGCACGGATGAGTTTTCTCTACCTCGCGACCGACGACACGCTTCCTGAACAACTTGAAGCACTTTCCTGGGCGGAGGCGCGGACCGATATTGCCATGTGGACCACCGCTTGGTTCAGCGAAAACGAAGCCCAGATCTGGGCGCAGGCCCCCGATCAGCTAAAAAACCACGCAATCCTGGTGGCCACCGGGCCCGGCCAAAGCGAGGCCGAGCTGACATCGCGCGCGGGCTTTGACTTCGACGCTGTCTATATCGTGCCGCGCAGCGTTGGGGCGTCACGTGGCGTGGAACGTTTGTTGGCGCGGCTGAACTCAGACATTCATGAGGCGCGATCCGCTGACCTGGATGCAGCCCATCTTTTCCTGCACCGGTTAGGCCATCTCATCCCAACCTATGTCGCGCCAGAGCCGCAACATTTACCTGAAAAAGACGCGGTCTTTGGGTTGGATCAGGCAGCCCATGGCATGGTCGAGGCGCCCGGTTTCGCCGAAGCGCCCGTCGCGCCGTTTGAGCCCGCGGAAGCTACGCCCGCACCGGCGCCTGCCGCCGCGCCAGCCCCGGTTACCGGCCGGCATCAGCCCTCGGCCGATGCCCAAATTCTGCTGTCAGAGCCACTTCTGTACCTCAAGCGCCGGGCCCGCGCCCTGCTGGAAATGCTGGAATGGCGCGAGGTCGAGGCCGAACCGGAAGGCCAAGAAGATGAGGCCTGGCCGGAAGAAGTTCTCACGCATTGCTGTGAGACAACGGAAGGTTTGCAATCTCGCGCTATGGATTGGCCAGAAGATGATGCGCGCGCGCTGACATTGCGCCGAACCGTCGATGAAGCCTGCGATGTCGCGATATTGCTGCAGGTCGAGGGCGGCCCGGACCAGGCGGAGGATGCCGCCACGATGTTGCTGCAATTGCGTGAAGATATTGAACGTGAATTAGCGGCCTGACCGGGCCGTATTAGGAGGTGGGCATGAACCCTGAACGCCAAATGGCCGCCGAGGCCGCGCCGCCCAAGCGTGACGCCGGCCTGATTGCCCGTGCCTATGGCGGGCTGAACCGGTTTGTCGACGAGATGCAGGAGCTTGAAGAGGTCATTGAAGACCTCGGCCAATTGGGTGGCGACACGATCGAGCCCACCCTGCGAAAGCTGCGCCGCCAGATCCGCGATTTCGAACCTTCGGTGACCATGATCGGCCAGGTGAAGGCCGGCAAGACCTCTTTGGTCAACGCCATGGTCGGCCGGCCCGATTTTTTGCCCGCCGATATCAACCCGTGGACGTCCGTGGTAACCTCGCTGCACATGTCGCCGGCCGCCAGCCAGGCGGCCCAAAAGGCACGGTTCAGCTTTTTCTCGGAAGAGGAATGGAGCCATTTGCTTAGCCGGGGCGGCCGGATGGGCGAATTGGCCGCGCGCGCCGGCGCAGACAAGGAGCTCGAAAAGGTCCGCCGCCAGCTTGAAGAGATGCGCGAGAAGTCTCGGCAGCGCTTGGGCCGCAAGTTTGAGATGCTTTTGGGCCAAGAGCACGAATACGGCTATGCCGACGAAGAACTGGTCAAGCGCTATGTCTGTCTGGGCGATGACGTCGACCCCGAAGACGGGGTTGATGCGGCCGATGCCAAGCAGGGCCGGTTTGCAGACATCACCAAGTCTGCTGACCTCTATCTCGGTCAGCCGGAACTGCCGACGAAATTCTGTATCCGTGACACGCCGGGTGTGAATGACACGTTCATGATCCGCGAGCAGATCACCGTGAATGCGATCCGGCAATCGCGGCTTTGCGTTGTTGTTTTGTCGGCGCATCAGGCGCTTTCGACCGTGGACCTGGCGCTGATACGGCTCATCTCCAACATCCGGTCCCGCGAAGTGATCATCTTCGTCAATCGGATCGACGAATTGCAGGACCCATCAAAGGAGATCCCCGAGATCCGGGCCTCGATCCAAGCAACGTTGAAGGCCCATGACGGCCCGACCGATGCGCAAGTGATCTTCGGGTCGGCCTTTTGGGCCAGCCGGGCAATCCGCGGTGAATACCGCACGCTCGGCAAGGCCTCAGCCAAGGCGCTTTTGAACCTGGCCCAAAGCCAGATCGCCGCCGGACTGAAAGAGGCCAAGGTCGAGGAGATGGTCTGGACGCTGTCGGGCTTGCCCGCGCTTTGTGCGGCCATCAGTGATCGGGTCCGGACCGGCGAAGGTGCCGAGTTTCAGGACCGCGTCGTGCGCACCGCGCAAAACGTCGCCAACGGATTGACGCAATCTGTGGCGGCCGCGACGGGCCGCGCGACAGGCGGGCCGCAAAAGGAGGTGGCGCCTGAAGTGATCGATCGTGAGATGGAGGCGATCGAGACGCGTGCCGGCGCGATGGTCACGGAGCGCTTCGCGAGCCTGACCGATGCGCTCGACAACCGGCTGACAAGTTCGCGCCGAACGTTTCTGAGCCGCGCCACGGCCTCACTGATCAAACACCTGGAGACTTATGGCGAGAACGAGGTCTGGACCTATGATCCCGCCGGTCTGCGTGTCCTGTTGCGCTCGGGCTACCAATTGTTTGCCGCCAAGGCGAGCAAGGCCGGTGAGCAGATCATGACCGATATCTCTTACGAGATCCGGACGCTTTACAACGGTGCGTTTGAGCCACTTGAAGACACTTATGAAGTGGCCCCGCCGCAAGTGCCGCGCGCGCCGTCGCCGGTCATGTTGGGGCAGACAATCGCGCTTGATATCAAAGGCAATTGGTGGACCCGTTGGTGGCGCCGCCGGCGCAGCTATGAGGCATTCGCCGATGAGTTCTCCGGCCTCATCGACGCGGAGATCGCGCCCATCGTGAGCGCGCTGACCAGCGACCATGCGGTGCCCTATCGCGACGCGATCTCTAGCACGTTGCGCGAGTTTATTGATGTGCAGCGCAAGAGCCTGCGGGCCTTGGCCGAAGAGACCCAAGATGGCATCGACGCGCTGCGCGAACGCTATGCAGAAGATGCCACCGAGCGGTCCGAGACGTTGCACGCAGCGCTGGAGACCCTGGCGCGGTTCCGCCGCAGCGACGACGACGAAAACGGAGAGTAACACGATGAGCGAGCAGACCCAGACCCAACGCCCCATCGTGGCGCTTTTGGGGGAGTTCAGCGCAGGGAAGTCGACGCTGGTCAATGTGTTGATGAAAGGCGCGCATTCTCCGGTCCGGGTCACCGCGACGCAATTGCCGCCAATTTGGTACCGCTATGGTCGGGGTCCTGCCATTCACATCGCTCGGGATGGCACAGAGGCACCTTTACCGGGCGGCGATCTGTCATCGGCACCCCTTGCCGATACCCGCGCCATCCGCGTGGAAGTTGAGGCCGACATCCTGCTGGCATGCGACCTGCTGGATATGCCCGGCTCGTCCGATCCGAATATGACCCCGGACATTTGGGACGCGCTTTTGCCGCTGGCCCAATCGGTCTTGTGGTGCACGCCATCGACACAGGCCTGGCGCCAAAGCGAGGCGGCGATTTGGGAAGAGGTTCCCGAAGAGCTGCATGAACGCGCCTTCCTGCTGCTGACACGATTTGACAAAATCCGCATGATGGAAGATCGCAAGCGCCTGCTTGGCCGCGTCCGGCGCGAAACGCGCGGGCTCTTCCGGTCGGTCTTTCCGGTGCAATTGCTGCGCGCTTTAGAAAGTGAGGAGGACAGCGAAGCCTGGGCCGATAGCGGCATGGAAGCGGTGCTAAGCGGCCTTAGCGATGTGTTGGAAGAATTGGGCGGCGCCAGCAGCCGCCAAGGCCAGGCCGAAATTGTCCCGTTGCCCCGCGCGGAAGCCCGCGACGCCACCCCGATTGACCCGTCTGGCGCCGGCGCCGAGGCACCGGTATCCGCCGCGCAAAGCGCGCCATCTTCGGGCATCATGCCGCGCCGCGTGACCCGGGCTGCGACCCGCACTGGGCGCCCGCGCCGTGCCAGTGGCGAAGGATCGCTTATTTAGCGCAGTCCGCGCCTAAGATGCGGGCGGGCTTGTCGGGCAGGGCGGGAAGGCGCTAAAGCGTCAGGACCTGTCCTAACGAGGCCGCGCGCCCCATGACATCCGTGGACTTAGCAGATTTTCGTGCCCAACTGCCGCAATGTGAGCTGGCGGTTTATGCCGATATTGGCTCGGGCACTGTGCTGCTGACCGACGGCTCGCTGCGCTATCCGCAGGAATATCTCGATGCGCTTTGTGAATGTGCGGCGCAGCTTTTCCGCGGCGACCCGGCATTTGACGGACAGGCCACAGACCCGATCATGGTCTTTGGCCCGACGGGGGGGCGTGTGTTTTTCCGCGCGCCCAGTGATCCGACCGAGGCGTTATGCTGCATCTGCGGGCCCGAGACGGATGTGACCATGCTGATCACGGCGGCCCGCCGGATGCTGGCTGTGACGTGAGGCGGGGAGCGTATGCGCGATCTGTCGAAACTTAAATCTGCGCTCAAGCGCACGGCTGCCGACGGGCTGGCCGGAGGTGCTGCGCGACCGGTAGATAGCGTCGAGGCAGGCATCGCACATATCATCGATGCGGTGGACACGACGCTGATGGGCCGCCGCATCACAATAAGAATTGGTGACGGGCAAGAACTGCATCTGGATGCGGCGGGGCGGCGGCTGATGCGTTTTGCAGCGCCTGTGCCGGGTCAGGTGCCGTTTGATCCTACGGTAGAGCTGAAGGCTGAGGATGCAGCCGATGTGGCCAACGTGCTGCGCGCGCTGTTTGTCCCGCCGACCCATGTGACGATCACGGCCAAGCCCACCGCGGATGCATTTGATCCGACCGAAGGCGGTCTGACGCCGGCCAAGCTGCGCGAGGCGGCAGGCTTGCAGCCCAACCAGGCCCATGATCGCGAGGCGGACCTTAACATGGAGCCCTTCGTTAACGGTTTGCAGGAAAAGTGCCTGGCCGCACTTTGGATCCAAGAGGAAGACGTGGCCCTTCTGGCCGGAGAGGAGGCCCGCGCGGCGGCGCTGTCGCAATGGGCCGCCCCGATGATGGAGCGTCTTTTATCGCCGGAATTTCCGCTGGCTGCGGCCCTCGAGACCGACGGGATCGCTGTTTTTGTTCTACCGGATGCCGCAGACCGGCACGCAATTGTGGCCGGCCGGCTTGGCGCCTACCTGGTCGCCGAGATTGCCGGCGCAGATCCGTCTGAGACCCTGGCGCTGTGGCATGCAAGCCGAAACAGCGGCTAAACGACTTCCAAAGTAGCGTTTGGTCAAAAAAAGGCCCGGCCGTTAGGCCGGGCAGGTGCGCAGGTTGTTTGGGCGTTGGCGCTACATCGCCATCGCCATCATGAGTTCATCGTCTTCGATCGTCTCGGCCTCGGGCATCTGCGTGTTTTCATCGACCTCGATGATCGGGATGATATCGGTCAAAAGCGTCTCCACTTCTTCGATGTCCTCGTTGATCTCCTCTTGGCTGGCGACCCCGGTCTCCTCGCCGGTCTCAGAATCGATGCCGAATATCTTCTCCAGGATCTCGATGAGCCGTTCGATGAGTTCTGCAAACAGCTCCTCTGTCTCGGAAAGCTCATCCTCATCTGAGGATGACGGCTCCTCCTCGGCGGGCTCCTCCTCGGCCGGTTCCTCTTCGGCGGGCTCTTCCTCGGCCGGTTCCTCTTCGGCGGGCTCTTCCTCGGCCGGTTCCTCTTCGGCGGGCTCTTCCTCGGTGGGCTCCTCCTCGGCGGGCTCTTCCTCGG
>JBCCXT010000018.1:0-64076 GCA_039191215.1 Pseudomonadota bacterium
ACAGATGGCTTGCGCGAGGAGATCAAGGAATGCACGCCTCTGGGCCGCATCGCCTCGGCCAAGGAAGTGGCTGGTGCGGTGCAGTACCTGGTCTCAGAAGGGGCCGGTTTTGTGACCGGCGAAGTGATGACTGTCGATGGTGGCCGGACGCTGCTGGATAGCGTAACGACGGCGGCGCATTAGCCGGCTTCCTGCGCGCAAGAGCTGCCTGAGAACGCGTAGTCCGGTGCCCAGCCGGTGACGATGCTTTGCCCGCCCGGGCCGGTGGAAACGGTGATAAAGCGCCAGTCCAGAACCGAATAATGCGTCGTGCTATAGGACAGACCCGATTGTAACTGCCCGAGAAGTGCGGTTGAGGTCGCTGCGCCGGCATGAACCGGGACATTTGGCCCGCTATAGCCCCAGCAGGCATAGCCGCCATCGACCGGGACGGTCGTGGTCTGGAATTGGTTGTAGTAGGCATGCACCGCGCGGATCGAATTCCAGGCTGGCACGGAGGTGTTGACTTGGCAGCCGAGCCGACTTTCATCGCCGCGTGCCCATTGCACGATCTGGTCGTATTCCGGCGGTGCGGCGGCTGTGTTGGTGACGCAGTTTGAATTGTCGAACAGGCTTTGACCCAACACGCTACCGAAGCAATAACCGGCGCGGTCGAAGATCAAGTTGCGCGTGACCCAAAGCGCTTCGCAAAAGTCAAAGCGCTGTGCCTGGGCGGCTGGTGCGAGAGAGCATAGCGACAGGGCAAGGGCGAAAAAAAAGCGCGTCATGGGCGATCCTTATAAAAATGCAGTGCCCGATGAGAATGCCAATTTAAAGGGGTCCAGAAAAGGCCTTGTCTGGAGTTGACCTGCGCGGCGTGAAGGGTACGGCGCGCGTGGTATTGGCGACGGTTAGCGCGCCGCCTCAGGCCCCGATGGAGCCATCGTTGGCCCGCCTGTCCTGGCCCGGACAGGGCGCGAGGGGTTTTTCACCCCTCACACTCCCCCATCTCTTGGGCCTGCTGCCTGGATGCGTGATGCTGCCTGTCGCTCGCTCAGCGCTGGATGCTGTCCTCGTCTTCTTCGTCATCCTTGCCGCCGGGCAGGTTGAAGAGGCTGTCGGCATCGACAAAGGGGTCGGCCTTTTCGCTGCCATCCTCGTCATCTTCGCCGGCAAGCGTGAAGGTTTCCAGCCCAGAGATATTGGCCGGAATGCGTGGCTCCGGGTCGGCGGCCAGGCTCTGCTCGGTCGAGACCAATTTACGCCGCTCCTCATCGCTCATGACCTCACCTTCACGCGCCTTTTTGGCGTTGGCTTTTTGCACCGCCGCGTCCAGTTCGGTCTGTTTTGTAAGCCCAAGTGCGACGGGATCGACGGGCTGGATATTGGAGATGTTCCAATGCGTGCGCTCGCGGATCGACTGGATCGTAGGCTTGGTCGTGCCGACAAGTTTTGAGACCTGGCCATCGGTCAATTCGGGGTGGAATTTGACCAGCCACAGGATCGCGGCCGGGCGGTCCTGGCGCTTCGAGAGCGGTGTATAGCGCGGGCCGCGGCGCTTTTCCTCGCCCTGTGCGGCGGGGTTGTGTTTCAGCTTGAGGCTATAGGTCGGATCGCCTTCGGCTTTGGAGATCTCTGATTGGTCGAGCTGATTGTTCGCAATCGGGTCAAAACCTTTCACGCCTGCCGCGACATCGCCATCGGCAATGCCTTGCACCTCAAGTTCGTGCAGGCCGCAAAAGTCGCCGATCTGTTTGAAGGACAGCGTGGTATTGTCGACAAGCCAAACGGCGGTTGCTTTGGCCATGATCGGTTTGTTCATCTTGTCGTCTCCGGTTGGATACGCGATGTCTGGGGCCGGAAAACCGGCAGCGGCTTGGCGCCTAGCCCTGACGATGTGGGGGTTGGTCCGGGTTATAGGCAAGGGCGGCAAGAGAGGAAAGAGAAAATGCGGCTTTTGACGGCCATCCTGGTGGTGCTTGCGGGCTCGGTTCATGCCGAGGGTGAGGCGGCGGGTGAATTTGACTATTACGTGCTGGCCTTGAGCTGGACGCCAAGCTGGTGCGCCATCGAAGGTGGTGCGCGGGGGTCCGACCAATGCGCGCCAGGCCGGGGCTTTGGCTTCACGCTGCATGGGCTCTGGCCGCAATATGAGGCGGGCTGGCCGAGCTATTGCCCAACGATCGAGCGCGCGCCGTCGCGGTCGATGACAGCGGCAGAGGCGGGGATCTACGGCTCTTCTGGATTGGCCTGGCACCAATGGAACAAACATGGCAGCTGTACGGGTCTTGCTGCGGACGATTATTACGCGTTAGCGCGGCTCGCCTACGGCGCGGTCGAGCGGCCCGAGGTATTACGTGAGTTGGACCGCGAGGTCCGGTTGCCTGCATCCGTGATCGAAGATGCGGTGTTGGAGGTCAATCCAGCGCTGACGGGCGAGATGGTGACCGTGACCTGCCGCGATGGACACATCCAGGAGGTGCGCATTTGCTTGACCCGCGACCTGGAGCCGCGGGCTTGTGCGGCTGATGTCGCGCGGGATTGCGCGCTGCAAGACGCGTTGTTTTCGCCAATGCGCTAGGGGCGAGCGGACCGGCTCGGGCCCCCCGGTTTGCGGGGAGCCGCTCACCGATCCGCGTTGCCACGGGCCGGTTGTAGAGCGTTGGTCGTTTGGAAAAACGGCACCGGCGCGGGTTAGAAGCTTTTGCGCGCGCGCAGTGCTGCGCTGAGCGTGCCGTCATCAAGATAGTCGAGCTCACCGCCGATCGGCACACCCTGCGCCAAGGATGTGACGGCCACATCAGTGCCATCCAGCGCCTCAGCGATGTAATGCGCGGTCGTCTGGCCATCGACCGTGGCGTTGAGCGCTAAGATAACTTCGGACACGTCCTCGGAAGTAATCCGCTCCACCAGCCGCGGGATGCCCAGGTCTTCCGGACCGATCGCGTCAAGCGCTGAGAGCGTGCCGCCGAGAACATGGTAGCGACCGGCAAAAACCTGCGCGCGTTCCAGCGCCCAAAGGTCTGAGACCTCTTCGACAACGCAGATCTGACCATTGCGCCGGGCGGCATCGCTGCAGATTGCGCATTGATCGCCGTCGCCGAGATTGCCGCAGGTCAGGCATTCGCGCACGTTTTCGGCGACATCAGCCATGAGACTTGCCAACGGTGCCATAAGTTGGCCGCGCTTGGCGATCAGGTGCAAGGCGGCACGCCGGGCCGAGCGCGGCCCAAGCCCAGGCAGGCGCGCCAGCATCTCGACCAATGTGTCGATATCGCCCGTCTGCGCCATTTAGAAAGGCATTTGCATGCCCGGTGGCAGGCCCAGGCCTTCGGTGATTTTCGCCATTTCTTCCTGGTTTTTGACCGCCGCGCGGGCTTGGGCGTCTTTAATGGCCGCCAGGATCAGATCCTCGACCACCTCTTTTTCATCGGGATTGAAGATCGACGGATCGATCTCAAGTGCGGTGAGTTCGCCCTTTGCGGTCGCTGTGGCTTTCACCAGGCCCGCGCCGCTTTCGCCGATCACGGTGATGGTTGCGAGCGCCTCTTGCATCTCGGCCATCTTGGCCTGCATTTCCTGCGCCTGTTTCATCAACTTGCCCATATCGCCGAGCCCGCCCAATCCCTTCAGCATCGTGCATTCCTTTCAATCATCTTCGAATGGATCCCATTCGTCGTCCACTTCCGGCAGTGCCGCTGCCGCCGCATCGCTTTCGATTTTTGCGCGGCTGCGTATCTCAGTGATCTGAGCGCCCGGAAAGGCTGCCCGGAGCGACTGCATCAGCGGGTGTGCCTCGGCCGCTTCGCGCAGCGTGTCTTGTTCGGCGGCATCAGCCTCGTCGAGCGTTGGTGCACCGCCGCTGCCCTCGACAGTGACAACCCAAGACACCCCTGTCCACCCGGTCAGGCTTTGCCGCAACCGGTTTGGCAGATCAGCGGGCGCATTTTCGGCAAGGGCGAAGGTGATGCGACCGGGTCTATAGCTGATGAGCCGCACGCCGCTGCGCACATCGACAAGCAGTCGGATCGAGCGGTTGGCCTCAATAAGGCGTACAACATGGTCAAAGCTCGGATAATGTGCCAGCGCCGTCTCTGGCGCCGCCGCTAAGGCGGCTTGAGGCCCCGCGCCGGGGCCGTCATTGCCCGTTGGCACCTCTGCCCGCGGCGCCGGGGCGGGTGTGGCTGGCGGCGCGGACGCAGCACGACCAGGCGCAGGGCCGGCGGCTGGCGCACCGCGCAATTGGCGCACTAAATCGCCTGGTGTCGGCAGATCAGCCACATGGGTCAGCCGGATGACGGCCATTTCGGCGGCCATCATCGCATTGGGTGCCAAGCTGACCTCTTCGATCGCCTTAAGCAGCATTTGCCAGGCGCGGGTGAGCACGCGCATCGGCAGGGATTGGGCAAGAGCTTGACCCCGGGCGCGGTCGGCTGGTGCGACGGTCGGGTCTTCGGCCACCTCAGGCGCGATGGAGATGACAGAGAGCCAATGCGTGATCTCTGCCAAATCGGTCAGAACAGCCAGGGGATCGGCGCCATCGGCGTATTGGCCGCCCAACTCATTCAGCGCGCCAGCCGCGTCACCTTTCATAATCGCCTCAAATAGATCGATCACCCGGCCACGATCGGCCAGGCCCATCATCGAACGCACGTCATCGGCAGAGGTCGCGCCGGCACCATGGGCGATGGCCTGGTCCAAAAGGCTGATCGCGTCCCGGACCGAGCCCTCCGCGGCCCGTGTGATCAGCGCAAGTGCGTCTTCGGCGATCTCAGCGCCCTCGGCCGCCGCGATCTTGGCCAGATGCGCGATCATCACCTCGGGCTCAATTCGGCGCAGATCGAACCGCTGACAGCGGCTCAGAACCGTGACCGGGACTTTGCGGATCTCGGTCGTGGCGAAAATGAACTTCACATGCGCAGGCGGCTCCTCAAGGGTTTTCAGCAAGGCGTTAAACGCGTTGACCGACAGCATATGCACTTCGTCGATGATGAATATCTTGTACCGCGCAGAAGCTGGCGCGTAGCTGACCGAAGAGATGATGTTGTCGCGGACATCGTCGATCCGGGTCTGTGTGGCACCGTCCATCTCTAGCACGTCTTGATGGGCGCCTTTTGTGATTGCGCTGCAATTGGGGCAGACGCCGCAGGGCTCGGTAGTTGGGCCGCCCGCGCCATCCGCGCCGATGCAGTTAAGCCCTTTGGCGATGATGCGTGCGGTTGTGGTTTTGCCCGTTCCCCGGATGCCGGTGAGGATAAAGGCTTGCGCGATCCGGTCGGCGCTGAAGGCGTTCTTTAGCGTCCGGACCATCGCATCCTGGCCGATCAGATCGGTGAAATCGGCGGGCCGGTACTTGCGAGCCAGCACCTCATAAGTCTTTTGCGCGTTCGTCATTGGGGGCTTTGCAGGACAAGGGGCGACGCGCAGCCTATTCCCTGCCGCAGCCGAGGTCCAGAAGTCACGCCGAAATGAACGTGCTGTTAGCCGGAACGAGCTTATATACGCTCCATGCGACTCGTGCTGCCACTTGTTCTCCTTTGCCTCGCCGCCGGCCCAATTTGGTCGGCGCCGCATGCCTATGAACTCGATCGCGCCCGCAGCGATGTGACCTTCACTTGGTTTCTGGGCGACGATGCGATTGCCGGAAACATCCCGATTGAGACGGCGACGATGATCCTTGACCTCGAAGCGGTCGGTCGATCGGACGTTCGCGTCTCACTTGGTGCCGATGCGGCACAGGCCGGATTTATCATTGCAACCCAAGCCCTGCGTGGGCCGGATGTGTTTGACACCCAAAACCACCCCCGGATCACCTTCCAAAGCGAAGCTTTTCGGGTCAGCGGCAACCAAGTTCAGGTCGATGGCCGCGTAACCATCCGCGGTGTGACACGCCCCATGGTGATGCATGCCACGCTGCACCGGCAGGCTGGAGCTGTGCCCGACGACGCCGACCGGCTGGCCGTGCATCTGACAGGTGCCATAAACCGGCACGATTTCGGCGCCTCGGGATTTGCAAATCAGGTCGGCGCGCGGGTTGAGATCAGCATTTTGGCCTATATCGCGCGGACGCCGTAATACCCGGACCCGCCGCAACGCGCGCCGTTGACCGGTTGACGGGCGTCGGCGCCACGGATTAGGTAACGGGGCCGCCAGGGGCGGCAACCCGGTCCGCGGAAAGCCGAAATCGGCACCCCCACACATAGATTGGAAGACCCATCGCGGTTTTTCTCTTGGCCCGAGCGAGCGGACCCGGGGGCCATTTCGGGAGAAAACCGATGAACACTACGGATCCGTTGGACCGTTTCCGCCGACAGGCGAAAGACCTCCGCAAGGGACATGAGGCGGGCGATGCCCGGGCCGTTGCACGGCTTAAAAACTTCCCGCCGCGGCGCGACCATGAGCCTTTGAAACACGCCGACTACCTGCGCACAATCGCGTTGGAACAGGGCTTTCTCACCTGGCCCGCGCTAAAGCTTGCCGTTGAAACACAAGGGCTTGACCGGGCGCAAAAGCAGCAGCGGCTCGGCCGCGCGATGCATTTTGGCCAGTTCTGGGTCGTTGACCAGTTGCTGGCCGAGGCGCCCGATTTGGCCGAAGGCAATCTTGGCCTGGCATGTGGCTTTTACGATCTTGACGCTGTGCGTGCGGCGATCGCCGAAGACGCGGCAGTGGCAACACGCAAAGCGGGGTTTGGGCCGCCGCTGATCCATCTCTGCCGGTCAAAAATGATCCATCATGTCCCCGACCGTGAGGCCGCGATGCTTGCCATCGCCGATCTGCTTTTGGCGCATGGCGCGGATGTGAATGCCGGTGTCCCTGCTTACGTCGACAGTGACTACAACCTGCCGCCGCTTTACTACGCCCTTGGCCATGCCGGGAACGTGGTGCTTGCGCGTTGGTTGCTGCAAAACGGCGCCAATCCCAATGACAACGAATCGCTCTACCACGCGACCGAATTGGGCCACCGCGACGGGCTCAAGCTGCTTTTGGAATTTGGCGCGGAGCCAAACGGCACAAACGCATTGCTGCGGGCGATGGATTTCCACGACCATGAAGCGGTTGAGCTGTTGCTGGCGCACGGCGCCCAGGCCGACGATTACAATGACGCGCACATCGCAGGTGAGGCGCCTTGGGTTGTCCCGGCGCTATTTCATGCGGCCCGGCGCATGGTCGATGCGCGCATGGTCAAGCTGCTGATCGATGCCGGCGCGCGGCCTGAGCGGGAATTTGAGGGCGCCACAAGTTATGGCCATGCACGCGTCTTCGGCCATCAGATGCTGGCACAAACGATCGCGGCGAAGGGTCCGGTGCCCGCGCTCAGCGCCGAGGAGGAAATGCTTGCAGCCGCTGCCGAGGGTCGCCCGGTCGCAAGTTATATCGATCCCGCCCGGCTGCCGGCGGCCTATGAAAACCTGATCCGCGCGCTAATCTGGTTGCCCGGTAAGCTTGACCATGTGAAGCGCCTGGTGGCCATCGGCGTTCCCTATGACCGGCCCGACAGCGAAGGATTGACGCCGGTGCAGATCGCCGGTTGGGAAGGCCTGCCCGAAGAGATGGCCTATTTGCTGTCTCTCAAGCCCGATTTGGGCCATGTCAACGGCTATGGCGGCACGCTTCTGGGCACAATCGTGCACGGCTCGGAAAACAACCCGGCACGGGGCGGGCGCGATTACATCGCCTGCCTGCGCCTGGCTTTGGTTGAAGGTGTGGCGCTGCCGAAACGCACAATTGAATTGGCCGGCGATCCGGAATGCGCTGCGTTTCTGGCCGATTGGGCGGACGCTCATCCCGGCCAGGTCGTCGAAGGTGGTGTGGGATAGCGGCCAACACGTCAGTGGCTTCAGCCGCCCCAAAGGAACAAGCGCGCATCCCCAATTGGGGTGCAGGGGACCTCCCCTGCAAAAAGCCCGTCTGGCAAGACCCGCGCCCGACGGGGCTCAACGCCCCGGAGGGCGCGGCCCGCCTCTGCTCGGCACGCGGCACGTGATCGGGATGGTGAGAGGTTGGACATCGACCCAAGCGGGGCTCGTTGTGGCTGCTTCCTTCCGGACCTGACCAGGTTGGCGAGGCGCCTGCCCGCGCCAACCTCTCAACCACGCCAGATAAGGCCCGATGCGCGCCAACGCAACCCAGGCCGTCGATTCAGCCGCTCCGATGCGGGCGTGTTGCAAAGAACGAGGTCCATCGCCGACTAAATTCACGCGCCCGGCCCGGAATTTCGCATGCCAAGTCCGAAATGAAATGTTAGGCCCAGCCGCAGCGCACCAAGAAGGGGTCGGCCATGCGCTCCGCCGGGGTCTGGGAAAGCACGCAAATTTTGGGTCGCCGCCGCACGCGGCGGAACCGTACCCTTGCCCGCAGCATGGATGGCCACACCCTTAACTTGGTCGAGGCTGTTGGCCGTAACACTGGCATTCCCACATTCCCTGTTTTGCCAACAGGCTCGGATCTGCAACCCGCGCAATCAAGACACTGCATGATGCGCGCGATTTCCGCCAGGTCCGAGCCATGACGCGCGGTCAGATCGAGACCGTCAGACCCATTGGCCTGCCCCATGGCAAGGCTCAAGAATGGTGGCCGCCGCAGAACAATCCTTGAGCAAGCCCCAAAACCCGTTTTCAAGGATTACATCAATGACTGAACTGACCCTGACGCTTGCGCCTGCGGCGCTTGCGGTGACCTGGCCTGGTGGTGACCGGCAGGATTATCCCCTGATTTGGCTGCGCGACAACGACCCGACCCCCGCGCGCTTCCATCCCGACACCCACGAACGCACGGGCGATCTGCTTGACATCCCAGCCTTACCTGAAGCCCGCGATGCCGAATTTGCAAGCGATACGCTGGTCATAAACTGGACCGATGGCGGTGAAAGCCGATACCCGTTGGCCTGGCTCGCGGCCAACCGGCCCGGTCGCGCCTCCGATGATCCGGCATCGCTTGCGCCGCAAAGCTGGCGCTGCGACTTGGACGTGCCGCGCCACGATGCGCGTGGCGTCCTGCATGACGACACGGCCCTTTTGGCCTGGCTCAAAGATACCGCCGCAACCGGCCTGTCCATCCTGGAAAATGTCGCTGCCGAAGACGGCGCGGGCCTTGCGCTGGCAAAACGTGTTGGCTTTTTGCGGCAGACGAATTTTGGCGTGTCATTTGAGGTCGTGAACAAGCCCGATCCGAACAATCTCGCATATACCGCTTTGCCGCTACCGCTGCATACCGATCTGCCCAACCAAGAATTGCCACCGGGCTATCAATTCCTGCACTGCATTGCCAATGAGGCGACGGGCGGCGGGTCGCTCTTTGCCGATGGGGTCGCCATGGCCGACGCCCTGCGCGCCGCCGACCCAGAGGCGTTCCACCTGCTTGCGGAGGTCCCGATCCCGTTTCGCTTCCACGATGGCGAGACTGATTTGCGCATCCACAGGACGGTCCTGAACCTGCGTGCCGACGGCAGCGTGCACGAGGTCAAGTGGAACGCCCATATCGCGGGCGCATTTGATATGGCGCCGGATTTGATTCAGCCCTACTACGATGCCTACCGCGCCTTCATGGCGCTGGCCCGCGATCAAGCATTCCAGGTTCAGCTTAAGCTCGCCTCAGGGGAAATGGTTGTCTTTGACAATCGCCGTGTGCTGCATGGCCGTGAGGCGTTTGACCCCTCAACCGGGTTCCGTCATCTCCAGGGCTGCTATGTCGACCGGGGCGAATTTCTGGCCCGTATTCGAGTGTTAAGCCGGCACTAAACCTTCCCGCCGGGGCTGGAACAAACCTGTTGGACCAGCCCTGGCCCATTACGGTGGCCAATGCGGCGCATCACTTAAATCGCCCACCAAAATGCGGTCGTGGCAGTATTAACAACGAAACGCCTTCGCGGTATCGGCACCCAAGCCGCGACGATCTCATCCGCGTAGACGCGGTTAGATCGCCTGGGGCTTCAGCCGGGCGCGCGTTCGGCCCAGCCGGCAAATACCCGCTCCAGCGCCACGACCACGTAGAAAAGCACGATGCCAAGGGCTGCAAGCATCAAGAGAACCGCAAACATAAGCGGGTAATCAGCACTGATCCGGCCACTATCAAAAAGCGCGCCTAGGCCACGACCATGCGGGCTGACAATCTCCATCAAGTTGGTGCCGATGAAGGCCAGCGTGACAGCTACTTTGAGCGCGCCGAAAAACTCGGGTAGCGTTTTTGGTAAGGCAATTTTCCAAAAGATCGTGAGGTTCGATGCGCCCAGAGAGCGCAGGATGTCGCGGTATTCCGGCTCCAATGTCGACAATCCGATCGACACCGACACCGCGATCGGAAAGAACGAGATCATGAACGCAATCAGGATCGTGTTGAAGTCATGCTGGCCCACAAAGATCAGCGCGACGATGGGAACGACGGTGGCTTTGGGGATGGCGTTAAACCCGACGAGTATCGGGTAAAGACCTTCGCGCGCGACACGCGAAAAGCCCATGATCATGCCGATACCGGTGCCAATCACAACGGCGAGGCCAAGTCCCGCAACGGTGCGCCACAGCGTTTGCCAGGACGCTTCCAAAAAGAGCCCGCGAAACTGCCAGAACTTGGGCACAAGATCCGACGGCGAGGCCATGCGGAAATCCGGCAAGTCATTGAACCAAACCGCCCATTCCCAAAGCGCCAAAACGGCCAGAATAAAGGCCATGGGAACCAGCGTTTTGCGCAATCCGCCCGTCATCCCATCGCGCCGGGGATCGGGCCACGAACCGGCCCGGGGCTTGATTTGACCGGCTCAACCGGGGCGCGCCCCTGGGCCACTTGGATCTCGTGGCGCAGCGTGGCGAGCATTTCAACGGCTGCTGGTTTGTAAAGGTCATCAAGCTGGCGCGGATGGGGCAATTCGACGTCGAGCACCATCTGGGAATGCGCGGGGCGGCCCGACAACACGACCACCTGATCGGCCAGAAAGACACTTTCGCGCAGATCATGGGTGATCAGCAGGCAGGTAAAAGGCTCCTCCGCGCGCAGATCGTGCATCGTCGACCACAGATCCTCTCGGGTGAACGCATCAAGCGCGCCGAAGGGTTCATCGAGGATCAATACTTCGGGGCGGTGGATGAGCGCGCGGCACAACGAGGCGCGCTGGCGCATCCCGCCCGACAATTCCGATGGCCGCTTGTCTTCGAAACCGGACAGGCCGACCAGGTCGAGCAAGTGTCGTGCCCGCTCGATCTGCGCATCCCGGTTGAGCGCGGTCTTTACGATCTCTAACGGCAGCAGCACGTTTTGCAGGATCGAGCGCCATTCAAGCAGAACAGGGTTCTGGAACGCCATGCCAACTGTTGGCCGGGGTGAGGTGATCCGCTTGCCCGACAAGGTAACCTCACCCTCATCTGGGATCATTAGCCCCGATACCAACCGCGTCAGCGTGGACTTGCCGCAGCCCGACGGCCCAACGACCGCGCAAAATGAGTTCTTCGGCACGGCAAGCGTCAGCGCATCAAGCACCGGCAACGGCCCGGCCTCAGTCCGATAGGCATGGGTGACGCCGGTCAGAGTGATCGTTTCTTCGGTCATTTGTTGGCTGGGACAGGCCGTGCGCTGAGGCGGTTGGCATCAGGCGCCCGGCCCGTCCCTGGTTTCATTGGCCGATCATGCGCGCCTCTGCCGGGGGCAGATAGGCGTCGGTGAAATACAGGCTGGCATCGGGTGCGTTTTGAAACTCATAGACCAGGGCCATCTGGTCCAAAGCCGCCGCCATCCGGTCTGCATCGACGCCACCCATGCCGTTGGCAGCGACGTAATCTGTCAGCACATTGGCGCTGATAGCCAGCTCAAGGCGGCGCTGTTCCAGCTCAGCGTCACCGGCGGGATTGCGCGTGATTACAGCCGCCGCACCGGCAGCCGGGTCCGCAATCGCGGCGTCCCAACCTTGTGCGACTGCGCCTAGGAAGCTGGTGACGATATCACCGTTTTCGGCGGCAAAGTCGGTGTTGACGATGATGGCGTTGCCATAGAGCTCTACCCCGTGATCGGCAAACAGGATCGTCGTGATATCCTCTTCGGGAATGCCGAGACGTGCCAGCGAAAGATAGCTGGAAAAGTTGAAACCCGTGACCGCGTCGACATTGCCTTCGGCGAGCATCGGCTCGCGCGTCGGGAAGCCTACCGGCTCAACGGTGATGGTTGATACGTCGATGCCGTTGACCTCCGCCAGGATCGGAAACTGCGCCCAAGCTCCATCGGGTGGCGGCGCGCCGAGGATCGAGCCTTCGAGGTCGTCGATGCCTGCGATCCCTTGGCTGACGCGGCCGACGATTGAGAAGGGCGGGCTGTCATAGACCATCATTACCGCCGTCACAGGCGCGCCGGGGTTTTGGTCGAGAAAGCGGATCAGCGAATTGATATCGGCGAACCCGATCGGAAAGTTCCCGCTCGCGACCTTCGGGATCGCGTCAAGTGAGCCCTCGCCCGCGGTGACTTCAACCGCAAGACCGGCATCGGCAAAGTAGCCGTTATCGATGGCCAGAAAGTAAGGCGCAGAAGGGCCCTCGAAGCGCCAATCGAGCGCGAACGCGATGTCGGTGTTCTGGGCCAATGCTGGCATGGTCAGAAGACCAGCGGCGAGGCTGAGCGGCAGGGCGCGGGTGAGCATGGTCGGTATCCTCCCGGGGGCAGAATTGTTGGTATGTCGGCATTTTATGTTGGCATGCAGCGTTCAAACCCAATCGGCATCACCGGTGAAGGCCAAGAGACGAGCCGTGCTGGTCAAGCCAAGTAGAACACAGATGCCTAATTTTCGCGCTTTTTGCACAAAAGATAGGCGATGGGCAAACGCGTTCAAATCTTTACTTCGAATTGCGCCACGCCGCCCGCCACGCCGATGTAACGCAGCCCCAAATTGGTCGCCTGTTTCAGTGACGCCGCCGCACCCATGCCGGTTTCTGCAATCACCGGCGTGCCCCCTGCGGCGGCAAATCGCCAGTTGCTCAGCGGCGCCGGCACAACCTCTCCGGCATCGCGGATATAATCGGCCACAACGTCGCGGATAAACAGGTCGGTATTTAAGACGGTCTCTGCGTCACGGGCCGCGAGATACCCGCTACCGCCGCCCGCGCGATAGGAATTCGTCACGATGTAAAAGGCCGCATCATCCGTCACCGGCACATCCTGGTAGCAGAGATTTCGAATGCGGGGCATGTTCTTGGGGGCGGTGACGTCGATTTCGTAAGTCACGCCTTCGATCACATCGAACGCGTATCCGGCGACGCGTAGGTCAAGCAGTTTTTGACCCGGCAAACCAGGCACGATTGGCAAAAAGGAGTGGGATGCTTGTTCCAGCCAGGCGCGCAGGCCCGCACCGGTGATCTTTTTGACAACAAGCCGGTTCGCATAGGGGTAGATGTCGAACATATGGCGCTGCTCAAGTGGGCCGATGGGGATGTCGGTATAGGGCGATTGCCCATCGCTGCCCCCGGCGCGCAAGGGCGCGACCGATGACAAAAGCGGCGCGTCACCCAGACCCGCCTCGGACAACACCTGGCGCGCGCAGAGCAATTGCGCGGAAGAAACGATGCTGAGCACACAGCACCCTGCGAACAGATCAAAATAGCCCACCAAGCGGCGTTGCGTGAGCCCCACATGCGCAGTCATCTGCGCAAGCGCCCGATCATGTGCGGTCTTTGTCCGCGCCAGGATCGCCGCATCCGGCACCGATTGTCCGCCTTGCACCAATCGGGACGCCGACACATTCGGGCGCCATTTACCGGCGCTATCGGGCTGCAATTCAAGGTCGATCACACCGACTTCCCCGCCAAAGGCGCCGGGCTGCACGACCGGAACCCCCTTAACGGTGCCGGCAGTCGGATCGACCAAAGCCTGCGCGCTGAAATCCAGCCGGGGGAAACGGTCATGGGTATGGCCCGCGATAATGGCGTCCACATGGCCCGTTGCGGCCAGCGGAACAACCGCGTTTTCACCGCCATCCTCGGGTGCGTTAAAGTCAATCCCACCATGGCACAGCGCGATCGTAACATCGACATTTTCGTCGGACTGCAAGCGCTGCAATTCGCGCGTTGCAGCGGGCACGACGGCCTCAGAGACAAGGCTGTCGCGCAAATGCGACTTTTCCCAAAAGACGATCTGCGGTGGCGCAAGGCCCACGATGCCAATGCGTAGCATATGGGGCGATCCGGACGTGTCGATCAACTCACGCTCCAGTACAAGCGATGCCGGCAGTAACGGCTCTCCGTTGGCGCAGCGGATATTGCTCAGCACATAGGGGAAATCCGCGGCCTCAATGGCGAGGCAAAGTGTGTCTAGGCCGTAATTGAAATCGTGATTGCCCGGCACGGCGGCATCATATCCAGCTGCATTCATCGCCTCGATCATCGGATTGACGTTGTCGGCATCGCTGGCGGCGATATCTGCCAACGGCGTGCCTTCCAACGTGTCGCCGTTATCCAGCAAAAGCGTGTTGGGGTTTTCCCGCCGCAACTGAGTGATGGTGCTGGCCAAGACGGCCAACCCGCGGCCGGGCATCGGCCGGTTCGCAAGATAGTCGTACGGCCAAAGCGTCGCGTGCAGGTCAGACGTCGCAATAAGGCGCAGATTCAGCGACGCCATGGCGGGTTTACTCTTATTTTTCGACCGGACATGCATTCTGGCATCCACAAAAGCCGACGCTGGATAGCTCCCGATCGGGGCATCTTTCTCCTGTTGAAGTAGAGCGCGCGCTCGCCAAATGGCAAGCTCTGCACTACGAAACGACTGTAAGAGTGAACGATAACGGGAAGATCAACGTGACAATCGGGCAAGCGGCCTTTGCAGCTTCTGGGCTTAATCGAGCAGCGCATTTGCGGCAAAGTGAGCTGGATTCGGATCAGGTTCTCGCGTTTTGGCGCGGCAAGGTGGCGCTTACGGGAAGCGCGCCTGATCTGCGGCCCTTATGGCTGCCCGCTTCGCATCCTGTCTTTACTTCGGCCAGCGAGCCGCCGGTATTTCTCGGCGATGATGACGGTGTGCTGCGCCATGCGCGCGATCTGTCGAGTTGGGTGCCTGATGGGGTGGCGCCAAGCGTCGGCGCTTTTTTTGACCCATCGGTTCAGCACCATCCCGAACTTCCCGATACAGCCGGGTTTTATGAGCTGCGCGGTGTGATGACTGCATTGGCCGCGCGCGACGCAGAGCTGGTCGCAACGGCAAAGGCGCTTTTGGGTTGGCATCAAAGCCACCGGTATTGCGCGGCCTGCGGCCAGCCAAGCAGCCCCGCGGAGGGCGGCTGGATGCGATTGTGCCCATCCTGCGAGACGCGGCATTTCCCCCGCACCGACCCGGTTGTCATCATGCTGGTGACGCATGGCAACGATCTGCTTTTGGGCCGGTCACCGCATTGGCCGGAGGGGATGTATTCGCTCTTGGCGGGATTTGTGGAGCCGGGTGAGACGCTCGAGGCCGCGGTTGCGCGCGAGGTGCTTGAAGAGGCGGGCATTGAGGTTGGCCCGGTTCGTTATATCTCGTGCCAACCCTGGCCCTTCCCGACGAGCCTGATGGTAGGCATGGCAGCAGAGGCCACAACGCGTGAGATCACACTTGACCCGGCAGAGCTTGATGACGCCGTTTGGCTGTCGCGCGAGGATGTGCTGGCCGCCACCGCGGGACAGCACCCAAAGATCAAACCGGCGCGCCAGGGTGCAATTGCCCGCACGCTTATTGAAGAATGGCTGGCCGGGCGCATCGGCGAAGGGAAGTAAGCTGCGATGAAGCTGAAAATTACCGATGATGCCGCCGCGCCCGTCGACGCGGTCTTTGCCGCCATCACCGATTTCTCCTCAATCGAAGAGGCGTTGCGCGATAACGGGATTAGCATCACCCGGGTTGGCGGCTGGCTTAACCCTGAGGTCGGGTCAGCATGGACCGGCAGAGGTGCTGTGCGCGGCAAGACGCGCCGCATCGAGGCCGAGGTGTCGGCGATGGAGCCGGGACGGATGATCGAGATAGAAGCCCGGATCGGCGGTCTTCGCGCCGTGCAAGAGACACGCTTTGTCCCGATCGGAGAGCAGCTGACCCGCCTCAATGTCGCCCTCGATCTGCGCCCCGACACGCTGGCCGCCCGGCTGTTAGTGCAAAATCTGAAGCTCGTCCGCGGCAGGCTTTTGGCGCGCATGAGCCGTCGCCTGGCCACAGAGATCGAGCGGATTGAGCGCGGAACGGGTGCTGGCTCTGCTTAGCCTTGGGGCGTCATAACGCGGCGCTGGCGCGCCCGCTCCAGACCTAATTTCCGCTCTCGCCAGATGATCGCGACGCCCGCGGCGATAATGATGCTGGCACCGATCAGCATCTGCAGGCTGGGCACTTCGTTGAAAATCAAATACCCAACCGCGATCGCCAGCAGCATTGATGTGTAGTCGAACGGTGCAATCAGTGACGCGTCCGCATGGCGATAAGATGAGGTCAGCAAAATCTGACCGAAGCCCCCCAAGAAGCCCGCCAGAACCAATAAAAGCAATTCGCGCGGCGCGGGCATGACCCAGCCCCAAGGCAGTGTCAGAAGCGAAAGGCAAGTGGCCGTCACTGAGAAATAAAACACAATGGCCGCTGTGCCTTCGGTTTGTGTGAGGCGGCGGACAAAAACATGGGCAAGGGCCGCGAAAGTGGCGCTCATCAGCGTCAGGATTGCCCCGAGGGTTTGTGCTGTGTCCGCGACCGTGGGATCAATTTGCAGACGTGGGGATAAAACGATCAACACGCCGAGCATGCCAAGCCCGACCACCGATAGCCGGAAGACGCGGACCGTCTCACCCAGAAACATTGCCGCGAAGACGACAACAAATAACGGCGCGGCGTAGCCGATAGCGGTCACCTCGGGCAATGGCAGAAGCCCAAGGGCGGCAAAGCCCAGCCCCATCGCCGCGGTGCCGACCAGCCCGCGCCAGACGTGACCCATCGGATTTGACGTCGTCAGACCTGTGCCAAGCTCACGCCGCCACAAAAGCCAGGCCACGATGATCGGAATGGCAAAGAGCGAGCGGAAGAAGACTGCCTCACCGGGTGGGACATGATCAGCGGTTGCTTTGATGAGTGAGGCCATGGCCACAAAAATGCAGACTGAGCCAATCTTAAGCGCGATGCCTTTAAGAGGGGACATGGGCAGCGGTACTATGCTGGAGCCGCCCCGGCGGCAAGTCGGGCATTGAGGGTTGGGCTCCATGGGTCGAGCTTTGGCGCAGGAGGGGGCGCGGCTCCTCAAGCCCCTTTCGGGAGCCCTCGTCGCCGCGCGCTGCCGCGCGCCTGCCATCGGGCCATAGGCTCAAGGATTTCCACCCAGGCAAATGTTGCGATTGTCATCGCAGCTTGGGGATGCGCATCGGGACTTGCAAGAGCGTGATTGCGGCAATAAATCAGTCTCGGATCTGGTCGGCCGGATAGGTGCCCAGGACGCGCAGTTCCGACGTAAAATAGGCAAGCTCTTCAAGCGCGAGGCGCACCGATTTATCCTGCGGATGGCCTTCTATATCGGCGTAAAACTGTGTTGCCGTGAACGAGCCATCAACCATGTAGCTTTCCAGCTTGGTCATGTTCACGCCATTGGTCGCAAATCCACCCATCGCTTTGTAAAGCGCCGCCGGGATGTTGCGGACGCGGAACACAAAGCTTGTCATCATTTGATCAGCCCTGCGCGATAGGTCAGCCTCTGGCGCCATCAGCAGAAACCGCGTCGTGTTTGTGTCTTCATCCTCGATATGGCGGGCCAGAACATCCAGCCCATAGATCTCGGCGGCCAGTTCAGAGGCAAGGGCGCCAGCGTGCTTGTCGCCCTGTTCGGCGACGTCACGAGCGGCGCGCGCATTGTCAGGAGAGACGCGCCCTTTGATGTCATGTTGGCGCAGGAAGCGCGCGCATTGCGGCAGCAGGACAAGATGGCTCCAAGCCTCTTTGATTTCACCCAGATCGGCGCCAGGGACGGCCAGGAGATTGATATGGACGCGCACGAAGGCTTCGGCGACGATATGCAGCCCGCTTGCAGGAAGAAGCCGGTGAATATCGGCAACCCGTCCGTAGGTGGTGTTTTCGACCGGCAGCATGGCGATGTCTGCCTTGCCATCGCGGACCGCCTGGATTGCGGCCTCAAATGTCGCGCAGGGCAATGGCTCCATCTCTGGGCGTGCCTCAAAGCAGGCCTGGTGCGAGTAAGCGCCGGGCTCTCCTTGGAAGGCAATGCGGCGGGACATGTAAAATGTTCCTTATAGGGGGCGTTTGGTCGCGCTCACTACACCTTGATTGCCGGGGCGTGAAGGCGATATGTCACGACCACGCAAGCGTGAGGATGGACGAGAGACATGTTCGACACCATGACGGTTACCAAGGTCGGGATCGGCGTATTGAGCCCGCTTTTGGTTCTGTTGCTTGGCGGTTGGGCGGCCCAGGGGCTCTACTCCACGGAAGTGAGCCATGGCGACGACCACATCCCAGGTTACTCAATTGAAGTCGTCAGCAATGACGCGCCAGCAGAAGAAGTTATCGAAATCCCGTTCGCTGAGGTTTATGAGACAGCCGATGCCGGCGCCGGCGAGGCGCTTTGGCGTCAGTGTTCTTCCTGCCATGCCAATGTGGCTGGGCAGAACGGGGTCGGCCCGTACCTGCATGGGGTCGTCGACCGGGACATCGCCTCGGTAGACGGGTTTGGCTATTCCGACGCGCTTGCCGGGCTTGACGGGGATTGGACGCCCGAAGCTCTGTCGGGCTTTTTGGAAAGCCCGCGCAACTATGCGCCCGGCACGGCGATGGCGTATAACGGGATGGGTGATGTGGAAGATCGCGCCAACCTGATTGCCTATCTCGCGACGTTCGACGACTAAGCGAGCTTTGCTGCACGATTTGCCGCAGCCCCAGCCTGCTGCGGCCCTAATTGTGGGCATTCGCGGCTGGACCAACGTTTCCTTAACCATAATTCGCCCACGATCACGCATTCTCAACTTGATGCCGGGCCGGACTGGTCAATACGATCTGTTAACCCATTTAAGACGCAGACGAGGTGCGGAGGATGCAGATGACAGGATCGAATGCCATAGCCAGGAGGGCCGTGTTATCACCGATGGCTACCTTGGTGCTTCCATTGATCATGACGCTTGGCCTTGTTCAAACGGTGCGCGCCCAAGATGATTTGACCATCACACATGGCTACAACTTCTTCGGCGACCTGCGCTACGGCGCGGATTTTGAGCATCTCGACTATGTCAACCCGGATGCGCCGCAGGGCGGTGAGATGTCGTTCTCCTGGTCGTCTGGGTCGTTTGACAGCGTGCATCCCTACACCTCACAAGGCCGACCGGCGGTGCTGTCGTCGGTCTTTTTTGAATCAATGATGACGGGCACGTCGGATGAAATGGGCTCTACCTACTGCCTGTTATGCGAGACGATTTCTTATCCCGAAGACGTCTCATATGTGATCTTCACCCTGCGCGATGGCATCTTGTTTTCGGACGGTACAGAGATGACGGCCCAGGATGTGCTGTTTTCATACGAGATATTGCGCGACGAAGGTCTGCCGTCCTTTCGAGCCAATATCCCTTTGACAATTGACAGCGCCGAGGTGCTGGACGACCGCCGTATCCGCTACAACTTCAACCCCGACGCGCCCCTGCGCGTGCGCATCGGCTCTGCCGGTGGGCTGCCGGTCTTTTCTGAGGCCAGTCACATCGCCTCGGGCCTCGATTTCGAAGAATCCCGGCTTGATCCGCTTATCGGGTCAGGGCCCTATGTTTTGGGCGATTTAGAAAGCGGCCAGCGCGTGGTTTACGAACGCAATCGCGACTATTGGGGTGATGGCTTGCCGATCAATATCGGCCGGAACAATTTCGACAGCATCCGGATCGAGTATTACGGCGACGGAGTTGCGGCCTTTGAGGGGTTCACAGCCGGCAATTACCTCTTCAGACAGGAAAACAGCTCGGTCGTGTGGGCCAATAACTACGATTTCCCGAAGCTCGACGAAGGCATCGTGATCCGAGAGACGCTGCCGGACGGCAATATCGCAAGCGGTCAGAGCTTTGCGATCAATTTGCGCCAAGACCAGTTTTCCGATGCCCGCGTGCGCGAAGCGATTGCGCTGATGTTCAACTTCGAATGGACAAACCGGACGCTCTTTTTTGGCCTCTATTCACCGATCGATAGCTTTTGGGAAAACACCGAGCTTGAGGCGACCGGCCTTCCCGAGGGCGAAGAATTGGCGCTGTTGGAGCCGTTCCGCGACCAGCTTCGCCCCGAAGTGTTCTCCGAGCCTGCCTTCAGCACGCCGCCATCCGATCCGGACAGTGCTTTCGACCGGCGCCAGGGCCGCCTTGCCCTCCGCCTTTTGGCTGAGGCAGGGTGGGAGCCTGGCGATGACGGCCTTGTTCGTAATTCAGCCGGCCAAACGCTGGAAGTTGAGTTTCTAAACTCCTCACCGCTCTTTGACCGCATCATCAACCCATATGTCGAAAACCTGCGTGCCATTGGCATCGACGCGCGGATGAGCCGGGTCGACAATGCCCAGTTGCAGGAACGCTTGCGTGAGGGTGATTTCGACATGCTGACCGATCATTTCCCGATGAGCATTCAGCCGTCGACCGGGCTGCGGCAGTACTTTGCCTCCCTCGGCGCGGATGATCCGATCTTTAACTCGCCGGGGCTGGCCGACCCGGCAATTGACGAACTTATTGAAGTTGTCGTCAGTTCAGAGACCCGCGAAGAGCTGGATGTCGCCGTCCGCGCGCTCGATCGCGTTTTGCGGTGGGAGCGTATTCGCGTGCCGCAATGGTTCAATGACAGCCATTGGGTCGCCTATTACGACATGTATCGCTACCCAGATCCGCTTCCGCCCTTTAGCCTTGGCTTCGTGGATTTTTGGTGGGTCGACCCGGAGGCCGAAGCGGCTTTGCGCGACGCGGGCGAGATCTAGACCGCCATGGCCGCCTATATCTTCCGCCGATTGTTGCTGATTGTGCCCACGCTTCTGGGCATCATGGTCATCAACTTCGCGCTGATCCAGTTTGTGCCCGGCGGCCCGATCGACCAAGTCATTGCCCAGCTTGAAGGCGAGGGCGACGTATTCCAGACCATCTCGGGCGGCGGGACCGAGGCCGGCCCGATCGAGGTTGAAAGCAATGGCTATCAAGGTGCGCGCGGCCTGCCCGAGCGTTTCTTGCAGGACCTAGAACTGGATTTCAACTTCGCGCGCATCGTCTGTGACGCGGGATTTAGCGGCGAGCCCGACCTCGACGCGCCGGAATGCACAACCGAACCGATCCCCGCCGTCGAGCGCTTCTTTTTGATGATGTGGGATTATGTGCGCTTCGATTTTGGCGAGAGCTTTTTCCATTCCGAAACGGTGGTGGAGCTGGTTATCGACAAGATGCCGGTGTCGATCTCGCTTGGCCTTTGGTCGACGCTAATTGCCTATCTGGTCTCTATCCCGCTGGGTATCCGCAAGGCCGTCCGCGACGGCTCGCGCTTTGACACAGTCACATCCGGCGTGATCATCGCCGCCTATGCGATCCCTGGGTTTTTGTTCGCGATCCTTCTGCTGGTGCTTTTTGCCGGGGGCAGCTACCTGCAATGGTTCCCGCTGCGTGGCCTCACATCCCCATCAGACGTGTGGGAGACGCTGTCTTGGTGGCAAAAGATC
The DNA here is from genome assembly GCA_039191215.1 of Pseudomonadota bacterium. GTDB lineage: Bacteria > Pseudomonadota > Alphaproteobacteria > Rhodobacterales > Rhodobacteraceae > HKCCE3408. The sequence continues at coordinate 21,605 of JBCCXT010000018.1, forward strand.
TTCGATTATTTCCACCATATCGCGCTGCCGGTTTTGGCCTCCACCATCGGCGCCTTTGCAACCCTCACCCTGCTGACAAAGAACAGCTTTCTCGAAGAGATCAAAAAGCAATACGTGATGACCGCCAAAGCCAAAGGTCTGTCGGAAGCACGGATGCTCTACGGGCATGTTTTTCGAAATGCGATGCTGATCGTGATCGCGGGCTTTCCCGCGGTTTTTGTCGGCGTGTTTTTCGGCCAGTCGCTCATCATCGAGACGATTTTCTCGCTCGACGGGCTGGGGCGGCTTGGCTTTGAGGCTGTTGTCAGCCGAAATTACCCGGTGGTGTTTGGCACGCTCTTCGCCTTTTCCCTTTTGGGCCTTGTCGTCGGTATCATCTCTGATCTGATGTATATCTGGATCGATCCGCGGATCGATTTTGAGACGCGGGAGACCTGAGCGATGGCCTTGCGCGACCCCGATACAATCCTAAAGGCGCAGCCGTCTGCGCGACCAGGCGCGCCGCCCGTTCAAAGCGGCTGGCTTAGCCCATTGAACCAGCGCCGGTGGTCAAATTTCCGCGCCAACAAGCGCGCCTATTGGTCGCTTATGATCTTCTCGGTGCTGTTTGCGATCTCGCTCATGGCGCCGATCGTGGCAAATGACAAACCGCTCCTGGTGCGGTTCCAAGGTGAGATCTACACGCCGGTGTTTCGGTTCTACCCAGAGACGCAATTCGGCGGCGATTTCCGCACCGAGGCTGTCTATCGAGACGTCGAAGTGCAGTGCCTGATCATTTCGGGCGGGCATGAGGAATGCTGGTATGAGCCCGAGGAAGTGATCGCGGAGGTCCAAGACAGCGGCACCGTTTTGGGCGATGCCGTCGATCGTGGCTGGATGATCTGGCCGATCATTCCCTATTCGTACAACACCATAAACGACCTGGACGGATCTGCGCCCTCGGCGCCGGATGGTGAGCATTGGTTGGGCACCGATGACACGGCCCGCGACGTGCTCTCTCGCGTGATTTATGCCTTCGGCCTGTCGGTTCGGTTTGCCATCGTGGTGACGCTGGCAAGCTCAATCATCGGCATCGCGGCCGGTGCCGTCCAAGGCTATTTCGGCGGCTGGACAGACCTCATCTTCCAGCGCGTAATCGAGATATGGGGCGCCACCCCAAGCCTGTATGTCATCATCATTATCGCCGCCATCTGGTCGATGAATTTCTGGATATTGGCGGGCCTTATGGTGCTTTTTGGCTGGATTGGGCTCGTTGGCTTGGTGCGCGCAGAATTCCTGCGCGCGCGGAATTTCGAATACGTCCGCGCCGCGCGTGCGCTCGGCGTTTCCAACCGCGTGATCATGTTCCGCCATGTCCTGCCAAACGCAATGGTGGCGACCGTCACGTTCTTGCCCTTCATCATCACGGGTACAATCGGCGGGCTGGCGTCGCTCGATTTTCTGGGCTTCGGTCTGCCCTCATCGGAGCCCTCGTTGGGTGAGATGACACTGCAGGCAAAGAACAACCTGCAGGCGCCGTGGCTCGCTTTCACGGCGTTTTTCAGTTTCGCGATCATGCTGTCGCTGTTGGTGTTCATTTTCGAAGGCGTGCGCGACGCGTTCGACCCGCGCAAAACCTTCGCCGGCAGCACAAAGCCAGAACCGGTTGACGCGTTGACGGTGGAGGCTGCCGTGGATGCGTCGCAGCACAGCCGGTGAGCGGTCCGGTCCTTAAAATCCGCGACCTGTCGGTCAGCTTCGGCAAGACCCAGGCGGTGCGTGGCGTGAGCCTTGACCTCGACGCTGGTGAAACCGTCGCGCTTGTCGGGGAATCGGGCTCGGGCAAATCGTTAACGGCGCTGTCGACGGTGTCGCTCTTGCCGGAAAGCGCACATATCACCGGCTCAGTGAAGTATCGCGGCGATGAGATGATCGGCGCAACCGAAAGCGATCTTCGCCGCGTCCGAGGCAACGATATCAGCTTCATTTTCCAGGAGCCGATGACCTCGCTCAACCCGCTGCACACCCTGGAAAAGCAGATCGGTGAAAGCCTGGCGCTGCATCAGGGCCTATCGGGCGTTGCGGCGCGCGACCGGATCGTTGAGCTATTGAACCGTGTCGGTATTCGCGATCCAGAAACCAGGCTGGCGGCCTATCCGCACCAGCTTTCAGGCGGCCAACGCCAGCGTGTGATGATCGCCATGGCCCTGGCAAACGGGCCGGACCTTCTGATCGCTGATGAGCCGACCACGGCGCTTGATGTCACGATCCAGGCGCAGATTCTGGAGCTGCTCGCGGACCTCAAGCGCGATGAGGGCATGAGCCTGCTATTCATCACCCATGACCTAACGATTGTTCGGCGCTTTGCTGATCGGGTCTGTGTGATGAAAGACGGAGAGATTGTGGAGAGCGGCCTCACGGCTGAAATATTCTCCAATCCGCGCCACCCTTACACGCAAAAGCTCCTTGCCGCAGAGCCTAAAGGCATCCCGGAGCCCGTCCAGGATGCAGCCGAAGAGATTGTCTCGACCGATGCGCTCCGCGTGTGGTTTCCGATCACGCGCGGCCTGCTGCGCCGCACCGTTGGCCATGTGAAGGCCGTAAACGCCGCGACCGTCTCTGTCCGTCGCGGCGAAACGCTGGGTATTGTCGGCGAATCGGGCTCCGGCAAGACCACGCTCGCGCTTGCGATCATGCGGCTCATTTCCAGCGAAGGGCCTGTGGTTTTCCTGGGTAAGGACGTACAGGGCTGGAAATCGACCGCGCTGCGTCCGCTGCGCCGCGACATGCAAATCGTATTCCAGGACCCGTTCGGCTCGCTCAGCCCGCGCATGACCGTCGCGCAGATTGTCGCAGAAGGGCTCGGCGTGCACGGAACAGCTGACGGTCGGGAGCCGCGCGACCTGGTTGCAGAGATACTCAACGAGGTTGGCCTCGACCCCGCGATGATGGACCGCTATCCACACGAATTCTCCGGTGGGCAACGGCAAAGGATTGCGATTGCACGGGCGATGATCTTGCGTCCGCAGCTTGTCGTTCTTGATGAGCCGACCTCAGCGCTTGATATGACCGTGCAGGTTCAAATTGTTGAATTGCTGCGCGACTTGCAGCGGCGTTACGGCTTGGCCTATCTGTTTATCAGCCATGATTTGAAGGTTGTCCGTGCGCTCAGCCATCGTGTCATCGTCATGAACCAAGGAGATGTCGTCGAAAGCGGCGAGAACCCGGCCATTTTTGAAAACCCGAGATCGAGTTACACCCGCCTGCTAATGGCCGCAGCCTTCGATCTGACGGTAAGTACGTCGACGGCCTAGCGCCGTCGCGTTGATCTTGCCTGCATTATCCTTGCTGTTGTAAGCTTTTCGGACCGCGACTGGACCCGCGCCTCTGAGACCGAGGCAGAAATGCACAACGAACTGAAGGCAAATGCGCAGCTTGGCAGCTGCGACCAATGCCCGATCAGGCACCGCGCTGTCTGTTCAAAATGCGAGCCGGATGAACTGGCGCGCCTGGACGCGATCAAATATTACCGCACATTCGAGGCCGGTCAGGTGGTCGTTTGGGCCGGAGAATCGCTTGATTTTGTGGCTTCGATCGTCGATGGCGTGGCGACGATTTCCCAGACATTGGAAGACGGCCGTCGCCAGATGGTCGGCATTTTGCTTCCCAGTGATTTTGTCGGGCGGCCGACCCGTGAAATCGCACCCTATGACGTGACAGCGGCAACAGAATTGACGCTGTGCTGTTTCCGGCGGACGCCGTTTCGCCAGCTATTACAAGACGTTCCCCATGTCAGCCACCGGCTGCTGGAGATGACGATCGATGATCTCGATGCCGCGCGGGAATGGATGACGGTGCTCGGCCGTAAGACGGCCCGAGAAAAAATTGCGAGCCTTTTTGCGATCATGGCGCGGCGAGCAAGCCCTCAGAAGGCCGAGGCGGCAGAGTTTGATCTGCCGCTTACCCGTGAGGCGATGGCGGACTATCTTGGCCTAACGCTGGAAACGGTCAGCCGCCAGGTCTCGGCGCTGCGAAAAGAGGGCGTCATTTCCCTGATTGGTAAGCGTCGCGTGAGCGTTGCCGATCTGCCCGCACTGCTTGCCGAGACCGGCGATGAGGGCGCGTTTCTTTACAGCTGACCGCTGCATTAAAGCAACCCAAACGCGCCAAGGCGCGGGACTAATGCGCCATGAAAACCGGGACGGTCGCCGTTTCAAGCAGTGTCCGCGTTGTGCCGCCAAGTATCGCCTCGCGGAACCGCGAGTGGCTGTAGGCGCCCAAAACCACGGCGTCGGTGCCGCAATCCTTTGCCTCTCTCAAGATCACATCGGAGATCTTTGGCAAGGTGCGCGCTGCGATTTTCACGGTCACATTGGCCCCGTGCCGCGCCAGATATCTGGCCAGATCCTCGCCCGGATCGATGCGAGTGATACCGTGACGACCCGGGTCGATCACCAAAATCTCGACCTTTTCGGCGTTGACCAGAAACGGGCGGGCGGCGCGGACTGCGGCCAATGCCTCGGGGCTATGGTTCCAGGCGATCAATACATGTTTCGGCTTGACAGGAACGGGGTGGCCATCCGCCAAGACGACAACCGGCGAGCGACCCTCAAAAAGGCAGGCCTCCAGTGGCATCGGCCCCTCAGCGCCGGGCTTAGGCAGGATCGCCAGATCGGCCATCCGCGCCCGTTCTGCGACCAATGCCGTGACAGAGACCTGCGGTGCGGCCAAGCTTTCGCAGGACCACGCTATATCGCTGCGCGCGAGACGGGCGCGTAGCTTTTCATCCATTTCGTCACGCAGCGCCATGGCCTGCGCCAAGCTCACATCCTGCAGCGCCATACCCATCCCGGCGACCGGATAGCTGACTTGTGTGCGGTCAATTGCAAGTCCCAGCACATCCAGATGCGCGCCCATTGCCGCGCAGAATTCAATCGCTGGATCGAGCGTATCAGCGATTGAGCCGGGGTTCATAACCACCGTAAAGACCGTTTTATAGGTCATCAGTCAGCCTCCTTTTCTGATTGGTATCAATATTTTACATGAAACTGGGAAAGTTTCTTTGACCTGCGTCAAGCGATGCGCGGCTTGCAATTGACATGGATCAAGGAGTGCCGCGCCGATCCGGTGCATCACCCTGATCGGGCGGGTGCGTCAGGCCCACCGCTGCCGACGAGGGAAGTTGCTCATGCATAATTATCTCAAACTGGTCTTTTTAGGCATCGTTGCGATCTGTGCGGCGATCGCTGCGAACTATGCCCGCGACCTTGCCTACATGGTGCATGCTTTGCTGTTCATGTCGGTCGCCGTGGTGCTTTTCATCTTAGTTCTGCGCCAGACCGATGAGCCGGTGGCAGAAGCCGCTGAGCTTGAGAGCGAATACATGGATGGGCCGGTGCGCTTTGCGACAATCGCCACGGCACTTTGGGGCGTCGTTGGTTTTCTGGCGGGCGTGTTCATCGCCTTCCAATTGGCGTTTCCGCAACTGAATTTCGACTGGGCTCAGGGCTATTTGAATTTTGGTCGATTGCGCCCGCTGCACACCTCGGCGGTGATCTTTGCTTTTGGTGGCAACGCGCTGCTCGCCTCAAGCTTTTACATCGTGCAGCGCACGACAGCGGCAAGGCTATGGGGCGGCAATCTGGCGTGGTTTGTGTTCTGGGGCTACCAGTTCTTCATCGTTCTGGCGGCGACGGGGTACATCTTGGGCTCAACCCAAGGCCAAGAATACGCTGAGCCTGAATGGCTGACCGATCTGTGGTTGACCATCGTTTGGGTCGCCTTCCTACTGGTCTTCCTCGGTACGCTTCTGAAGCGAAAAGAGCCGCATATCTACGTCGCCAACTGGTTCTTGCTGAGCTTCATCGTGACCGTCGCGATGCTGCATGTGGTCAACAACTTGGCCATCCCTGTCTCCTTCTTTGGCTCCCGCTCGGTTCCGCTGATGGGCGGGGTACAAAACGCGATGACGCAGTGGTGGTACGGCCACAACGCAGTGGGCTTCTTCCTGACGGCAGGCTTCTTGGGCATGATGTACTACTTCATCCCAAAACAGGCCGAACGGCCGGTCTTCAGCTATAAGTTGTCGATTATCCACTTTTGGGCGCTGATCTTTCTTTATATCTGGGCCGGTCCGCACCACCTGCACTACACCGCGTTGCCGGATTGGGCCTCGACCCTGGGCATGGTGTTTTCCATCGTGCTGTGGATGCCCAGCTGGGGCGGCATGATCAACGGGCTGATGACGCTGTCGGGCGCCTGGGACAAGCTGCGTACCGACCCGGTGTTGCGGATGATGGTGACCTCGGTGGCGTTCTACGGCATGTCTACCTTCGAAGGCCCGATGATGTCGATCCGGGCCGTCAACAGCCTAAGCCACTATACAGACTGGACAATTGGGCATGTGCATTCCGGCGCTTTGGGCTGGAACGGTCTGATCACCTTTGGCGTTCTTTACTACTTGGTGCCCAAGCTCTGGAATCGGGCAAGCCTCTATTCCTCGGCTCTTGTGTCCTGGCACTTCTGGCTCGCCACGATCGGGATCGTTCTTTACGCGGCCTCAATGTGGGTGACCGGCATCATGGAAGGCCTAATGTGGCGTGAGGTCGATGCCAATGGCTTCTTGGTCAATTCCTTCGCCGACACCGTTGAAGCCAAATTCCCGATGTATCTGGTCCGCGGGCTGGGTGGCCTGATGTACCTGACCGGTGCGGTCATCATGCTTTACAACCTATGGATGACGATCCGGGGCCGCCGCGAGACCGTTGCCGCCGCCGCAATGCCGGCCGAATAAGGAGTGAAGCAATGGCTATTCTTGACCGACATAAGGTGATTGAGACCAATGCGACGCTGCTTTTAGGGCTGAGCTTTGTGGTGGTGGCGATCGGTGGCATCGTCGAGATCGCGCCGCTTTTCTACCTCGAAAACACGATCGAGGACGTCGACGGCATGCGCCCTTACAGCCCGCTCGAGCGTGCCGGTCGTGAGGTCTATCTGCGCGAGGGCTGCTATGTCTGCCATAGCCAGATGATCCGCCCGATGCGCGATGAGGTGGAGCGTTACGGCCATTACAGCCTGGCTGCCGAAAGCCAGTATGATCACCCGTTTCAATGGGGCTCGAAGCGCACGGGGCCGGATCTGGCGCGCGTCGGTGGGCGTTATTCGGATGCCTGGCATGTCGATCACATGACCGACCCGCAATCGGTTGTACCGGAATCGGTGATGCCGCCTTACGCCTATCTGTCCGACATCGTTTTACGGCCCGACCATATCGCCGATTTGATGCGCACGCACCGGTTGGTCGGCGTGCCTTATACCGACGAGATGATCGAAAGCGCCCGGTCGGACTTCATCGAGCAGGCCACCGAATTTGGCGATACCGCGGTGGCGGAGCGTTATGCCGGTGCGCAGATCCGCAACTTCGACGGGCAACCGGAAGTGACCGAAATGGACGCGCTTATCGCCTATTTGCAGATGCTCGGGACGCTGGTGGATTTCTCCACCTTCACGCCCGATGAAAGCCGCTGAGGGAACCGTCATGAGCTATGAAATCATGCGCGTATTTGCCGGTAGCTGGGGGTTGGTCTTCATGTTTGTGGCCTTCGCCGTAATCGTCTTTGTGACGCTCCGGCCAGGCAGCCGCAACCTACATCGCGACATTGCAGATATCCCCTTTCGCCACGAAGGCCGTCCGGCCGCGGCCGAAGCAAGTGAGGCGCAGAAATGACCCGCAATTTGCACGAAGACGCCGACCAGGAGCTGCAGCAGGGCGATCCGGACACAACGGGCCATTCCTGGGACGGGATCAAAGAGTTCAACAATCCACTGCCGCGTTGGTGGCTATGGACGTTTTACGCCACCTGCGTCTGGGGTCTGTTTTACACGATCGCCTATCCAGCTTGGCCGGGCATTTCTGGCGCGTCAGCCGGGTTTTTGGGTTATTCGACCCGCGCCGAGGTGGCAGAAGACATTGCCGCCGTGACCGAAGCCAATGCCGAAATCCGGGCGAGCCTGGCAGCCGCGGAGCTTACTGAAGTCACGCCTGAAGCTAACCCGGAGCTTTACCAGTTCGCGCTGCAGGGTGGCGCGTCGGTCTTTGCCAGTTGGTGTTCGCAATGCCACGGCTCGGGCGCTGCCGGTGTTCAGGCCTCGGGCTATCCCAATCTGCTCGATGATGACTGGCTTTGGGGCGGCACGATCGACGACATCTACCTGACCATCGCCCATGGCATCCGAAACGAGACCGATCCCGATACACGCTGGTCGCAGATGACCGCCTTTGACGAGATCCTGCCCGATGAGGAGATCGACGCCGTCGTCAATTACGTGCTTTCCCTCTCTGATCAGGAACATGATGCAGCCTTGGCCGTGGCTGGTGAGGAGGTTTACCTAAATAACTGCGCCGCCTGCCACCTAGACAGCGCAATGGGTGATCCGTTTCTCGGCGCGCCCAACTTGACGGACGCGATCTGGCTTTATGGCGGCAGCGCAGAGGCCATCGAACACACGGTTCGCTATTCCCGGTTTGGGGTGATGCCATCCTGGTCTGACCGCCTGTCGGAGGCCGAGATTCGGGCGGTATCGATATGGGTCCACGCCCAGGGTGGCGGCGAATAAGCCCGTTAGAGTTTCCGGTGGCCCCTCCCGGCTGCTGGATTGGCACCGATCCTGGTCCTGTTCGCGCGTTTCCACAGGATCGGTGCCTACCAACAATCGCAAGTTGCTTGCGAAACGCGTGATCTCAAGACCCTGGCGGCGTCGCAATGCGGCGCCGCCTCTTTGATCCACGTCAAGGATGTCGCGTGCGCGGAACTTTATTCTGACGGTGCGAACAGAGACGTTTTCCAACCTTTGGACCCCGCGATGACCGCGACAGATCCGCCGAAACTTTATGCCGCGAGAGAGCCTGTTTTCCCCAAGCGCATCTCGGGCCGATTTCGCAACCTGAAATGGGTCGTGATGATCGTCACGCTTGGCATCTACTACCTGACGCCGTGGATTCGTTGGGATCGCGGCCCAAACCTGCCGGACCAGGCGGTTCTGGTCGACCTCGCCAACCGCCGCTTCTTCTTCTTTTGGATCGAGATCTGGCCGCATGAATTTTACTTCGTCGCGGGCCTTTTAATCATGGCGGGGCTCGGGCTCTTTTTGTTTACTTCGGCGCTTGGCCGTGTCTGGTGCGGCTATTCCTGCCCGCAGACCGTTTGGACCGATCTCTTCTTCGCCGTTGAGCGTTGGATCGAGGGCGACCGCAATGCCCGCCTGCGCCTGCGGAAAGCCAATTGGGATTTGAAAAAGATCCGCCTTCGGATCACCAAATGGGCGATTTGGCTGGCCATTGCTGTGGCCACCGGTGGCGCTTGGGTGTTTTATTTTGCGGATGCACCGACGCTGTTGCGGGACCTCGTCACCTTGCAGGTGCCAAGCGTGGCCTACACCACCATCGCCATCCTTACAGCCACGACGTTTGTTTTTGGCGGCTTCATGCGCGAACAGGTCTGTATCTATATGTGCCCCTGGCCGCGCATCCAGGCCGCGATGATGGATGAAGACACCATCACAGTTGCTTATCGTGATTGGCGGGGTGAGCCGCGCGGCCGAGGCAAGCGCCGCCGCGAGATTGCTGAGCGGGCCATGGCCGATAGCCAAGCCGCCGGTGCGCGGGATGGGGTGCGCCAACTGGCGGAGCCGGCCCACGACAATCTGGGCGATTGCATCGATTGCCACGCTTGCGTGAATGTCTGCCCAGTCGGCATCGATATCCGCGATGGACAACAACTTGAATGCATCACCTGCGCACTTTGCATCGATGCCTGTGATGAGATCATGGATAAAATCGGTAAGCCGCGCGGGCTGATCGACTATCTGGCGCTGACCGATGAAGACGCCGAACGCAGCGGCGCGCCGCCCAAATCGATCATCAGACACATCCTGCGGCCGCGCACGCTGGTCTATACCGCACTTTGGAGCATGATCGGCATTGGCCTGACGGTGCTGTTGTTCATCCGCACACCGCTTGATGTCACCGTGGCCCCGGTGCGCAATCCGCAATTTGTGACCCTTAGCGACGGCTCGATCCGCAACGCCTACGACCTGCGCATCCGAAATATGACCGGCGAAGACGCGGTTTTTCACGTCTCGTTGCGCTCCGATGAGATCTTGCGCATCGAGTTAGAGGGGCAGACCGATCTGACGGTGCCGGTCCCGGCGGATGTGACCCAGCTGCAGCGCGTCTATGTGATCGCGCGGCCCGACGATCCGGCCGCCGATGCCGAACGGACGGGCCTGCGCTTCTGGGTCGAAGACCAGGCCGCGGAACTTCGCACCTTCCAAGATTCAAGCTTTAGCGGAAAGGGGACGCAGTGATGCAAACGCGCGAACGGAAACTTACCGGGGGCCATGTCTTGGCCATGTTTGTGGTTGGGTTTGGGATCATTATCGGCGTGAACGTCTTTATGGCAGTGAGTGCTGTACGCACATTTCCGGGACTTGAGGCGTCCTCCAGCTACGCCGATAGCCAGACCTTCGATGCCCGCCGCGATGCCCAGGACGCGTTGGGCTGGCAGGCAGAGGTCGCGGTCGCGGGTGAGATGCTATCGCTGAGCCTGACCGATGCGAATGGCCGCCCGGTCTACCCGGCCGCCTTTGAGGCGCTTTTGACCCGGCCAACAAGCCAACAAGCCGACCAGCTTCTTGATCTGACGCGCGGGCCAAATGGGGTGCTGCTTGCGCCGATTGAGCGGGCGCCGGGCCGCTGGCGGCTGCGCCTGACCGGCACCGCACGCGACGGGACCGAATACCGCCACAACATCACCTTCACTCTGCGGGAGATCAGCTGACATGGCACAGGCGGTTTGTCCGGCATGCCCGCCGGAGCCTGAATTGACGCCGGTGCCGCTGCCCGATGCGCGGCTGGTTCTTGCCTTACCCGGCATTCATTGCGGTGGCTGCATCGCCTCGGTGGAGCGCATTTTGGCGGCCCTGCCCGGCGTACGGGACGCGCGCGTGAACCTGACACTGAAACGCGTGGCGATCGATGCGGCACCCGGAATTGCCATCGATACACTGACCAAGGCGCTCGGCAAGGCGGGGTTTGAGGCGCATGAGCTCGATCCGGGCCTGATCGCCAAGGATGCTGCCGATACTACGGCCAGTGATTTGCTGATGCGCTTGGCTGTCGCCTTTTTTGCGATGATGAATGTCATGCTTTTGTCAGTGGCGGTTTGGTCCGGTGCCGAAGGCGCGATGCGCGATCTGATGCATTGGGTCTCTGCTGCGATTGCGATCCCGGCTGTCTTGTTTGCCGGGCGGCCGTTTTATGTGTCGGCTTGGGCTGCCTTGCGCGGCGGTCGGCTAAATATGGACGTGCCGATCACGCTGGCCATCCTGCTGGCCATCGGCACGTCGCTTTCGGAAACGATTCTGTCGGGCCCGCACGCCTATTTCGATGCCGCCGTGGCGTTGTGCTGTTTTTTGTTGGCAGGCCGTTACCTTGACCATCGGACCCGGGCGCAGGCCCGCTCAGCGGCGGCACATCTTGCCGCGCGAGAGGTGCCGCGTGCAATCCGACTGGATCAGGCCGGGCCAAGCATCGTCGCGGTCTCGGAGCTTCAGGTTGGCGATCTAGTCCGCGTTCTGCCCGGCGCGCGTGTGCCTGCTGATGGGGTTGTGGCCGAAGGAGTATCCGAGATCGACCGTTCGCTGATGACCGGCGAAACTGTGCCGGCAGCGGTCCGCGCCAGCGATCATTTGCGCGCAGGCGAAGACAATCTGACCGGCGCGTTGGTCATGCGGGTGACCGCGGCAGGCCCTGATACCGAATTGTCCCGCATCGCCGATCTGGTTGCTGTGGCCGAGGCTGGCCGCAACCGGGCAACGGCACTGGCCGACAAAGCCGCGGGCCTTTACGCGCCGGGTGTGCACATCGTTGCTGTTCTGGCGGCGGCGGGCTGGTGGGTGGCCACCCAAGACCTGCGCGTGGCGTTGAACATCGCCGCTGCCGTGCTGATCATCACCTGCCCATGCGCGCTTGGGCTTGCGGTGCCTGCCGTGACCACAGCGGCATCGGGCCGTTTGTTCAGCCGCGGTCTGTTGGTCAAGGACGGCACGGCGCTGGAACGGCTGGCCGAGGTAGATACCGTCGTTTTCGACAAAACCGGGACGCTGACAACCGGCGTGCCTGCGCCCATTGGGCTCGATGGGCTCGCCGGTGATGAGGCTGCCGTGGCCTTGGCGCTCGCGCAGGCTTCGGCCCATCCGCTGGCCAAGGGATTGGCTGCCGCACTTGACGAGTGTGGCGTGACAACCGCCCGCCTCGAATGGGCCAAAGAACAGCCGGGTGAGGGCATTACCGGGCGCTGGCGCGGGCAAACCGTGCGTCTGGGCCGCCCCGACTGGTTTGGCCTGACACCAACGGATGCGACGGCGGCGGCACTTCAGATCAGCGACGGACCGGTCCATCTGGTGACCTTTGAAGATCGGCTGCGCCCCGGCGCCGAGGAGCTGGTCGAAAAGCTAAAAGAGCAGGGCAAGCGCGTGGTCCTGCTGTCGGGCGACACGTATGGCCCGGTTGCCGAATTGGCCGACCGGTTGGGCATCACCAGATTCAAAGCGCGCCTGCGGCCCGAGGATAAGGCCGCGTTTGTTGCGAAGCTGGCGGGTGGCGGGTGCAAGGTCTTGATGGTGGGCGATGGTCTCAACGACACGGCAGCGCTTGCTGGCGCGCATGTCTCGATCTCTCCGGCGACAGGTTTGGACGCCGCCCGCGCAGCCTCTGACATCGTGTTGCTCGGTGACAGCCTTGCGCCGATCCAGTCAGCGTTGCGCACCGCAACCAAGGCACGCCGTCGGATCACCGAAAATTTTGCCCTGGCAAGCCTTTACAACCTTATCGCTGTGCCGCTGGCCATTGCGGGCCTGGCCACACCGCTGATCGCTGCATTGTCCATGTCACTGTCGTCGATCACGGTGTCAGCTAACGCTCTGCGTCTGGGGAAAGATTGATGGAGATACTCGGCCTCCTCATACCCGTCTCTTTGGGCTTGGGCGCTTTGGGCCTGGCGGCGTTCTTTTGGCTCTTGAAGCGCGGCCAATTCGACGACCCGGATGGTGACGCCAATCGCATTCTCAGCGGTGAGTACGACGACAAGCCGAAAAGCTGAAGCCGTCAGGACGGCCCGAGCGTCTGGCAGGGCAGGCTGCGCGCGACAAGCCGGACGCAGGCATTGATCGCCTCCTGCTCGGTCATGCCGGCAAATTGTGCCTCGAAATAGCCCTCACGTCGGGCGACGTTCCGCAGCGCGTTGTCAAACGTTCCAAGCTCGGCCAGAGCGGTGGTCAGCAGCATCCGCGTGGCGTCATTTTCGGTATCGAACCGGCCAAGCGATACGCCAAAAAGCCTGCTTCCGGTTGACGAGGACCGCGTCACGATCTCGGGCTCAAATGGCTCGGCACGAGCCAGGACGGAGGCCACATCAATTGGTCTGGGACGCGGCCGCGTTGCCGATACCGCATCGCCGGACAACAAAACGATCCCGTCCGGTCCCGGCACAAGCGTTCCGCGTGGCACGGCGTCAGCCACGGCCTCGTCGATCGCCAGGGCGAGCTCGGTCGTGACCGGGTCGGCGGCCCTTGCGGCAGTCGCGGCATCTGTTGCTGTCCCGACATCGGCGCTTTGGGCGGATTGGATGACCGGGGGTGCGATCACATTGGCCAGCGCGGCTTCGACCGAGCTTGCGATTGCGGCGACCAATTCGGGCTCGAGTTCGGGCAATTCGGGCCGCCGTTCGGGCCGGGGGCTGGACGTGACGGCACCCGACATCCGGATGACCCGGCCTTGGCTGCTGCCGAGTGTGTCATCGGCGCCTTCAGATTCATAGACGGGCATTGCCGGTTGGCGCGTCGTTGCCCGCGCGGGCGCGCGGGTGAAGCCCATATCCAGCAGCTCCATGATCCGCTGATTGCGCGTGGCGGCGGAATTTCCGCCAAAGACGGTGGCCAGGATCCGGACACCACCGCGTTCCGCCGAAGCCGTCAGGTTGAAACCCGCCGCTCGCGTGTACCCCGTCTTGATGCCGTCCGCGCCGCGGTAATTGTTCAGAACCTGCCGGTTGGTGCTTGGTACATTGCCGATCGGTCCGGCATAGGTCGAGGTGCGGCCGAAGATGTTGTAATATTGCGGATAGTCGTAGAATAACCGACGCCCCATGATGGTCATGTCATGGGCTGTCGACAAATGGCCTTCGGCGGTCAGACCATGGGCATTTCGAAAGGTCGTCCGGGTCATGCCCAAAGCGCGCGCCGTGGCATTCATGCGCCGGGCAAAGGCGGCCTCGGAGCCGGAGATGGCCTCGGCAATGGCGGTTGCGGCATCGTTGGACGAGCGGACCGCGGCGGCGCGGACCAGGTAGCGAAGCTCTACCTGGCTGCCGGCGCGAAAGCCAAGGGCATAAGGCGTGCTGGCGGCGTTGCGAGAGATGTCCACGGGCGTGTCCATCGTAACCTCGCCGAGGCGAACCGCTTCGAACACGATGTAGAGCGTCATCATTTTTGTCAGCGAGGCGGGGTGCAGCCGGGTATCGGCGTTGCGCGAATGCAGCACCTCGCCTGTACGGGCATCCATCACCATGGCGGCGTAAGGCGCCGCCCGAAGAGGGCCCGCCGCCAAAGCGGCGACGAGAATGAGCGCACTAAAAAGAGTGCGGAAAGCCAATATATATGTCACCAGACCTGCTCTGATCTGCCTCAGGGATGCCGTCTATAGCGGCGATTGGGAAAACCCTACGCCATGCGGCGCGTTAAATCCACCACCGAATTCAATCTCTTCCGCCGGCTCGGGGATGATCTGATCCATGGCATCGTGCCGCACGGGCTGGTAGGCAGGTCGAAAGGGAGGAGTTGATGAAAATGAGCGATATAGCCCAGCCGCAAAAAACGCAGGCATCAGAGTGGTTTCGGACCCTGCGCGACGAAATTATCTCCGCATTTGAGGCGCTGGAGGAGAGCCAAGGCGGCGACGGTGCGCTAGGTCAGTTTGAGCTTTCCGAGACCACGCGCGGCGTCGGCGATGCCGATGAAGGGGGCGGGTTGATGAGTGTCCTGCGGGGCGGTCGCGTATTTGAGAAGGTCGGCGTGAATGTGTCGACGGTCTATGGCACGTTGGGCGAGCGGGCGGTCGCAGCGATGGCTGCAAGAAAGGACCTGTCGGCCTTGCGCGAAGACCCGCGGTTTTGGGCCTCGGGCATCAGCTTGGTTGCGCATATGCAGAACCCGCATGTGCCGGCGGTTCACATGAATACGCGCATGTTCTGGACGCCCAATGCCTGGTGGTTCGGCGGTGGGTCTGATTTGAACCCCTGTCTCGAATATGCCGACGACACAGCGTTTTTCCATGACACGCTTAAGGCGGCCTGCGACGGCCATGACCCGTCCTATTATCCCCGCTTTAAGGCCTGGGCGGATGAGTATTTCTTTGTCCCCCATCGCGGCCGGGCGCGCGGCGTCGGCGGCATCTTTTTCGACGATCTCAATTCCGGGGACTGGGCGGCGGATTTTGCTTTCACACAATCGGTCGGACGGGCGTTTTTACCGGCCTTTCTGGGTGTCGTCGAACGGCGCCGGCACGAGGCTTGGGACGCGGCTGATCGCGAAGCGCAACTGGTGCATCGCGGGCTCTATGCCGAATACAACCTGGTTTATGATCGCGGCACCAAGTTTGGCTTGGAGACCGGCCATGACCCCAATGCGGTGCTGATGAGCCTGCCGCCCATTGCCAAATGGACCTAAGCTGTCGGGCGTGGCGGTCTCAAGCGGCATCGAGCCCCTTGAGACCGCCTGTCTTGGCCAGACGGGCCTTTTGCGGGGGCGGCCCCCCGCACCCCCAAAGCCCGCTCAACTCGCCAGCATGTCGCGGTAGATCTCGACCAATCGGCTGGCCTCGCCTTCGATCTGGAAGTTTTCCAGGATATGTGCGCGGGCGGCCTCTGCTTGGTTCGCGCGCAGTATGGGATCGTCCAAGTAATGCGCGGCAATAGATGCCATCGCCGCCGTATCGCCAGGATCAATGAGCGCACCGACTGCGCCGTCGATGATCAGGTCTTCGAACGCGCCGACCCGCGTGGCAATTGTCGGCACGCCAGAGGCCATGGCTTCAAGCGGGGTAAGGCCAAAGCCTTCCCATCGTTGCGGCGCGACAAAAAGATCAAGCGCGCGGTACCATTGCGCGATCTCGTGGACTTCAACCTCGGGCAGGAACCGGATGCGATCGGTCATACCCGCGGCGGCAACCTTGGCTTTTAGCCCGTCGAGGAAGGATTTGTGCTTGTCGGTTGCGCGCCCCATAACCAGCGCGGTACCGGGCCGGTCGCGCAGCACATGCATCATCGCATCGACGAAAACGTCGGTGCCCTTTTGTGCGCGGATACGGCCGAAGCATCCGATCCTGGGGCCGGGCCCCAACACGCTTTCATCCGCTATCGGGCCATGCGGCGAAAAGGTCTGCGCATCGATCCCGTGCAGAACGATGTCGGGCGGGCGTTCCAGGTATCGCGCGCCCTTTGCAGAGGTCGCTATGACCCGATCCATTCGCGCGATGAGCCAGCGCGAATAGCCCGTATGTTGGCGCTGCGAAGCCGAGGTAAAAAGAAGCCGCAAATCCTTGCCAAAGGCGTAGCGCAGGACAAGGCCCGCTAGCATTTCGGTGTTGCGGCGGGCATGCCAGACGCGCGCACCCGATGGTCCGTGTCGTGACATGGACAGCAATTGGCCCAGCTTGATCTGCGGCACATGCTCCGGCAGGCATGGGCCGGAAGCGGCAATAGCAATATCATCCGATTGCAGCGGTACCAACCGCACGATGGTCGCCGTGACACCAGACAGGCGCCGTTTAAAATTCGGCGCGATCACATCGATTTTTTGCGGGTCCTGCCAGGTCATGGCGCGAAATAGTCCGGCTTTGCCGACGCCTCAAGGTAGTTCGGCGGCTTATCGCCGTTGCCGCCAACCCTTCACAAGATCGTCAGGGTCAACGGGGTTGTAGAATGTTATGGTGACGATAGCTGCCGAATTGTAGGCGCGGCCCGTGAACAGCGAGGCGCGCGCAATCAAAAGGATTGAGACAATGATGCAGTACTTAAAACCTCTGGGCCTTGCATCGGCGCTTGTGCCGCTAGCTTTGCCCGCACTTGCAGGCGGCCCGACCACCGCGTCGCCCGCACCCCCGGTCGTCGTCGCGCCACCTGCCCCGGTCTATGACTGGACCGGCCCTTCGATTGGCCTGCAATTCGGCCTGATCGATGTCGAAACCTCCGGCCCTGCACTGGAAGGCGATGACACATTCCTCGGGTTGCGTGCCTATTACGACTATGATTTTGGCCAGTTTGTCGCGGGCGGTGGTCTGCAATACGACACAACCGGTGTTGATCTGGGCGGCGTAACGGAAGTCGAGTCTGTTTTGCGTGCGGGCGTGCGCGGCGGGATCGACCTGAACCGCGACTGGATTTACGCAACCGCAGGCTACGCCCAGGTTGAGACCTCGGGCGGTGGCGTCGGCGACTCTGGCGGTTATTTCGCCGGTCTCGGCTACGAATTGTATCTGACCCAACAGGTCACGATCGGGGCCGAAGTGCTCTATCATGAATTCGACGATTTCGACCTGCCGGGCCTTGAAGCTGAGGCAACCTCAGCAGGCGTGTCGGTCAACCTGCGCTTTTAGCAGCTCAGGCCTATCAAATTGATCCGCCCCGGGACGTGATGCGTGCCGGGGCGTCTTCATTCTGCGGCCACAAATGTCCGCAGATCATCACCAAGCTCGGTTGCGGCATCGCCATGGCCCAGGGTGATCTGGGCGGCCAGCCGACCCAGCTCATCTGCACCTTTTGCGCCCGCGCCATTGCAGGCGGTCGCTATGGTCAGCCGATCTGACCGGCGCTCAATACAGGGCCGATCGATATCGGTCAGCGCGAGGATACATGGCGCGCTATGCTCCGCCTTGATCGCCAGACCGGGCATCAGCCCGGTCAGGGCCGATTTGAGCGTTTCCGCGACCTCGCTGTTGCCGTGCCCAGTGAACCAGTCCAGTGCCTCACCTTCGGTTTGCACGACCGGGCCATCATCCTCGCCGCCGATCTTCACCAGGAGCCGCCCGTCAGGGTAGCGAATGGGCGGCAACAGATAGAGGTAATGGTCCAAGCCGTCCGGCCGCCAGATGAGGCTTGGCATGGCTGCGAGCCGCGCGGCCTCGGTCGCGTCGACTTCGGCAAAGTAGACCGTGCGGGCGGCAACCCGCATCTTAGGCCGCTCTGGCATCCACGGGCTGAGCGCTGCATAAGCGCCTGTCGCGACGAGGATTTGGCCCGCCGAAAGGGTGGCACCTGAGACGAGCGTAACCTCTCCGCCCGCCAAGTCCGTGACAACATCATCGACAATGTCGGCCCCGGCGCGAATGGCCAGTACTTCATGGGCGCGCCGCATCGCCCGCGGGTCGATCACGCCACCGGTAGAGTCAAGGATGGCCTTTGTGCCGTCTGAGAACTGAAACATCGATGCCGCGCTGGCCAAATCCGGGCCCGACACCTGGTCATAGGCAATCCCAACCGCGGCGGCGGTGTCGCGGATCGCGTGGATATAGCCTGCATCCTCGGACGCCATCATCCCGCCGCATGCGGTGTAGAAGGCCACGCCACTTTCGGCCTCCAGCATAGGGTATCGTGCGATGGATCGCGCCGCTGCACGCGCCCAAACGACATTTGTCGCAATCGAGCGTGTGATCCGTCCAGCATCATGATGGCTGGCACGCGGCCCCTGCGCACGGCCCTCGCCGGGCCCGACAAGCGCGATACGGGCGCCGGAGCGGGCCAGATACATCGCCGCTGCCGTGCCCCAAAGGCCCCGGCCCAAAACGGCGATATCGGCCTTCATGTCCGGATCGCCTCCAGCAGGAGAGACACGTTTTCCGGGTCAGCATCGGGCGTGATGCCATGGCCAAGATTGAAGATATGCGGCCCGTTTGCCAACGTGTCGCGGATGCGCTGTGCCTCCGAGACTAGGGCTGCGCCACCTTCGACCATCAGGCGCGGGTCGAGATTGCCCTGCACGCAGGTTTCGGGCTGCAACCGCTTAGCCGCCCAAGCCGGATCGACGGCGGTGTCGATCGCGATGCAATCGGCGCCCACTTCGGTGGCGAAACCGGCATAGTTTTCACCGGCCTCACGCGGAAAGACGATGACCGGTAAATCCGGGAACCGCGCTTTCAGCGCGCCCACGATGCGTTTTGCGGGACGCAAGGAATAGGTCTCAAAATCGGCGCCGGTCAGCGATCCGGCCCAACTGTCGAAAAGCTTGATCACCTCGGCCCCAGCATCGACCTGTGCGGCGAGATAGCCGATGGTTGCCTCGGTTATGCGGTCCATCAGCCCGTCAAATGTGCCACGGTCCTGGGCTTTGAGCGCATGGGCGGGGGCTTGATCGGGTGTGCCGCGTCCCGCGATCATATAGGTCGCCACCGTCCATGGCGCGCCGGCAAAGCCGATCAGTGTAGTCTCGGCCGGCAATTCGCGCCGAAGGATGCGAACGGTCTCATAAATCGGCGCCAGGTGGTCGTGGATGTCATCGGGGCCCGAGAGCTTGGCTAGTCCGTCCGGACCGGTGATCGTCGAAAGCCGCGGCCCCTCGCCGGTGACAAACCAAAGCTCCGCCCCAAGCGCCTGCGGCACCAGCAGAATGTCAGCAAAAAGGATGGCAGCATCGAACCCGTAGCGGCGGATCGGCTGCAGCGTGACTTCGGCGGCAAGATCGGAATTATAGCACAGCGACAGGAAATCGCCGGCCTGGGCCCGTGTCGCGCGGTATTCGGGCAGATAACGCCCGGCCTGTCTCATAAGCCAGACAGGTGGGAAGGGCAGCGTTTCCCCGCCAAGCGCGCGCAACAAAAGCTTTTTCTCACCCATCGCGACGTCCTTTACCCTTGCGCGCAGCGTCTAACCCCGGTCATTTGGTGTCAAGATACCAAGCTGGCGTCAAGCCAAGTTGACAGACCGGACGCGACGATGACTTTGCCCTTGCCTGACCCTCTCAATCCGCTGCGCATCGGCACGCGCGGTTCGCCGCTGGCCCTGGCGCAGGCGCATGAGACGCGCGACCGGTTGGCGGCCGCTTTCGGGCTGCCGGCCGACGCCTTTGAGATCGTCGTCATCAAGACAACCGGCGACAAAGTCCTTGACCGACCGCTTAGCGACATCGGTGGCAAAGGCCTGTTTACCAAAGAGATCGAAGACGCGATGCTGGCCCATCAGATCGATATCGCGGTGCATTCCACCAAGGATATGCCGGTCGATCAGCCCGCCGGGCTTACCATCGATTGCTTTTTGCCGCGCGAAGACGTGCGTGATGCGTTTGTGTCGCTGGATGGCGGCACGCTGGCTGGGCTCGCGAAGGGCGCTGTTGTTGGTACCTCGTCGCTGCGGCGGCGGGCGCAATTGCGCGCGCGGCGTCCCGATCTGGAGATTGTGGAGTTCCGGGGCAACGTCCAGACGCGGATGCGCAAGCTCCATGACGGGATTGCCGGTGCGACCTTCCTGGCCCTGGCAGGGCTAAACCGGTTGGGCATGGCCGATGTGCCGCGCAGCCCGCTCGACCCGGACGACATGCTGCCCGCGGTCGCGCAAGGTGCGATCTGCATCGAACGGCGCATCGATGACATGGCGGCAGCTGAATTGCTGGCGGCGATCCACGATCAAGCAACCGGCACGAGGCTGACGGCAGAGCGGGCCTTTCTTGCCGGGCTTGACGGGTCCTGCCAGACGCCAATTGCGGGGCTGGCTGAATTACACGGGCCTGAGCTGCGCTTGCGTGGCGAAATCCTGCGCCCTGACGGGTCTGAGGTATTGGCTGACGACCGCAGCGCGCCGGTTGCAGAGGCATCAGCCTTGGGTGCTGCAATGGCGCGCGATCTTCGGGCGCAGGCGGGCGAGGGCTTTTTCGACGCCTGAAACCAAAGCCAGGGCCGGGCCACCGGGCACCCGTCGCCCTTGAAGCTAAGCCGCAACAGACATCACTGCCGAGCCATGGGAAAGCCTCATGCGCGCGTATTTTGAGCAGAAATCCGGTCACGCCCGCTTAGAAGGTGACACCGGCCACAAGTCCTACATTGGCGTAGGGCGTGGCCTCGCCCGTACGGATGATGGCGCGTGCCGTTCGAGTGCGGCGCTTGAACTCTTCATGGGTGACCCGCGTGCAAGGGACGCGTTGGTCGATCTGCGCGCCGATATCATCGGCTTCCGACGCCCGGAATGCGCTTTCAACCTGCATCTCTTGCAGGATTGCATCGAGGACGGGAAGGAAGCCGGGCAGACCCAGATTGACCGCAAGGTCGATGCAGGCGACGCCAAGCGGCACAGGGAGGCCCGCATCCGCGACAACCACCAGATCGCCATGCCCAAGGCCGGCGATCAGCCCGGCCAGATCGCGGTGCAGCAGGCCGGATTTCTTCACCGAATGCGCGCCTCCGACTGCGCGTCGAAGAACATCGCATCGTCCGGGTTGAAGGTAAGACCCGTCATGCTACCCGGTTTGGGCGCATATTGCTCCCGCGCCTCGATGATGACCTGAGACCCGTCGGGCGCAGAAAGATAGTGGTAGGCCACACCGCCCAATTGCTCGGACAATTCGATCCTGTGGGTCTCACCGGTGCTGAGCTCCAATTGCTGCGGCCGCAGGCCAACGGTGACCGCGCCCGATGCCGATGCCGGCCCGGACACGTTTTTATCCAATGCAGGCACCTGGACCTGGCCACCTGACGCTGTGCCATTGAAGAAGTTCATGGCCGGGCTGCCGATGAAACCGGCGACAAATTTGTTGTTCGGGTCGTTATAGAGATCAAGCGGCGCGCCGGCCTGTTCGATTTGGCCCGCCCGCAGGACGACAATTTTGTCGGCAAGCGTCATCGCCTCCACTTGGTCGTGGGTGACGTAGATCATCGTGGCGCCGATTTCCTGGTGCAGGCGCGCAATCTCCACCCGCATCTCAACGCGCAATTCGGCATCGAGGTTCGAGAGCGGCTCGTCGAACAAAAAGACCTCCGGCCCGCGGACAATTGCGCGTCCAATGGCAACGCGCTGACGCTGACCACCCGATAGCGCCTTGGGTTTGCGTTGCAGGTATTCACCGAGCTTGAGGACGCGCGCGGCCTCATCGACCTTTTTGTCGATATCGGCCTTGGCCACGCCATTCATGCGCAGCCCAAAGCCCATATTTTCCGCCACACTCATATGCGGGTAAAGCGCATAGGTCTGAAACACCATTGCCACGCCGCGCTCGGCCGGATCGGCCTTTGTCACGTCGCGCGGACCGATTTCGATCTTGCCGCCCGAGGTTTCCTCCAGCCCCGCGACCATCCGAAGAAGGGTGGATTTGCCGCAACCTGACGGGCCCACGAAGACGCAGAAATCGCCGTTCTCGATTTCCAGATCGACCCCGTGGATCACTTGCGTCTGGCCATACTTTTTGACCACGTTGCTCAGCGTCACACCTGACATTGGCTTATCCTCCCCAAATCCCTTTGCGCTAGTCTGGAAACCGCCAGCTCGATGCCTCAGCCGCGATGGCCTCAGACGTTGCGGTTATTTGAGGCAGGTATGCCTCAAGCTGTGTGAGTGTCGTCCGGTCGGTTGATGACGTGACCGATATCGCGCCCAGCACGCGCCCGGCGCTGGTCTTCACCGGCACGGCCACGCAGATGATGCCGGGCTCATGCTCTTCGCGGTCATAGGCGTGGCCGCGTGCGGCAATGGCACCCAACTCATGGCGCAATGCGGCTTCGGTGCTAAGCGTGTGTTTGGTGAAAGAGTGAAAGCTTTGCTGGGCGATCACGGCGCTCAATTCGTGGTCGGGCAGGAACGCCATCATTGCTTTGCCGACGCCTGTGCAATAGGCGGGCCCAACCTTCCCGGCTTGGCTATACATCGGCAGCGGGTCTTGGGCGTTGCGCTTGTCGACGTAAAGCACCTGGGCTGCGTCAAGTTGCGCTAAATGCACGGTCTCTCCGGTTTCAGCCGAAAGTGTGTCGAGGAAGGGCCGTGCAATCGGCGCCAGCGATGCCTGGGCCCAGGCCGAATGGGCCAGCCGCACCAGCCGGATACCAGGCGCGTAGGTCTGCCTGTCAGGATCAAAGGCCAGCATGCCCTCACCGGTCAGCGTCTGAACCAACCGGTAGAGCGTTGCTTTGGGATAGGGGCTGTCATCGATCAACTCGCTGAACCGGACAGGACGTCCGTACCGCGCAACCTCGTCCAGCACCGCGAGCGCTTTGCCGACCGTGCCGGAACGCTCATCGGCGCGTTTATCGGAACCATCCGCCACCTAGTCCTCCCGAGGCGCAAGTTTTGTTTGACAAGGGTAAGCCGAGTCGCGTTATGATTTCAATATAAGAAACCTGGTTTCACTATCTGAAACCGCAAGGACCGCAAAGGGAGGACACCATGCGTTCCATTTTCCGTGCTGGCGCAGCTGCGCTGGCCGCTTCTACACTTTTGACAAGCCCCGTTCTGGCCGACGGACACAGCCTTTCGGGCACGCTTCGGATCGCGTCGGATATGTCGAACCCCGGCCCGCGCGCTGTGATGGAAGGCCTGGCGGCTGATTTCGGCGAGATGCATCCCGACCTGACGGTTGAGCTGACCATCGTCGATCGAGAGGCCTGGAAAACCCAGATACGCAACTCGTTGAGCGCCAACCCGCCCGACGTTGTGAACTGGTACGCGGCCAACCGCATGGGCCCCTATGTCGATGCGGGCCTGTTCATGGACATCACCGATTGGTGGGATGCCGGCGATTATGAGGGCCTGGAATCGGTCCGCGGCGCGATGACGCTGAATGACCGTCAATGGGGCGTGCCTTACACGTTCTATCAGTGGGGCATCTACTACCGCGAAGACATCTTTGCCGAGCTTGGCCTTGAAGAGCCCACCACCTGGGACGAAGAGGTTGCAAACTGCCAGGTCATTATCGACAGCGGCCGGGCCTGTTATGCAATCGGGTCGAAGTTCCTGTGGACCGCAGGCGGCTGGTTTGACTACATCAACATGCGCACCAATGGGTTTGACTTCCATATGGAGCTTGCCCGCGGCGAAGTGCCTTGGACCGATGACCGTGTGCGCGCAGCCTTCGACAATTGGCGCACGCTGATCGATATGGGTGCGTTCCTGGCCGATCACCAGAATTACAGCTGGCAGGAAGCGCTGCCGTTCGTGATCAATGGCGAGGCAACTGCTTACCTGATCGGCAACTTCGCAGTCGACCAGCTTCGCAATGGCGGCTTGACCGATGATCAGCTGGATTTCTACCAGTTCCCGATCATCACCGAAGGCCTGCCGCAGGGTGAGGATGCGCCGACTGACACGTTCCACGTCGCCTCGGGCGCTGAAAATGTCGACGCGGCCCGCGCGTTCTTGGCCTTTGTCGCTTCAGCCGATGTGCAGACGCAAATCAACGGTCCTGACGGGCTTGGTCAGCTGCCGGTAAACGCCAATTCGTCGGTTGCAGAAGATGAGTTCATCGAGCAGGGCTTTGCAATGCTTTCGGGCAACGCGCAAGGCGGTGTGGCGCAGTTCTTCGACCGGGATTTCCCGGCTGAGATGGCATCGGTTGGCATGGAAGGCCTGCAGGAATTCATGGTCTTCCCCGACAATCTTGACGACATCCTGGAGCGTCTCGAAGCGGCGCGTCAGCGCATCTACCAGTAAACCATGACGACCCCGCCCGCGCCCGGCATTCGGGCGCGGGCATGACGCGATCTGAGGACCAATTCGATGTCAGATGCGAGTTTCTTGCAAAAGCATAAGATGATTGTGACGCCACTGCTGTTTTTACTGCCGGGTGTCCTGTTCTTTGTTGTGTATGTCGTTTGGCCCATCGCCGAGAGCTTTAACATCTCACTGTACCAGTGGGATGGCCTGGGGGACGCGACCTATATTGGGCTGCGCAACTACCAAGAACTTGCCACAGACCGCAACTTCGAGATCTCGCTTTGGAACAATGTCCGCTGGCTGGTCCTGTACCTGTTGGCGATCCCTGCGGGTCTGTTCATAGCACTTTTCCTCAACCAAACCGTTGCAGGCATCCGCATCTATAAGTCATTGTTTTTCTTCCCTTTCGTACTAAGCCAAGTGGTTGTGGGCCTGGTCTTTTCCTGGTTCTACCTGCCGCGCGAGGGGCTGCTGAACGGGTTCTTGGGCCTCTTCGGTGCCGGTCCCATCAACGTGCTGGGCGACCCGACACTGGCCACCTACGGGATCATCGCCGCAGGCCTTTGGCCGCAGACCGCCTATTGCATGATCCTTTATCTCACCGGTCTGAACGCCGTTGACCCGGAACAGATCGAAGCCGGTCGGCTCGATGGCGCCAAGGGCTGGCGCATGCTGTGGCACGTGGTGCTGCCGCAGCTTCGGCCCGCGACCTTCATCGCCTTTGTCGTCACGATCATCGGCGCGCTGCGCTCGTTCGACCTCATCTCGATCATGACCAATGGCGGTCCATTTGGATCGACCCGCGTGCTGTCGTTTTACATGTTCGAACGCGCGCTCAGCGAATTTGGCTTCCGCATGGGCTATGGCTCGGCCATCGCCGTGGTGCTCTTCCTGATCATGCTGATCTTCATCGCCTATTTCTTGTACAGCATGTGGCGCGACGAGCAGGAGGCTCGGCGATGAGCTTTCGCGACCGTCTCGATGCGTTTTGCGCGACCTTACCGGGCGCGCAATGGGCTGATCCGGCTGACGGGCAACTGGCCTCCTGGAAGGTCGGCGGCAAGATGTTTGCCTGCACCGGCACGACAACGCCCGGTGTGTCCGTCAAGACCGCCGATGCCGCAACCGCGCAGATGCTGATCGATGCGGGCGTCGCCGAGAAGGCTCCGTATTTCCATGCTTCCTGGGTGCGTCTGCCGGAAAGCGTTCCGGAAGACGAGCTTCGGCACAGGCTGACGTCCTCTTACGATCTTATTCTGCGAGGCTTGCCAAAGAAGACGCAGGCCGAATTGTCAAAGCGGGAGGCTGTGTAACATGTTTCCGACCCCAATTCAGAAACGACCCGCCGCGGCGCAGTTTTCCTACCAGGCGATGCTGCCCTTTGCGTTGGTCTTATGGCTGCTGCCTCTGATCGCGGTAGCACTCTTTTCGATCCGCCCCTTGGCCGATTTCACCAACGGCAATTACTGGGGCGTTCCCTCGTCGTTTGAGATGTTTGCCAATTACGGCCAGGTCTTCTTCAACTCCGACATGCCGCGCTATCTGTTCAACTCAGTCCTGATCACCGTGCCCACGGTGATCGGCGCGGTGGCGCTGAGCTGCATGACAGGCTTTGCCCTTGGCATCTACCGGTTCCGCGGCAACCTCTTGATCTTTTTCATGTTCATCGCCGGGAACTTCGTGCCGTTCCAAATCCTTATGGTGCCTGTTCGCGATCTGACGGTGAATATCGGTCTCTATGATACAAAGATGGGGCTCGTGCTGTTCCATGTGGCATTTCAAACCGGGTTCTGCACGCTCTTCATGCGCAACTTCATCCGCGCACTGCCCTATGAATTGATCGAGGCTGCCCGGGTTGAGAACGTCAAGGAATGGCAAATCTTTTGGTTCATCGTGCTGCCGCTGATGCGGCCCGCCATTGCCGCGTTGAGCGTGTTGATCTTCACCTTCATCTGGAATGACTACTTTTGGGCCATCGTTTTGACCCAAGGGCCAGAAGCGCAGCCGGTCACGGCCGGTATCACCCAATTCAACAGCCAATTTGTCGCGCAATACCATCTGATGAGCGCGGGCAGCATCGTGGCCGCCATTCCGCCGGTCTTGATGTTTTTCCTTATGCAGCGGCACTTCATTGCGGGCCTCACGCTTGGCGCGGTGAAGTAAGCGATGGACGTTTCGCTGGCAGATGGCTTGCCGGTGGCCGCACGTGCAGGTTCGCATGCCAAAGCCGTGCGGGTCTGGCGTCTTGACGATAACGGACGGCAGACCATGGTGCTGGCCGCTACGGGCGACCGGCTGCCGCAAGTCGTCTATTGGGGCGCACCGCTGCCTGCCGACGAAGATCTGACGACCCTGCACGGGGCGCATGAGATTGATGTCACCGGCGGCATGCTGGACGAGAACCCCGATTTGTCGCTATGCCCAGAGGCGGTGCGAACCTTTCCGGGCCAGCCCGGCCTGATCTTGCGCGCGGGCGACGGCCAGCCGTTACTGCCGAAATTCTGCTATGCATCTGAGACCGTCTCGGGCCCGTCTCTTGTTCTGCGCTATAGCGACACAGAAAACGGCCTGACGCTGGAATTTCACTTTCTGGTCGATGAAAGCACGCGGATCATCACGGCTATGACCGTGTTGGAGGCCGAGCACGCAGTTCATCTGCATTGGCTGGCCGCACCCGTCCTGCCCGCACCGCAGCAGGCCGTGGAGATGATCGACTTTTCCGGCCGTTGGTGCGGTGAGTTCCAGCCTAACCGGACCGCATGGTCGCCCGGCATGCGCTATCGTGAGAACCGCACCGGGCGCACAGGACACGAGCATTTCCCCGGCCTGTTGATCCCCGGCGAAGGCTGCACGAATACCCAAGGCGAGGCCTGGGGCTTTCACTATGGCTGGTCGGGCGGCCACAAGATGATCGCTGAAGAACTGCCCGACGGGCGGCGCCAGATCCAGTTCGGCCATGCGGCGCGGATGGAGACCAAATCGGCCCGGCGCTTCGAGACGGCATCGCTATATGTCACCTACTCAACGACAGGTTTGAACGGCTGCGCGGTCTCGTTTCAGCGCCATCTGCGCGACCGGATCGTGACCTGGCCAAAGCCCGGTCGTGCGCGCCCGGTGCACTACAATTGCTGGGAGGCGGTCTATTTCGATCATTCCCTACCGGTGATGCAAGATATCGCGCGGCGTGCGGCGGATCTGGGGGCCGAACGCTTTGTGCTCGATGATGGCTGGTTCGGCCAACGCGATGATGACACGCGCAGCCTGTCGGATTGGGAGGTCGATCCGCGCAAATACCCCGAAGGCCTGCACCCGCTCATCGAGCATGTGCACGGGCTGGGCATGAGCTTTGGCATCTGGTTCGAGCCGGAGATGATCAACCCCGACAGCGATATCCACCGCGCCCATCCCGATTGGGCACTGGGCGGCGAGGATCAGACCCTTGGGCGAGCGCAAAAGGCGCTGAATATGGGCCTGGCGGATGTGCGCGATTTCATCTTTGAACGCATGGCTTCGATCCTGCATGCCCACCCGATCGATTACATCAAATGGGACCATAACCGCGTCCTGCCGATGCCCGATGCCGACCAGACGCGCGGCTCTTATGCGTTGATCGACCGGCTGCGGGCGCAGTTTCCCGATGTTGAGATCGAAAGCTGCGCCTCGGGCGGCGCCCGGATCGACTTTGGTATTCTCAAGCGCACGCAGCGGGTCTGGCTCAGCGATTCAAATGACGCATTGGAACGCCTGCGCATCCAGCATGACGCGGCATTTTTTCTGCCATTGGCGGTGACCGGCAGCCATGTCGGACCGCGCCGGTGCCACACATCGGGCCGGATGCTCGATATCTCATTTCGCGCCTGGGTCGCGGCACAGCGCCATATGGGTTTCGAGATGGACCCGCGAGAACTTGATGCGCGCGAAGAGGCGGTCCTGCGCGAGGTTACATCGTGGTGGAAGGCAAACCGCGACTGGATGTACCACGCCGATATCCTGCGGCTTGATGCCGCCGATCCGACCATTATCGCCGAACAGCAGATGCCGCGGTCGCGGGATCGGTTTGTGGTTTTTGCCGGCAAGTCCGGCACTTCGCCGCAGATTGCGCCGCGCCCTTTGAGGCTGACCGCCCTTGACCCCAATGCGCGCTATTCGGTGCGGCTGGTCAACGGCGCCAATATCCCGGCACTCAGCCGCGGCACCCCGCTTTTGAAGTCGGGCCCCATAGAGGTTTCCGGGGCCTGGCTAATGCACCAGGGCGTCACACTGCCCTGGAATTACCCCGAAACCATGTGGGTCTTGGAGGGCCACCGCATATGACCAGCGTACCAACTTACCCTGACCTCGATGGCGCCTCTGTTTTCATCACCGGCGGCGGGTCCGGTATCGGTGCGGCATTAACCGAAGGCTTTTTGCGCCAAGGCGCCAAGGTTGCCTTCGTGCAGCGATCGGATGCGAGCGGCTTTGTCGAAGAGATGTTGCAGACGACCGGCATGCGACCCCATTTCATGCCCTGCGATATCACCGATATTGATGCCTTGAAGGCCACAATCGCGGAGGCCGGCGCGCGCAACGGCCCTATCACTGCACTGATAAATAACGCGGCCAATGACAAGCGCCACACAACCGAGGAAGTGACCGAGGAATACTGGGACTGGAACCAGGCCATCAACCTCAAAGCCTATTTCTTCGCCTGCCAGGCGGTTGTGCAACAGATGCGGTTTGCGGGCGGCGGCTCGATCGTCAATTTCTCTTCTATAAGTTACATGATGGGCAATGCCGGCTATCCCGGCTACACCTCGGCCAATGCGGCAATAAACGGGCTGAGCCGCAGCCTCGCGCGAGAGTTTGGGCCAGACGGGATACGCTGCAACGCGCTGATGCCCGGCTGGGTTCTGACCGACAAACAACTGGAGCTTTGGGCCGAGCCTGAAGCGCTCAAAGACCATCTTGCGCGGCAGTGTTTGCAAGAACATCTCAAGCCTCAAGACATTGTCGGCGGTACGCTCTTTCTCGCCTCTTCGGCAAGTCGTATGATGACCGGGCAGGCGCTGGTCATCGATGGCGGTGTGGTTGTAACCGGATGAATGGATTAAGCTGGATCGCCGTAGATTGGGGCACGTCTCGGCTGCGCGCCTGGGCGATGGGCCGCAATGACGGCGTCTTGGCCGAAGCTGCCAGCGATGATGGCATGAGCGCAGTGGGCCCGACCGGATTTGAGCCCGCACTTTTGCGACTGATCGAACCTTGGCTGAGCGCCACTACAATCCCCGTTTTATGCTGTGGCATGGTTGGCGCGCGGCAAGGCTGGCAAGAAGCGCCCTATGTGCCCGTTCCGGTGAAGCCCGCGCATCTCAGCCCGATCCGTGTGCCCGGAACGGACCCGCGTCTGTCGGTGTTTATCCTTCCCGGTCTCAGCCAAGCAGCACCAGCCGACGTAATGCGCGGCGAGGAAACACAGATCAGCGGATTTTTGGCCGCAGATCCCGATTTTGACGGTGTTTTGTGCCTGCCGGGCACACATGCCAAATGGACGCGGTTGAGCGCCGGTGAGGTTGTCAGTTTTCAAACCGCCATGACCGGAGAGCTGTATCAATTGATCGCCCATCGCAGCGTTGTGCGCCACGTGTTGGCAGAACAGACCGGCGCACTCGACGGTGCCGCCTTCGACGATGCGGTGGCCGAGGCATTGTCGCAGCCTGAGACCCTGGCGCAGCGGCTTTTTGGCCTGCGCGCAGGCGCCGTGCTGCATGACGTGGCGCCTGATACAACGCGGTCGCGGCTATCGGGGCTGCTGATCGGGGCGGAGCTGGCCTCGACCAAACCCTATTGGCTGGGCCAGGCCGTCGCGCTCGCCGCAGAGCCATATTTGGCCGAGATGTATGCCCGGGCGCTTGCAGCCCAAGGCGTCGATGTACGCCTGGAAGAGGCAGGGCAGCTAACGCGGCGGGGCCTTGCGGCGGCGTTCCAAGCGCTGAACGAGGCGCGCGTATGACCCGGCCAATTGTCGCGATTTTGCGCGGCTTAACACCGTCCGAGTCTCTGCCTGTGACCGAAGCACTGATGACCGCGGGCATCGCCCGGATTGAGGTGCCGCTCAATTCCCCCGATCCTTTAGAGAGCATCCGCCTGATGGCCGACCGCTTCGGCCAGGACGCGTTGATCGGCGCCGGCACGGTGCTGACGGCAAGCGATGTGGGCGCAGTGGCCGATGTCGGCGGTCAGTTGATTGTGTCGCCCAATTTCGACGCCGAAGTCGTGGCCGCCACCAAGAAACGCGGCATGCAGAGTTTTCCGGGCGTACTCACTCCGTCGGAATGTTTTGCCGCGCTGAAAGCGGGCGCGGATGGGTTGAAAGTGTTCCCGGCCTTCCAGATGGGACCGGCAGGGCTAAAGGCGCTGCGCGCCGTCCTTCCCAGCTCAACCCAGGCCTTTATGGTCGGCGGCGTTGGTCCGGATAACTTCGCCACATGGCGTGCCGCCGGTGCCGATGGGGTTGGGATCGGCACGGCCCTTTATAAGCCCGGATCTTCGGCACAAGAGGTTGGCCGGCGCGCAACCGAGATTGTCGCCGCTTGGGACGCGGCCGGATGAGCGCCGAGCGTTTTGATGCCCGGGCTTGCCTACTGGGTGAAGGACCGCTGTGGCATCCCGAACGGCAGGAGCTTTTCTGGTTCGACATCCTGGAAAAGAGGCTTCTGTCGCGCAAAAATGACGTCCAGCGCGATTGGCAATTCGACCGGTATGCATCCGCTGCCGGATGGCTCGACCGCGACGCGCTGCTTGTTGCCACGGAGACCGACCTCTGTCGGCTCGATCTGACAACCGATGCGCTCGATCCGCTGGTCCCCCTGGAAGCCGAACGCGCCGATACGCGTTCCAATGATGGCCGCGCCGATCCGTTTGGCGGGTTTTGGATCAGCACCATGGGCAAGCAGGCCCAGGCCGGGTATGGTGCCATTTATCGTTTTTATCACGGTGCTTTACGACAGTTGGTTTCGGGGCTCACTATTCCAAACGCGATTTGTTTTGCACCAGATGGCAGTCACGCGTTTTATGCCGACACGCTGCCGGGCAAAATTTGGCGGCAGCCATTAGACCGGCATGGCTGGCCGGACGGTGTGGCAGAGCTTTTCATCGATCATGGTCCAGGTGCTGGCCCAGACGGTGCCGTCGTCGATGCAGCCGGCCATCTTTGGAACGCGCATTGGGGACATTTCAAAGTCAGTATGTACGACACTGCTGGCAACGCGCTGCGCGATTACCGATTGCCCGCCCGGCAGCCATCTTGTCCGGCATTCGGCGGCCCGGAACTCAACCAACTTTTTGTCACGTCGGCGCGCGAGGATCTGGGTGCTGCCGCCACGGACCACGACGGGGCGACTTACGTCATTCAAACCGAGGCGCGCGGCCAGGCGGAGCATCGGGTGATCCTGTGAAGCGCACCCTTGGCACATGCTATTATCCTGAGCATTGGCCCGAGGATCTCTGGGCTGAGGATGCCGCACGCATGGTCGATCTTGGCCTAACCTGGGTTCGGATGGGAGAATTTTCCTGGAGCCGTGTAGAGCCGAGCCCTGGCAAACTCTCCTTCGATTGGCTCGACCGCGCGATGGATGTGTTGGGTGATGCTGGTCTGCAGGTTGTGTTGAGCACGCCGACGGCAACCCCGCCGCGCTGGATGCTTGACCGCCACCCCGACATGTTGGCCGTGGACGCGTTGGGCCATGTGCGCGGCTTTGGATCACGGCGGCATTATTGCTTCAGCCATGGCGGCTACCGGGCGGAAGCGGCGCGCATCGCAACTCTGTTCGCCGAACGCTACGCCCGGCACCCCGCTTTGGCGGCCTGGCAGACGGACAATGAATACGGCTGCCATGACACGACGCTGTCATATTCAAAAGCCGCGCGGGCTGCGTTTCGAGATTGGCTGGCACAGCGCTACCAATCGGTTGATGCGCTAAACCGCGCCTGGGGCAACGTGTTTTGGTCGATGGACTACCAATCGATCGACCAGATCGAGCTGCCAAATCTGACGGTAACTGAACCAAATCCGGCGCACGTGATGGATTTTCGCCGGTTCAGCTCGGATCAGGTCGCTCGCTTCAATCAAACTCAGGTGGCTGCGATCCGGCGCCATTCGACGGCACCCATCAGCCACAATTTCATGGGCGGCGTCACCGAGTTCGATCATTTCGTTTTGGGCCAGCAGATGGAGATTGCCGCCTGGGACAGCTACCCGCTTGGATTTCTGCAAGATCGCGTTGGCGCGTCAGAAACGCAAAAGATCAGCTATGCGCGCCAGGGGGATCCGGATTTTCAGGCCTTCCACCATGATCTCTACCGCGCGGTGGGGCAGGGGCGATGGTGGGTGATGGAACAGCAACCGGGCCCGGTAAACTGGGCGCCCGTGAATACAATTCCGCTGCCCGGCATGGTGCGCTTATGGACTTGGGAGGCCTTTGCTCATGGCGCAGAAGCGGTCTGCTACTTTCGCTGGCGCCAAGCGCCGTTTGGCCAAGAACAAATGCATACTGGATTATTGCGCCCCGATCATGCGCCGGCACCTGGCTGGGCCGAAGCCGAAGCGGTTGCATCCGAGTTACGCGATTGGCCTGAGGTCGAGCAAAGCCAGGCGCCGGTTGCCCTGATCTTCGACTACCAAGCCGCCTGGAGCTGGGACGTCCAGCCACAGGGCGAAGCGTGCAGCTATTTGCGGCTGATCCTCGACATTTATCGCGCGCTGAGACGGCTTGGATTGTCAATCGACATTCTCGCGCCTGATGCCGACCTGTCTGGTTATCAGTTGGTCATGGCGCCGGGCCTCGAAATGCCGCCCGACGACCTGGTCGAAAGGGCGTATGCGCACGGCGTGGTGCTCTGCCTGGGGCCGCGATTTGGCTCAAAGACCTGGGAATTTGCCATTCCGGTGCCGCTTCCGCCGAACGTGCCGGGCCTGGACATCCAGGTTACGCGCGTTGAAACCCTGGCAGAAGGGGATAAGGTCGCAGCGCGTGGCGGCGGTGCGGTGCAGTATTGGCGCGAAGAGGTCGAGACGACGCGGGCGCCCGTTTTCGTCGACAGGCTCGGCAACCCCATCCTGGCTGCAAAAGACAGGCTGCACTACCTGACGTCATGGCCGGATGCGATGCTGGCAAACCGTGTGCTTCACCATCTGTGCGACATTGCAAATATCGAGACGACGATCTTGCCCGAAGGCTTGCGGCTGCGCGAAGCAGGCGGGCAGCGCTTCTTGTTCAATTACGGATCGAAAGAGGTCAAATTTGGCGGCCACACCATCCCTGTAGCGGGCGTCGTTTTGGGATTTTCCGGTTGACGATGGCAATCACCTGTCTTACGCCCCGACTGCCCGTGGCGGAGTAGCTCAGTTGGTTAGAGCAGCGGAATCATAATCCGCGTGTCGGGGGTTCAAGTCCCTCCTCCGCTACCAAAAATTCACTAAATAACAGACGACTAACCAGCGGGCCAAAGCGACTCGTTGCTGCAAATTGCCATTACACACACCTTACACAACACGACACAGTTTTCGTGGAGGGTTGGTTTGGCCGAAAAACACACGGAGCTGGGCGGAAAAGTTCACGTCTACCGTTGCGCTGCAGCGTCACGCCGATCCGCCGGTAGCCGAACCGACGGCGCTTGGCTGCGACGGCCTTCAGCCACCGTGCGTTCGACTGTCGACGCTCCGCTGCGACTTTGGCCTTGAACTCAGGGCTGTGTTTTTCGCATTTCGCCATCATTCGACCATGGTCCTCGAACCGATGGCGGACAAGGTCTAATTCCCCTTCTTGTCGAAGACCCGCAGACAACAAATCATAGCTTACGTCAGTGCCCCAATTCCGGGGGGTAGCTCAAAGCGCATCATCGAAGGACTGGCAGATATGTTCTTCGGTGAGGTAACCGGAAGAAAAGCGGCTTCGATATTCGTTCGTGCCAAGCGAAGTGTAGCGATCATCTAATCGGACCAGCATGCTATCAAACTGAACGTCACTTAGGCTGCCCTGCGCTGGGAGATGCCTGCCGCTATCGTGGAAATGATGAAACATAACCGCGTAGGCCACGTGACCAAGATCTATTCTGTCTAAACCGTGCCGGGTTTGCCGGACACTGCTGAGTGTCAAGAACACCGCGCATCTTTTTGGCCCAGGTTTTTTTCGTATATACCGACCTTGCAGGTAGCCGAAAGGCAACATCAATCGGCATCGAAGACCGATCCTGGAAATAGGAGGCCAAATGTTTCGAATACGGCCAGGGCGACCGGACACTTTCAAGTGCTTATCGTTTCCTTCGGGACTTGGGTGAGTGCTGCGTATCGCTCGCCGTCCCCGCGTCAGATTCCTGTGCCGTTCAAGCGGGGGCTATCTTGGCAGCACGCAGATGCGCGGCGTCCAGTTGTGCGATCTTGCGCGTAGCATCCTCGGCGATCGCTATGATTTCGCGGTCCAGTACGTGCCGAACCTCGGGAAGCTCGGGCTCGAGGCTGCGTGGATCGCGCTTCAACCGCGTGGTACAGTCTACATCTTCGTGAAGGACACCGTGGACCGCTTTTCGCCGGAGGGGCTGGTGCGGCTGCGCGACCGCGCGGCAGGTACGGCGCTTGACTATATCGATCGACATCTACACCTGATGCCGCCCCAGGGCATCGATCTGCATGTCTCGGCATCCGTTTCTGGCGTTCAGGCGATGAAGGATCGGATCGCACGGGTGTCCGGCACCGACGAGGCCATCGAGGGCGACGTTGTCCGTCTCCTGCATGGGGTGGATCGCCGGATCCACGATCTGGCCAAGGCCCGCCAGGACCGGCTCCGCCCGGTATACCTGGGAAGCCTGCATATCCCGACAATCCCGCCGGACATCGAACAGCGGATGACGATCCTCGATGCGACAACCACACAGAAGATGACGGAAAACTTCAGGGCCGTCGCTGGTCACAACTTTCACTACGCAGTCCGTCAACCCAAGACTTGGCCGGGCATCCGTGGCCGAAAGCCTTTCACCAAGGGGTTCACGGCGGCGGTTCTTGGCGCGAACATCTTGACCCATGCCGACGAAGACGACGCCCTGCCGCTTCTGGGATCAACCTATCCCTACATGGCGCCATCCACCGATCACGACGCAATCCGCCAGGTCTTCGCCCGGGCTGAGCGGACATTCGGCGGCCCAGAGTGGCAGAGGGCTCTATCACAGACAGCAAGGCTGGCGGAATTGGTAGCGCCAAAGGCGCAAGCAGCGGAACTGGAGGCAATTGTACGACGCCTATTATCCTGACCGTTGATTGCCGCATTGTCTCTGGTTTGGGCGGAGACCGGCGTCTATGTAATAGCCAAACGCAGCAAAGTTTCGACAATGTCCGATAGTGGGGTGGGATGTTCAGAAAACTGAAGGAACGACGGGCCCGCAAGCGGCTTAGAACCAATCCCGAACCTGGCTTCCGGCCCATGAGTGGACGCCACTACCACGACGTGCTGATCGAGGTCGAAAAGCGGATTGCACCGGATTGGTATGTGGAAATCGGATCACGTACGGGAACGTCCATCGCGCACCGTTCGTGCAGTTTCGTTGCCATTGACCCAGTCTTTCAGATTGAAGCCGACGTGTTCAACTCCTCACATCAGATGCATTTCATTCAACAGACCAGCGATGCCTTCTTTGCGAGCGGGTTTTTCGAAAAACTTGGGATTTTGGCGGACTTTGCTTTCATCGACGGTATGCACCAGTTCGAATTCGCGCTGCGGGATTTCATCAACCTGGAAAAGGTGATGGCCTCTGACGGGCTCGTCTTCCTCCACGATGTTTGCCCCTACGATCACAGCATGGCAGGGCGGGAACCTTCAGCGGATATGCCCGGGGCATGGACTGGGGATGTCTGGAAGACAATCGTCATCTTGACAGAACTGCGTCCCGACTTGCGCGTTGAGGTCTTGAATGCAGCAAGCACCGGGCTTGCCTGCGTCAGAACTCTCGACCCCCAAAACACCACCCTCACAGATGAATACGATGCTATTGTAGCGCGCTATCGCGACGTTTCCCTCGCCGATTACGGCGTCGAAGACTATTACAGGCTGGTTGCTCCACGAGACCCTGACGATTTCCTCGCCGAGCTTAGCCCACGTCCGAGTTGACGCCTGCCTCAAGCGGCTGCGATGGCGCCGCTCAATCGATCAAATGTTTTCGCAGTACCGCCGCGAGATCTTCGCCATCGGGCACGGGTCGGAGAAATTGGCGGACACGTGCGTCGCCCGCGCGTCGGACGGTGTCTGGCAGAGGCCCGGGCCATTGCAAGATTTGCAGTCCCTCGTTCCGCGCCTTGCGGCGCGTCAAGATGCCAAGACGCTTTGGGGTCAGGTCTCGACCCAGATCAAGCAGCAGGGTTGGAACCGACAAAAGGTGGCAGAACCCTGTGGTCATCGAGTTGTGCGTCAAAGCAAGGGCCGCATTCTGAAGCACACCGGGCGTGTCGCCCCGAACTATGCGAAACGCCGGGTCGAACGCCTCGGCGTAGGCGGAAGGAGCATTGGGATGGAGGCAAACGGCGACGGGGTGCCCGGTTTTGTTGGATAGGTCGCTAAGACATGCATTCACTGCTGCATGGTAGGCCGCTGCCTTTTGGGTATCGAAAAAACGCTCCTCTGCGACGCTGTCGTTGTCGGCAAAAGTGTGTGTCACTGCCTGATCGAGAAAGGCGATCACTTGCGGTCCGTCTATGGCGACGGCCTTATATAAACTGTCTGCGTCGTTATGATTGACCGGAATGATGTCCGTCTGTGGCGTAACCTCGGGGAAGTCGAACGCACCAAGCTCATTTGTAAAGAGGTGCCGCGGTGGCTTCGCTGTGGTCTTCTTGCGCCTTTGCCAATGCCGGAGACGCTGCCGTAACCCAAGTATGCCCTGCGTGTCGTAGCGTCGACCGTTCGACAGATCGCGCATGTCACCGCGCACGAAAAGAATGCCCCAATCCGACCCGCTCACTGCATCCACGAGCGCCCTGCGCTGTTCGGACCATTCCAACCCCACGACAAGAACATAGTCAAAGGCGCGTTTGTCGAAGAAAATACGTGCGTCTTCAGCTGTGTCGAGACGCAAGACATGCTCACCCGCCACTCTGTCGTCATATCTGGATTTCCATTCCCAGGGTTTTGCGAAGGGGCTGACATCGACGAATGTTTCGAAGAGCTCAGACAGCACCTCAGACCCGCCACTCTCGCTTAACATGCGTTCCCGAACACCGTTGGCAAACACCACTGCCCGACCCATCAATCTCTATCCTTTGCGACAGATTTCGACGTCCCAAATTGACGGCCTTCGTTCATCACATCGATGCTCATACTTTCGCAAAGACCGCGCGCATGGTCCAAGTCTTCCGCATCGTCGATGTCCATCGCCCGCTCGGCAGGGATTTCGTAGCCGACGCTGTCTGCGTGCAAGAAGCATCGGTCGGCCAGAAATTGCTCGGGCCGGACGAAATACATCGCGCCGTTCAAGCGTACAACATGCGGAAGGTCCTGTCGGCGCAGGCCGCTCATGGGCTCGGGAAGCAAACGGGATAAGCGCCCGTCATTCATGGCCTCAAACATGAGGTACGGGCTTTCTGTGACAGTCGTAACCGAGACGCAGGACGGCGCTGCAAATCGGTTCATGAGCGCATGGGCGGCATCGATATCAGCGCCGGTCCGGAATGGCGAAGTGGGTTGCAACAATACGGCCTGCGGGTAGCCTGGCGATTGCCTCAGTGCGTGCGCCA
This sequence comes from Pseudomonadota bacterium, assembly GCA_039191215.1. Lineage (GTDB taxonomy): Bacteria > Pseudomonadota > Alphaproteobacteria > Rhodobacterales > Rhodobacteraceae > HKCCE3408. The sequence goes on from JBCCXT010000018.1 coordinate 60,074, forward strand.
TCACATCCACCGAACTGGCAGTGTCGGTTGACAGGCTGGCCGGACGCAGGAACGGAACATCCGCGCCAGCACTAGTGGCGGCATCGGCGATGGCCTGGTCGTCGGTGGACACAATCACCCGCGTGACCGCCACTGCTGACTTTGCAGCGGCAATGGTCCAGGCAATCAGAGGTCGCCCCCCCAGCTCTGCGATATTCTTGCCAGGAAGCCCCTTTGAGCCTCCGCGTGCGGGAATGACAGCTAGGAGGCTCACGGATCGAACAGACTTGAGAAATCAGCCCGCGCGCGCTCCAGGTCCTCTACACGTCCGATGTCGATCCAGTAGTCCCGGATCGGAAAAACGCTGGCGAGCCGACCACTATCAACGACGCTCTGGAAAAGCTCGGGCATATCAAGCGGACGCCCAAGTTCAATAAGTGGGCGGATCTCCGGCGACAGCACGTATATGCCCGAATTTACGAACCAAGACTCGGTCGGTTTCTCCTCGATACCTGTAAGTCGGTTACCATTCGTGCGAACGACGCCATAGGGTACCTGTACCGAGTACTCCCTTACGCCCATCGTCGCTAGCGCGCCGGTATCCATTTGGTGCTGGAGGAGCCGATCGAAACGGAGCTTCGTCAGAATATCGCCGTTCATGACAATGAAGGGCTCGTTCGGCCAGTCTTTCAGCAAAGGCAGAGCTCCGGCAGTCCCCATGGGCTCAGTCTCGTCGACATAGTCAATCTCTACATCCCAACTCGAGCCATCGCCAAAATGCGATCGGATCGTCTCGGCAAGATAGTTGACCGATAGCGTGAAGCGGCCGAACCCTTGTTCGATGAGCGACTGGATCGTGATTTCCAGAAGAGGGTGGTCGCCAACCTTGAGCATCGGTTTGGCGACTGTTTCGGTTAGCGGCCTGAGCCGGGTTCCAAGCCCGCCAGCCATGATCACGACGCGGGTGTCGATGGAGGTGTGCCCGACATGGTCACCAATCCATGCCAGATCGACGACACGACCGTCGGGATCGACGACCGGCACCTGATTGAGTGATCGCTCCCGCATGATCCGGCGAATGATCGCGCTGCCCGTTCCCGCGGAGATGGTTGAGGGATTGGTCCGCATCACGGTACCGACCGGGGATGCCATGGTTTGTCCAGCCAAGAGGCCGCGCCGAATGTCACCATCCGTCACGGTGGCAATCAGTCTACCGTCTGCGTCCACCACCAGCACCAATTGCCGAGCAAACTGGTCAATGCGCTGCATGGCCTCGCCGATCGTTGCCGTGGGCGGCAGGGTCAGGCTGGAGACATCAAATGCCACGTTATGCGCGCCTCAAAGTTCGGGCCGGGTTACCGGCAACGGTTTCTCCGGCTTCGACATCGCTCAGGACAACGGCACCCATTCCTATCATCGACCCAGCGCCTACTGTGATGCCTTCCCGAAGAATAGCACCAGCCCCGATGAAGGCACCGCGACCAATGCATACAGCGCCGTTCAACCTCGCCCCCGGCGAAATGGTGGCAAAATCGCCAACAACACAGTCGTGTTCTACACTTGCATGAATGTTAATGAAAACATGGCGGCCAATGGTGACATCGGCCGTCGTGATCGCGCCTGGACAGATGATCGCCCCGGCCCCAATTCCGGAGGGATCAAGGATGACCGCATCGTCGCTTAGGAGGGTTCGAGCGATAGCACCCGCAGCCTCTGCACGCTCGGCGATGCACTGCCGAAGTTCGGGTTCGCCAACGGCAACGGTAAAAGTGCGTTTCGCGATTTGGGTTAGGAATGCCTCCTCGGCAATCACTGGATAGTCGTTGAGCGGCGCAGAGGCCGCGACGTCAACGAACATGATCCTAGAATCGCCGCAATGCCGGGCCGCCCACGGCATGATCGCGCGTGCGGCGCCACCAGTTCCGAACAGTCCGAACGCCGCTTCAGTCATGGACGCTCCCAACTCGGATAAGGTCGCCCTTTGCAACGGGCCCGTCCAAAGTCGCGCCGATCACGTCCCAATATGCCATAGGCGACAGCCCCGTCCCTGGTCGCATCGCAACGACGTCAGTAACGCCAAGTCGATGTCCGTGCGGCAGGTCACGGGTTGCGAGTAAGCTCTTGCGTGCAACGGTCCGGTTCTCAAATTCGGCCTTACCGGGCTGTTTCACTCCGTCCCCTAGCGCCGCCTCAACATCCCGGATGCCTGCAACGAGCTCCTGCAACGCCTGGGGTGACAGCGAAGCTGCGTGGTCTGGCCCGGCCGCGTTGCGGTCATGTGTGAAGTGTTTTTCAAGAATGCGCGCGCCCATCGCCACCGAGGCAAACGAAACGGCTAGTCCCTCGGTATGGTCGGAATAGCCAACGGGCAGACCAAACGCTTGGGACAGTGTTGCCATGGCATGGAGATTGGTTTCATCAACGGGCGCCGGATATTCTGTTGTACAGTGCAGCAATGTCACCCGCTCGGCCAACACAGAGCGGATCGCAGGCGTACGGTAGGCCTCTGCGAACGCATCCTGCCCGGGCTGGGCCCCACCGCTCATACCGTATGCCAAAACACCCAATGCGGCTTCTACCTCGGCCAGCGTGCCCATGCCGGTCGACAATATGATCTCCGCGCCCGACCTTGCGGCAGCGTAGAGCAAGGGCGCATTCGTCAACTCACCCGAACCTAGCTTGATCTGCTGCAGGCCCAGGTCATCGGTCAAGAAACTCAGGCTCTCATGATCGAATGGGGTTGAAAGAAACCCGATACCCTGCGCACGACAGCTGTCCATCAGCGCGACATGCGCATCACGCGACAACTGCAGGCGCTTCAACATATCAAGCTGGCTTTCCCAAGAGCCGCTCGTGTTGCGCGCTTGGTATCCGGCAAGCTCCGCCTTTGGGCTGCTCAACGCCTCTGCGTGAAAGGTCTGAAACTTCACATAGTCGGCGCCAGCCTTAGCCGCGATATCGACAAGCTCGAGCGCGCGGTCGACGTCGCCGTCATGATTGACGCCAGCCTCAGCGATGATGCGGCAGGGTAGTCTCATCTGATATCCCTGAATGATTTGCGAACCAGAAGGGCAGGTTGCTCCAACCCTGCGATCACGGCTGCAATCTGCGCCGCCGCCTTTCCGTGACCATATGGGTTCACAATGGGCTTTGTAAGGGGCGTCGCCGTGGCCTTTGCGATCGCTTCGAAGATGGCATCAGGTGTAGCGTCGCAGTCGATTACGGAAGAGGCTCGCGGCCGTCCTGATTGCCGGTCCCCAATATTGACGGTTGGGGCGGCAAGTGTCGGTGCCTCATACAATCCCGATGATGAATTGCCCACCACTGCTGCGGCATGAGCAACGGCCGATAGATAGCGCTCGGAACCAAGCGACGGGAAGAAGCGGGCTTTCTCACGTCCTTCGCTCCAATGCTGCACGGTCTTGTCCAGCCGCCGCGCCCCCGGGTCAGCGTTCGAACCGGTGAACACAACCGGAATGTCCTCGACCTGTTCGAGTGCCTCAAGAAGCGCCAACAATAGCCCAAGACCGCCGTCTTCGGTTAATGTCGGGGGATGAACTGTGGCCAGCAAATAGGCAGGGGTGAAAGGGTCTAGGCCGAGTAGGCGGAGTGTCGCCACGCGATCCATCAGCGGCGTTTCTAGGATCGTATCAATGCCCGGGCTTCCCGTGACGTAGACCCTGGCTGGGTCCTCTCCCATCTGGATGAGCCGGTCTCGGGCGGCAGCATTTGTGGTGAAATGGAGGCTCGAAAGTTTGCTGATCGCGTGCCGGATCGCATCATCAAAGGCGCCTTCGGTTATGTCGCCGCCAGCAATATGTGCCACGGGCACGCGTGCGATAACAGCGGCCGATGCCATCGCGAGCATTTCGTAGCGATCGCCGAGGACAAGCATGAGGTCTGGGCGGTCAGCCTCAAGCACCGCAGCCATGCCAGCCACGCCACGCCCCATGGCAATGCCGAGGGCTGCTGCGCTGTCGTCATCGGAAATACCCATGTCAATCCGGTGGTCGATCTGCTTTGC
>JBCCXT010000019.1:0-63316 GCA_039191215.1 Pseudomonadota bacterium
CCGTCAATCTGATCATACGCCTGAAAATCACCAAAATACTTCGTAATCGCCGCCGTCAGCGTCGTCTTACCATGGTCAACATGACCAATCGTGCCGATGTTCACATGCGGCTTCGTTCTCTCAAACTTTTCCTTTGCCATGATGGCCTCCTTAAAAGATCTTCCCTTAAACCTCAGGGAAGATCGCGTTTCCTAGTGTGACGGCGAAACCGGTGATGGTGTTGCTGTAGTCTTGTGCCACGGTTGGGGTCGATATGGCGCCAGCCACACCGGGAAGACGCAAACCACGCGCGGACGAAACGATTTCCTGCGACGGGAGTACCGCAGCCCCATCAACGGTCGTCACGGAGACGATTGCCGTCACTGAGCTTGCCTGTGCCAAAGCACGTTCGGCGATGTTTGTCAGGTCCACGGGCCCCAGCGCGATGTCCACCTCAACCGGGGTTCCCGCGGCATCGGAGCGTTCCAACAAAGCGGTCGCTACGGCAGCCTCGACATCGCTCACGATCTCTTCGGGGCTGCGTGCGAACTGGCGGCCGACAATGCCGGTTTCCGCCGTCGCGGACACATTGACCGACACCACGTTCAGAGCGGTAGGAGCGGACGCCACGCGCGTCGCCTCCACCGTCGCACAACCGGCCAAAAGGCCAGCTGCGAGGGTCATGCCGAATATCCGCGACGCGTGAAGCATCTTCCTGTCCTATCCTCGCCGCTTAAGCGTATTTGGCCTGGATTTCTTCGCTGATGTTTTGCGGCACAGGTTCGTAGTGGTCGAATTGCATCGTAAACTGCGCGCGGCCCGATGACATCGAACGCAGCGTGTTGATGTAACCGAACATATTCGCCAGTGGCACAAAGGCGTTGATCGCAATCGCATTGCCGCGCGACTCTTGACCTTGGACCTGGCCGCGTCGGCTGGTCAAATCGCCAATGATACCGCCGGTATATTCGTCCGGTGTCACGACCTCGACTTTCATAATCGGCTCCAAAAGCTTTGCGCCTGCTTTTTTCATGCCTTCGCGCATGCCCATGCGGGCGGCGATTTCAAACGCCAGCACGCTGGAGTCCACGTCGTGGAATTTACCGTCAACCAAGGCCACCTTGAAGTCGATCACCGGGAACCCGGCCAGCGGACCGCTATCCATGACCGAGTTGATCCCTTTCTCGACGCCGGGAACGTATTCCTTCGGCACCGAGCCGCCCACGATACGACTTTCAAACGAATAGCCTTCGCCCGGCTCCGTTGGGGTGATGATCAGCTTCACCTCAGCAAACTGGCCGGAACCGCCGGATTGCTTTTTATGCGTGTAGCTGTGCTCGACCTCATGGCTGATCGTCTCGCGATAAGCCACTTGCGGCGCGCCGATATTGGCCTCGACCTTAAACTCGCGCTTGAGGCGATCGACCAGGATATCGAGGTGCAATTCGCCCATGCCCTTCATAATGGTCTGACCGCTTTCCTGGTCGGTTTCGACGCGGAAGGACGGATCTTCGGCGGCAAGGCGTGCAAGACCGGCAGACATCTTTTCCTGGTCGCCCTTGGTTTTGGGCTCCACGGCGATCTCGATCACCGGGTCCGGGAAATTCATCGTCTCCAGCACAACCGGATCGTTTTTGTCGCAGAGCGTGTCACCGGTCGTCGTTCCTTTCAGCCCGCCAAGTGCTATGATGTCGCCGGCAAATGCCTCCTCGATCTCATCGCGGTTGTTGGAATGCATCATCATCATCCGACCGACGCGCTCATTGTTGCCCTTCGTCGAATTCAGCATCTGGTCGCCCTTCGAGAGGGTGCCGGAATACACACGCACGAAGGTCAACGAACCAACGAACGGATCGTTCATGATTTTGAACGCAAGACCAGAGAACGCCATGTTGTCATCAGCACGGCGGGCGATGTTGCGTTCTTCTTTGTCGTCGCCCGGTTTGAAGCCCATGTAATCGACCACGTCGAGCGGGCTGGGCAAGTAATCGATCACCGCGTTTAACAGCGGCTGGACACCTTTGTTCTTAAAGGCCGAGCCACCAAGGACAGGAACGAACGCCATCTCGAGCGTCCCTTTGCGCAACAACCGGCGCAGCGTGTCGGTGTCCGGCTCGTTGCCTTCCAGGTACTCCATCATCGCGTCGTCATCCATTTCGACGGCCGCTTCGATCATCTTGCCGCGCCATTCCTCAGCCTGGTCCTTCAGGCTATCGCGGATATCAACAAGTTCCCAAGTAGCGCCGAGATCTTCGCCCTTCCAAAGCCATTCCTTCATCAGGACGAGGTCCAATAGGCCCTCAAGCTCGGTTTCCGCGCCGATCGGGATGGCCACAGGCACGGCACGCGCGCCGGTGCGGTCTTCGATCATCTCAACGCAGTTGAAGTAATCCGCGCCGATCTTGTCCATCTTGTTCACGAACACGATGCGCGGCACCTTGTACCGGTCGGCCTGACGCCAAACGGTTTCGGTCTGAGGCTCGACACCGGCATTCGCATCGAGCACGCATACAGCCCCGTCCAGAACGGCAAGCGAGCGTTCAACCTCAATGGTAAAATCGACGTGGCCGGGTGTATCGATGATGTTAAAGCGGTGCTTCGGCGTCTGCGCCTCGGTCCCGTTTTCGGTCCGTTCCCAGAAAGTCGTTGTCGCCGCGCTGGTGATTGTGATCCCGCGTTCTTGCTCTTGCTCCATCCAGTCCATGGTCGCTGCACCATCGTGCACTTCGCCGATGTTGTGGGACTTGCCGGTATAGTACAGGATCCGCTCTGACGTGGTGGTCTTACCGGCGTCGATATGGGCCATGATGCCAAAGTTGCGGTAGCGCTCGAGAGGGTATTCGCGGGCCATGTGTCAGGTCCTCAAAATCAATTACCAGCGGTAATGGCTGAACGCTTTGTTTGCGTCGGCCATTTTATGGGTGTCTTCGCGTTTCTTAACGGCCGAGCCGCGGGAGTTGACCGCATCGATTAACTCGCCAGCCAGACGCTCTTCCATTGTGTTTTCATTGCGCGAACGCGACGCGCTGATCAGCCAACGGATGGCCAGTGCTTCGCGGCGCTCGGGCCGTACTTCGACCGGCACCTGGTACGTCGCACCACCAACCCGGCGGGAGCGAACCTCAACCGACGGTTTGATATTGTCGAGGGCTTCGTGGAAGACTTCAACCGGGGCGCGCTTTAGCTTGCCTTCGACCCGATCAAAGGCGTTGTACACGATGCGCTCTGCAACGGACTTCTTGCCGTCAATCATCAGGTTGTTCATGAATTTGGTGATCACGGTGTCACCGAATTTCGCATCGGGCAGCACCTGGCGCTTTTCAGCAGCGTGACGTCTGGACATCTTCGTTTCTTCCTAACTCATTCTTCGAGACAGAATGCGTGCACGAGGTCGCATGTCTGGCCGGCTTCTGCTTCGCAAACGGATTGGGCGGCATCCGTCGCGGCTTCAATCGTCTCTCCCTCTTCGCCGAGAAACCGCGCTCCCACTTGCATGATGGCGGCGCATTGCCGCGTCGTCCGCATTGGCAAAAGAACGGAGCAATCGGGAGAGTCTCCGGTTGCATCAAAACATTGCTGTCGCGCTTCCACCGCCGCAAATTGCGGATGGTCGGTTACGCCAATCCAATAGCGGCCCGAGGGCTCATGGACATATACCACGGCCCAATCCGCAAAGACCGGCGTGCCAATGGCTGCGACAGCGAAAACCAAAGGATATGCCAACCGAAGGCGCATGCTTACTTCGGTCGCTTCGCGCCATATTTCGAGCGGCGCTGGCGACGGTCTTTGACGCCTTGTGTGTCGAGCACACCGCGCAAGATGTGATAGCGCACACCGGGAAGGTCCTTTACACGACCGCCGCGGATCAGAACCACCGAGTGTTCTTGCAGGTTGTGGCTTTCGCCCGGGATGTAGCTGATCACCTCATAGCCGTTGGTCAGGCGCACCTTGGCCACCTTCCGCATGGCCGAGTTCGGCTTCTTCGGCGTGGTCGTGTAGACCCGCGTGCAGACGCCGCGCTTTTGCGGGCAGCTCTCGAGGTGCTGCGACTTCGAGCGTTTAATTTTTGGCTGCCGCGGCTTGCGGATCAGCTGTTGGATCGTTGGCATTCAGGGTTCCCCGTCTTGCTCTCAAATATCAATCGGCGTTCAAAACAAACGCCTCAACCGCACGCGCCCCTTGCCTACCTGGAGGACGCTGCGGCGGAATTCCCAGAGGATCGAGGCGCGTAGCTGGCCCGGATCATGACCACGTCAATTTTGATTTCAGCGGCGGGCACCCAGATGGGCCCCCGGGCCGAGTGCCGCGCATATAGGAGGAATCAGATAGGGTGTCAACCGGTGCCAGCCGCTGCCAGGCGGCTCTCGCGCCAAAGCGTAAAAAGACCCGTTCCGACCACCATGGATGCGCCCAAAAGTGTCAGAAAATCGGGTCTTTCGTCAAAAAGTACCACGCCCAATACGATCGCGACCAAAAGGCTGGTATATCGAAACGGTGCGATCGCTGCGATATCCCCGACGCGCATCGACACAACCGCCAGAAAATAGGCGACGATAACGGTGAGCGACGCCCCAACCAGTGTCAGCCCCGACACAAAGTCAACCGGCGCCCACTCTGACCAGATGGAGGTCACACCAAACGCGACCGTGACCCAGATCGCATTGTTCAGCGCGATCAAAAGCGATGGGACGTCCTGCGAGATTTTTCGCGACAGAATGTCCCGGACGGTAACGCACGCCACGGCCGCCAAGACATAGAGCGAATAGATGGTGAAACCTTCAGCTCCCGGGCGCACGATCAGCAGCACACCGATAAAGCCAGCAAGAATTGCGGCCAGCCTCCGCCGGCCGATGGTTTGCCCAAGAAAAACCACCCCGGCCAAGCTCACCGTCAGCGGCAGGGACTGCATGATCGCGCTCACATTTGCGATGTGCATATTGTAAAGCGCGGTCAAAAAGAAAAATGCCGTCGTCACTTCGGCGCAGGTGCGGCAGGCAATGAGGAACCGGTCGCGCCGCGGAACGCGCAGCGTGAATTGCCGTAGAGCCAGCGCCAAAGCCAACATCAATCCCGTTGTCAGAAGTCCCCGCAAAAACACCGCTTGCGCCAAAGGCAGGCTACCGGCGAGCGATTTCATCAATGCGTCGTTAACAGTAAACGCCGTCATTGCCCCGATCATGCACATCGCGCCGCGCGCATTGGGGCTCATTCCGGGGCATCCGTCAGACCAAGCGCGACCGCCGCCTCGATCCCAAATCGATCGGCCAGGGTGGCGCCGACAGCTTCCGTGTCGAGGGCCTCGGCCGCTCGCCGGATCGATCGGTCGGGACCGTCCATGTCCCAATGGATACAGCGGTGAGTCGCGATACAGACCGGCTTGTCCGCATCCACCCAGCCTTGGTTAGTGCAGGTCTTAGCCACATTGCGCGTTTGGCTGATGTCGTCCTTAAGCACTGCATCGTCCGCGGCGCGAAAGCCGGTAAGAACGGCGGCGCCTTCCTCCAAACCGCCGCGAAACGCCTTGCGGGTCGAGACATGTGGAACGTTCGGGTCTTGCTGGCTGATCCGCAAAACCGGATAGCGTCCGGCAGGCTTGCGAAGCCAGTTCTTGAAGCGCATTTGCATCGCCGTGCCGATGAGGACCACCAATCTAAAGTCGCTGTCCGATTGCGCCGCGAACAATGACAACGTCAGCTTCCCAAACGGCCCGAAACGCCGGTTTCGTCGCTGCGGGGCAAAGAGCATCCGTGGCAGCTCATCGGGCGCGTGCTTGGGACCGGCAAAGCTGCCAAGGCTTGGATAGGACAGCCGGCAAACGCCGATGATCTGATGTTGAGCCGCGCGCATATCTGTGATCTGTCGCGCCGGCGGCAGGTCAGGTCAAGGGATGCATCGAAAGTCGCGATCGGCTAAGGATATTCGGACGCAGTTTTCGGAGGTCTCGATGCCCAAAACCGTGAAAGATCTGCTCGCCGAAGCCAGCGCAATTGTGCCGCGCATAAGCCAACAAGACGCGGCGAGAATGCTGCTTGACGGCGCTGTTTTGTTGGACGTTCGAGATGCGCCGGAGATTACCGCAACGGGTAAAGCCGAGGGCGCCGTGTCCGTTTCGCGCGGGATGCTGGAATTTCGGGCCGATCCTACATCAGAGCTTTATGACGACCGACTTAAACCCGATATCCCGGTCATCATATACTGCGCCGCTGGCGGACGCGCCGCCTTAGCCGGCAAAACCTTAAAGGACCTCGGCTATGCGCGCGTCTACAATCTTGGCGGGTTCAAGGATTGGGTCGAAAACGGCGGTGCCGTCGCCTGAACTTCACCGAGGATGCCGTCTACGTTAGGCATCATCTGTCCAAGTGTTGCCACGATTTCGTAGGACAATCTTGGCCCAGACTATGACGGTGGAACAGCGATGTTTGATGGTGACCAAAAAACCTTCCTGATTTTAGGCGCTGCGGTCATCGGCTTTGTGATGATTACTGCGGACGAGGTGCGCCCGAGGGAAGAGGTTAACCTGGCCGTGGATGTCAGCGCATTGCCACCCTTGCCAGCGGTTCCGCAACAATTGCATGCGCCGCGCCAAACCGACATCCCCGATCGCACGCTCGACCTTCCAGGCGGGTTCGAAGCGACGCTGCTGCATGGCTACGTTCTTGAAGGCCGCGTGGTGACCCGGCGCGAATATCGCCACGACCCGACAAGCGACATTTCCCCGCTTGATCTTGGGATTGTGTGGGGGTCGTTGTCGGACAGGACGGAGGAGTTTGAATTTCGCAATGGGCAGCGCGCCGTCTTTTATACGCCACTGCCGGGCATCGAACTACCCGTCGACTGGGAACAACAGATCACAAACAATCACCTGATCCCAGCCACGCCCGAAATTGATAGCGCTCTGATGGCGGTCGAATTGGGTCAACGCATCCGCGTAAGCGGGTATCTGGTAGAGGTAAATGCCGAGGGCCTCGCCACATGGCGATCCTCAACCCGCCGCGATGACAACACGATCATCGGAGGCTGCGAGATCATCTTGGTGAGCAACATCGAGATCATTGACGAAAGCGTCGCGATGTGACCTGGCACGTCGGATAACCTCTCCACCCGCGTTTTTGGTTGTGACCTGCTAATGAGGCCCTGAGCGGCACGCCAAAAAGGTGATGGCGCGGCATCTGACGATTGCGCCACGTGACCCAGGGACTGCCCCGGGTTCTCGTGGGCGCCGTGAAATTTGGACCTTTAGCCCGCATGCGTCACGTGCCTACTGCTCCGACGATAGCGTCGCTACGATCCAGTCGATCGCTTTGTCACCGGCTGTGCGCCGAGACCGCATGATCCAAGTGCTGATCGCGTCGACATGAAACGGCAGCGGCGCGGTTCGGAGCGCCGACATCTCTAGCGCTGAAACCAAGCTTTTCGGCAATACGGTGATGTTCTCCGTTCCTGCGATGAGGCGCGGCGCAAGAGACAATGGCGCCACCGTTGCGCGCACACGTCGTGCGAGACCGACCTGAGCAAGCGCATCGTCAACCGCCCCGCCCCTTGCCCCGCTCGGTGAAGCCTGAATGAACGTACGCGCGGCAAAGTCTTCGCGAGTGGCAGGCGGCGCACCTCCCGCAGGATCGTAAAGAACGCAAAATGTATCGTTAGCCAGAAGCCGGGGTTTGAATGCCGCAGGCGGTTCGGCCCCCGAATGGAGCGCAAGGCTCGCAAGGCCCGACTTTACTGCATCTTCCGCAGGGCCCATGGGTCGAATATCCAAATCCACGTACGGAGCTGCGTTCAAAATGAAGCCAATCTGTTTAGCGATCAACGTCGCCTGATAGTCAGTGGCCGCGACGCGCAACAGTCTTTTGTCCCGTGCAGGATCAAAGTCTGGTCGAAGACTGAGAAGATCGTCCGCCGCGCCAGCAAACGCATTCAGATGCGGCAAAAGCATCTCTCCAAACGCGGATCGACGCATTCGCGCTCCGTCGCGAACCAACAATGCGTCGCCGTAGTAATCGCGGAGTTCGCCCAGAGTCGCTGTTATCGAAGGCTGTGCCCGACGCAAGCGGCGGGCCGTTTCGCTGACGCTTTCGGTCTCCAACAGACCGCGCAATGTGATCAGCTTGGTCAGGGGCAAGGGTGGCAAGGACATAGGATTTTCCGAATAAAAGTATCAGTACATTGTATTTTTTCCGATGCTTTAAGCAAGTCATGGTGGTCCCGTCAAACGGATGGAGAAAACCAATGTTCAAACGGATATTTCTTGCACTCACACTCATCGCCGGCGGAACCGCTGCCGCAGCGGACAGCCCCGTCGGTGATTGGATGTCGCTCGCTTGCGAGCTGCGCCCCGGCGACCAGCATATCACGCGCAACATCAGCATTGATGGGGATGGTACGTGGTCCGGGTCCTTTGCATTTTTCACAGGGCCAGGATGCGAAGACCCCTTTATGACCTTCTACGCCGCCGGGCCGTGGGAGCTTTTAGGCGCAAGCGGTCGCGTTGAAGCCGCCAAATCAGCGAATTTCACAATTGAAACCGCTGAAATTGAAGCGCTGCACGACGCGGCGGCCGGTCTTTTGAATTCCGCCCCATGCGGCACGATCGCCTGGGCCGCGGGTGACCGGCAGGATGTGACGGACACCGGCTGTGCCCCTTTAGGGATGACGTTTCCCGTAACCGAACACGAGACACTTCTTGTCTTGGACGATATGCTCTTTTTCGGGGCGCGACCAAATGATGGGTCAGGGCTCAGCTCGCCGGAATCACGGCCAACAGCGCTCCAAATTCCGTTGGTCAGAAACTGAAAAGAACCGGTACAATAAATTCCGCGCCTTCAAGGGCGCGGAAGACCTCGTTTCCTTATCTGTCCAATCCTGCGACACCGAATGTGATCTTTGGCAAACAAAGACGCGCGAGTAATGTGACGACCCAGAAATTTTTGGACTTAATTTAGCGCGATCTGCCCTCCGAAGCGGTTTTGAATGCGTTTTGTCGTCAAATTTCGGCCTAGGGTGGCAGGCGCCAACGCCCGGTCACTTTGGTGTTTGTCAAGCCCGAATGGCGGTACCAAAATTCGCACCGATGCCATCGGACGGAATGGACAATCCTCCTTGCAGATCGATTGCGTTGTCCACAGACCTATCGGTCGGCACGCTGGTTCTTTGATTTCACGATCCTTCGTCGTCTGTCTCCCAGAAAACTGCCACGTTCGACAATGCCCAAAGCCAGGCAACCAAAATGGCCAGCCAACCGGGCAAGGCGAGAATTCCGGTGTTGGCGCCAAAGACACCGAGCCAAAAGAGACCCTGTTGGAGGACGCCCGTGACGACCTTACCAGAGAGAAACGTGCCGACGCCTGGCAAGAACAAATTGACGAATACAAGGAACTTCATGCGCACCTCCAATGCACGTACCGCCGCCGGTTGCCTTGCAAATCGGCGTCATCGGGTCTTTGGACCGCGGTCGGTCGCATTGAACGCATGAACACAATCGCCAGGTGCAGGGAAATGGCGGCTCCGACACAGCCCCATTTGGCATTTAACACATCCATGCCTTAGCCACGAACGACACGAACGAAACATGCGCGCGCGTATTCGGATCAGGGCGTTCCCATGCTTCGTCAAAAAAAACCGCCGCCCGAGGGTTCGGGCGGCGGTTGGTTTGGCGTTAACGCGCATTGCGCCGGTGTTACTCCGCAGCGTCGCCGCCCATCGATTCGTCAATGACATCGAACGCGTCCGACGGACCTTCGAGCGCCATGGCCTGTTGTGCCTCGGCCTGTTTCGCCTCGATCACCTCCATGTCACGCGTTTTGGCGATCCGTTCGACCTTTTGCGTCGCACCACCCGTGCCCGCTGGGATCAACCGGCCAACGATGACGTTTTCTTTCAAACCGACGAGCTTGTCGCGTTTGCCCTGAACGGAGGCTTCGGTCAGAACGCGCGTTGTCTCTTGGAACGACGCTGCCGAGATAAAGGACCGGGTCTGCAAGCTCGCTTTGGTTATACCAAGCAGAATTGGCTCCCCTTCGGCGGGCCGGCGGCCTTCGGCGATGGCCTTTTCGTTCTCGCTGTCGAACTCCGTCTTATCGACATGCTCGCCTTTGAGAAGCGTGGTCTCGCCACTATCGAGGATTTCCCACTTTTGCAGCATCTGGCGGACAATCACTTCGATATGCTTGTCGTTGATCTTAACGCCTTGCAACCGATAGACGTCTTGCACTTCGTCGATCATGTAGTCTGCCAGCGCCTCAACACCCATGATAGATAGGATGTCATGCGGCGCGGGATTGCCGTCCATGATGTAGTCGCCTTTTTGGACAAAATCGCCCTCGGCCACCGGAATGTGTTTGCCCTTCGGCACCATGTATTCCACCGGCTCCATGCTGTCATCGGACGGCACAATGCCAATGCGACGCTTATTCTTGAAGTCGCGGCCGAATTTCACGTAGCCGTCCATCTCAGCGATGATGGCATGATCTTTCGGACGGCGCGCCTCAAACAATTCCGCAACGCGCGGCAGACCGCCGGTGATGTCCTTGGTCTTGGCGCCTTCGCGCGGAATGCGTGCAACGACCTCGCCAGCTTCGACCTTTTGGCCGTCCTCCACCGACAAGATCGCATCGACCGACATCGGATAGGTGACCGGATTGCCCTGGTCGTTGCGCACAGGCTCTCCGTCGTCGCCCACGATCAGAATCTCAGGCTTCAACTCATTGCCCTTCGGTGCCGCGCGCCAATCCGAGACGATCTTTTGCGTCATGCCCGTGGCATCGTCGGTTTCATCCCGGATCGATACGCCCGATGTGAGATCGACGAACTTCACCGCACCGGCTTTTTCAGCGATGATCGGCAAAGTGTAGGGATCCCATTCAAACAAGCGATCCCCCCGAGCGATATCGGCGCCTTCGGCGACATGCACCTTGGAGCCGTAGCCGAGCTTGAAGCTCGCGCGTTCGACGTCTTGCTCATCAACGATGGTCAAAACCATGTTCCGGCCGGTCACGATCTGCTCACCTGCGGAATTGGTGAGCAAGTTCGCGTTGTCGAACTTCACTTTGCCCTCGACGCCGGCTTCCTGGAAGGATTGCTGTCCACCCTGCGCAACGCCTCCGATATGGAACGTCCGCATCGTCAACTGTGTTCCAGGCTCACCGATCGATTGCGCGGCGATAATGCCGACAGCCTCGCCGACGTTTACCAGCGTACCGCGCGCCAGGTCGCGACCGTAGCACATAGCGCAAACGCCCTCTTCGGCCTCACAGGTCAGCGGCGACCGGATGCGAATGCTTTGCAGCCCCGCATCTTCAACGGCATCGGCTTTACGCTCGTCGATGAGTTCATTTTTGGCGACAATGACCTCGTCCGTACCCGGTTTAAGGACGTCCTCACCGCAGGTCCGGCCCAAGATGCGCTCGCCCAGGGACGAAACGATTTCGCCGTCGTTGACGGCCGCTTCCGCGGTGATGGTGTTTTCAGTGCCGCAATCGTGCATGCGCACAATGCAATCCTGGGCCACATCCACCAACCGCCGGGTCAGGTACCCTGAATTCGCGGTCTTCAAAGCCGTATCGGACAGACCTTTCCGCGCACCATGGGTCGAGTTGAAGTACTCGAGAACGGTCAGGCCTTCTTTGAAGTTCGAGATGATGGGCGTTTCGATGATCTCACCGGACGGCTTAGCCATCAGTCCGCGAATGGCACCGAGCTGCTTCATCTGGGTCACAGAGCCCCGCGCCTTCGAATGCGCCATCATGTAGACGGAGTTCGGCTCTTGCTCAGCACCGTTTTCATCGGTCCGCTTGGCCGAAATCGTATCCATCATCGCGTCAGTGACCTGGTCGTTGCATTTCGACCAAGCATCGATGACCTTATTGTACTTCTCGCCTTGGGTGATGAGCCCGTCCATATACTGCTGTTCGAACTCTTTGACCTGTTCGCGAACGCTATCAACGATGGTCCACTTGGTCTCAGGGATCACCATGTCGTCTTTGCCGAACGAAATGCCTGCCTTGAAGGCTTCGCGGAAACCCAAGCCCATGATCTGATCGCAGAAGATCACCGATTCCTTTTGCCCGCAATAACGGTAGACGGTGTCGATCACTTGCTGGACCTCACCTTTGCGCAGGAGCCGGTTAACCAGTTCAAACGGGGCCTTGGCGTTAAGTGGCAAAAGATTGCCCAAACGCACCCGCCCCGGGGTCGTTTCGAAACGTTTGAGGACCTCGTTGCCTTCGTCGTCGATCTGCTTCACGCGCGCGGTGATTTTCGAATGCAAATGCACCTCGCCCGCATTGAGCGCATGTTCGACCTCATCGGCATTGGCAAACACCATGCCCTCGCCTGGCATTCCGTCACGCTGGAGCGTGACATAGTAAAGTCCAAGGATCATGTCTTGCGACGGCACGATGATCGGCGCGCCGTTGGCTGGCGACAGAACGTTGTTTGTCGACATCATCAGCACACGCGCTTCCAGCTGGGCCTCAAGGCTCAGCGGGACGTGCACGGCCATCTGGTCGCCGTCGAAATCAGCGTTGAATGCCGAACACACAAGCGGATGGAGCTGAATGGCTTTACCCTCGATCAGCACTGGCTCGAACGCTTGGATGCCCAATCGGTGCAGCGTTGGCGCCCGGTTCAGAAGCACAGGGTGTTCCCGGATCACTTCATCAAGGATATCCCAGACCTCTGGCCGCTCCTTCTCCACGAGCTTTTTGGCCTGTTTTACCGTGCTGGACAGGCCCTTCGCCTCGAGCCGCGAGTAGATGAACGGCTTGAACAACTCGAGCGCCATTTTCTTCGGCAGACCACATTGGTGCAGCTTCAGCTCAGGTCCAGTGACGATGACCGAACGACCACTGAAATCAACGCGCTTGCCAAGCAGGTTTTGACGGAACCGGCCTTGCTTGCCCTTCAGCATGTCCGACAGCGATTTAAGCGGGCGCTTGTTGGCGCCTGTAATCACACGGCCGCGCCGACCATTGTCAAAGAGCGCATCGACCGATTCCTGCAGCATCCGCTTTTCGTTGCGGATGATGATGTCAGGCGCACGCAGTTCGATCAGACGTTTGAGACGGTTGTTCCGGTTAATCACGCGGCGATAAAGATCGTTGAGATCCGACGTCGCAAACCGTCCACCATCAAGCGGCACGAGCGGGCGCAATTCCGGCGGGATGACCGGGATCACCGTCATAACCATCCATTCCGGGCGGTTGCCCGACTCAAGGAAGCTTTCGACGATCTTAAGTCGTTTGATGATCTTCTTCGGCTTCAGCTCTCCGGTTGCCTCTTTGAGATCCTCGCGCAGCTGCGTGGCCTCGGCTTCGAGGTCGATGTTTGACAGCATTTCGCGAATGGCCTCCGCACCGATATTCGCGCTAAACGCGTCGGCACCATAGGCGTCTTGCGCGTCGAGGTATTCCTCTTCGCCCATTAATTGGCCGTAGGTCAGATCGGTCAGGCCTGGCTCGATCACGACGTAATTCTCAAAATAAAGAATGCGTTCCAGATCGCGCAGCGTCATGTCGAGCATCAGGCCGATGCGGGAGGGCAGCGACTTGAGGAACCAGATATGCGCGACGGGTGCCGCCAGCTCGATATGGCCCATCCGCTCGCGGCGGACCTTTTGCAAGGTCACCTCAACCCCGCATTTCTCGCAGACAACGCCGCGATACTTCATGCGCTTATACTTGCCGCAGAGGCATTCGTAGTCCTTCACCGGCCCGAAGATACGGGCGCAGAAGAGGCCATCACGCTCGGGCTTGAAGGTCCGGTAGTTGATCGTCTCGGGCTTTTTGATCTCACCATAAGACCACGACAGAATACGCTCAGGGCTCGCGAGCGACACCTTGATCTCATCAAAGGTCTTCTGCGGCGTGAGCGGGTTAAACGGGTTGTTTGTCAGTTCCTGGTTCATGGGGTCACCTCTCCAGGTTCGGGGCATTCAAAAAGATATGCGCGGAAATCATAGAGTGCGTTCGTGAGACGCAACGAAAGATCATCTGCGGATGCTGTCGGCGGCGCATCACATGTCCGCCTCGCTTCGCTCATCGCAACATCACCACCCGCTTGCGGATTGGCCATTGGGAAGGCGCTCAAGAACATCGCATGGGTGGCGTCAGTTTCTAGGCGCAACCTATCATCTTCCGCGAGTTCAACCACGGACTGAACAGAAGAACTGCAACCGCTTATCACTGGCACACAGAGCGCCAGGGCGGCGAAGCATTTTGCGCCAATCATTCCGCAGCAATCCCGCCTTCGTCTTCGTCGTCGCCTTCCGCATCCAGGAGTTCCATGTTGAGGCCGAGACCCCGGACTTCTTTCACAAGAACGTTGAAGCTCTCTGGCACGCCGGCTTCGAAATTGTCCTCGCCCTTCACGATCGACTCGTAGACCTTTGTCCGGCCTGCCACGTCGTCCGATTTCACGGTGAGCATTTCTTGCAACGTATAGGCCGCGCCATAGGCTTCGAGCGCCCAGACCTCCATCTCCCCGAAACGCTGGCCGCCGAACTGGGCTTTACCGCCCAGAGGCTGCTGCGTGACAAGGCTGTATGGCCCGGTGGAACGCGCGTGAATTTTGTCGTCCACCAAGTGGTGGAGCTTGAGCAAGTATTTCACGCCGACGGTGACCGAACGCGCGAATTTCTCTCCCGTCCGGCCATCGAAGAGCTCCGACTGACCGCTTTCGTTGAAGCCCGCGCGGATCAGCGCTTCGTTCACGTCCGGTTCCTTCGCGCCGTCGAACACGGGTGTTGCGATAGGCACGCCGGTGGTCACGTTGCCTGCCGCTTCAATCATTTGCTCCGGCGCCATCTCCTCGAAGGCCTCGTCGTAAACGTCGTCGCCATAAGCGATCTTGAGCGCGTCTTGGACCGGGGTCATGTCTCCGCTGCGCTTGTATTCGCCAAGCGCGTCATCGATCTTCATACCCAGGCCGCGCGCGGCCCAACCCATATGCGTCTCAAGGATTTGTCCGACATTCATCCGGCTGGGCACGCCAAGCGGGTTCAAGACGATATCGACCGAGGATCCATCACCGAGAAACGGCATATCCTCAACCGGGACGACCTTCGAAACCACGCCCTTGTTGCCGTGCCGACCGGCCATTTTGTCACCGGGCTGAAGCTTCCGCTTCACGGCGATGAAGACTTTGACCATCTTCATCACACCGGGTGGCAAATCATCGCCGCGGCGGACCTTTTCGACCTTGTCTTCGAACCGGTGGTCCAAAGCGCGCTTTTGCGCTTCGAACTGCTGGTTCAGAGCCTCGACATGGCTCGCGTCACCTTCGTCTTGCAAGGCAAGCTGCCACCATTGACCCTTCGAGAGGGTCTCCAAGAGGTCCTCATCAATCACAATGCCGGGTTTAACGCCTTTGGGTCCTTTGACCGCGGTTTTGCCCATGATCATGCCCTTTAGGCGGGCGTAGATGTTGCGTTCCAGGATCACCAATTCATCGTCGCGGTCGCGCGCCAGACGTTCGACCTGTTCGCGCTCAATTTGAAGCGCGCGTTCGTCTTTATCAACGCCATGGCGGTTGAACACGCGCACCTCGACGACGGTGCCATAATCCCCCGGGGGTAAGCGCAACGACGTGTCGCGCACGTCAGAGGCTTTTTCGCCGAAAATCGCGCGCAAAAGCTTCTCTTCCGGCGTCATCGGGCTTTCGCCTTTCGGCGTGATCTTACCCACGAGGATATCGCCCGGGCCAACTTCGGCGCCGATATAAACGATGCCTGCCTCATCGAGGTTGCGTAGCGCTTCCTCACCGACATTGGGAATGTCGCGGGTGATCTCCTCGGGCCCAAGCTTGGTGTCCCGCGCAGCCACTTCGAATTCCTCGATGTGGATCGAAGTGAAGACATCGTCTTTGACGATACGTTCGGAAATCAGGATGGAATCTTCGTAGTTGTACCCATTCCAGGGCATGAAGGCGACGACCACATTCTTGCCGAGCGCCAATTCCCCCATATCGGTCGATGGTCCGTCTGCAATAACCTCCGCTGTGGCGACAGTGTCACCAACCTTGACCAGCGGTCGCTGGTTGATGCAGGTATTTTGGTTCGACCTTTGGAACTTGCGAAGCCGATAGATATCGACGCCGGCATCACCCATTTCTAGGCCTTCGGTGGCGCGCACGACGATCCGCTGTGCATCGACTTGGTCGATAATCCCGCCACGCTTTGCCTGAATGGCCGCGCCGGAATCGATCGCCACCTTGGATTCAATGCCTGTTCCCACAAATGGCGCATCGGCCTGCAAAAGCGGCACGGCCTGACGTTGCATGTTTGAGCCCATCAGCGCCCGGTTGGCGTCGTCATTTTCCAAAAACGGGATCAGCGAGGCAGCCACCGACACCAATTGCTTCGGCGAGACGTCAATAAGATCGACGTTTTCACGCGGGCTCATCGTATATTCGCCAGATTTCCGCGTGTTGACCAATTCGTTGATGAACTTGCCATCATCGGTCAGCGTGGCATTGGCCTGCGCGACGGTATGGCGCATCTCTTCGGTGGCGGACATATAGCGCACCTCGTCGGTAACCTGTCCGTCATCCACCCGCCGATAGGGCGTTTCGATGAAGCCATACTTGTTCACCCGTGCAAAAGTCGCGAGCGAGTTGATCAATCCGATATTCGGGCCTTCCGGCGTTTCGATCGGGCACATCCGGCCGTAATGCGTTGGGTGCACGTCGCGCACCTCGAAGCCGGCCCGTTCGCGGGTCAGACCACCAGGACCAAGTGCCGAAAGACGCCGCTTATGCGTCACTTCGGACAATGGATTGGTCTGGTCCATAAACTGGCTAAGCTGCGAGGAGCCGAAAAATTCACGCACAGCGGCAGCTGCCGGCTTGGCGTTGATCAGATCTTGCGGCATCACCGTGTCGATCTCGACCGAGCTCATCCGTTCTTTAATCGCACGCTCCATCCGCAACAGGCCGACGCGGTACTGATTTTCCATCAGCTCACCGACCGAGCGGACGCGGCGATTGCCAAGATGGTCGATATCGTCGACGTCACCCTTGCCGTCGCGCAATTCCACCAGCGCCTTGATACAAGACACGATATCCTCTTTGCGCAGCGTCCGGACGGTATCTTCG
This sequence comes from Pseudomonadota bacterium, assembly GCA_039191215.1. Classification (GTDB taxonomy): domain Bacteria; phylum Pseudomonadota; class Alphaproteobacteria; order Rhodobacterales; family Rhodobacteraceae; genus HKCCE3408. The sequence continues at coordinate 17,068 of JBCCXT010000019.1, forward strand.
GCATCCAGATCGAGGCGCATGTTCATCTTCACGCGGCCAACGGCCGAGAGATCGTAGCGCTCACCGTCGAAGAACAGCTGATCAAACAGCGTCGAGGCGGCCTCAACCGTCGGCGGCTCACCAGGGCGCATGACCCGGTAGATATCCATCAACGCGGTTTCGCGGTTGAGGTTCTTATCGGCAGCCATCGTATTACGGATATAAGCGCCGATATTGACGTTATCGATGTCGAGAACGGGTATCTCGGTGATGCCGGCATCTAGCAGTTCTTTGAGTGAGCCGCCCGACACTTCACCATCTTTGTCGGTCTCCCAGGTCAACTCATCCCCGGCTTCAACATAAATCGCGCCGGTTTCCTCATTGATCATGTCCTTGGCCGCGAACCGACCGACAACATGCTCGAACGGTACCAAAAGCTCGGTGACGGCGCCGTCATCGATCAGCTTTTTGACGGCGCGTGGCGTGATCTTCTTGCCGGCCTCGGCGATCACGTCGCCGGATTTCGCATCGACCAGATCAAACGCCGGGCGCGTGCCGCGCACACGCTCGGGGAAGAACTTTGTGGCCCACCCGTTCTTCTTTTTGACCAGCTTGAAATCAACGGTGTCGAAATAGGCATCCATGATGCCTTCCTGATCCAGGCCAAGCGCGTAAAGCAGTGTGGTCACCGGCAGCTTCCGGCGCCGGTCGATCCGCGCAAAAACGATGTCTTTGGCGTCGAACTCAAAGTCGAGCCAGGACCCGCGATAGGGAATGATGCGGCAGGCAAACAGCAACTTGCCCGAGGAATGGGTCTTGCCTTTGTCGTGATCAAAAAACACGCCTGGCGAGCGATGCATCTGGCTGACGATTACGCGCTCGGTCCCGTTCACGATGAAGGTGCCGTTTGGCGTCATCAGCGGCATGTCACCCATGAAGACGTCTTGCTCTTTGATGTCTTTGACCGATTTCGCGCCGGTATCTTCGTCAACATCAAACACGATCAGCCGCAAGGTTACCTTCAGCGGCGCGCTATATGTCATGTCGCGCTGCTGGCATTCTTCGACGTCGTATTTTGGCGCTTCGAGCTCGTATTTTACGAACTCCAAAACGGCCGTCTCATTGAAGTCCTTGATCGGGAAGACCGATTGGAACACACCTTTAATGCCCTCACCGTCCAGCGGTTCCACGCCTTCGCCAGATTCGAGGAATAAGTCATACGAGGATTTCTGCACCTCGATCAGGTTCGGCATTTCCAGCACTTCGCGGATTTTGCCGTAGTATTTGCGGATGCGTTTTTGGCCTGCGTAGGTCTGCGCCATGTAAGACGTCTCTCCATGATGCTGGAACACGAACGGGTCGGGGTGCCCCGTCATGTTCACCATGCGGCAGGATCGTTTCCATTCCTGAGATGCGCCCAAACATCTCTCTCGAAACGACCAACTTGCCTTTCAATGCCCGCGCGCGCGGCAGGGGCATGGAAAGGAAAGCTCTCTTTTGATTTTGCGGTACGTCGGGGCGCCAGAATCGGATAATGAAATGGGGAAGTAGGTGACTTCGGCGGGTGATGCAAGGCCTGACGAAAAAATCAACACCTTTTTCACTTATCTCTGCAAGCGAACGGCCCGCGTGGCGATACCACCCGGGCCGCAATCCGCTCAAATGCCAAGATTACTTGAGCTCGACCTCGGCGCCCGCTGCTTCCAGCTTGCCTTTGATCTCTTCGGCTTCGGCCTTGTCGATGCCCTCTTTGACGGCCTTGCCGCCGGCCTCAACCAGGTCTTTGGCCTCTTTCAAACCCAGACCGGTGATGGCGCGGACCTCTTTGATTACGTTGATCTTCGAGGCGCCGGCAGATTTGAGGATGACGTCGAATTCCGACTTCTCTTCCTCTGCCGCAGCACCGGCATCACCACCGGCAGGGCCTGCCATCATCACCGCGCCGCCTGCGGCCGGTTCGATGCCGTATTCATCCTTGAGGATGGTTTTCAGTTCCTGTGCTTCGAGCAGGGTCAGGTTTACGATCTGCTCAGCAAGTCCTTTAAGGTCAGCCATTATTCCAGTTTCCGTTTTTAGATGTGTGATCCAACGCCGCCGCAGATGCGGCGGGACTCGGGTTGCTTAGGCGTCGGCCTTTTCCTCGATCGTGGAAAGAATCGACGCGATGTTCGAAGCAGGTGCGCCAATGGCCCCGGCAAGGTTGGAAGCAGGCGCGCCAATGCAGCCCACGATCGAAGCGATAAGCTCCTCCCGCGAGGGCATGGACGCGACCGTTTTCACACCGGCCGGATCCAGAATGTTGCCGTCCATCGCGCCGCCAATGATCACGAACTTGTCGTTCTTCTTGGCGTAGTCTTCCGCAACCTTGGCCGCAGCGACCGGGTCTTCGGAATAGCTCAGGACAGTCATCCCCGTCAGCAGATCGGACATGCTTTCGACCGATGTGCCGGCAAGGGCGATCTTGGCGAGCCTGTTCTTGGCGACACGTACAGACCCACCGGCATCACGCATCTGCGCCCGCAGGTCCTGCATCTCAGCAACCGTGAGGCCCGCGTAGTGAGACACCACAACGACGCCAGAGCTTTCGAAGATCTGGCCGAGTTCCTCGACCACTTTCTCTTTCTGGGCTCTATCCACAGTTTCACTCCAAGTTAGTGGGGGTCACCCCCCGGCTCTCATACGCCGGATGGGCCCAAAGGCTTGCCCGGCAATGGTCCTTACGGGGTCCGCCAAGCCTACCTTGGGCCCGACGCGCACGCCGGGCTTTTGGAAACCGGTTTACCCGTCTCAGGCAGGAATTAACGAACCTTTGGCCCAACCCGCCGTCTAGGACGAATAGCGGCCCGGACGAATCGCGCGCCGGGCCGGTGAGGGTGCATTAGGCGACGATGCCGCAATTGCCAAGAAAAAAGGCGCCCGCTTAGGGCGCCTAGAGTTTTACGCAGGAGCGACCTTGCGATTAGTTGAAGCGCGCGACGTAGCCCGAGATGAAGCTCGAAGCGGGCACCGGAGCTGGCGCGGGTGCAGCGGCAGGCGCCTGCGCTGTCGGCGCGGCAGGTGCGGCCGGGGCAGCGGCGTCGGTCAGCAGCGGGGTCGGCGTCACGATCGTGATCGCGCCACCCGAAGCGTTCCCGGTGACGGTGGGGCCCGCTTGTGCGGCGGCACCAAAAACAGCAATTGCAGCAGCAGCGGCGAGGGTGAAACGGATAGACATGGCGGCATTCCTTTAGAAATTGGAAACGAGGGGATAACTTCGGCGCCATTCTGGCTACGGCTTGGGCGACAACAGGAGCACAGTCACCTAAGCATCAACTGTGAATAGAACTTAGCACGCAACTGTCGAAAACTGTACGCAAAGTTTAGCCCATAGTTAATCGAACGCCGCTGGACACCTATCAGCACAACAAAAAAGGCGCCCCGTGGGGCGCCTTTGAAATGGGTGTTGATTTGGCGGTGCTGGCTTTATTCAAGCAAAGTTGAGCCAGAAGCACCTCCGTCGCCCGTTCCGCCAGCGCCTGCGCCGGCACCGGCACCGGCACCGGATGAGGATGGCGTGAAGGCCGTCACAAATCCGGAGATGAAAGAGGACCCGCCGGGTCCAGTCGGCGCGCTGGCCCCGCCCGACGGAGCGGAGACCTGTGGCATCGAGGGCGGCTGCAGCACCGAGTTCAGGCCACCGGCAAGATTTGGCGTGGAGACGGAACCTGCCGCGGCGGGCAGCGTAAAGGCGCCAAGTGCGGCGGCAGCAAGAAGAGAGCGAAATAGCATGGTAGTAATCCTTGGATAGGGCACATTGATCGGTGCGCCATATAAGCCCCAAGAGGTGTTAAGACGCCGTTCGACCAACTGATCCATAGGTTCAATGGGTAATTGGAGACAGGTTTGCGGCGGTTTGGCGCCGTTCAGATAAAACTTGTTCTCAAAGTGAACCGCGCAAAACGACAAAAGCGCGGTGCATGCGCGCCGCGCCTTTGCCCCCAGAGACGGGACGAAGCCGATTAGAAGCCGAGTGAGACGCCCAAGGAGAACTGTCGCCGCTCGACATTGTTGGTGACATCGAAAACGCCCATCGAAACGCTGATGCGCGGCAAATCTGGAATGCTGAAACCGATCCCGGTATTCAACTGCGTCTCCGTGGCAGAAACACTGACGCTCAGATTGCGCGCAACACCGACACCGACGCCGACAAAGATGCCCTCTTCGATGGCGCCGGTATCTTCATCGATCGTGATCTGATCGCCCCAACCGGCCGTCAGCAAGATCGGAATTTCACCCGAATTGGTCCGCAGCGTCCGGAGATGGGAGACATAAGCCGCATATGCCTCGGGCGAGTCTTCGGCATCACCCCAGGCGGCAAGGTTTGATGCAGACACCCCGGCGAAAGTCAGCGACCTTGGTCCTACCGAAATTGCGCGCGCCGCACTGACGCTAAGCGATCCACTATCGCCAAAGCCCTCAAGGCTGGTGATCGCAAGACCAAAGGTGAGCGAGACGTTTTCGATCGGATTGCCGACCGTGTAGCCGGCCCCGGCATCGCCGTCCGGTCCCTCACCTTCGATACCGCCACGCGGATTGGCGTAGGTCAAACCGGCGAAGCCCGATCCAGCGGGTGAGGGAAACGCGGTTGCTGCGCCAAAGACCGACGGGAAGCGCCGGACCTCACCAGTGGGGGATTCAAGCTGGGTCGGGCCCTCTCGGGACGCGCCGGTTGCCTGTGCCATCGCATCCGTCGGGCCCATGGCCAAAACCAAGATGACAACGGACTGCGCGAGAAAGGCCTTAAACAGGTTATCCAAGGAACTGCCTCCATTAATTTGAAAAATCCATAACAGCCATTTCAGCGCTACGGTCTCATTAACAAAGAATTAATCATTTCAACTGTGGCCGCCATAACACGGCGGCTGCAATCCGATTATGCCAATTAGATCCCGCGCGAAATGAAAGCGCGCCGGAAAAGGCCGCGGGAATGCCCGTTTGCTTTGGCCCTGTCGGGCCAGCGTCCGTGTTTTGAGCGTTGGATTTGAAATTACCGGCGCAGTGGCACTGGCGCGCCGCGACGCTTGCGGCGGGAAAGGGCCGGCCGTTTGGGCCGACCCGATATCTTTAGTTGCCCGTGGCGCTTTCGACAGAGATCGAAACGCCAGGTCCCATCGTCGAGCTGATCGCAACCTTTTGCATATACGTGCCTTTGGCGCCTGCCGGTTTGGCCTTCGATACGGCATCCACAAAAGCCCGCACGTTTTCGGCCAACTTGCCTGTATCAAAGCTCGCCTTGCCGATGCCGGCATGCACTACCCCGGCTTTTTCCGCTTTGAATTGCACCTGTCCACCTTTTGCGGCTGTGACGGCGTCTTTGACATCCATCGTCACCGTACCGACCTTAGGGTTCGGCATCAGGTTGCGGGGCCCTAGGATTTTGCCCAGACGGCCGACGATCGGCATCATGTCCGGTGTCGCAATGCAACGATCGAATTCGATCGTGCCGCCCTGGATGGTCTCCATCAGATCCTCGGCACCGACAATATCGGCGCCAGCTTCTTTGGCTTCTTCGGCCTTCGGTCCGCGCGCAAAGACGGCGACGCGGACGGTTTTGCCGGTTCCGTTGGGTAGGTTGACTGTACCCCGCACCATCTGATCTGCGTGCCGCGGATCAACGCCCAGATTCATGGCAATCTCAACGGATTCGTCGAATTTTGCCGTCGCATTGGCTTTGACAAGTTCGACCGCCTCTTCGACGGTAACGCTCTCTTTGCCGGCAAATGCTTCACGCGCGGCGCGGGTCCGTTTTCCAAGCTTGGCCATATCTTACCCTTTCACCTCGATGCCCATCGACTTTGCGGAGCCGAGAATGATCTGCATCGCGGCCTCAACATCATTGGCGCTGAGATCCTGCATCTTCGCTTCGGCAATTTCGCGCAACTGTTTGGGCGTGATCGAGGCGATCGTCTCCCGGCCGGGCGTTTCAGCGCCGCGCGGGCGATTACGCTTGCCTACGGGCTTAAGTCCGGCGGCCTTCTTTAGGTAGTAAGACGCAGGCGGCGTCTTGATATCCATCGTGAAGGATTTGTCCTGGTAATAGGTGATCACCGTTGGGCATGGCGCTCCGGGCTCCATATCCGCGGTCTTGGCGTTGAACGCTTTGGTGAATTCCATGATGTTGATGCCACGCTGTCCGAGCGCGGGGCCCACGGGCGGCGAGGGGTTGGCTTGACCTGCAGGGATCTGCAGCTTCATCGTGCCGGCAAGCTTCTTGGCCATGGCCGAAGCATCTCCTTGTTCCAACAGCCCGTCCAGCGCGCCGGGGGCCTTGAGTTAGTGTGGTCCGGCCTGACACGCGCGCGCGCAGCACCTCCCACGAGGAATGTCGCTTAGACGACAGGCAGGCCGGATACGCGCAGTCCTACGTAAATGCAAGCCAGATGCGCCGAAAAAATCTGGCAGCACAAAAGTTACGTGCCGCGCGCCCTTGGTGAAAGTCTTCGGCTAAAAGGCGACCTGGTCGCCACCTTTCAGGTCCAGAAGATCGCGCGCCTCATCAGGTGTTGCCACCGCCAGGCCAAGCCCTTCGATGATCTGACGCACTTTCGTGACTTGCACCGCGTTCGAGGTCGCTAGCTCTCCTTTACCGGCCCAAATGCTGTCCTCCAGTCCGACACGGACATTGCCACCAAGTGCTGCCGCCTGAGCTGCGATGCGCAATTGGTTGGCGCCCGCACCCAACACCGACCAACGGTAATCTGCGCCAAAAAGCCTGTCTGCGGTCCGCTTCATATGCATCACGTCTTCGGGATGCGGCCCTATCCCGCCCAGAAGGCCAAAGACGGATTGAACAAAAAACGGGGCTTTGACCAACCCGCGATCCGCGAAATGAGCAAGGTTATAAAGATGCGAAATGTCGTAGCATTCAAACTCAAACCGCGTGCCGTTGCCGTAGCAGGTCTCCAGCACATACTCGATATCCTGGAACGAGTTGCGAAAAACCAGATCGCGCGACCCTTCGAGATGCTCACGTTCCCAATCATGCCTGAACTCGGTGAACCGCTTAAGCATCGGGAAGAGCCCAAAATTCATCGAGCCCATATTCAGCGAGGCGACTTCGGGTCGATACGTCGCGGCCGGGGCGGCACGTTCGGCCACGCTCATGTACGGGCTGCCGCCGGTTGTGATGTTGATCACGGCATTTGTGCCCTGCTTCACGCGCGGCAGGAACGGGGCGAAGGCCTCTGGGCTTTGGTCCGGGCGCCCGGTTTCGGGATCGCGGGCATGCAGGTGCAAAATAGCGGCGCCAGCCTCGGCCGCCGCAATCGCCTCGGATGCGATCTCATCAGGCGTGATCGGCAGGTAGGGCGTCATGGAGGGCGTGTGGATCGCCCCTGTCACGGCACATGTAATGATGACTTTGCCGGTTGGTTGCGGCGCCATGCCCTAACCTCCGAAACGCGGCTCTGGCAGGCCACGAACGCCAAGTCCGGTGACTTTGAAGAGGCTTCCGGCCAAAAATTGCGGCTTTTCCTGCACAGCGAACATGTCGTGCACCGCCGGGTGCTTCACCCGCGCCATCGAGGTCACATACAGTATGTCGAGATCGTCGCCACCAAACATCACAGAGGTGATGTTTTTCACCGGCATGCCGATGCGCCGATCAACCGAGCCATCGGGGGCGTAGCGCACCAGATCACCAGAGATCAACTGCGCATTCCACATAAAGCCTTCTTCATCGACCGTGGAGCCATCTGCCACGCCCTCATCTTCCTTCGTGCTGGCATGGACGCGTTTGTTGGAAATGTTGCCGGTTTCAATGTCATAATCATAAGCCCAGAACTCTTCGATGAATGTGTCGGCGACGTAGAAGGTCTTGTCATCGGGCGACCAGCACGGACCGTTGGTGCACATCAGCCCGTCCTCGACCCGCGTGACCGACAGGTCAGGGTCGAGCCGCCAGAGCCCGCAATTCCTCAGCTCCTCGAGATCATCCATGCCACCTGCAAAGAACCGCCCGCGCCGGTCGACCTTGCCGTCGTTGAGCCGCGTCCGCTCGATATCGGCATCGACCTCTTGGATCAGTTCCAGCTCAATGCCGTCGCCGTTGATGTGCATGAAGTAGAAGCCATCGCACATCGCCGCGACGGCACCGCCGTTTTCGCGCAGTGCCATCGCGCCGATATCCTTGGGCAGATCCCAGCACTCGACCTTGCCGGATTTCGGATCCATCCGCCATACGGCTTTTTTGCCAAACCGAGGCCCGGTGCAATCAAGCCAGTAAAGCCGGCCCTCCTCAACATCCCAAACGGGACCCTCGCCCAGGTGATTATCACATTCCAATACACATTCTATGCCGAGCGACATGTCAGATACTTCCCATTTTTTGTCTTCCAAACAGTCACTTAGTTCGGTTTAATTGCAATCTTCATGGAGCCGTCTTTGCGGCCTTCATACATGTCCAACGCGGTAGCAAAATCGCTGAGCGGGAAGCTGTGCGTCAGAAGTGGTTTCAGGTCGATGCGGCCCTCCGATAAAAGCACGATTGCAGGCTCCGCCGTATTTGGATTGGCGCGATTGCCGACAAGCTCGACCTCATCGAGCACGATGCGCTTGATCGGAAGCGACGGGTCTGAATGGGGAATACCCACCAGCGAAACGACACCGCCCTTTGCCGCGGCATGGCAGCCGGCATTTAATGCCTCGGCGGTGCCGGCGCATTCCAAGACCCGAGGCACGCCGAGGCCAGCCGTCTGTGCGCGCACCGCCTCGTTGATCTCTTGCTCGCGGTAATTGATCGCGATACCGCCGAGCTTTTCGGCGAGGGCCAACCGCTCGCCGCTGCCGGCGATGAAAATCCGGCCCGCCCCAAGCGCTTTGGCGCAAAGCAGTGCCATCAGCCCCTGCGGCCCGGTGCCTAAGATCAGCACATCGTCGCCCGGCTCCATCCGAGAGCGGTTCACAGTGTAAAGTGCGATGCTGAGCGGGTCGACGCAGGCGGCGTATTCGAGATCCATCTCGCTGGGTATTTTATACAGACTTTTGACCGAGGCAGTCATGTATTGGGCATACGCCCCGGGTGTGATGTGGCCGTGTTGGCGGTGACCCTTGGAGATATCGCCATAATTGAGGCACAGGTTGTAGCGCCCTTTGAGGCAGTTTTTGCAATAGCCGCAGCCGACATGGGAAATCGCACAAACCCGATCGCCGGCTACCCAACCCAATGCGGCAGCTTTTTTGCCCGTTTTGACAACGGTGCCGGACCATTCATGCCCCGGCGTGAACGGAAAGGCGGGCGGCCAGAAACCGGGGTAATGACCGGCAATGATATGCGGATCGGTGCCGCAGATGAAGGTGGTGTCGACCTTGCACAGCACCTCATCACCTTCGGCATCCGGCACCGGCACTTCACGCACTTCGAAATCACGCGGCCCGTTCAGGACAAGGGCATCCATGGTCTTTGTCGCAATGTTCATCTCTTGTCTCCTCAGCCGCTTTGTTTCGTTTGAAGTCCGCGCCAAATGCGCTCAGGCGTGAGCGGCAGATCATGCAGAACCAGCCCTGTGGCCTCGGCAATTGCGGCGCCGATCGCTGGGGCAGTGCACAGAATGGCGCCCTCGCTTATGCCCTTGGCGCCATTGGGCCCGGGGCCGTCCTCGTTCTCGATCATGCCGGTGGCAAGCGTCTCGGGCATGTCCTTGCTGGTCATGATCCGGTAGTCGATGGCACCCAAATTTCGGACGCGCCCGGTATCCGCGTCGACCAGCATTTGCTCGAAAAGCGAGTGGCCGAGACCCATGATCGCGGCGCCCTCATCCTGCATCTCAACTTGCAATGGATTGAGCGCTTTGCCGACATCTCCGACGGTGACGTGCTTGTGCACGGTGACCTCGCCGGTCCTTTCATCGACCGAGACCTCAAATGCCGTGCAATTGAATTCAAAAAACGCTGGTGCTCCGCCCAAAGGGTGGCCCTTTATGCCGCCCAGATGCATCCGACCATTGCCGATCAGCTCGCCGAAGGCCCCGATCCGGCTTTGGACAAAACTGAAGATCGGCTCGGGCCCGTCGGGCAAGTGTAATGCGCCGCATTCGATGCTGATCTTATCTGCGTCCAGGCCAAGCGTTTCGCAGGCTATTTCAATAACCTGGGCCTGCAAATCCTCGCAGGCGCGAGAAATGGCATTGCCCATGAACACGGTCGAGCGGCTGGCCGAAGTCTGCAGATCGAAGGGCACTTTGTCTGTATCACCCATGATGACCGAGACCCGGTCAAAAGGCGCGCCCAATGCATCGGCTGCGATCTGGGCAAAGATCGTCCGCGCGCCCTGCCCCATATCGGAGGTTCCCGCGAAGACGAGAATGCTGCCATCACCCAACAACCGCACGGTGGCATTCGACAGACCAGCCGTGGCGCCGGCTTTAATGCCAACCGCCATACCGCGGCCGCGCCCCTGTGGCAGGGGCGTATCCCAGCCCAAAAGGTCGGCCGCCTTTTGCACCGATTGCAGCCAATGCCCGTCTGCGGGCACGTCGCCTTTGACCACCTGGTCTCCCTTGTCCGAGACATTGCGCAGCCGGATTTGTAAGCCATCGATCCCAAGTTGCCGCGCGGCCTCGTTGATCTGGCTTTCAACCGCCCAATTGACCTGCGGCGTACCAAATCCCCGAAACGCGCAACTGGGCGTGGTATGGGTCAGCACAGCGCGGGCTTTGATGCGGGCATTGGGTACGCGATAGGGGCCGCAGCCCAGGTAATTGCCCTTGGCCGTGACCCGCGACACCACATCACCATAAGCGCCTGCCTGATAGTCGGACGCAATGTCGTGAAACAAGATGTCCCCGCCGTTGGAAAAGCCCGACCGGACATGGACCCGGGCGCCCGCCCGCCGCACTGCCTGAAAGGTCTCCTCTAACGTAAGCACCAGACGCACGGGGCGGCCAATCCGGCGCGAGACATGCGCCAAGAGCGGCTCAAACTTCGGCATCTGCTTGCCGCCAAACCCACCACCTGGATCTGGCGCCAAAACGCGGACCGACCCAAGCGGAAGATCAAAAAGCTCCGCCATCACCTTTTGCAACAGATAGGGGTGCTGCACCGGGCTCCAAACCGTCATGCGGTCGGTGCCGGCATCGACAATGAAACCATGCGGCTCGATGGCGAAATGGGTGATCATCGGAAACCGGTAGGTGTTCTCGATGATCAGATCTGCGGCCGTGTCGTCGACCTCACCCCAGCCAAACTCCATTGCCTTGAGCACGTTCGAATGCGCCAAGGGATCGTCACCGCGAAGGCTCGGATCTTGGACCAGCGGCGCATCACTTGCCAGCGCGTCCTCAATCGTCGTGACAACCGGCAGCGGCTCGTGATCAACGCGCACCAAGCCCGCCGCATAAGCCGCAATATCGCGGCTTTCGGCCAAAACAATTGCCACCGGCTCGCCGTGGTAATGCGTCTCACCAATGGCAATCGGCGGGCGGTCCCTTTCGAACGGGCCAAAACGGCGCACCGGATTTGGCAGGTCGAGGCCTGTGACCACATCTAGGACGCCCGGCACGGCAAGTGCTGCGCTGGCGTCGATCCGATTGAGTTTCGCCCGCCCAACATCCAGCGAGACAAACTTGGCATGGGTCATCCCCTCAAGCTCGACATCGCCAATGAACTCCTGGTGGCCAGTCACCCGTCCGACCCCACCCAAGCGGCTGACATCTTGGCCCAAGCTTTGCCCTTGGACGGGCTCTACGGTTTTGAGATGAACGTCTCGCCCGGCCGTGTCGCGCATCGCGTCAAACATGCGGTTATAGCCACCGCAGCGGCAAAGATTGCCCGCCAAGGCTTCACGCACCTGCGTCTCATCGGCGCCGGGATCATCGCGATGCAGCGCTTCGGCTGACATGACCATGCCGGGGATGCAAAATCCGCATTGCACCGCACCACATTTCAAGAACGCATGCTGGACGGTCGATAACTGCCCGCCCGCCGCCTGTGCCTCAATCGTCTCTACGGTTTTGCCCTGCGCCTCGACGGCGAGCATCAGGCAGGAATTCACCGGCTGGCCGTCAACGATGACGGTACAGGCGCCGCACTCACCGACAGCACAGCATTCCTTGGCGCCTTTAAGGCCCAGCTCATCACGCAGGAAATCCAACAGGGTCACATGGGCTGCAATCTCGCGATCAACGGGCTGGCCATTGACGCTGCAGGCAAGCCGCTTAAGCATGCCGAACGGCACGCCGGGCCGACTTTGGGCTTTGAGGATCGGGACACTGGCGGCGGGCATCAGGCCACCTCCGCCGCGAGACGCTGATGGGCGGCATCAAGTGCGCGCCCGGCCATCACGCTGAGCATGGCGCGGCGGTAATCCGCGTTCGCCCGCACGTCAGAGATCGGGCGGGCATGGTCGGCCAGGCTTTCAATCGCGTTGGCCCGCGCCTCAGCGGGTGCTGCGGGATCAGCCAGAACCCCGCTTTGGTCGTGCAGAACCAACGGCCGCGGTGAGACTGCCCCAAACGCCAATGTGACCTGGCCATCTTCTGCGACCGTGCAGGCCATATTAACGGTCGCCAGATCGACGCCCCGGCGGCGTGTGATGCGGTCAAATGCGCAGCCCTGCGCACCATTCGGCAGCGGGATATGCACGGCAGCCACAATCTCTCCCACGCCGAGATCAATCTGTCGGTTGCCTTCGATGAACTCAGCGACGGGCGTGCGGCGCACGCCACTTGGCCCAGCAATCTCCGCCAGCGCACCAAGGGCTGCAAGAACCGGAACCGTGTCGGCCGCCGGTGAGGCGTTGCAGATATTGCCGACAAGCGTGGCCCGGTTGCGAATTTGGATGGAGCCCACCACGTCAGCCGCCTCGCGAAGCGACGGGAAAAGCGAGTGCTCGGTCAGATAGCGGCTGAGCTTTGTCATGGTTGTGCCAGCAGAGACGCGCAAAGCACCGCCAACCTGCCGCAGGTCAGGGGCCAATTCCGCCACCGCCTTCAGATCAATGACCATCTGCGTCGAAATCGCGCCATGCCGCAACGCGACGTTCAAATCCGTCCCGCCAGCAAGAAGCCGCGCGTCGGCTGCATGGGTCCGCCACGCAGAACAGGCTTCATCGAGCGTCTGGGGAAGCATGTAGTCAAACGGCGTCATGACGGCATGGGTCCGGGCTTGGCGTGAAATTTCTGCTGTGGTGATAGACCCGGGGCCAGCAAGCAAGCGGCCCCGGGCATTTGCGTGACGTTACTGCGCGTCGATCTCCAAAACACGGTCGCCATCAACGGTTGCGACTTGCGCCAATTCACCGTTGTCCCAGGTGAAGATGCCAAAGAGCCCCGATACAACGCCGGTATCGGTGTACTCCATCGAACCGGTCACACCGTCATAGTTGATCGCATTGCCCGCGCGCAGCGCTGCCAGGCCGTCGGCGTAGGTGTAGACAACTTCACCCTCGCCGCCGGTCACGGCATACATCGCGTCGGTCCAGCTGTTCACATCCAGCTCGCCCGCGCTTTCGATGGCCAATGCGCTGGCAACCAAAAGATCGAAATACTGGATGACGTAGGAATTCGACACATCGCCGATATCCTCAGACCATTGCGAATTGCTGGCATATTCCGAGAACGGCGCCCATGCGGGGTTTTCAGCATGCGCGTTTGCAGCGAAGACCACCGCCTGGTGCTGCGCCAGCGCGCTTTCGGTCGCGGTGTCGTAGAACTCCGTCTCCTGCCACTCACCCGAGCCGACGATGTACCACGATGAGCCCGCTTCGGCCGCGTTCTTCACCAAGCTACCGCCCACATTCGGCGACGAGAATACGATCACGGCGTCAGGCTCCAGGCGTGCAACGCGCGAGACGACGGAGCGGTAATTACCTTGACCGGCCTCGATGTCGAAATCGCCCAGCACTTCGAGACCAAGTGCGGACGCGGCCGCGACGGCGGCCTCCTTTTGCAGCTGAGAGCCCGCGACCTCAGTGGCGATCACAACCACGGAGGAAAACCCTTGCTCTGCGGCATGGATCATACCGGCAACGCCGTTTGCGGTATCAAGCGGAGAGCCACGGAAAATCGGCTCGGCAGCGACGCCGCCAATGTCACCCTCAATCGCACCGCCATGAACCGAAGGCATCAGCGGCAGGCTGTTTTCGGCAATCGTCTCAAGCATGAATTCACGATAGGATAGATAGCTATGCGCCGGGTTCAACAGAATCTGCACGCCATCGCTGTCGACCAGCTTGCGGGCGGCACGAGCCTCACCCACCGTACCGATATCCTGGTGGATTGCGCGGAGCGGCATACCAAGCGGGGGGTCTTCGTTGATCTGCGAAAGCACCATTTCGGTCACGCCGTCAAAGAACGGGCCGAAAGCACCAAATTCACCGGTGTGATAGGTCAGGTGACCGACCAAGATCTCTTCGTCCTGGGCCGCGGCTGGGGCGACAAGGCCCAAGCTGCCACACACGACCATGCTGGATGCAAGTATAGTGGTCATACGTTTCATCGAATATTCCTCCTCTGATCGACCAACGTTCTCATTGAATGTGATAAGCGGCTGTTATGTCGCTCATTTCCAGTTCCGCACGCGGCCGCAGCAGGTGCATTTCGCCTAACGAAAGCACCATTACGCGGTCCGCGATCTCCAGCGTTTTGACGGCGTTCTGCTCAGCCAATACGATGGTCACGCCCTTTTCCTGACGCGTCTCGGCGATGCTGGAAAAAAGCGTATCCACAAAAAGCGGCGAAAGCCCGGCAGAGGGCTCATCCAAAAGCAGCACCTTGGGGTCTTGCATCAAGGCGCGCCCAACGGCGAGCATCTGGCCTTCACCGCCCGACAGCGAGCCTGCGGCTTGGGAGCGGCGCTCTTTCAGGCGCGGAAAGAGGGTAAAAACCTCATCCATCTTTTCTTGTTTGCTGCGATGTCCCGTCCGTCCCCCGATCGACAGGTTCTCCTGCACCGAGAGGTCTGGGAAGACGTTACTTTCTTGCGGGACATAAGCCACGCCAGCCTCGGGCATGAGGTGTGCGGGCTTTTTCGAGACATCCGAGCCATCAAGGGCCAACTCTCCGGCCTGGACCGGCAATAGCCGCGCCAAGGTCTTCAGCAGGGTCGTTTTGCCCGCGCCATTGGCGCCGAGGACTGCAAAGATCTCGTCTCGGACGGAAAAAGTGAGGTCCTTCAAAACCGCCGTTTCGCCGTAGCCGCTGCTTAAACCTTGGACGTCAAACATCGTTCAGACCCCCATATACTTTTCAGCGACGACGCGGTTGGACTTGACCTCATCCGGGGCGCCTTCAAACAGGATCGAGCCTTCGGAGAGGAAATGCACATAATCGCAATATTCCCAGATGAGCGGTAAGTCGTGTTCCACGACCACCACACGCATCTTGGCGGCGGCAACATTTTCTCTGACCATATCCATCACCGTGCGGGTGATATCGTCGGGCAGGCCCGCCGTGGGCTCATCCATGAGCAAAAGTCTGGGCTCCGCGATAAGGCACCGGAGGATGTCGAGAAGCTTTTTCTCACCGCCGGAGCGGGCATACCCTTCGCGATCGGTGAACGGAAACGCCTCGATCAGGCGTGACACCCGTTCATCAACATCTTCGCTATCGCGGCTGCCGGCAAAAAGGCTCATCAATCCTTCGGCCTTGGGCGGTGTGGCCGCAAGGCGCAGACTGTCGCGGATAGTCAGACTGTCGAAGCCTTGGATGCGCTGGTTTGTTTTGATAACCCCAATGCGCGCCACTTCATGGGATTTCAACGGGTTCAGCGCGGTCTTGCCGGACCCGGTATCAAGCGTGATCTGACCCGCCGTGGGCGCGATCCGCCGGGTCAACAGCCCCATTAACGTGGATTTCCCAGCACCGTTTGGACCGATCAATCCTTCCAGCCCGTTGGCGCCAAAGGCCACATCTTCGATATTGACCACCTCGTGCTGATGGTAGGCTTTGGTCAGGTTTTGCGCTTGCAACTGCATGGCTTAACCCTCGCTCACGGCGGGCGTTCGGCCATTGGCTTGGCGACCCTTTCGCTTGGTCCGCGGCGCATCCTCGCCCAGCAAACCGATCGGCCGGAACATGATGATCCCAACCAACAGAACGCCATAACAAAACAGCTTGAAGTTCGGCAGCAGGATCGCCTGTTCGGCCGGGACGGGCACGTAGGTTTCCACGATGATGTCGAACAATCCGAAGGTGATGAAAACGCCGATGATCGCGCCAAGATTATGGCCTTTGCCGCCCAAAACGAGCGCGATCCAGACCGCAAATGTGATCGACGGCGAAAGCTGTTCCGGCACCAAAAACTGATGCAGCGGCGCCGACATGCCACCCAGCACCCCCATCAGCGCACAGGTCACAAGAAACGTGTTGCGTTTGATGGCGGCCGTGTCTTTGCCCAAGCTTGCGGCCAATTCCTCATTGTCGCGGATGGCGATCAGCGTGCGCCCCAGGCGACTGTCACGAAGCCGGGCCGAGCCCCAGATCAGCAAGACAACCACCACGGCCAAAAAGCCGAGATATAGAAGATTGCGATTGTCGAGATCGGCGAAGGGATAGCCGATCATACCAAGCCCCTGGACCCCGCCGGTGAGGTCTTTTTCCGTCACGATCAACGTAGCAACAACCGCAGCCAGGGCTAAGGTGGCGGCCAAAATCGCCTGACCGGATCGCTGCAGCACCAAACGGGCCAGAATATAGGCCACAGCGGCAGACATCACCGACGATCCGATAATCGATGGCAGCAACGGCACGTTGAATTCGACAAACAGAACACCCGTGCCGTAAAGGCCCAGGCCCCAGAACCCGACGACGCCAAAATTTGGGATACCGGTCATGCCGAACTGCACATGCAATAGCTGCGCCAGCCCGACATAGACCAACATGAGCGAGATGGAGAAGATCAGGAAATCCACTACGCCGTCCTCGCGCCGCGAAAGGTCAGAACGCCAATGAACATCAGCAAAAGCAGAACCTCAGCATAAAGCGGTTTTGAGACCAGCGTGATGAAGGAGGTCAGGATGCCCGCGCCGACCGCTGCAAGAAGCGCACCTCGGACCGAGCCAACGCCCGCGACAATTGTCACCAGGATCGTGATCAAAATCACGTTCCAGCCCATATACGCGGTCACTTGGCTAAAGACCCCGGCAAAGACACCAGAGAGCCCGCCCGCGCAGCCCGCGATAAACCAAATTGCAATCGAGATCCGGTGCGGGTTGATGCCGCTGGCCATTGCCAGGTCGAGGTTATTGGCCAGCCCGCGCATCTGCTCACCCAACCCGGTGTAGTAGATCATCCAGTAGAGAATGCCGGCGGTGAGAAAGACCAGCGCCAGCGCCACAAGCTGCAGGTTGGTCGCGCCAAGCCCGCCAAAAAGGCTCATATAGACGATGTTCGGCTCGTCGAGGAAAAGGTTCTCGGGTCCTACAACCAGGATCAAGCCGTAGCGCAGCATGAAGGAGACGCCGACAGAAAGAATGATCATCTCGGTTGGCCCCACGCCTCGGTTCAAAGCGGGACGGAAGATCGCGTAATAGACCGCAACGCTCAGTAATCCCGACATCAACATCGACGGAACGATGGCCATGTAGAAGTGCAACCCCAGCACGACGTTAAACAGGATCGCGAAATAGGCGCCGAAGGTTATGCTCTCGGCATAAGCGATGTTCATGAACCCGTTCAGATAGTAGATGAGCGTGAAACCCATCGCCGCCAGGATCAACGGTGAGGCCTCGAGCAGCCCGATGAAGATGGCGTCTAGTAAAAGCATGGTTGCCCTCTCTTGAAGCCCCCCTGCCCGCCCAAATTCTGAGCGGGCAAGATATTGTTTTTATTCAGCAAACATCATGTCAGCTGGATCGAACGTTGTGACTTGCACATACATCAGCCCGTCATGGGTCACGTAGGCATCTGCACCCTGATAGGGCTCTGCCAGCCAGTCGGCTTCAACGCGCCAAGAGACACTTACGGTATTGCCAACCGTCTTGACCTTTTCGGCGATGAAGGTCGCGCCCAGAAACCCGCCTTCGTCCCGCGGTGTGCAAAAGCCTGCAAAGACGTCGCCAATGGCCGATCGGCCCTCGACCCAAACCCCATTTGGCAGGATGAACAGCACCTCTTCAGGGTATTGCGCCATCAGGCGGTCCCAGTCACATTCGTTGAGCGCATCGATGTGCTCGAACGTCACCATCTCGGCATTTGGCTGGGTGACGTAAGGGGGCAGGGTCAGTTCGTGCCCATCGGCCCAGGCGCTCAGCGGCATCGCAGCGGTCGCCAATGCAAGCGAAAACAGTTTTTTCAATTTTCTTCCTCCTAGTTTTGACCTTCCTGGTCGGTCAGGCAGCCTCCCCGCTGCCGTTTCCGGGGCCGCCATTCACATCAGGCCGTTACGGGGCGTGACTGAAGCAGGAAGACGTCAGAGCCGTCGATCGCCCATTCGATATCCTGTGGCTTTCCGTAATGCTGCTCGAGTCCGACAGCGAGCGCGGCGAGTTTGCTGAGCTCTTCTGCGTCCAGCACACCGCCATGCGGTGTATCGGACTTCTTTTCGCGGCCCTTGCGGTCGACGACATAATGATCGGGGGTAACTTCGCCCGAGACCACCGCCTCGCCCAGACCATAGACCGCCTCAATCAGCATGCGGTCTTTGCGGCGCGTCACGGGGTGAATAGAGAACGCCACGCCCGCCTTTTCCGCATCGACCATTTTCTGCACGACCACTGCCATGCGCAGATCGTCGAGCGAGCCCTTCTCGCCCCGATAAAACAGCGCACGTTCTGAAAAGAACGAGGCCCAGCAATCGATGACGGCTTTGCGCACCGCCTCAGCGCCCTCGACGTTTAGATAGGTCTCTTGTTGGCCAGCATAGCTTGCAGCCTCCGAATCTTCCGCGCTCGCTGAAGAGCGCACAGCGACCTTGCCGCCATCCAGTTCCGCGTAGGCTGCAAGCACTTCGTCAGGCACCACGGCGGTGTCTTCGACCAGCTTTACAGCCGCCTCGTGGTTCTGCGCGCGGGCAAATTCGCGCAACTTCTCGACATCAACGCAGCGCTCCAACACGTCCGCTGGCACCGCAAAGCCGCGCGGCACCGGCAGGTTCTGTTGCGTCATCGATGCCAAGCTGGCGCCCTTGCCGCCAGCATCGGCAACCTCGCAGCAGCTAGGGTCTTGGAACCACAGCACATGGTTACTCATATCATCCGTCTCCTAGGCCAAAGGGAGCGCGGGCCGACCGAAATAAGTCGGCCCGCGCGGCGTGGTTCATGTCAGAATCTCAACCACGCCGGATGTGCCGTTCACCCGAAGGCGGTCTCCGGTCTTAATGTCTTTAGTGGCCACGGAAGTCCCCACCACTGCGGGGAGCCCGAACTCACGCGATACGACGGCCGAGTGTGAGGTCGTGCCGCCTGCATCTGTCACCAGCCCCGAGATCTGCGTGAAGAGCACAACCCAGGCAGGGTTGGTCATGCGGCAGACGAGGATCTCACCCTCTTGAACCGTGTGGAACTGATCAAGCTCGGTGATGACGCGGGCATTGG
The DNA here is from genome assembly GCA_039191215.1 of Pseudomonadota bacterium. Lineage (GTDB taxonomy): Bacteria > Pseudomonadota > Alphaproteobacteria > Rhodobacterales > Rhodobacteraceae > HKCCE3408. Next base: position 36,554 of record JBCCXT010000019.1, read on the forward strand.
CCTCGATTACGCCCGGGGACGCCGCCAAACCGGTTATCTCACCAGATTTTGTCGGAGGCTTGCGGTGGAAGCGTTCCGGAAAGCCCCAAAGGCCTGCATAGGGGAAGTCCAATGCCTCTTGCGTGGCCGTGCCGAGCCAATCGGGCGGGCGCTTTTCGGTGGCCTCTTCATCCGCATCACGCCGATCTGAAACAAGCTCTCGCGCGTCATAGGCGTCTTTGCTACCGACCAGCGCCCGCAGCTCATTGTAGCGCAAGAAGTTGATGTCTTCGGCATCGTCGAGCATGTCCAGCTCGACCATCTTCTTGCCAACAGCGATCAAAACAGTCCGCAGGCGCGCATTGGTGCCTTGGTCAATGTAGAAGTGATGGTCCGGCGTGAGCGGGTTCATCTTCAACGACTGGTCAAGCGCGCCTTGAAGCTTTGCTGCGGCCTCACCCTCGACCCCCTCCATGCACTCTTTGATGGCTGCGTTCAGATCATCTTCCACCTCTTTGATGGTGGAGGGGTAATCATAATCCGAAACCAGATAGCCGCGAACCGCCTCAATCGCGGGGCCTGGGCTTTCGACCCAAAGCGGGAAGCGGGTTTCGTGCGACCACAATGCCTTGTGCCCGAACTCCTCAAGATAAGGTTCAAGCTGACTTGCGATCAGTGCTTTTCCGTCTGCCGACCCCTCAAGGGCAGTCATTACTTCCGACGCGGTCGGAGCTTTGAACGCCTCTTGCAGCGTTGCATTGCCCTTCACGGTCTCTTTCATCTTCCACAGCGCTTCCACCGAGTCCCAATTGCGGTCTTTGACCGAGCTCTGCAAACGCCCTTTGAGCGCCGGATCCGCATCTGGTTTGATCTCATCGATCGCACCGTTCAGCGCCATCGTCGCTGAGAACTGAGAGAAGTTCAGCATCCAGTGGATTTTCCAATGTCGATCATGGATGTCGATCATATCTTCAAGAAGAACTGCCAGGGCCGTGAGCGAGGCGTTTTCTTTGTCGAAGCCATCGATATAGGCGAAGTTGGTCTTCATCTCGGGCAGGATGCGATCGTTCCACCAATCCAAGAAATTCTCCGCGTAATGCGGCAGGACGTTGCCGAGATAGGCGCCGATCTTGCCGGCATATTCCGGATCATGCGGCACCCGCGGCACGTACCGGTTTTGATACTCCATCGCCTCGACATGAATGCCCGGTTTTGCGGGAAGCGCCGCGGTATAGAGATACCCATTGATATTCTTGGCGACCCAATCGCTTGCAAACGGTGTGCCGAAACGACGGAACATGTGATCGCAGGTCAACCACCAACCGCCGATGTCAAAGAACATGGGTGAAAGCGGGTTGGGGCAGTGAAGGTCGTCGAGGATCCAAAACAGCTCCTGCTCACCCTCGTCCCAGCTCACCGGGAACGCGTCGGTCCCTAGGTTTTGACCTAATACACTTGCCTCATCCAAACTCATCGCGTCCTCCCTTTGCGACTATGTGCTTTCACACCGAGATAACTTTCTACCGATTTCATGATAGGTCAAGCGATTATCGATAATTTATAATCCATTTTTTGCCAGTCTTGCGCTTGTCGGTGGATTCTATGGTGTCGCCTGATGGAAAGGGGTCAGAACCGCGGCAGCGTGCCGATACGGTCGCGGAACCGATACGTCATCTGCGAATCACCGATCACGAGCTCGATTTGCTCGACCCAATTCGGCTCTCCCGGATCTGGGATACCCAACCCCTCGATCAGGATTGCCCGAAGGACGGGCGAATGGGTCACGCAAGCCACGACGAGGTCGGTATCACCAGGCGCGGCCGCGAAGCTTTGCGCGAAATGGAGCACGCGGCGCGCGACTGCTGCTGCATCCTCACCCGGCGGTGTGGCGTGTTTGACCCAAAATTCGATGCGATCGGGCGCCTCTAGAAATCCGCAGTAGAAGGGATGCGCCAGAACGTCCGCTGGCGTCATCGCAATATGTTCGCATTGCTCGGCGAAGAACTCGGCCGTTGATCCCATCTCAACCCGAGAACCCGCCAAGTGAATATCGGGATTGCGCAATGCGAAGGCAGGCACAACTTCGGGAGAGTTGGGCGCAATCGCAAGCCGCAAAATCTCGGCCGTTTGGCGCGCCCGATGCGTCTGGGTTCCAAGAAAGAGAAACGCGGCGTCGGCGCTGCCCAGTGCCTTGATCCTGGGGACGGCCGCGTCGATATCGGCCTGGGCATCGTCCGTAATCGGCATATCCCCCTTATGCGAGGGCACTTTTGCATGCCGAATAAAAGCAAGTGAGATTTTTCTCATAGCCGCGTCTCGCTGGATTATTATTTATTTTTAGCTATTTGGCTGCCACTTGTCCGCCGAATATCTCGGTTCGGGGCAATGTAAAGTCGTCCTTCTTCTGCAAGGCTTCAGCCTCAAACACAGCCTGCATCACCTCGCCGAACTCTTCGACATGCCGCCGCATTTCAAGCGCGCAAATATCGGGGTCGCCACGGCGGATCGCATCCAAAATCGGATTGTGTCGCGCTGCCAGGTCAAGGCCAGGCCGGTGCAGCATCAGGTTGTTCAACGTCACAAAGGTCCGCGCTTCAATCATCAACGAGTTCCAGGTTTCGATCAGAATCTGGTTCTCTGTGGCCTCCAAAATGATGCGGTGAAAATTGACGTCCCACTTCGCCATCGTCCGCGCATCGCCCGCTTTGAATGCGTCCGACATGCACTCGACAGCATGCTCAAGATCGACCAAGCGCTCTTTGGCGTTCGTCACGCCCAAGAGCCCTGCCAATTCCTCCAAACGGGCACGGACGGGATAGATCTCCATAACCTCGCGCTGGTCAATTCGGCGGACCCGGGCGCCTTTATGGGGTTCAACCTCAATGAATCGCATGGCAACCAGATCGCGCAACGCCTCGCGGACCGGAGACTGACTGATGCCCATGCGCTTGGCGATCTGCGATTCTACAATCCGATCACCGGGCCGAAATCGACCCGACATTATGTCATCAAGCAGCTCTTCCTTGACCTGCTCACTCAGAGTTACGCGCTGAATCAACTAAGCTCTCCATGAGGCGATACCCGACCTAAATGCTGCCCCCAGCACCGGGCTGTATACCAATGTATGTGACAGGATGGCAGCCTCGTCAACGATTATCGATAAAATTGGCGTTCGGATGTTTGCTTCATCAGCTGGACTCACTGCGTACACGGATGCTCGGGCTCGACCAGCGATCACGACTGATCGGCGCCACTAAAGGGCTCTATCATCGGACTTCACTTTTGCCTGTTGGAGGTCTTGGGCAAAGCACGGCCTGTTGTCGCCCAGATCGCATTAACGGGCGAAACCCAATAGAAACGGGGCAGACTCGTTGCGGCCTAAATCGCTTGGACCACCACCAAATGGTTATCCCACATCCACTCTGTCGTTTGCGGGCTGGCAAGTTCGGCCCCAACCAATTGCCCGACCACACCCGTGCCGGTCGTGACCATCGCGGTGCCGGAGGGCGCGGTTGCAATGCCACATACGTCAACGGCATGGAAATGCGAGTGGAATTCACCCGTTTGCGCATCAAAAAGATGTACCAACCCGCCCCTGGGTGATGTGGCACCAACCAAATCAGAGCCATGCACAAACGCGATGCTTCCAACATAGCCCTGCATCCGACGTTGAATGTCAGACGGCGCTTCGAGCAAATCGGCTTCGGCGCCAAGGGCATGTGTGATCACCAAGGGTGGATATTCGAATTCAGGGCCATTCCACTGCATGCCCGCAGCGACTAAACCGTCGTCGCGAATGGACAAATGGCGGATGGAGTTCTGCCGAAATACGGGGTCAAGCTCCACCACGTCACGCGGCCCCTGATCGGCATCCAAATAAGTCAGATTCGACCGCATGGTCGCCAGGTTAAGCGGCGTGCGACCACTATCGGGATGTGTGGCGATACCGCCATTGGCGACGACAAGTGTTTCTGATCCGGGAAGCCGGCCGATATCGTGGGGCCCGATACCACCTGATGGGATGTCGCCGATACGGGAATAGCCCTGCGTGGCATCCCACAAGCCAATTCGGCCGTCGAGCGTTTCGAGGTCGTTCTCGGTGGTGAATAGGATGCTGCCATCCGATGAAAACACCCCATGGCCGTAAAAGTGCCTGTCCACCGGCGGAGACAGAATTGCAACCTCGCGACCACGGGCACAATCAACAATCATGGCAAAGCGACCGGGGCGGCGGGCGAAGGCCACAGCCTCGGGGCGTTCGGGGTGGGCGGCAGCCGCGTGGCCACGATCTGGAATGGGCAGGTTGAACAGAACCGTGCCCCGCTCGTCCAGACCGCACAGATGGTAGCTTCCGTCGGAATGGCGCGCGGCGGATAAAAAGGTCGGATTATTCGCATCAGCCCAAGTCGTGCTTGGCATAACGCTCAGCGCGCCGATCCCAGCGAAAAGATCACGCCGACGCAACCCTCAGTCTCCGTCTAAGGCGTTAAAGCCGGCCGCAACACCCAAGCGCGGACCAAGCTCAGACACCGCCAATGCGCGCACATCCCGGATACGCAACTGGAGAGCCTCGACCCGGATGCGGCCCTGAGGTTCGGCAACTGACATAAAGGTCGGGTCATCCAAAGTGTTGGCCCTTTCCAAAGCCGCCGCAAACTCATCAGCCATCAGGGATTGGAGCCTGGGATCGCCCTCAGAAAGAATGCGCGCCAGGTCTGCCAGCGCGGTCAAGGAAAGCTCGACATGATGCAACGAGCGTCCCGAGCGCCTGGCTTCTGCGCGGTTCGGTCGGGGGGAATCGAAACTCCCCAACGGACGACCAATGCGCAGATCGGTGGTGAATTCCAGGCCGGTTGTAAGCGTGCCAAACAGAACCTGTGCCGCTTCCTCAGCGCTCCGGAACCTCTCGTTCGAACCTGCGGTGAGCATCAGTTCCGCAAACCCATCCGTCCATTCATCGTAAATCTCGGCAGAAGTTGCGGCGATATCGGCTGCGATGGCTTGGACAAGCGCACAGCGGTAATCAGGGTTTCCTTGGGTCGAAACCGCATCGTCGAAGAGTAGAAATTCCAAGGCATAAAACCCGCGCGCCGCAACCGAAACTTCGGCATAGGCGGCGGGGTCGCCGACAGCGGCATCTTCGCTGGCGATCAGATCTGACAGGCTCCGCCCGGTGACCCCACGGGTATCGGGCCAAAACGACAGGGCGAAAAAGCGCCCATCCGCCTCAGACGGGCCAAATGTGATATGGCTGACATTGATCCAGGCATCAAATGCAGCGTGAAACGCAGCTTCGAGGGTCGGGTCGCCTGGCAGGCAAGCCTCTTGGGTGACCGAACTTAATTCTGAGGTCTCGGCCACCAGGCTCGCATGTCGCGGTAAAATGTGGCTCTCGACGGCGGTGGCCACGATGGCGGGCAGTTCTTGGGCCATACCGACCTGTGGCAGCAACAGGCACGCACTTACCATTAGGGATCGCATCATCTTACAAACTCTCCAAAAAGCGGATCAGCGCTGCGCGATCCTCGGGCGGCATCGACACAACAGCATCGCGTTGGGACTGGGCCTCGCCGCCATGCCATAGGATCGCTTCCAATAGGTTCCGGGCACGCCCGTCATGCAGAAAGTAGGTGTGCCCCGACACCTGTTCGGTCAGGCCGATGCCCCAAAGGGGTGGTGTTCGCCATTCATATCCATTGGCGCGGGCCTCGGGTCGATCGTCGGCCAGGCCCTCACCCATATCATGCAAGAGCATATCGCTATAAGGCCAGATCAATTGAAAGCTCTGTGCCGGATCGCCTTCAAGCCGATGTGTGACAAAACTCGGTTGATGGCACCCGATGCAGTTGGTTTGATAGAAGACTTCGCGGCCGCGGAGAACCTCCGGATCATCGACGTCACGACGGGCCGGGACGCCAAGATTTTGGCTATAGAACGTCACAAGATCGAGACCGATCTGATCAATCTCGTAGCCGTCCTGCTCTGGATCGCCGCCATGGATTGCGTCGCGACAGATGATCTGGCTATTCATGCACTCGCCCCAGGCATTTGGAAGCAAGGGGCTGGAAATGCCGATATCACCGGCGAAGGCGCTTGCAGATTGCTCCAACACGGAAGGCAGGCCTGCCTTCAAACCAAACCGCCCAAGCATGGGTTGATCGTGCACGATGGACCACACAATATTGGGGCGCCCAGAGATCCCGTCGCCGTCCGCATCGTCGGGATCGGCCAAAGCCAGAATGTCGGCGGCCGGGATCGCCTCCAAAAGGCCCAATCCAATCATCTGTGGGGCAACCCGGGGGCTCAACACGGCGTCTGGATGCAGCGGGCCATACCCGAGGTTATCTGCGCTGTACGTCGGTTGTCGAAGCATCGCGACCTCGCCGCCTGATAGGCCCACTTCAATTTCAACGTATTCAACGCCAAGGCTGTATTCGGAGGCATGCCCAGGCAGGCTAAAATCCTGCAACTGTCTGCCGTAGACCGGATCCGGCAAGGTCGCCAGGTAATCCTGGATTGGATGGGGCGGCCCGTCTTCTGGACCTGGAATGGAAACCCGGAGAAACATGGAAACAGCGATATCATCGGGGCCTTCGGGAGGATGGCCACGGCCGTCTTTAATATGGCATCTTTGGCAGGACCGCGCGTTATAAAGCGGGCCCAACCCGTCGGATGCCAGCGTCGACGCTGGCGACGACACCCAAAGCCGTCGGAACAAGCCGTTACCGACTCGGAAATTGAGCTCTTCTTCAAAGTCCAAATTGGCCGATGGCTGTGAAAACGCATCGGTATTCCTGCGCGGCCGGACTGTCGCAGCTCCACCCGAATTTTCCTCGAACGCGAAGGGAGCTGAGAGATCTACTGGGATGTCGGTCACCATCGCGATCCGGTCTCGCTCCTCTTGGGTTCTGGGGACCACGTCGAGATGCAGATCCTGCAATCCGGCCCAGGCAGGCGCCTCTGTCTCTTGGGCCACGATGATTGCGGGAATGGCAAATGAGGCAGCAATGGTCATGAGATAGAGACAGCGCATCTGCATGATCAAACCCAGGGAAAATGGGGTGCGGACCGCCGCACCCCGGCACCTCTTTTACTGAAACACGGCCGAAGGGTTATCAAGGCTGTCAGAGCCCTCAAACTCGATGCCGTCGAGGCCAAGTGACGCAACCACACGCTCAATCGAACGGGTTTGTTCGACTAGGCCGTTCACGCCGCCCATAATCAGAATCTCGCCGCCTTCATTGCCGCGCTCCAGCATCTCGTCATAGGCAAAGCCGCTTTCCGCTGCGGTCTTGATGCGGCCCAAAGCCAGCACCGCTTCGGCCAGTCGCATGCGCATCTCAACGTCAAGTTCGGCATCGACGCCAACCACAAGGTCCGACAAGGACGGGCCCGAGACGACGGTGCCATCGATCCGAACGTATTCGCCAAGATAGACGTTCTGAATGCCCACACCGTTGAAGAAGTGGTCGTTATGGGTGTTGTCCGCGAAGCAGGAATGCTCTTCCTCGGGATCATTCAGCATTAGGCCCAAACGCATACGCTCACCGGCGGTCTCGCCGTAGCTTAGGCTGCCCATACCGGTCAGCATCGCCGCCAATCCGGCCTGTTCATCTTCCATCAATGCGGAACGAGCATCGCCGCCCTCGACCCATTGCGCGGCCATCCATTCAACGTCGGAGACCAGCAGTTCGGTTGCAGCGACGAGATATTCGACCCGCCGATCGCAATTGCCACCGGTGCATGCGTCACCTTGGACGAAATCGGTATAGGGCCTGTCACCCGCACCGTCGCCGTGACCGTTTAGGTCCTGGCCCCAGAGCAAAAATTCCACGGCGTGATAGCCGGTCGCCACGTTCGCTTCGACCCCGTCAGCTTCGTGCAGCGTCTCTTCCAAGAATGCCGCGTTGATAACCGATGCATCGATCTCGCTGCCCGACAGAACGAAAGACGGATTCGCAATCACGTTGAGTGCAGCCAGCGTGTTCTCGTCGGTTGGGCCACCATATGCCCCGTCGACATAGTCGATCAGGCCTTCATCGAGCGGCCAAGCGTTCACGCGGCCTTCCCAGTCATCGACGATTGCATTGCCGAAGCGGAACACTTCGGTCTGCTGGTAGGGGACGCGTGCTTCTAGCCAGGCTTCGCGCGCCGCCGTGAGGTTGTTGGCCGTGGGCTCAGCCACAAGCGCTGCGACTGCCATTTCGAGAGCTTGAGCGGTTATCAGGCTGTCTTCATATCCCGCAGCTGCGATATCGCTATAGGTGGCAAGGACGTCAGCGGCGTCCTGAGCAATTGTGGGGGCAGCAACACAAGTGGCCAATGCCGTGGAGGTTAGAAATGTTCGAATCATCGCGCAGTGTCCTTTGGTATGGGGTCAAAGTGATCGACTGGCTCGGCCAAGGGCTCTGGCTGGGTCGACAGAGGTGGATCGGAGAGTAGCTCGATGAAGTAGGATGGCACGCAATCAGCGCAACCGCACTCCCACAACAACTCGCGGCGTCTATCGCACAACGTATCTATAGCGGAACTTGTCGTCACGAAAAGACCCCCCCGAGCTTTCGGGCATAGGCGCCCGGACCGCACAATCCTGACGAGATTTATCAGATAACGCAAAGATTGATTTCGATGCGCCAAGCTTTGCGCGGTTGCCAACGCGGTCGATCACAAGATTGTCACATCCACCGACGCGTTCTTTGAGGTCAAGCAACCGTCGCGAGTCGAGGTTTTCAAAAAGACTGCTGAGTTGTTGCGACCGAAGGCGGTCGCATTCGAATCTAAGACGCCGCAACGCAACGCGCGGGGGTCGTTGCACTTGCTTCCGAAGAAGGCGCCATCGATCAAGTTCGTCGGCCGGTGTGGCGAGGTTCGCGGTACCAGATTCGTGCCATAGGAGGAGAATTTCGTTCACGAGCACATGCAATCGCGCGTTTTTCACCTGCCATCAACGCATTGCAAGCGAATTGGTGGCGCGAAAACCATTGCCTTCTCACCGCATATCTTTGGCGTCTGGCTATCCGCCTCTGTCGTCGCGCCTGCCGGCTGATCGAACTGTGGCGCGAACAAGCCTCTTGGAGGATCGGACCTGGCTACAGCAAATCGCGGGCAAATCCGGCTTCAGGCGCCGTAACGTCGAAGGGCACAACCTCCATCCCCGCCGCCCAAGCGCCAATCACGTTCTTTTCCTGGTCATCCACGAAAACGCAGGCCGCTGCACGCAGCTTTTGCGCCTCGGTCACAAAGGCATAGGCGCGCCTGTCAGGCTTTAGGATGCCGGTGCATGTCGCGTTTACTATCGCGTCGAATTTCTACCAAAAAGGGTATTTTGGTCCGGAAATCAGCGCCATAGAAGAGATCGAGCTCCTTTGAGAGCATCGCGAGCCGCACCCCGGCCGCACGCGCTCGATTGATGGCTGCAAGTGCTTCAGGTCGGATCACGGCGGCCGGGTCTGCCCCTCGGACACGGCCAATAAATTCGGGGAACGCGGTCCAACTCTCACCGATCACGTCGCCCGTTTCCTGCATGCGCATAGCCCAGTAATGCCGTTCTTACATCTCACCTGTTTGCATGGCCTGCCAAGGTAGATCGTTTTCGGGATCAAACGGCCCGCGCCAGGTCAGTGTTCCTGCGGCAAGTCCCAAGGCTTGCTCGCTCAGGTCGTGTGTCTCGAATAGGGTGCGAAAGATCACAGCGCCGAAATCGAGAGCCAGCGCGCGGTCCGCCTCAGCGCTTGGCATCAATCACGCCATTCGCGACCATGTCGTCAAAACGGGCCAAGACCGCGTCGGTGAAGGTCGCATCGTTGATATGGGCGCTGAGTTCCACCAGGTCGGTGCTCTCCGGGCAGGTTGCGCGGATCTCATCAATGAAGGCTTCCAATCCCTCCGGATCGCTCAAAGGGCCGCCCGGGCGGTCCCATTCATTACCACCCAGAAGCGGCAGAAACAGCGTGGTTGGGCCCTTTGCCTCGGCCAGTTTGGATGTCATCGCGCGCGCCATTTGTCGCCGTTGATCGGGTGTCATCATGACCGAGGAGAGCAGTCGGTTATGAGCATGCACTTCCTGGCCTGCGAGTTTGGCGGGCACGTCCTGCCAGCCCACCAGATCAACCAGGTCATAACATCCGATCGACAAAAACTGCGGGGTGCCGGTAGCTCCAGCGGCGGTCATCCGGTTTGCGCCTGCACTGATCGAGGAGCCCATGAGGTGGTTTCCGACCTCCTGTGGTGCAAAATCCATTACAGCGGCAAACGCGCCTTCCGCCGCAAGGCTTTCGAAGGCCCGCCCGCCCATACCGGTCGCGTGAAACACCGCAACCTCGAACCCCCGTTCTTCCAAAGCCGGTTTGAGGGTCACCATGTAGCGCAGCACGGTTTTCCCAAACGACGTCATCCCGATCAGCGGCCGGTCGCGACGCGGGGCCTCTACAGCGCGGGCGGCGCCCAAAACCGCGCCCGCTGCTTGGGAAAGGGAAGCCTTGCAGACCGAATTCAACCCATAAAGCCCGCCCGCCCAAAGGATCATCTGGACATCCGCCGGAAGCCGTTCGGGTGGGATCATCGGTGAGAACGATACCGTCGAGACGAGGTATTTGGGCACGCCGATGGGCAGCGCAGAGCAAAGATCAAGCGCGAGATCGGTGCCCATGGAGCCGCCAAGGACCAGCACTCCGTCGATCCGACTTTCGCGGTGGAGCCGGGCAGCCACCAGAGCTGAGCCTTTGGCCATGATCTGCATGGCGAGATTTTCGTCGCCGGCATCGATCGCCTCCTGAATACTATGGCCGCCCTCAGTCGCGACCTCGTGTTTGGAGATATCCGTTGGCTCGGCGGGATCACCCAGGACGCTGACATCCATGGTGATGACGGTGCCCCCCTGATCGCGGATGACACCGGACACAAAATTCAACTCTGCGTCCTTGGTGTCATAGGTGCCGACCACAAGGATGGTCTTATCCGCCATGGGGTGTTCCTTCTGTTTCTAGGTAGTTGCGTGCCAGTTTGTTGGCAAAATCGCGGAAGCGCTCTGCCCGCTCTTTACCGCCCGGCTCCCCGATCCGAGGAATGATCCAACCCAGATAGGTGAAGGCCCGCAACAGTTGGAACAGGGGAAGGGCATGCGTGTCGGCGGGACGAATCGAAATGTAGCCCTGCAGCATGGCCGCAATCAGATGCTCGCCGTCATCGCGGCGCACCGCGCGGTTGGCGATGGTGGCCAATTCAAAGGCGCGGAACCCCCAGCCGCCGTCATCAAAGTCGATTATCGCAGGGCCATTTGGCCCGAAAATCACGTTCTCCGGCGTTAGGTCGGCATGGATCAACCCGAAATCGAGTGCATCTGACAGGGCATTCAAATGCTGCAGCGCCCGCGTCCGGGCGGTCCAGATCAGCGATTGCTCTGCTGCCGTCAGCGATGGATTTTCCCAAAAGCGCCCCCATAGCGGCGCGTCCCCCAAAAGACCTTCGGCGTCCCAAGACGGGCGGCAAACCGAGGCGGCCCCAGCCCAAGCATAGCTGACGTCGTGCAAACGCGCCGCACTCGCGCCAAGTGCGTGGTAGCGATCAACGAGATCAGGCACGTCCATCAATGCGCCATCGATCCCCATCGGCGAACCCTCAAGCCATCCGACCATATCCGCCACGATCCCGTCAGCCTCATGGGTATAGAGGCCGTTGCGCGTCGGAATTGGTCGCGGCACGATCAGGTCCGCTTCGTTCAATGCCGCCATCCACTGAAGTTCCGATTGGATTTCCGCATGGCTGCGGAGGCCGGGTCGCCGAAGCCGCAGAGCCGCCGGTCCCTGCGGCGTCTCTACCCGGTAGACCGTATTCTCACGCGTGGCCATAAGCTGCCTGGGCACGCTGGCCATGCCCCAAGCGGCGAGGTGATCTGCAATGTCAGGCATCCGGCGGCCCGAGCGCGGTCAAAACATCATCAAGCGTTTCAAGCATTTGGTCAGCATTCGCGCGGGAGAACGGCATCGGCGGGCGGATCTTAAGCGTGTTGTAATGGATGCCCAGAAAATTCAGCAGCACGCCGCGTTGGCGCATCGCGTTGGCGACCCGCTTCACGTAAACCGTGGCGGGTGATTTAGTGGCTTTGTCCGTGACAATCTCAGCTCCGAAAAAGAGCCCGTAGCCACGCACATCGCCGATCCAATCGAACTTCTGCGCAAGGTCAGACAGTCCGTCCCGCGCGTAGTTACCCACCTCATTGGCATGCACAATCAGGCCTTCATCTTCGATCACATCCAGCACCGCATTGGCTGCCGCGCAGGAGACTGGATTTCCACCAAACGTGTTGAAATACCGAAAGGCCTCGCGGAACGCGGTCATGGTACCCACGGAGGTCACGACGCCCGCCACGGGGTGACCATTGCCCATTGGTTTGCCAAGGGTGACGATGTCGGGATGGGCGGCAAGGCGCTGATGCGCCCACATCGCTTCGCCACAGCGGCCGAAGCCCGACTGAACTTCATCGGCGATAAAGACGCCGCCGGCGTCGCGCACCAGCTTCAAAGCTGGATCAAGCCAGCCCGGCGCCAGGGTCGGGAAGCCCTCATTCACAAAGCCCGGGCACAGGATTATTCCCGCAAATCCATGTCCGGAGAGCTCAAGATCGTCAATTGCCTCTTGCACCGACACTGCGAATGCCTGCGCGTGCGGCCCCCCCGCTTCGCCGCCAAGGGGCCGATAGCTGTCAGGCGCCGGCACGTGACGTACGGGCGCCGCACCGCCAAGGCCGGTTCGATTGGTACGGCTAAGTGCCGCAACACTTGTGGTATTGCCGTGATAGGTGTGGTCGGTGGCGATGATGCCGCGTTTGCCCGTCACGGCCTCGGCCATGCGCATCGCGATATCGTTGGCCTCTGACCCAGTGCAGGTCAGGATCGCGGTCGAGAGCGGATCGGCAAAGGTGGCGGTCAGACGCTCAACATAGTCCAAGATCCCCTCATGTAAGTAGCGCGTATGGGTGTTAAGCTGCCAGGCCTGTCGGCAAATCGCCTCGACCACATGAGGATGGCAATGCCCTACATGGGGCACATTGTTGTAGCAATCGAGATATTTCCGGCCCGCTGCATCCCAGACCCAAACGCCGTCGCCCTTCACAAGATGAACCGGGTCTTCGTAGAAGGTGGGCAGGTTCGGCCCAAGTAATCGGCGCCGCCGGTCTAGGAGTGTCTCGGAGCTCACAGCTTGATCCAGGCGGTCTTGAGATCGAGATATTTATCAAAGGCATGTAGCGATTTGTCATGGCCGTTGCCGGACTGCTTCACACCGCCAAGTGGCACCGTAATGTCCGGGCCGCCATAGGTGTTTACGTGAACCACGCCGGCCTTGATCCGGTTGATCATGCGATGGGCACGCGACAGATTGGCCGTCCAAACGCCCGCGGCGAGGCCGTAGCTGCTGTCATTTGCCAGGGCTATGGCGTCGTCTTCGGTGTCAAAGGGCAGGACGGCAAGGACGGGGCCGAACACCTCCTCCCGCGCGATGCGATCGGCGGGGGAAACGCCGGCAACTACGGTTGGTTCCATGTAATAGCCGCCGGTCTCTTGCAGCGTGCGGGCGCCGCCGGTGGCAATATTCAAACCCGCCGCGCGGGCCTCGGCGACGAAAGCCAGGTTTTGGTTGAGCTGGCGCTCGGAATTGACTGCGCCGATGGCGGTTCCGGTGTTCAACGGATCACCGGGCTGCATCGCCTCGGCGTGGCGGGCGAGTTTTTCGACGAACGTATCGTGGATGCTGCGTTCCACCAGCAGACGAGAGCCCGCGACGCAGACCTGCCCGGCATTCCGGAAAATCCCGGCGGCGGAGACTTTCGCGGCCTCATCAAGATCAGGGGCATCGGCAAAGACGATATTGGGCGATTTGCCGCCAAGCTCCAGATAGACCCGTTTGAGGTTGCTGGCTGCGGCAGCCTGCATCAGGCGCCGTCCCGTGGCGCCTGAGCCGGTAAAGGTGAGCACATCGACATCGTGGGATTCAGCGATTGCCGCACCAACGGTTGCGCCCTCGCCCGTTACGACGTTCAACACGCCCGGCGGCAGGCCCGATTGAAGCGCAAGCTCTGCTATGCGCAAAAGCGCAAGTGATGCGGTTTCGGCAGGTTTCAGGACCACCGAGCAGCCCGCAGCAAGTGCGGGGCCCAGTTTCCAAGCGCCGATCATCAAGGGGAAATTCCAGGGTACGATTGCGCCCACCACGCCCACTGGCACACGATGGATGAGGCCCAGTGACCCGGGCGCAGTTGGTGCAATTTCGCCGTAAAGCTTATCGATGGCTTCGGCATAATAGCGTATCGTGGCCTGCGCTGAGCCGGGTTCCGCCTTCAACGCCATCCCGATCTCTGTGCCGTTCTCACGCACGCCGAGGACGGCCAGCTCTTCAGCCTCATCGCGGATCAGGTCAGCCCAGGCCAGTAGGATGGTTTTGCGTTGCGCTGGCGCCAGGCCCGACCAACGGCCATCGTCAAAGGCCGCCCGCGCCGCAGCAATCGCCGCTTCCGCGTCGGCGCGGGTGCCACGGGCCATCGTTGTCAGGATGCGGCCATCGAGCGGCGAGATGACGTCGAGCGTTCCATGATCCGATGCCTCACGCGGTGCGCCATCGATCAAATGCTTGGCAGCGGCCACGGGGCGGACCCGCAGTTCATCTATTCGGCTCTGTTCCATGGCGCCTCAGTTGGTTTGATATATGAACCCAATAAGTCAATAATATCCTGGTGGCTGCGGACACCCACTGTCAATCCCGAGCATTGAATGAAATCAATTGACAGGAACCACAGTCCTTCGCAGAATAATTGACACATAAGGTTCAAATAATAAACCATCGACCAACAGAGGACGGACTATGACTTACAAGACCCTTGCGGCAACCGCTGCAACCGTGCTGGCCCTCACGGGCGCGGCGTTTGCGGAATATCCCGAACAACCCGTGACCTTCATTGTTCCCTGGCCTCCTGGCGATTTGGAAGACATCCTGACGCGCATGATCGCAGAAGAATTCCAAGAGGAATACGGTGTGCCCGCGGCCGTTGTGAACCGGCCCGGCGGTGGGGGCGGCCCCTTCCCTGGCGCGATCGACGTCGCCACAGCACCGCAAGATGGCTACACTATCGGGTCGTTTGTACCGGCCGTGCCGCTGATAGGGCACGAGATCGACATCCCCGAGCTGACACCGGCGCAGTTTGAACCCGTCGGCATCTTTTTGACCTACCCCTTTGTGATCGCGGCCTCCACCAGCGCGCCCTATGCGACAATGGAAGAGCTTGGCGCCTATGCCGCTGAAAATGAGGTTTTCCTGGGCCATTTCGGCGATGTGCTGACGCCCACGCAGGTGACCAAGGCGCTGGCGGCCAATATGGGCTTTGAATGGGGCGGTGACGCGGCGTTTGACGCGCTCGATTGCAACACGCTCGCCTCGGGCGACGCGGATGTGATCAATACCACGTTGCAACTTATCCTGCCCTGCCTCGACAGCGTCAATGTGCTGGTTTCGATCACGGGCGAGCGTATCTCGCTGACACCCGACACCCCGGCAATCGGCGAAGTTGATGCATCGCTCGATATCTCGCTGTGGAACGGACTTTTTGTGACAACCGGTGTGCCGCAGGAGGCGCGTGATGCCATCGCAGAGATCGCAGAGCGCACCGTGATGAGCGACCGCGCGCAGGAAATTGCCGCGGAGACCGGCGCGCTGATCTATTGGCTGAACGCAGAGGAAAGCGCGGCCGTGATCGAGGCGGATCGCGCAACGCTCGACACAATTTCCGAAGCGCTCGGCGAGTAATCCACCTGGGGGGCGGCCTGTGATCCGCCCCCATACCTTCTTGGAATCGGGCGGCGTATATGGCCAATCAAACCGATCTTTTCGCCAAGACACGAAGCGCCGGACTGATCGTCTTTGTTGCCGTCAGCCTGGGCTTGGTGCTGCTTTTGATCACCCAAATCGGCTCCCAAACCATATGGTCGGAGGATGCACGCAACTTCGCAGGCCAGCCGCGTCTGTGGCCCGCTATCGGATTGGCGGTAATGGCGTTTGGGTTTGGCCTACACCTATTGCGCATGCGCCATCGGCGGCCAAATCGGCTGGATTGGATGGAGGCGCGACGCTGGCTGGAGCCCGCCGAATATGCCGGTTGGTTCATGATCTATGTGTTTACAGTGCCGATCATTGGCTTTTTGCCAATGAGCATCACGTTTGCCTGCGCGCTCGTATGGCGACTTGGGTATCGCGGCAAGCCGCCGTTTATTCTAGCGGCCATTTTCGCAGTGGCCACAGCGATCCTGTTTAAGACCCTGCTCAGCGTGAACATTCCCGGAGGCCAGATCTATCGGTTTCTGCCAGGCGAGCTGCGCAGCTTTTTCCTGACGTATCTGTGATGGAGATCATTGCCGAAGCTCTGGTTGTGCTGGGCCGATGGGATGTGATGCTCGCGCTTTTGGCCGGTGCCATTGGCGGCGTGGCGATCGGATCGATCCCTGGCGTTGGCCCGGCCGTAGCCATCGCGATATTACTGCCCGCGACATTTTCGATGGACCCTATTGTCGGGCTGACGCTGCTTTTGGGGATCTACGGCTCATCGATGTATGGCGGGGCCATTCCGGCCATCCTGATCAATACGCCTGGCACGGCGGTAAATGCACTAACAACCTATGACGGCTTTCCGATGACGTTGCGCGGCGAGGGCCGTCGGGCGCTGTCCATCGCCTATTCAGCGAGCTTTGTCGGCGGCATCGTCTCGGTCCTGTGCCTTATCTTCTTATCACCCGTTTTGGCGCGGGTCGCACCTATGTTTGGCTCACGAGAGATCTTCCTGGCCGCATTCTTGGGTGTGATCTTGGTGGTGGTGGCCCATCGCGGGCAGATGCTGATTGCCGCGGCCCTTGTGGGCTTCGGCATCTTCGTCAACACCGTCGGGCTGGAGCCTGTGGCCTATACCCGCCGCTACACGTTTGAGCAAAGCTGGCTGGCCGGTGGCATTGATCTAATTGTGGTCGTGTTGGGCCTGTTCGCGCTGAGCCAGGCATTCCTGCTGCTGACGATGGATGACGAGAAGATCCGCCTGCCCCGCTCGCGCGGGTCGCTCTTCCAAGGATTCCGCGAACTAACACGACACCCGCGCGTGGCCAGTATCTCTTCCGGCTTTGGCGTGCTGATGGGGATGATCCCCGGCGTGGGGGAGTTCACGGCCCAGTTCATGTCCTACACCTCAGCCCGGAAACTGTCGAAAACGCCGGAGGCTTTTGGCCATGGTTCGTCCGAAGGGTTGATCGCATCAGAGACTGCCAACAACGCCGTTCCGGCAGCCGCAATGATCCCGCTTCTCGCGCTTGGCATCCCGGGCGAGGCGCTGACGGCAATGATGCTGTCGGTTTTCTACGTGCACAACGTGGTGCCGGGACCGGGGCTGTTTCAGCAGCAGATGGATTTTGTCGTGGCGCTGTATCTGGCGCTGCTGATCCTGAACGTGATTGTCGTGCTTTTCCTTCTAATCTCGACAGGTTGGCTGGTGCATCTGACCCGCATCCCAAACCGCTTCTTGGGCATGTGCATCCTGCTCTTGAGCTTTGTCGGCGTTTACTCGATCCGCAATTCCGCAGTCGATTGCGCCATCGCAGCCGTATTCGGCCTGATCGGATTTGTCCTGAAGCGTTTGAATTTGCCAATTGTTCCCATTGTCCTTGGCATGGTCTTGGGCGGGATCATGGAGGTCAAGCTGCGCTCGGCCATGGCGCGGGTGCGCACGCCATGGGAATTCATCGACCGCCCCATCGCGTTTCTGCTGTTTTGCGTGATCATCGTGATCGTGCTCGCCACGCTATGGCGAGTTTGGCGGGAATGGCGGCCAGTGGACCGCAAGAGCCTGCGGCGAAAATCCTCCGAAGCGTTTGCACGCCGGATCGGCGGGCGAACCGAACGCCATTTCACGGATCGCAAGAAAACCCAAAGACGGAGGCGAACATATGACCATCTGGGCTCCTGATGATGACGGGTTCGCCGACCTCAGCGGCCATGACAGCTTTGCCAAGGGCGCGCCCTACAACACATTCGCGCGTTTGCGCCGCGAAGACCCCTGCCACTGGTCGGAGTTCGACGGCGGCGAAGGCTATTGGTCGATCACGCGCCACGCCGACATCGTCGAATTGATCCGCGACACGGAGACGTTTTCGTCCGCACAAGGCATCCGGATGGAAGATCAAACCTATGAGGAATATCTCGCCCGCCGCACCTTCCAGGAGACCGACGGCGACGAGCACCGCAAGGTACGCATGAAGGTGGCCCGCGCTTTTTCGCCGCGTGAAGTGGTGCAGTTTGAAGATCGAATTCGCGACTTATGCGGCCCGATCCTGGATCGTGCGCTAGAGATGGGCCGGTTTGATGCCACGCGAGAGATCGCGCGCGAATTGCCCATGCGTATGCTGGGCCAGATCCTGGGCGTGCCGGACGAGGACTTGCCGTGGCTTGTCGACAAAGGCGACGCACTGATGGCCAATTCCGATCCCGACTTTACCGATCATGTCGTGGACAAGATGAACACCGATGCCTTTCGGTTGATGCCTTTCAACTCTCCGGCAGGCGCGGATCTTTATGACTACGCGCGCCAGTTGATGGATCGCAAGAACGCGACCGGGGATACAAACGGGATCCTCCATCTGATCCTGCAACCCGATGAGAATGGCGAGACGATCTCGGAGACCGAGTTTCGAAACTTTTTCTGTTTGCTGGTGGCCGCCGGCAATGACACAACGCGGTATTCCATCGCGGCAGGGATCCAGGCACTGGCCCGCCAAGACGGGCTGCTGGAGGAGTTTCAGTCGGGTGAGGTTTGGGATAGCGGCCCGGACGAGATCGTGCGTTGGGCCTCGCCCGCGACCTATTTCCGCCGCACCGCGACGCGCGATGTGGACGTTCATGGCCGCCAGATCAAAGCAGGCGACAAGGTGCTTTATTGGTTCATCTCTGCCAATCGCGATGAGGAGATGTTCGCTGACCCCTATCGTCTGACGCTGGCGCGCAAACCCAACCGGCAGTTGGGCTGGGGCCAGGGCGGGCCGCATGTCTGCCTCGGCATGCATCTGGCGCGGCTGGAGGTACGCGTGCTGTTCCAGGAACTGGCCTCGCGGATCAAGGCCATCGAGCCCGACGGGGAGGAAGCCTTCGTGCGATCAAATTTTGTAAACGGGATTAAGCGGTTGCCAGTCTCTGTGACGTTGCAGTGAGCGTGGCCATGTCAGACCGTTTGCGCGCACTTTTCATCGACGCCCTTTCCATCCCTCGGGGCAAATACCTGCCTGCGTCCAAAATCGGCGATGGGTCCTCGCGCTTTGCCCGCGGCGTCTTTGGCACACATTTCGACCGCGACCTGCTAATCGATGCGCCCCATGCTTTGATCCGGGACGGCATCCCGGATGTTGAGCTGCGTTGGCGCGGCGAAGACGTTCGGCAAGGGTGGGAGCCGGCCACACAAGTTGTGCTTGGCGATCTCTATGACGACGCCGGAGAGCTGCTGCCACTGTGTCCGCGGGCGGCGCTTAAGCGTGCAGTGGCGGATTGGGAGGCGCATGGCTTGACCCCGATGCTGGGTATCGAGTTGGAGGCTTACGCCCTGCAAGGCAGCGAGGATGGGCGGCTGCGGCCCTATGATGCGCCGGGCGGTGTGGTTTATGGAACCGGGCCGTTCTCCGACCCGATGCGGATCAATGACATCATCTGGCGGAAGGCGGCGGAGTTGGGTTTCCAGCTCGACATGGTAACGGCCGAATACGACAGCTCTCAATTCGAATACACGCTGAGCTTTGACACAGCTCTTAAGGCCATCGACGACGTTGTCCTGTTCCGTCTCATGGCGCGCGAGATTGCGCTGGATCACGGGATTATCCTGACATTCCTGCCCAAACCGCTATCTGAATTGGGCGGCTCCGGCATGCATATCAACTTCTCGTTCAGGGATGCGGATGGAAACAATGCCCTGTCGGCGGGACCGATCGGCGGGCCGGATCACCTCAATGACCTGTCGAGGGGCTGTCTTGCGGGGTTGGTGCACCACCATGAGGGTCTCGCCGGTTTGATCGCGCCAACGACGGGGTCTTATCGCCGCCTGCAACCCGCAAGTCTCTCAGGCTACTGGAAAAACTGGGGCGGTGATCATCGCGGGGTGACGACCCGTGTGTCCGGTGAGGGCGGGAACAAAGCGCGGCTAGAGCATCGCATGGCCGATGCCAGCGCCAATCCCTACACCGCGGCAGCGGCAGTCCTGCACGCAGCGCGGCTGGGATATGAGGGCAAACTGCCGCTGCCGCCCATGGAAACCGGCGACGGCTTTGACCGCACGGATGTCAAACGCGGCACGGCCAGCAACCTGCGCAAAGCGATCCAAGACCTGGTGGCGGATGAGGAACTGACCCAAGCGGTCGGCCAGGCACTGGTCGAAAACCATGCCTTCATGAAGGACCGCGAGTTCCGAAAGACGCGCGATCTGGAACCTGATGCGCTTCTCGATTTCTATGTGTGGTTCATCTGACATGCATCTCGCCATTCTTGTCACCAACACCGATGACAGCGCCTTTGCGAAATCGCGCCCGCTGGACGATGCGAAGTTTGCGACCCTCATCGCTGAAGCGCGGCCGGATTGGACCACGCAAGCTTTTTGGGTGTGTCGGGGGGAGTTTCCGGAACGCCTTTCGCGTTTTGATGGCGTGATGATCACCGGGAGCCCGGATTCTGTGAACAGCCCGGCGGACTGGAAGGATCGGCTGCAAGCGTTGATCCGCGAAGTGCTGACGGCGCGACAGCCGCTTTTTGGCGCCTGCTTTGGCCACCAGGCGATTGCCGCGGCCCTGGGCGTGCCGGTTATCCGCAGCGCAGGCTGGGCGCACGGCGCGCTGGATGTTAGGCGCACAGGCCGCGCGCCTTGGTCGGGGTCTGAGCCGCGTCTGCGGCTTTATGGATCGCATATCGAACAGATCGCGCATCTGCCGGATAGTGCCCTTTCCCTGTTTGAAAGCCCCGGTTGCCCGCATGCCGGCTTCGCGATCGGGTCCAAGGTTTTCACAATTCAGCACCATCCAGAGATGACCCAGGAATTCATCGCCGATCTGGTCGAAGAATACGCCGATGTGGTCGGGCCTGAAGTGACGCAAACCGCGCGCGAAACACTGTCGACCCAAGCGGATCGGACGGCGTTTGCCGAAGAGCTCGCCCGTTTCTTCGAACACGCCCATCGGAGCGAATGATATGGGCACAATTACCAAAGCGCTTGAACTTCTGAACGAATTTTCGCCCAGCCGGGCGGAGATCAGCCTGGTCGAGATGGCGCGCCTGACCAAACGAGACAAAGCGACGATCCATCGGCATCTGACAGAGCTACAGGCGAACGGAATTCTGGAACAGAACCCGACGACACGTGCCTATCGTCTTGGTGCCGCACTCTTGCGGCTCGCGGCTTTGCGGGAGCATTGCTTCCCCACAAGCCGACTTTTGCGCCCGCTGGTTACTGATCTGGCAGAAGAGGTCGGCGAGCTCGTCCATGCCTCTCTCCTGCAGGCCGAAAGCCTGTCACCGCTCGTCCATTCCGACCCGCAAGTGCATGGCACGCAGGTCCATTTTGACCCGTCCGAGGTGCTGCCGCTTCATGCGACGGCGTCTGGCCTGGCGGTCATGGCCTTTCTGCCCGAGGATAGGCGCGAGCGCATTCTGTCACGCCCACTTGCCATCTTCACGAACCGCACGCAGACCGATCCCGATCACTTACGCCGCCTGCTTGCCGAGATTTCCCAGGCTGGCATATGCATTGTCGATGGCTCCTTTGATCCCGAGGTGGCCTCGATCGGAGCACCACTTTTCGGCGATGGCGATCAGGTCGTAGGCGCCGTGGCGATTGCAGCCCCGCGTGGCCGTGCCCGCACGGACCGGTTGGCATCGCTGGCGCAGAAGCTGACCACATATGCCCAAGCGGCCTGCCAAACCTTAGGCGGCCAATACCCCAGCTTTCCAGCACGATCCGGTCGCGTACCACAGATTTCCGCCGCGCAATCAGGCGTCGGCGATTAAAAGGAGACGATCCATGAAAGACATGAATTTTCTCAAGGAAAACAACGCCCGCCACCTGTGGCATCCGATGGCGCATCCCGCCGACAGCCTGGCCAATCCGCCCGACATCATCGTTGGCGGCAACGGGGTCGAGATCACGGATGTGGATGGCCACAAGACAATCGATGCGGTTGGCGGCTTGTGGAACGTCAATCTGGGCTATTCCTGCGAACCTGTGAAACAGGCCATGGCCGCGCAGCTTGACCGGCTGCCCTATTACTCGATCTTCCGGGGCACCACTAATGACCTGGTGATTGAGCTTAGCTGGATGCTGCGGAACTTCTTTGAGCCCGACGGGCTGAGCCGGGCGTTTTTCACCTCCGGCGGCTCTGACGGGGTGGAAATCGCGCTGCGCCTGGCGCGGCAGTACCATAAGGTGCGTGGCGAAGGCGGGCGGGTGAAATTCCTCAGCCTGAAAAAGGGCTATCACGGGACGCATACCCTCGGCGCCTCCGTCAATGGGAACGCAAATTTCCGCGTGCAGTATGAACCGATGATGCCGGGCTGCTACCACGTCCCGTCGCCCTATACCTACCGCAACCCCTTCAACGAAACCGATCCCGAAAGGCTCGCCCAGCTCTGCTTGGCGGCACTGGAAGATGAGATCAAGTTCCAGGACCCTTCAACCATCGCGGCCATGATCATGGAGCCGGTTTTGGGGGCCGGTGGGGTCATCCCGCCCCATTTCAGCTTTATGCCCGGCGTGCGGGAGATCTGTTCGAAGCACGGGATCCTTCTGATCGCGGATGAGGTCATCACCGCCTATGGCCGCACCGGCGCGTGGAGCGGGTCGCGCCTCTGGGGTGTGCAGCCCGACATGGCGGTGACAGCAAAGGCGATCACAAACGGGTATTTCCCCTTCGGCGCCGTGATGATCAGCGACGACCTGGCGGAGCTTTTTGAGACGGACGGGACCGGCAAAGGCACCATCGGCTCCGGCTATACCTATTCCGGCCATCCGGTCGGGGCGGCCGCCGCCATTGCCTGCCTGAAGGAAACCGAGAACCTGTCGGTAAAGGATAATGCGGGGGCACGTGGCACGCAGCTATATCAGGGACTGCTGGCGCTGAAGGACAAGTACGCCCTCATCGGCGACGTGCGGGGCGGACATGGCTTGATGTGTGCCTTAGAGCTAGTTGCGGATCGCGACACGAAGGAGCCTATCGACAAGGCCACAATTGGCGCCGTGCACCGCGCCACCTATGAAGCCGGCACAATGGTGCGCGTGTCAGGCGCCAATATCATCCTGTCTCCGCCGCTTGTTTTGTCCGAGGCCCATGTCACCAAGATCCTCGCCGATCTTGACACCGGGTTTGCATGCCTGGGTTAGGCATCAATTGGAATTGCCTGGGTCGAGGCGGGCGAGCAAATCAAGAAGTAACTCGTAATCCGCCTCACCCAGGCTTGCCTTGAACCCATCGACGATCTTGGCGGCCTTCGGCGTATTCGCCTGGATGATTGCCTGCCCTTTATCGGTTATTTCAATCATTTGCCGGCGTCGGTCTGCGTCGTTGCGTGTCTGCGTCACGAACCCTTTCTCGCGCAGCGTGTTGGCTATCCTGGTGAGGCTGGGAAAAAGCAAGCTTGCCCGGTTTGCCAGTGTCTTACTGTCCATCGCGCCATGCTCGGCCAGCACCCGCAATACGCGCCATTGTTGCTCCGTCAGGCTGGTTTCAACCAGCATCTCGCGTATGGGTCCCATCACGCCTTCCCGCGCGCGTATTAGAGCTATTGGAAGCGACCGCGATGTCGACGGCAATTTGGCAGTCATGTCCGCACGCCTCTCTGTGCCATTCGGCTTGACTCTTGGTCTATCACATACTTAACATCGTAATCATTAACATGTTAAGGAAAATCGTGCCCCATCTCCACCTAGAATATTCGGCCAACCTCGACGGTGCCTTGGATATGGCGGCGCTTTGCGAGGCGCTAAGGGCCGAGGCCGCGACCATTGAGGCGTTTCCAATGCCCGGCATTCGGGTCCGCGCAACGCGGGTCGAACACTATGCCATCGCAGACGGCGATCCCGGGCACGGGTTTATCGACCTGTCCGTACGTCTGCGTGCAGGCCGCCCCGATGACGTCAAGCGGGATGCGATTACCCGCCTCTTCGACCGGATGAAGAGCTTTGCCGAACATGCCCTGGCGGTGCGGTCCATCGCCCTATCAGCAGAATTGCGGGATATCGATGCCGCGCTTTCCCCTAAATTCGGCACAATCCGCGACCACTTGAAGGGGGGCTGATGAGCGTTCTGGACGACAACATCGCCAAGCTTGACAGCTTGCTGGAGCGCTTCCGCGCGGGCGGTATCCAAAACCGGATCGGCGGGGCGGATGCCAGCGCTTCGGGCACATTCCAAAGTATCTCACCTGTGGATAAAAGCGTCATCTGCGACGTGGCCCGAGGATCTGCGGCAGATATCGATGACGCGGCCCAGGCGGCCGATGCCGCCTTCCCCGCATGGGGTGATATGCCCGCGGCCAAGCGGCGCGCGATTCTGATCGCTGTTGCGGAAGGGATCGAGGCGCGGGCCGAAGAAATCGCGCTTTGTGAGTGTTGGGACACGGGCCAAGCCTATAAATTCATGTCCAAAGCAGCGCTCCGCGGGGCGGAAAACTTCCGCTACTTTGCCGATCAAGTGGTGCAAGCGCGCGACGGCCAGCACCTGAAATCGCCGACCCTGATGAACATCACAGCGCGCGTCCCGATCGGCCCCGTGGGGGTCATCACCCCCTGGAACACACCGTTCATGCTGTCGACCTGGAAGATCGCACCGGCCCTGGCCGCGGGGTGCACTGTTGTTCACAAACCGGCGGAGCTTTCACCGCTTACCGCGCGGCTATTGGTCGAAATCGCGGAAGAGGCCGGGCTGCCCCCGGGCGTTCTTAACACCGTGAACGGTTTCGGAGAGGAGGCAGGCAAGGCGCTGTGCGAACATCCCCTGATCCGTGCCATCGCATTCGTCGGCGAAAGCCGGACCGGCAGCCTGATCGTCAAACAGGGCGCCGATACGCTCAAACGAAACCACCTGGAACTTGGCGGGAAAAACCCGGTGATTGTGTTCGATGACGCCGATCTCGACCGCGCGCTCGATGCCGTGATCTTTATGATCTATTCGATCAATGGCGAGCGCTGCACGTCTTCCTCTCGACTTCTTGTACAAGATACGATCCGCGAGCAATTTGAGGCCAAGCTGATCAGCCGCGTAAATGCGATCAAAGTTGGCCACCCGCTGGACCCCGGCACGGAGGTTGGGCCGCTCATCAGCGCAGATCACTTCACAAAGGTCACCAGTTATTTCGATATCGCCCGAAAGGACGGTGCGGCGATTGCAGCCGGCGGCGAGGCCGTGGGCGGTGATGGCTACTTCGTCCGGCCCACCTTGTTCACCGGCGCCGAAACCCACATGCGGATTGCCCAGGAAGAGATATTCGGCCCTGTCCTGACCTCTATTGCGTTCTCGACCGAGGAAGAGGCGCTGCGCATCGCCAATGACACAGCCTATGGTCTGACGGGTTATGTCTGGACCAATGACCTGACCCGCGCGCTGCGCTTCACAGACCGGTTGGAGGCCGGGATGATCTGGGTGAACTCAGAAAACGTCCGCCACCTGCCGACACCGTTTGGCGGCGTTAAAGCCAGCGGGATCGGGCGCGATGGCGGCGATTGGTCGTTTGAATTTTACATGGAGCAAAAGCATATCGGGTTTGCCACAGGTCAGCACAAAATCACCAAGCTGGGGGCCATCTGATGCCTGTCCCGTCCCCCAACCTTTACCCGAGTTTCAACGTCGTGCGGCTTAGTCATGTCTGCCTAAACGTCGCCGATCTGACCGCGTCCAAGACATTTTATGCCGATACCCTGGGCCTTCAGGTCACTGATGAGACGGACACGCATATCTACCTGCGTGGGATGGAGGAGCGGGGCCATCACTGCCTGATCTTGCAACGCTCCGAGCAGCCCGGCACGGTTGAGGTCTTAGGTTTTAAGACCTTTGACGAGGGCGATCTGGATCGTGCAAAGGCTTATTTCGACGGGCTGGGCCGGCCGACGGAATGGGTGGAACGCGCGCATCAAGGCAGGACACTTGCGACCTCAGACCCGCAAGGCGTGCCGTTGGAATTCTATCACAAGATGGACAGGCTGCCGCCCATCCACCAGAAATACGCGCTTTATCGCGGGGTGAAGCCACTGCGCATCGATCATTTCAATTGCTTTAGCTTCGATGTCGACGCCGCGGTCGAATTCTACGCTGGTTTTGGCTTTCGCGTGACCGAATATACCGAGGATGAGGAGAGTAAGAAGCTCTGGGCGGCATGGCTGCATCGCAAAGGCGGGGTGCACGATATGGCATTCACGAATGGCGCGGGCCCGCGGCTGCACCATGTCGCTTTCTGGGTGCCGACCCCTTTGAATATCATCGACCTGCTCGATCTGATGGCTACCACCGGATACGTCTCTCACATCGAACGCGGGCCGGGTCGGCACGGGATTTCTAACGCCTTCTTCCTCTACATCTTGGATCCGGATGGACATAGGATTGAGATCTATTGCTCGGATTACCAGACAGTCGATCCGGACCACGAGCCGATCAAGTGGGACCTCAAAGACCCGCAGCGGCAAACGCTGTGGGGCGCCCCGGCCCCGGAAAGCTGGTTCACGAAAGGCAGCCCGTTTGTGGGCGTGCC